>CAZRGF010000001.1:0-120679 GCA_964599615.1 Candidatus Woesearchaeota archaeon
ACAAACCCAAGCAAATAAAAAAGGCAAGGGTGGAGGAAATCCAATTCCAGGACATTTTGAATATTCTGAGTCATATGATCCTGCTGTGACTGTAGTAGATTATGCAATCCCACTATCTTCACTTAACTGCGAACAGGTTTATGTTGCAGCTCACGCTGTTGTTAAGAATTGTGAAACAGAATCATTTTCGTTTAGTCCTGAATTGACCTGGCAAAGAAGTTCAGAAGAAAATGTTAGTGTTTATCCAGGCTATGGTGCTCAGTGGACTAAAGAACAAGGATTTGCTATTTCACTTGACCCCAATATGTCTGTTTGGGATGGCGGGACATCAAACCAATATTTTACAAATTACAGCACAAGAAGCGATATTAATTGGTCTTCATGGAGATGCACCCAACCTGGCAAACCTTCTAAAACTGGCACTGATTTACGTAGATTTCAAACAACTTTTAATATCCCAGAAGGATATTACATAACAGAGGCTGCATTAGGTTCAACAAATCCTGGCTATGAAAGTGTTATACCCATGAATGATAATGTTTATGTCTTCATGAATGGAAATCTTACTTTTTGGGGGGGCACAATTTCAGTGCTTGACCCACCACGTACACATTTCTTGGGCATGGAAAGACGAGCAACACAACCCCAGAATAGAACCATATTTCCTGAAACAGATGGTTGGCATATGGATGGAACTTTTCCAGAAATATCAAACGATCTTCTTCAAAATGGTGAAAATAGATTGGATGTTTTTGTAGAAGAATTTTGGACTGGCGGCGGCATGCATGAATTAGGTTTAACACTACAAGCTGAAGAAACTACTTGTGGAAACGAAACAGAAACTGCTTGGGCTGATGGTTCAGATTTTCCAGGGAAGAATTGGGCAACTTATTTTGATTACACGTTAAACTAGGCTTTTTTTATTTTTTTCTTTTTTATTTTTCTTTTTGTATTATACTCAAAAAATCACATAAATACTTATAAATAAATTTTATGTGTTTGATTATGGTTCACGGAATTTTATTAATTAAAATAGATAAAAGAAAAGAAAAGCAACTTCTTGTAACTGAGAAAAACTGGATAAAGTCCCTTAGGATTTTGGAAGATACACTTAGCTCAGGAGATGTGCCTGTTTTAGTTACAACCCAGTCAGGTTCTGGCTTGAATCCTAGATTGGAAACAATTGCATTTATTTCTGGTGAGATTAATTGCACTAGTGCGACTAGTAGTGAGAATAGCGGGACTATTGAAATGAAAAAGGGAACACAAAACCGGGCATATGCTTGCATTCATTCAAAAGAACCTCTTAATTATTCTGTCAGATTATCTGATTCTCCGAACATTCAATTAAAAATTCCAAGAACACATAATCGCTTTGTGACTCAAGAAAATACTTTCTCTCCTGCAGGGCCTTCTCAAGAACTAGAAATTAGATATTATGGAACTGAATCTATTGAACTTGGCTATAAGCTTTGGGAAAAGTTTTCCCCAGCTTTAGATGCAGTAAATTTTGCTCGAAATGCATTTCATTTTGCTTTGCCTTCTAGGGAGTATTTTAGTTTTCCAGTGATTTTACAATCAGATGAATCAAGAAAAGAACAAGAAGCACTTGAAAAAAGGATCAAGAAATATCATTGCTTAAATGCTTGTGTTAAGCTTATCAAAGAATCTTTAATTGATCTTAAAGTAGATGATTTCAAGGACAATTTAATCTTGACTCTAATTTCTCCAGAAGATTCACCTGAATTAACTAGATTGCATAAAACACTTAGATTTGAAACAGGTTCTGGAGACTATCGACTTAGTGAATTGAATCATCCTTATAGAAATCTTGCTGTTGTTAGGGTTGAGTCTGGAACTTCTCCTGGGGAAGCTTTTGTTTATCCTTATCAAGAGAATGGTGCAAGAATGCATCAAGTTCTAAAAAGAGCTTTTTCAGATGATTTAGTGAAAAAGCTTTTTCCCTGAAGGATTTAAAGGTTTCTTGAATTAAGTCCGAATATATTTTCCATCAAGAATCTTTTTAAATTCGCGGATAGTGTTGTATAATTCTTTTCTATCTGGATGTTCTGCTAGGTGAAAATGAAGATGTCTGAATCTGACTTTTGCGCTGTGAAGAACACTTCTTAAATAACTTTTTCCGCGAGAAGAGTATAAATCAGAAAGATAAGTTTCCAAATTTTCAGGCAGATTAATTCCATATGTCTTGAAAAAGTTAGGATCTGCTTTAAGGAGTTGTGGCATTTCTTCTTCAACTACTTGTGTTAAAGAAGGTTTTAGATAAAGTTCTTCAATACCTTTGAAAAAGTCACGAGCATCTACAACTTGCAAACCCTCGTCTTGAGCGAATTTTTTTATTGAGTCAGCTACTTTAGCTACTTGTTCTCGTCTTAGTGTTTCTAGTACTTGTTTCTTTGCTTGTTTCTTTACTAATCTTGCGTTACCCATAATAACTAAGTATTTTTGTGGTTTATAAATGTTTTTATTATAGTCACTTAGTAGTAATGATAAAGAAAGAGTTCTATATTTTTTATTCAGTCTAAAAATTCAGGATGATGTTTAATTGGTCCTTCTGGATAAGGAAAAGACCAATATCCTAATGCAACAAACACGCTATCTTTTCCACGATAAATCACATGGAGTTTTTCAGCACGTTTCCATTCATGGAGAGGTAAAGAATAAGCTTCCTGGGGCTCTAATGCAAATCCAGTTGTTGAATTAACATGTCCTAGATGCGGCCTAGTTACTCGAACTACTTTTCCATTAACACTTAGGGTAACATAGCCTTTATCTTCAAGAAGTTTTCCAAGAGGTTTAACTCCTTTTGATGAATTGGGAATTACATGTGTGCTATCACTGTACATTGGCTTTTCTATTCTCTCTTTTTCACGAAAATAAAACGCAACATTATCTATTTTTAATTCTCTTGCTTGTCCATCTTCTCCAAACAGATAGTGTTCGAATTCATGCGGAGCATCTGGTCCATTGCCCTTAAGAGGAGGCAGTGAAAAACCATCTTCTCGGATAATTGCAAAATCCCTAAAATCCCCATAATCCTGCCTTACTCCTCTTTGATATAATGTTTGAAAAGCACTGTCACAAATCTGTTCTGCTGTTGGTTTTGTCATGTTTGTGTTTGTTTTTCGTGGTTTATAAGAATTATTGTTCTAAAAGGGTTTTTATACTTCTTTTAACTCATAACCATATGGAAATCAAAGAAGAAGATATTATTATTGAATATGCCCAGATTGCAGACGCAAAAACAATCCAAAAACTAGAGAGAGATTGGACAACAGAAGGAAATGATTACGACATGGCGCCCTATAGCCTTAAACAGATTGAACAGGCAATTCTAGACCATAGAATAATTCTAGCTGAATATAAACCCAAATCAGTTATTCTGGGTTTCCTATTTTTTAAAATAGAAAAAGCAAAGGACCTGTGTGAGTTAGATTCAATTTACATAAGGAAAGATTATAGGAATCAAAACATCAGCCAGATGCTCATGACATACTTCCTTAACATTCCAAGGGTCAAATCATGTAATAGAATCTCCTTGCTAGCAGATTCTATATACGAAGACAAATTAATCAAGTTCTATGAAAAATTGGGTTTCAAGAAAGTTGCAGTAAAGATGCTGAAGGAGAAATAAATTTAAATTCTGTTTGTGGGTGTAAATGTTATCAAGGTTTTCAAAAAACTCGGAAAGGAAATAAACTCCAATTAAGAACCTACGTCTTTAAGTGCAGTATTCAACATGGTTTTCAAGAACGCGAAATCAGAGAACAATAATATCAGAATACAACTTATAGAGGGTTATGTGTTAGAATGAATTTTGTTTTCGAAAATTCACGTTTTTTCTCGAAACTCGGCGAAGAATAGAATTATAAATCAACCACACACATCAATCTGTAAGTGTAAATTCATAGTTGTTTTCTCGAAATCTGATAAAGAAAATCTTTTAATAACTAAATCTTTTTTCGTATTCTTTGTGCGAAAACCACTCTAAGATTATATTAAAAATCCTAATTTCATCTTCTTTTATCGTATAAATCAACCTCCAAGCACCGGGAAGATTGCATTTCCAAAGATTAGTTATTTCATATTCTCTGACCTATTTTTCAGGCCATAGACTTCGAGGAATTTTTGTTCCAATAGAAGGATTTTTCTTTAACTCTTTAATTACCCTTGAAATGTATTCGTAAAGTTTCTTGTCTTGAAATTTTTTGTTTTTTAGAGATTCAAAATTCGCTTCTATTCTTGGATTTGCAAAAACTACTAAAATTTCTTTCATCTGATTGTTACTCCAGAAGCTAATATTTTTTTGATTCCTTCTGGGTCCCATGTCCAAAAAACGCAGCCGTCCTTGTCTATCATTATCTTGCCAGAAGCAACAAGATAATCGAGGATAACTAAGTATGTCTGATACATGATTTTTCTAGGGAGTTTCTTCCATAATTGGTACTTGCCATATTCTTGGCTGTATTTTTGTATTGTTTCCTCTACCATTAAAACAGACCCAAGGGTTGGATTGTATTCAAGATTTTTACTTGTTTGTTTTTTCAAAATTTGCATTTTTAACATTAATTTACAGTCGTTTATTATATCTAGATGTATATTATATATATACATATAAGATAGTATTTAAATCTTATGGCAGAAACTTGACTTTGCTAATGCGAGTTATGTTGTAGGATATTACGCCCCTAGTCTTCTAAACTTTTTCAAAAATTCTTCGAAAACAAAAATCAAAAATAAAATCTAAATAATTTACACTTATCTCTTGCGAAGTCAAGAAGAAACCTTTTAAGTCTGTATGTGCAAATCCATAGTTGTTTTTGTTTTAAACAATCTCTCACTCCGATCATAACACATATAGAATAAGTCTGCAGGTGCAAGTATCATCAAAGAGATCATCAGGGTTTTTTAACCAACTAGAGTTCTGATCAGGATGAATATCAATATAGCTAGTACTGCAACTATGGGCACTATAAAAGCTGCCAAAGCATAACCTCTTCCCTTAAGATTTGGATGTTTCTTGAATTCAGCTAATGCGAAGAATGAAAGAATAAAACCCACTATAGGAACAACAAAGACCAAAACAAGTGCAAGAATCGCCAAGGTGCTTGTATTTTGCATAGTAGAAGGTTCTTGATGTTTCACTAAGCTAGGTGGACTGACTGGGTGCAAGTTTAACTGCCTGCCACATTTCCTGCAGAAAGAGTCTTCTCCTGCAGTTATCGGGTTTTTGCATTGTGCACATCTCGAAAGCGCCATGTTTATGACATGTTTGGCTTGTTTTTAAGGATTATTGTTCTAAAGAAAAGGGTTTAAATGTTGTTACCTTTTGGGCAGGAAGTTTTTTTAGTTTTCTCCTCTATGACTTCTCATTAATGTCCCTTTTGGGCAGGAAGAAGAAAATAATTTTTTCTTTGGGCGAAAGGGTTTTATATCTGCTTTAGTTTGTAGTAAATGTGTGTGTTATGCACACATCTAACGGTAAGTGTAAAATCATTCCTATTTTTGTTTTAAACAATCGCTCAAAATCAGCCATAACTAAAACATAAAGATAGAAAGGATTTTCAGTCTATATGTTAAATGCATCTGGCGTTTTTGTTTCCTTAGCAATCTCTAAAACCCCATTTATACACGCTTATAGAAAGGATTTTATCCCTCAAACAGCTCATAAAGTAGATATTGTTCTTGACTACGATAATACTTAAAAAGATAAGAAATTAATCTTAAAAATGGATTTCAAACAATACAACCCAGAAACAGCAGAGGTTATACTTAAAAAACTTTATGACAAAAACTGGAATGTTTATCCTATGAATGAAGTAAGACAGAATTTGATCACAGGAGATGATAATATAAGAAAAGGTCCTGCAAATTTTTTAGAATTTGGAAGGCCTTATGTTCTACTTCCTTTAGTAGAAAATCCACAAGACCCAGAACAAGTAATGGGTGCATTTGAAAGACTTGGACAAAAACTTGAAAGAAAAATTCCAGTAATCTCATTTGATTCTAAGAGATATGAATTTACGGGTTTAACGCTCCGCTCTTATAATGTTAAAGTCCACGGTCCTGAAGGAATCTTTGCTTTTTATAAGGATTTTATCCAAGCACTTGACAATATCGTTGACACAAAAGACCCTGGCAAGTATCTAGCAGGGTTAGCAGCAGCTTGAACAACCAAAACTCTTTTATATCTCCCTTCTCTAGAGGCTTCATGAAATTAGATAGGTTATTGTTTTGTTTTTTATTCTTAATTTTAGCTATTTCTTTTGTTGATGCGTGCCAATATCAAGAAAATGAATCTTATCCTGTACAAAAAGAGGTTTTCTATCATAATGGAGATTTTATGGGATATGATTTGAATTTATCTCAATTAGTTTATATCAAAGAAATAACTTCAGGAATAAACCCCTCATTTAGGATATATAATGATTTAAGAGAATCAATTACTTTAAATTTAACATACATTCGTTTTTCAGACAATCCCGGTTATAATGGTGGTCATTTGAATAGAAATTTAGTCATCACCCTAAATCCACAATCTAATGAGCTTATTACTGACGAGGCTTCTTGTAGTTCTTTTGTTCAGTGTGGTATTGGAGAAATCAAGTACTCTTTTATTGAACCAAATAAAATCACTTCTGAGATTATAGAGGTTACAGAAAGTAGAATAAATTGTAAAATCTGCCCAAATGGAAAACCCTGTAAAGATGATGGAGAAGCCTGTTCATTAGATATTGAGTGTGGTTCTAGTATTTGCAATATCGCGGGTTTTTGTGGACATGAAAAAAATGTTTCTTGTGAACCATACGGGAAATTGAATTGTAACGATGAAATTTGTTTGGCTCCTTCAACTAAAGAAGTTGGAGAAGCATACATGTGTGAATGGGAATGTAAATCTCAATTAACTAAAAATAATTCTTGTTGTGATATATCTGGAAGTAAAGTTAATGAACCTTATTTTTGTGAAACAGAATGTAAATATGGGATTGAAAAAAATAATGTTTGTAAAGGAAAACCAATGCCTTGGTGGGCTTATGTGATGATTATAATATTAACTCTCCTTATTGTTGGACTTATTCTTTGGTTACTAGTAATTAAAAAATGGATAGAAATAGAACAAAAAAAGAAAGAAAAAGAGTCCTTGGAGAAAGAACTTCAAGCTTTACAAAATAAAATTAAAGAATCACAAGAAGAAATTAAAAAATTAGAAAGTGAAAAAGATAATCAAAAAAAAGAGATTGTCCTTTTACAAAAAAAATTGAGGGATTCTCGCGGGGAGGCAAAACAGAGGTATGAAGAAGAACTAAAAAAATTAAAGAAAAAATATCAAGGAATTGAAAATGAACTTAATTCATGGAGAAATAAACAGATAAAAATAGAAGGGGAATTACGAGAGAAAGATAGGAGATTACAAATAAAACAAGATGAAATAAAAACAAAGGGGAAAGAGATTGAAGATGGAAGTTATGAAAATTATATTAAAAGGCAACTTGAAAAATATAAAAAGAGATATAATGGTCGATCTAGTGAAGTTTATTATGATTCATCTTCAGGTAATCTAAAAATAAAATTCCAAAATGGTAAAGAATATTTCCTTCATAGACATATCTATTATCAAAAATATGGATTAAAAGATAACGAAGAAATTCACCATATTGATAATGACCCATTAAATGATGAATTATGGAATTTAATATCAATTCCTAAGGAAGATCATAATAAAGAATACTTAAAATTTAAACATCATAAAATAATTAGAGGAGATTGGAACTCAGGAATTCAACAACTTCGCGAACAATTAGGTTATGGGACACATGAAAAACCATTCCCCGAACATATACAAAAAGAGATTGAAAACCAAAAACATTAAAACTCCTTAATTCTTGTATTTTTATGCCATTCAAATTGTCCCCCTCAAGCTTGAACTTGATGCAAGAATGCCCAAGATGTTTCTGGCTTACACAACATAAGGTCTGGAGCAGACCAGCAGGGATATTTCCGAGTCTTCCAAGTGGCATGGACGGAATTCTTAAAAAACATTTTGATAAGTTCATGGAGAAAGGAACTTTGCCTCCTGAAATAAGAGATCACGTGCATTGCAAAAATATGAAATTATTCAATAACAAGACTTTATTGAATCTCTGGAGAAACAATCTTAAGGGAATTGCCTGGACAGATGAACAGGGGAACATTCTCCATGGGGCTGTTGATAATATTTTAGTTTGTGGAGACAAACTAGTTGTCCTGGATTACAAAACCCGCGGATATCCTCTAAAAGAAGACACCCATGAACATTATATGCTGCAGCAGAATATCTACAATTTTCTTTTGCGAAAGAATGGGCACGAAACAGAAGATTATTCTTTCTTGTTATTCTATCACCCAAAAGAAGTTTTAGAGACAGGAGAAGTTGTCTTCAATACGAATCTAGTCAAGATTGACGTAAATATCAAGATAGTAGAGCGAGTTTGGAAAGAGGCACTTGAGCTTTTGAATGGGGAGTGTCCCACGAAGGGGTGCGAATGGTGTGGGAAAGTGGGAGAGGGGAAGAATAAAGATGCCAATAAAAACAAAGATAATTGATGGAATAAAGCATTTTGAGTATGAAAGCGAGAATAAAGAAGAAGTCAAGTTGGGGGTTGATTCTAATGTTTTTATTGAATTATTTAAATCACAAATAACTCTAGATGAGTATAGAAAATTAGGATACTCTATTTACGCCCATCAACAATGTTTTGAAGAACTGGGCAATTACATAAAGAAGACAAGCCCGAATAAGAATAAACAAGAGATTAAAAAAGAAGTTGACGAATTTATGCAAAAAAATGACATCTTTTTTGCGTGTGAAGATGTAAACCAAAAAGAACGAAAGAAATTTGAGAATAAATGCAGAGATAAAGACATTGATTGCCACTACCCAGACTCAGAAATCGTTTTGTCATATAATCAAGATGGTGTGGAAGTAGTTTGTTCTAATGACAAGGGGTTTAAAGAATCTGCACAACAAATAGGCATGGATGTTTTAGGTTTTAAAATAAATAAAGAAAATCTTTAATAATGCGATAAAGCTATCAAATTCAGCATGCCCGAAGAAAGGGGGGTGAATGGTGTGGGGGAGTTAAAGAATAGAAAGTTTTAAACAACAAATGCCCCACTAGATGTTATAAATGGTGTAGCAAAAGATGATCCTGTTATTGTTGTTTCTTGTTCAGCATTTTCAGCTTCAACTGGTTTAAATCCCTCTTTTTTATACCATGGCTCTTCTGGAATTGCAAACCAGCCCGTATTCAACCCGTCTTTTATTGCTTGATTAATTAATTTGTGTGATTTATTTACAACTTCTATAATTTTATCAATTTGACCAATGTTTTCAAAATGAACTCTCCCCCACTTAAGTGCATCAGAATATGGGACCTCTACTTCATCAATTTTTAATGCATTTGTAAAAAGATACATCTTAATGCCTTGTTTTTGTGGGTGCATATAAATAAAAACTTTTTCGGGGGAGTAATAAGTAATTGCACTTTTGGAAATCTTCCTCCAAATCTCTGGATTTATCTCTTGTATTTTTTTATCAAGTAATTCAAATAATTGTCTTGTCTTCTCCCAGTCTGAATGAATATGATAAGATAATTCATATTCATCTTCTTTAATCTCTACCTGATCTGGATCTTCTAATGGTGTATTCTCTAGACCCCCAATCTCTGACTTTAGTTCAATAACTTCAACTCCTTGTTTTTTCAAATGTTCTTTTTGCTCTTCACTTAAATCATCATTCCAACAAACAATAACATCACAATTTTGGGGATCATGCCCATGTTGAATAAAATTACTACTGTTATATTCAAATTCTATGTTAATTCTTTCCCACCTGCCTTTTCCCAAGTATCTTATTGCTGTGCAATCAGGATAACCTTGTTGTATACTTTCAACTCTAATGTTTAAATCTTCAGCGACTAATCCGAAGAGATAAACAACCCCCTGTTCATTAATCGGTTTATACATCATCCCTCTAAAATTAATAGGACTTCCTACTTGAGTTTTCTCCTTAGCCATCTTAATTAATGTAGGGGAGATATTTAAAGATTTATGGGACAAAATAGAATAAATCTTATAAGTGACATAGAAAGGATTTTAAGGTTTTGAATTCTCGATAAAGCATGGAAGAAAACAATAAAAACAGCAATTTAGGATTTGAGCAAAAACTCTGGCAAGCAGCAGATAAACTCAGAAGTAATATGGATGCTGCAGAGTATAAGCATGTTGTTTTAGGTTTAATTTTTTTAAAGTATATCTCAGACTCATTTGAAGAGGCATTTAGAGAAATAAGTAATGATTCTGAAGGAGATCCAGAAGACATGGATGAATATAAAGCTAAAAATGTTTTTTGGGTTCCGCCTTCTGCTAGATGGAGTTATTTACAAAAAAATGCGAAACAGGTTACAATTGGAAAACTTGTTGATGATGCAATGGATGCTATTGAAAGGGATAATCCTTCTCTGAAAGGTGTTTTGCCTAAAGATTATTCAAGAGAAGCATTGGATAAAACTAGGTTGGGAGAATTAATTGATTTAATTGGGACAATTGGTTTAGGTGATAAAGAAAGCAAAGCAAAAGACCTTTTAGGTAGAGTTTATGAATATTTTTTAGGTCAGTTTTCAGATGCTGAAGGCAAGAAAGGTGGGCAATTCTATACCCCTAGATGTATCGTCAAACTTTTAGTTGAGATGATTGAACCCTATAAAGGAAGAATTTTTGATCCAGCCTGTGGCTCTGGGGGGATGTTTGTTCAATCTGAAAAATTCGTAGAAGAGCATGGTGGAAGAAAAGGAGAACTTTCGGTTTATGGGCAAGAATCAAACTCCACTACTTGGAAATTATGTAAGATGAATATGGCTATTAGAGGAATTGAGTCAAATATTCAGTGGGGGGATAGTTTTCACGATGATAAGCATAAAGACTTGAAAGCTGACTTTATTTTGGCTAATCCTCCTTTTAACGACTCTGATTGGAATGGGCATTTATTAAAAGATGATGTTCGTTGGAAATATGGGTTGCCCCCAACAGGAAACGCTAATTTTGCATGGGTTCAACATTTTATATATCATCTTTCTCATGGAGGAATAGCTGGTTTTGTTCTTGCTAATGGTTCTATGTCCTCAAATACATCTGGAGAAGGAGAAATAAGAAAAAGGATAATCCAAGACGATTTAGTTGACTGCATGGTTGCACTGCCTTCACAATTGTTCTACAACACTATGATTCCTGCTTGTTTATGGTTTGTTACAAGAGATAAGGGAAATCACGGGCAAAGAACTAGAAAAGGAGAAATCTTGTTTATTGATGCTCGAAATCTTGGACAAATGGTTGATAGAAGGCATAGAGAGTTAACTGAAGAAGATATTAAAAAAATCTCAGAGGTTTATCATGCTTGGAGAGGAGAAAAAGGAAAATATGAAGATATTGCTGGATTTTGTAAATCGGCATCATTAAAAGACATCGAGAAAAATGATTTTATTCTAACACCGGGAAGATATGTTGGTACAGAAGACGTTGAAGACGATGGAGAACCTTTTGATGATAAGATGAAAAGATTAACGGGAAATTTAAGTGAACAATTTGAAGAAAGTAAGAAGCTAGAAGAAGAGATTAAGAAAAATTTAAAGGTGATTGGCTGGGGGGTTTAAAACGATGGAGACAGAATATACGCCGCCAAAAATATTAATTATTTTCGACTCTAATAAAATAAGAAGCATGATCTATGGAGGGTTACGATATGATGTTTTTGATTTTGGATTAGATTTTACAAAGATAAAAAGAGATATTGTGGAGAATAATCTTTCTGAATATATCACTCTTGCAATCCCTGAATTAGTATTAGACGAATTAGTTCATCAAAAAATAGACCAATATAGGGGGGATATTAAAGAATTTCCTCGGATAAAAGAAAGATTGTGTAAACTTCCTTGTTCGGACTTTGGTAAAATTGTTTTACCAGATGAAACGTTTGAATGTTCAAAACATCTTCTCCCACTAATCAAAAATTTTCTAAAAGATAATAATGTGGAAATAATTGAAGTTAAAGAAAAGGATAAAAGAAAGATGTTTGATAGGCTATTGAATAGGGCTAAGGAAGGAGAACCCCCATTTAAAGGAAAAATACTAAATGAGAAAACAAAGAATTCAGACGCCGGATTTAAAGACACGGTTATTTGGGAAACAATAATTAATTGGAATAAATTAAAGAAATTTGATAATATTTTTTTTATGTGTGGGGATGAGGGGTTTAAAGTTCAAGAAGAGATTGATAAAATCTTTAATGGAAAAAATTTTAAAATTCTTGGAGATTTTGAAATTTTGAGAAGCACCTTAAAAGGGATATCCTCAGACATAGAACTGAATTTATATTTTTGTTCAAAAGATTTTTCTGCCAGATTTAAAAAATATCTTGAAGATAATTATAATCAAAAAATAAAAAGATTTAGGCTAGATTGGTTGTCACTTGAGGTAAAAGATGCCATCTTCCAAGATCTCGAAGATATAGGAATTGAAGAATATTATGGAGACCGCTTAGAAAGAATAAAAATCGCAAATTTTGTTTTTACTTCTGATGGAGAAAAATTCACGGGGGAGGCAATTATAGAAAAAAATAATAAAGAAGTAATTTTTGCTAGATCAAGCATACCATGATAAAAAATCAGAAGTTTAAACAAACTGAAATAGGAACGATCCCTGAAGATTGGAGAGTTGAAAAATTAAAAGAAATTTGTATTAAGATTACCGATGGTTCTCATTTTAGCCCAAAAACAAAACCCGTCGGCAAATTAATTGCTACTGTTAAAGATATGGAAGATTATGGATTTAATTATTCTACATGTCGAATAATTTCGGAGAGTGACTTTAAAAATCTGGTTAAGCAAGATTGTAAACCATTAAAAGATGATATATTAATTGCAAAAGATGGAAGCTACCTTAAACACGTTTTTGTTTCGAATGGAAAAGATGAAATTGTCATTCTTTCTTCTATAGCTATTCTAAGACCAAACCAAAATAAAATTTATCCCTCTTTTTTGAAGTATCTCTTTACCGATTCAAGAACTAAAGAAAGAGTTAGCGGAAACTATGTCTCTGGGGCGGTAATTCCGAGAATTGTTTTAAGAGATTTTGAAAAAATCGATTTGCCCATTCCAGATCTTCCAGAGCAACAAGCAATTGCAAGGATTCTCTCCTCTCTAGATTCAAAAATAGAACTAAACAACAAAATGAACAAAATTCTTGAAGCAATTGGTCAAACCATTTTTAAAAGATGGTTTATTAATTTTGAATTTCCAAACGAGAAAGGAAAATCCTACAAAAGTAGTGATGGAAAAATGGTCGAGAGTGAATTGGGGATGATCCCTGAAGGGTGGAAAATATCAAAGATAGGAAATGAACTTAAAACAGTTTTGGGTGGAACTCCAGATAGAACAAAACCAGAATATTGGAACGGAAGTATTAACTGGATAAATTCTGGAGAGGTAAATGAATTCAGAATAATATCTCCTTCAGAAAGAATAACTAAAGAGGGATTAGATAAATCAGCAACAAAGATTCTTCCAAAGCATACAACGGTTTTAGCTATTACGGGAGCAACTCTCGGACAGGTTAGTAGATTGGAAATTGATACTTGCGCTAATCAATCAGTTATAGGAATTATAGAAAATGAAAAGATACCCTCAGAGTTTATTTATTTATTAATTAAAAATGAAATAGAGCACATGATCTCCCATCAAACGGGGGGGGCACAACAGCATATCAATAAAAATAACGTAGACAATTATGAATTTTTACTGCCTTCAACGGATTTACTAAAAGAATATAAAAAATTGTCTAATCCAATATTTAATCAAATAGCTAAAAATTGCTTTGAAAATCAAAATCTAGCAAAAATTCGAGATTCACTTTTACCTAAATTAATGTCTGGAGAGATAAGAGTTCCTTTGGAGGAAAAATATGTTTAAAAGAGATTTAGAATTTTATTCCATAGAAACGGCGGGAATTGATTTTTGTAGTATTCTAAGAGATATTAATAATAAATCCAACAAAAGTTCTAAAGAAGGTGGTCGAGTTCTTGAAGTTGGAACTTTTGATATAAGTCTAATGGAATTTAATGAAGATAATGATTTTTGTGAGGGAATTATTGTAAGGTCAGATAAAGAAGATTTACCTTTAATTGGTAATATTTTTACAAAAGTGCTTAGAATTTTAGGATTAAAAAAAGATGAGGGACTTATTGATATGACTTATTTTTGTTACATCAAAAAATTAAATATCCTCTGTTTATTGCCTGCTAGAAAAGGAGTAAAATGGGGCACGTTTAAGTATTATATCCAATCTATTCATGTAATAAAAAACAATTTTGAAATCTACCCCCTACTCACAAAGAATGCTATTAAGAAATACAAAAAAATGGGTTCTATCACCTTTGTAGATGCAATACTTCATATCGGCAATAATTCTCAACCATCCTCAAATAAGATTCAAGATACGCCGCTTTTAGAACTAATTCAAGAGGCCAAAAATGCAAATGCTGGGAGATTAAAATTAGAAATTTTCAATGAAAAACATAAGGGGGGTTTAGAAATAACCCCAATTAAGCAATTTGTAGAAATACTTCGAAAGGTGGGCGTACTTTATGATGCTGAAAGTATTAGGATTAAAGGGAGTACTTCTTCAGAAGAAAGTGATGTAGTTATTGATTTAATTAAAGATAGATACAAGTTAAAGATAGATTTAGGTGATCGTTCCAGATATTTAAATTTTGATGAATGCAGCAAAAATGTTCACAAAGCAATAAACGACAATTTAGAGGATATAAAGGAGTTAATAGAATGAAAAGATTTTTTGATATCTACTGGCCTTTTCTAGGAATATTATTAGCAATTCCTTATTATTTGGGAGTTTTTAAGATACCCGAAATTAATCTTGAAGTTATCTCCATTCTCTTTGGAGGACTTCTTGCATTGTTATTAATTTTACCAACAATTGAAAATTTCAGACAAATAAAAAAATTAAAAGAAACGGGGCACATTAATGACCTGATCTATTATATCCGGTTTCCATTAACTTTATCAATTATATTTATCATAGTTGAATTCTTCTCTGGCTCATTTTTACATTCTATCGATGCAAAATATTTGATAATCTTAAAATCTCTTTATTTTGGGCTTTGGGGAATCTTCTTTTTAGCATTATTGAGATTAATTGTAATAATTCCTCATTTGTTGTATAATAAAGATTAAATAGTAAAATTGATTAATAAAATAGAAAATGACCAGAATAACAGAAGACGAGCTTGAACAACATTGCTTAGATATATTTGGCAATTTAGACTATCGAATCATAAATGGAAAAGATATTGAGCCAGAAGGCAAAAATCCTGAAAGAAAAGATTTTCAACAAATAGTTCTTGTTGATAGACTAAAGAAAGCAATTGAAAAGATAAATCCCAAAATTCCTGAAAATGCACGAGAAGAAGCAATAAAAAGGGTTTTACGTGTTTCTTCTCCAAATCAGATTTTAGATAATGAGCAATTTCATAAACTTCTAGTTGAAGGAGTAGATGTTGAGTTTAGAAAAGAGGGGAGGATTGCAGGAGATAAAGTCTGGCTTATTGATTTTGAGCATCCTGAAAAAAATGAATTCTTAGCAGTAAATCAATTCACAATTATTGAAGACAAATATAACCGAAGACCAGATATAATTTTATTTGTAAATGGTCTGCCTTTAGTAGTAATTGAATTAAAGAATTTAGCTAAAGAGAAAACAACAATAGATGATGCATTCCAGCAGTTGCAGAATTATAAAACACAAATTCCTTCTTTATTTAGATTTAATGAAATCTTGATTATTTCAGATGGGATGCTAGCAGAAGAAGGAACACTATCTTCAGCTAAAGACCGATTTATGCCTTGGAAAACAATTAATGGGAAATTACAAGAAAAAGGACTAGGAATTGAAATTTTAATAAAGGGCATGCTCAATAAAGAAACTTTTTTAGATTTAATCAGAAGTTTTATTGTTTTTGAAAAAGATAAGGAGACTATTAAGAAAGTTGCTGCATATCATCAATATGACGCTGTAAACAAGGCAGTTGAATCTACGATTAAAGCAACGAGAGGCAATAAAAAAGCAGGAGTTGTATGGCATACACAAGGTTCAGGTAAATCTTTATCAATGGTTTTTTACGCAGGAAAATTAGTTTTATCTAAAGAATTAGAAAATCCTACAATTGTTGTATTAACTGACAGAAACGATTTAGACGGACAACTTCATGATACTTTTGCAAGATGTTCGGGCATATTAAGAAATCCTATTAAAAATGCAGAATCAAGAAGCCACATAAAAGACTTATTGAAAGTATCTTCTGGGGGGATTATTTTTACAACAATTCAAAAGTTTTTCCCAGAGGGGGAAGATTATCCTATGCTTTCTGATAGAAAGAATATTGTAGTTATTGCAGATGAAGCCCATAGAACCCAATACGGATTTTCTGCAAAAATAACTGAGAAAAAAGATGAAGCGTTAATCAGATATGGATATGCTAAATACCTAAGAGATGCGATTCCAAATGCCTCATTTATTGGATTTACTGGCACGCCAATAGAAAAGAAAGATAAGAGTACCTTGGCTGTTTTTGGAAATTATGTGGATAAATATGATATTCAGCAAGCAGTAAATGATGGGGCGACTGTTCGTTTGTTATATGAAAGTAGATTAGCCAAACTAGGCATAAAACCAGAAGAAAGAAGAAAAATTGATCCTTCTGTTGAGGAAATAACAGAAAACGAGGAAATTAAGACTAAGTTAAAAAGTAAGTGGGCTAGGATGGAGAAGATTGTTGGAAGTAGAGAGAGAATAAAGAGAATTGCAATGGATATCATTAATCACTTTGAGGAAAAAATAAAGGTTTTAGATGGAAAAGCAATGATTGTTTGCATGTCTAGAAGAATTTGCGTTGATTTATACAATGAGATTATTGCCTTAAGACCAGAATGGCATAATGCAGATGATAAAAAAGGAGTTATCAAGGTTATTATGACTGGTTCTTCATCTGATTTACCCGAATGGCAAGAACATATCAGAAATAAGCAAAGAAGAGCAGAAATTGGCAATAGATTAAAAAAACCGCAAGACGAATTGAAAATGGTAATTGTAAGGGATATGTGGTTAACAGGTTTTGATGCTCCTTGTGTGCATACCATGTATATTGATAAACCAATGCATAGCCACGGATTGATGCAAACAATAGCAAGAGCAAATCGAAAATACAAAGATAAAGAAGCAGGGTTAATTGTTGATTATCTTGGAATTGGCAAGGAATTAAGAGATGCAGTTATGCAATATACTTCTTCTGGTGGGAAGGGGAAACCAATTTTCAATCAAGAGGAAGCGGTTAAAAAAATGATTGAAAAGTATGAAATCGTGAGAGATATGTTCCATGGATTCGATTATATGAAATTTTTTAAACTTGATTCTAAACAAAGGCTTTCTATTATTCCTAATGCAGTGAACCACATCCTCAAGGGAGACAAATTAAAAGAAAGATTTGTTAGGGAAGCAAACGCGTTAATTATCTCTTTCTCACTTTCTATTCCTAATGAAAAAGCAATGAAAATAAAAGAAGAGGTTGGATTTTTCCAAGCAATTAAGTCTGCGATTATAAAATTAGACTCTCGCACAGGAGAAGGAAAATATTCTGATGATTATGATTCTATAATCAAGCAAATAATCTCAAAAGCAGTTATTTCCGATAGGATTGTGGATATATTTGAAGCAGCAGGAGTTGAAAAGCCAGACATTTCAATACTTTCAGATAAATTCCTATTAGAAGTAAAAGATATGCCTCAAAAAAATCTGGCTTTCGAAGCGTTAAAAAAACTTTTGAATGATGAAATAAGAGTTCACTTTAAAAAAAATGTAGTTTTAGAAAAATCTTTTATGGAGATGTTAGAAAAAACAATCAAAAGATACACCAACAAGAGTATTGAAGCTGCCCAAGCAATTGAAGAATTAATCACTATTGCTAAGAAATTCAAAGAGGAACACTCTAAAGGAAAAGAACTAGGATTAAATGAGGATGAAAAAGCGTTTTACGATGCACTAGCAGACTGTAAAGAAGCAATAGAAGTTTTAGGGGATAAGAATCTAAGGATTATCGCTTTAGAACTAGTTAATATGATAAGGAATAGTGTTAAAATTGACTGGACTATGAGGGAGAGTGTTCAGGCGGAATTAAGATTAAAGGTTAAGAAGATTTTAAAGAAGTATCATTACCCACCAGAAGGACAAGAACATGCCATTCAACTAGTTTTAGAACAAGCCCATGTTGTGGCTGAAGATTGGGCTGAAAAATAAATCTGAAAAGTATTCTGCTTTAATGACTAAAAGTAAGTTTCATTCTTTTCTAGGGGATAGCATCTGCCACACCACACTGACCAAACAAAAAACCCACCTACTCCTCTTCCGGTTTCTTTTTTATAAGCCCAATATCTATGAGGTGTTGGGTTATTTTTTGACGTTCTTCGGGAGAAATCGTTTTTTCTTTTGCATTACAATCTATTTCCCCTTCTTTTGATACAAATTTTTTCCTTTTGGGAAATTTTAATGTTTTGCCACCCATAAAAACTAAAGAAATCTTAACTTTTTAATGCTTTCTAATAAAAAATAAGCGTTCGCAATACTTTTATTAACTAGGGAAATTTTGCAAAATTATGAAATTAAACTATGAAGAAATAGGGCAAATAATTGAAAAAGCAAAAAATGAAAGCCACAAAGAGATAATCTTTGGAACAGAGGTTAAAGTCATTGAAAGAGGATATGGGGGACTTGTCTATGCATCCATTTTTTTAGATAAAAATGCAATTGAGTTTACAACAGATGTTCCAGATTATATTGCTGAAGAGTTAGAAAATCGCCTTGAAAAACTATTTAGTAAATTCAAGATAGATAAATTTGAGATTATATTCCACCACCATAAAGGAAATGTTCATGATAAAAATATAAGATTTTTGTTAGAAAATTTTGAAGATTTGTCCAAAGTCATGAAGTATATTTTACAAAATTTCTACAAATCCCAAGATTTTGACTATTGCCTCAAGTGAACAAAAATGAAATCTCCGCTCCCGCCTTCGGCTCGCTCTCACTTTGCGGAGAAACGAAAACAAATTTCTATAAGTTGATAATTGAATTAAGTATTTGCAGGGTTTCGAGATTTTGAAAACAATGTTGAATACTACACATACATCTGGCTCGCAAGCCAAACCTCCCCGCTCCCCAACCTTTAAAAACAAAACTTCTGTGGGAATTTATGACCCCCGAAACACCAACACCTACACAAAGTCATGAAGAACTTGCAAGGCAATACATGCCCGAAATTGTGAGATGCTCAGCAGACTGCACACTGTATTTGGGACATGAAGAATGTGAAGGACAAAAGAGATCTGGAATACTTACCTCAGGTTATCAAATAGGGCAATGTGATTATCGAGGAATTGTATTTCGGAGAAGCAAGTATAATGAGACAGTAGTAGTAGGACAACCCTGCCGTCATCCCCCATTTCGAAACATCGCAATGAAAAAAGAGTATTTTCCAGAACCTGCTGATTAATTATCGGGTGCGAGTTATGTTGTAATTAACTTGAACAATTTCTTCTGTCTAGTGATTCTTTAAGAAACAAACAAAATCAAACTGATAATAACACTTAACTCTGGCGAGAAAGCCAAATCTTAATTAGTATCTGCGCTTTCGCTTTTAGCTTGAAGCTCGGAAAGGAACAAAATCTTAAAATACTTACACTTATCGCTGGCGGGAAAGCCAAATTTCTTTAAGTGGATAATTGGATTAAGTATTTGTAGGGTTTCATGAAAGTGAGATAAGAATACTTACACTTAACTCTGGCGAGAAAGCCAAATCTTAATTAGTATCTGCGCTTTCGCTTTTCGAGAAAATCTAAAATATACCGAAAAGTTTATAAACTATAGTTACTATAGCCACTATAGGTAGTTAAAAAGAAATTAGAATAATAGGAGACAAATTATGGAAACCACCACAATTCAATTAAGCAAGGAAACCAAGAATAAGTTATCTTCATTTGGAATGAAAGGTGAAAGCTATGATATTATTCTCAAAAGAATTTATTCTTTGGCAGTAAAAGAACAGCTAAGACAATTTTTAATGTCATCAGAAGGATTCATACCCATCGAAGATGCCATAAAAGAGGCAGATAAAAAATGGCCAAAGTAAGCATCTCCGAAACTTTAAAAGATGAAATTCTGAAAAAATTCAAAGAAGAATCTAAAATAATATTCAGACAAATGTATTCTTTGGCAGAAAATTCGCATAAAGGCAAGCTCCTTGGTCAAATTGGTGGAATTGTAATCAAAGAGATAAGATACAAAACTTTCAGATTTTATTTTATTACAGATGGATATAAACTAAAGATAATGAATGAATCAAGTTTAACTGATTTACTTATAAGATTTGTAAGGATGTCTGATAAAAAAGATCAACAAGAGACTATCAATGAGATTAGGAAAATACTTCTTAAGTTTGGACCAGGGGGATTTGATTAACCATCAAAGGGGTTTAGGTTCTTTCTGGATTTCTGGAGAAGAACGAATTTTCCGAAAACAGTGATAAATACTGCACATACATCTGAAAGCCAAACTTTTTATATCTCAGTATACTCAAAAATTATGGAAAAAAAGAAGGTATTTGAGATATTATTTATTATATTCATAATATTGTTCGCATTATGTGTTATCGCTGCTTTTAGATTCATGATCTTGGGCGCAGATTTCATGGGGGGGTGTTTTAATAGCGGGGCTTATAACATAAAAGAATCTCCAGAGGTATCCTGCATAGAAGTGAAAGATAGTAATTGCCAAGCAGGTTTTCAGATAATTAATAATTGTGATTCTTCCCTGATAGTGGATATCCCAAAAACACCTGCTAATCTGCCAAATAAAACCAAAATAAGTAGTTTAGATTATCTTAAGCTATTCAGATTATATCCAAACAATAGAATTGTCGATAACACATTGATAATAGAACCACACACAACATTAAACCTGGCAGGATTATTAATGGACATAACTTACCATGACCAGAATTTCCCAGTAGAAAAACCCTGGAACATTTCTTTGACCTTGGATAATCAACCAATTTTGATTACTGGGAAGATAAACATTGAACCAAAAGAATTTAACATAAGATTATCTAAAATTCTCTTCCTAGTTTCCTTGGTTTTATTAATTTTATCAATAATCTTCTATATTTTTATGCTCAAAGCTAAGAAAAAGGTTTAAACTCGTGGCCTGAAAGTGTAATATCCTAAAATTAAGATGATGATTATGCTGAGAATCATCCCTACATAAGCCATCTAATTAAGAAAATTATATCTCTTTCTCAAAATCAAGCCAATTAAGCCAGTAATAAAACTAATTGCTAAACAAATGAATGCAATTACAATCATCTCCATTCCAGTTACAGAAGTAAAACTGCGAGACAAGAATAAAGGAAAAATAATACTCAAGAAAACAAAAATAAATGAAACTAATGCCCAGTTATTCTGTTTTCTTGCCTCATTTTTCATAATTTTTATTACTAATCAAGTTTTTAATTCTTATGCTTAAACAAGAAGAAGTGGGGTTCTATTCTTTTTAGGGTTTCGGGATTTTTAAAACAGAGTTGAATACTACATTTATCGCTGGCTACGCTTAGCCAAATTCTAATCAAAAATCACATAAATCTTTTTATAATGAAAAACATAAGAAAAAAATGGGAATTAAAGAGACAATCACCGGATTGAAGGAACATTATACCTTGATTATCAAACCTCTTTTAGAACAAAAGCAATATGTAATGGCAGGTATGGATCTTTGGTGTGTAAACAATACGGAAATTAATCCTAATCAGGCTGAAATCAAGAAATATCATTCTGGACCGAGTTTAGTTGCATCTGCAAATATGCTAGAAAAATTATTGAGCAGAGGAGAACCAGGCGGTGAAGTACAAATGTTGTTTGAAGCGTCTTTAGCACAAGTTGGAATGTCTATTGAAACAGGAAATGCGTTTAAGAGAGATTAATTAAGTTCTCGCCCCAGCCCCCTTGCGAGGCTCGCAATGACTTAACGGTGAAAACAACTTACAGGCTTCTATAAGTGGTTAGTTAAGGGGTTTTATTCTTTTTGGGATTTCGGAAAATATTTCTTTTATCTTTCGAAACTTTTTTATACTAAAAAAAAGTAGAAATATATGGCCATTCCATGGATGTTGATTGCAGTATTTATTATCTTGGTTCTTTTAGCTATCTTAGCCATAATTCGAATAAGAAGAAAACCAGAAGATAAAACTGGAAAACATCCCAAAGGATATTACCTGAATAAAGGGATGTCTATTGGAATGATTGTTGGAATGCTTATTGGTTTTATTATTGAGGCTATAACAAATACAGATTCTTTAGCATTTCCTCTTGGTTTTTTTGTGGGAATGGCAGTAGGAAGTTTAATTGGTTCAGCAGTTGAAAAGAAAAATGCAGATAAGTTAAGGCCTTTGACAGAACAGGAGAAAAAAACAAATAGGATTTCCAGGCTAATTGGGATTATTCTTCTTTTAGTCTTGGTTGTAGTGATTTTTGTTCTTTTTCTTATAAGATAGAAAGGAGTTTATAGCGCGTGCAAGAGAAAGTAAGTTTCTATGAGGGTTATTTATAGACAGAAAGTAATTTATATCTAAAATTCTAAAGAGATTCATGCCAATCGTAAACATAGAAACATGGCCTTTAAGCAAAGAACAGAAACCAGTCTTAATAAAAAAGATAACTGAGGTTTTTACAGAGATGGGAATTCCTGCACAAGCAACCACCATTGTAATTCATGAAACAGAGTTAGAGAACTGGGGCAGTGCTGGTGAACAACATTCTGTGAAGTTTAAAGACTTGAAACACTAGAAGAATAAAGTGTGTGATTTGAAACAATCTCCTAGATATCAATCACAAACATAAAAGCAAAAACCAGTTTATTACTACGTACTGGTTGTTTTTTATCTTGTGCTCTTCGTAATCTTTAAAAATGTTCGAATTTCTAGGAAACATGGTAAACTTGAAAACATTGTTGTTGACAACCACTATTGCAGCAGCAACACTGACTGGGGCTTGTTCAACTGTTCATTATAATATTAGGCCTTTTGATAATTCTCTTCCTGTTTGCGTCAATCCAAAACCTGAAAGAATGGAGAAAATAGCAAAAAGGGGGCAGTGGAAACAATGCAGGCATTATATAGACATAGAGCCTGATACTAAAAAAATTGCTTATACCTGGTCTCAATGGAATAATCATCAGGCAATGATATACATTCAATGTGAAGAAGAATCATCATTTTTTGGAGGGTCTCTTGAACCAATTGAAAAGGGAAAACCCGAAGATTTTATTTGGGATGCTATTTATAATTTTTATGATTTTCAAAAATCTGTTGGTGCAAGTCAATCTAAACTAAGAGTAAAGTATAGAATAACCCAAGAACAAGTTCAAGCAGATGTAAATTCTGCTAAAAATTATATCAGACAGATGTATCCTAATGGCACTGGAAACCGGATCTGTTTTCCAGTACCTCAAAGAAAATAAAAATCTGCAACATCGAGCATTTTTCACTTACTGCCAGAAAAATCTTTTCATTCACCAGGAAGAATGGGGAACCAGTCTCGTTGTTTTCTGCCTGACTGCTCAAATTCTTTCGCCTTAAAACCCATTGCACCTTTTTCAAATTCACTTCTGCAATGAAAAACTAATCGACCATTAGCATAGTGAAATTCTTCTGCTTCTATCATTGGATTATACAGCTGAGTTGGGTCTGACTTGTTCTTTCCTAAAGGGTCTATTCTTGCTTCTGCTACCAAACTTTTCTCATTGTTCACAGCTACAGCCCCAATAAGCAAAGGACCATTGTAAATGAAGTATTCGGAAAAATCATTGAATTGATACACTAATGTTTTTCCTAGACCTGACATTGGCCCGCCATAACCAATGGCAAATGTACTTTTATATGTTAAAGGGATTTTTCCTTTGTAAAAAGGCGGCTTGATATTCACATCATTATCATAGGTTGCTATAGGTCCTTGATATTTGTTATACTCTAAATCTTCAATGGCCCATAATGGCCACTCGTCTTGAAGTGTTTCTGATATGCCTGGTGTTTGTGTGCTGTTTCCACAACCTGCAACACCAGTCAAGACCAAAACAGAAGCTAATAATCCTATTCCGGCAATTCTTTTAATTGGATTTAAGATTTTCTCTAATTTTGGTTTCATTTTTTAATTAAGTTATTTTTATTCAAATTCAATAATCATGGGCAATGACCGAAAAATAGTCTTTCATTTTCCTTCCTGAGACATTTGACTCACTTTTCTTAAATCCAGTAAGATCAAACTCGCTTTTGCAATGAAAGATTGGAATGCCATTAAAATAATGAACTTCTTCGCCTTCTCTTGAAACAATGGGATTATCTCCTTTTTTGACATATCTTATTTTTGCTTCTGCAACCATTTCCCCCCCCGCAACTGCAACAGCTCCAATAAGGGTATAGTTTTCATAAACATAAGCTATAGAAAAATCATCAAATTTATCCAGCAATGTTTTTGATAAAGAACCACCATATCCTCCGCCGTAATCGGGAGTTTTTATGCTCTGGTATCTCAAGGGCATCTCCCCTGTATAAAACTCTGGTCTCATCAAGACTTTTGTAGTCACTGTCATGACGCCCCCTTCTCCATTTGTTTGTTTGTTATATTTGTTAATTTCAAGATCTCCTGCATCCCATAAAGGAAGATTTTCATTGACATCGACCTGGACTGGCCTTCTTGAATAAGACTGGCTTGTTCTTGGTGCAGATAAAGGATCATCTTCTGAATAACCATAGCTACCATTATCCCCCTGGTTGGAATTTTGGTTTTCTCCTCTTCCTACTAGAACCGCTTTAGATTCATCATCACAACGAGCACAATTCAAAGAAAAAGGCGCAGTTAAAACTGCTAGTATCAATCCTGCCTTGGCAATTCTTTTAATTGGATTTAAGATTTTCTCTAATTTCATTTTTATTGATTTTTCAAATATTCTTGATTTTTTAAAGATTTATGTGTTTAGTGACACTAAACCCAATAGGGGGATAATTGAGTTCGCGAAAGAAAGCGAAAACAGGGAAAATTTTACACTTACCGAAGTAAACAAAAATATAACGAAAGATTTATAAACAACTGTTAATTTAAATTAACAGATGTTAAAAATATTTGATGAATTAAAACCTTTTTTTGAAGACTGTTATAGAGAGATTTCTGTAAGACAATATGCAGGCATGATAAAAATAAGCCCTCCAACCGCTTCTAAAACACTTAAGAATTTGGAAAAAAATGGACTACTTTTATCTGAAAATAAGGGGATTTATATTTATTTTAGAGCAAACAGGGAAAGTTTTGTTTTCAAGCAATTGTCAAAAGCTTATTGGTTTAATGTAATTAATGCTTTGGCTGAAAAAATTCACGAGATTATAGCTTTCAAGAGAATAATTTTGTTTGGTTCATTGATAAAAACGGAAAATTCCTTGAAATCTGATATTGATCTGTACTTAGAATCAGAGCCAAGAGAGATTAATATAAAAGAAATCGAGAAAAAGCTTAATAGGAAAGTACAGCTACATTTCATAAACTCTATGAAGAATGAAAACTTAAAGAAAAATATTGAACAGGGGGTGGTAATAAGATAAAATGGAATGGCAAGACTGCAACAAACAAGGATATGCTAAGAAAATTGAACATGATTCTGGAGAATTGAGGATATCCTAAACTCATCAAACGACAGAGAGAAAACAGCAAAACTGCTTCCTGTTAACGAAACTACAAAAGAGACTGTAATCACCTTATTTTATGATGTTTTAAGGGAATTATTAGAAGCTCTTGCACTTAAACATGATTTTAAGATATACAATCATGAATGTTACAGCTCTTTCTTGGCTAATGTGATAAAAGATGATTCACTAGCTTTGGAATTTGATTCTTTAAGACTATTAAGGAATTCAATAAATTATTACGGAAAAAAGATAGAACTTTCAGATTCAAAAATAATACTAGAGAAACTTGACTATCTCATAAAGAAAATAAAAAAACTCTTATGAGTTCTTGAACGAAGAAGCGAGCGAAAACAAGTTCATTCTAACACTTATTTTTAGGAGATTTTTCCTTCAAGATATTCTTGGCTTAACTTTTCGAAAAGCTTGGGCACAGTTATTATTCCCTGTTCTTTGCATCTCCAGGCATTTGCTCCTGCAAATGCAAAACCATTAATAGCTACATCCCCTTGCTCAGCATTGAGTAATGCTCTAGCAATGCAGTAAAGAGATTGCTTTGGATCACATGGTGTGAGGCAATGATACGGGCAGTTCACAGGCATTCTCTCCCTTTTTGCAACTTCATCTAAAAACTTACTTTTAATTGCTCTTGCTGGCATTCCAACAGGACTCTTTATTATTATAATATCTTCTTTTCTTGCATTAAGATACGCTTGTTTGAATGCTAGAGGAGCATCACATTCTTCAGTTGTCACAAAACGAGTTGCCATCTGAACTCCTGAAGCCCCTAACTCTATAAATTTTTTTATATCCCCGCCATAAAAAATTCCGCCTGCTGCTATTACTGGAATTTTTTTAGCTGTTTCATACTTGCTTACTGCTTTAACAACTTCAGGGATTATTCTTTCTAATCCATGCTCAACAAAGTCAACAGAATTTTCATCAGTTAATTGCTCTAAAGAAAATCCAAGATGCCCTCCTGCTTTTGGGCCTTCTACTACAATTGCGTCAGGAAGATAATTATATTTTTTCTTCCAGTATTTGCATATAAAGTCTGCTAACCTTGCAGAAGAAACAATTGGAATTAATTTTGTTTTACAACCTGGAAGAAGATATTTTGGCATATCTAATGGAACTCCTGCTCCTGAAATAATAGCATCAACACCCTCTTCAATAGATGTCTGAACTAGGTCAGAATAATTTGTAAGTGCATGCAAGATATTTACTCCAAGATAACCATTCTGGTTCATCATTGAACGAGCAAGTCTTATTTCATCCTTGAGTGCTGCTATGCTTGAGGATTTATAACTTCCAGGATAATTTTTGGCTTCATTAAGACCAACTGTGGCTATTAATCCTAAACCCCCCACATTAGCTACTGCTGAAGCAAGCCGTGCACCAGATATCTTTACACCCATCCCGCCTTGAACAGGGTTGGAGATTTCAAGTTCTCCAAGGTATAATTTGGGGATATTAGAAAAGCCCATGAAATATCATATTTTTTAGATTATTAAATATTCTTAATTTTCAGGATACCTCTCTTTGAACGAAATGGTTTTAAATCCGTATGTTAAATGTAAACATGACTGTTTTTGTTTACTGAAAACTGATAATCTCTAAAATCCCGAGTATCATAAAAAAGTAATTAAACCAGAAGATATTTTATTCTTCATGAAAACAGCAAATCAAATTAAAGCAATCGTAAAAGAATTAGTTAAAGGTAATGATAAAAATTTTCATAAACTGAAAAAACTGATTAAATCCTTGTTTAAAGGAAAAACCCAAAAAGAAGTGGACAAATTAGACAAAGATTTTATAGTTGCAATCAGAAACTCTCTAGAAATTTTTAAAAAAGATAAACTCTCAGAAATTGACCGAGCATTTGTTGCATATAATTTTAAAATAAAAACTGAAGAATATGTCTTTTTAGAGCATCATAAAAAAATTGACTTAGATATATTCAAAAAGTTTGTAGAAGAATTTTTAGGAGATACACCTGTTAAATCTAAAATAAGAGTATTTTTCTTAGCTTTTATTGGACAAGTTTTACTTTCTAATGGTTGGGGATGGCATGATGAAGAACTGATTAATGAAGATAAGAATTTATATATTAACATAAATACTACTGAATTCAATGATAATCCTACTTTGAATATTTTTATGGCGGCAACAAAAAAATACGACAATCTCTTTAGAAGACTGAAGTATATTCTTGCAGGTTCTAAGAATGTAAAAAAATAAAATTTAACAATTAACTTGAACGAAACTCTTTTATACCTTCGATTTTTAAAAGAAAATGCAGATAATTGGTTTTGATAGATTAGGGACATCATATGCAGATGAATCTCCTTTTGACAGAGAGATTGGTTTTACACTTCCTTCAATGATGAGAGTACATAATGAGATTGTACTTCGAAGAGTTGAAGATACTCCGGACCATCGTGATGTTGCTCTCTGTTATAGTTCTAACATAGTCGGAGATACTAACATTGGCCAGCTTTTTTGGTTTTATCATTGTTTCAAACAAACAGATAGACTCGGGAACCTAGATTTTGTCAGAGGAGATAGATATTATGGATTTTTTAATCCTGGAATTGATGGGACTGTGAAAAAACTGGATGAAGAATCACTATCTGTTGTTCGTGAAGTTGTGTGTTCGGGCAAGTATAATCTATGTGAAGATTTGAGAGTAAAAAGGGAAAATAATCTAATTGTAGACGTTTATTGCAAAAGACAATTACAAAGACTTGATGAAACTGGTTTATTGCAAATAGCTAGCGAACATGTGAAAGACATAGAGACCCTCGGTAGAATTCCCGGCCCAATGTTTGAGTTTTTCTGTTATCTTCCAAGAGGGACCAGAGGAAAGGGTGGTTTCAATATATGCGGCAAGTCTCTCCAAGAATATCGTGAGCATATCCTTGACAGAAAAGCAAACAAAAAAGCCTAGGTATAGAAAGTAATTTAAATTTCTAAAACAATCAGTTATATGGAAAAACTGAATATAGAAAAAGCAAAGAAATTCTGTGAAGAGACATTAATAAAATTAGAGGATAAAGAAAATGCTAAATTTATCATTCTTCATAGCAGATTAGTTGGCGAGATTGCTTTAGTCTTAGCTGAACACAAAAAAGTGAATAGAGAAATTCTAGAAATTGCGGGTTGGGTCCATGATGTGGGAAAAGTGATTTCAACTGAGAATCACCCTGCACATTCTATTGAAATCTTAGAGAAGAATTTTGAATTAGATGAAATATTGAGAGACTGTATAGTAAATCATGGGATACGGTCTCAGCCAAAAACAGAAGAAGGCAAAATATTTAGAATCGCAGATAAATCCTGCATCTTGCATCCAGAATTAATTAAAAATCTAGTGAATAGTTCTGAAGAAAGATATGAAAAGACCTTAAAATTCATAAGGGATATTTGTATGAAAGCCCCCAATCTCTTAGAGAGTTTTGAAAGATAGAAATAATTATCCTTCTCTGCTTCCCAATGTAGGAACATCAAAAGTTATCATACGATGCCTTATCATGCCTTGTGTAAGAGGATGTTGCATTGGATCATGATTAACATCATAATCTGCAATCATGTCATATGCCCCAGCTGCTGCTCCCGAGGGTATATCCACACTAGTTATTGTAAAAGCTTCATTAACACTTTTTTCTAAAATTGTTTGTGCTTTGTCAAGATGAGTTGTAGGGAGTGCTAAGATGCCTTTTTTTCCACTGCCCCCGATATATAATACCTTTTCAGGATTATTTTCAATTCCATGAATTGTGTATATTGGAAAACCAGCTGCAAAAATTGATTCTACTTTTTTTCCATCATAACAATAGACTGTACCATCTACTCCGCCAAAATATAGTTTTCCATCTGCTTTTGCTAATCCACCACAACGGCTTTTTATTCCGCTTATTGCAGCTAAATCAGCATCTCCTGTTTCTTTAATCAGCTTATTATTTTTTGCAGAATATAGCCCATTAGTGCCCATGTAAAAGAAAGTTTCATTCAAATGGGCAATTTCAGTTGGTCGATGCAATCCTTTATGCACTACTCTTCCTCCCAAAATAAGCTCACCAGTTGAATCATCATGCCCTTCTAATGCAATTGCAATATTTTCTGAATAGACATTGGTCATGCCCATTGGTGCCGAAGTACATCTAGCCCAAGGATGAAAAGTCATGTAATATATCTCAGATCCTGTGGCAGTCAATAAAACAAGTCCACAAGTATTAAAATGAAGCTTGTTTATAAAATCTGTTTCAAATATCACTTTGGATTCAACGCCTTTTTCAGAAACTGAAATCCGGTCATAATGTTCTTTAGGGTTTTTATCTCCTATAATCAAGAACAAATCATCTTGTTCTCTGTTTTCCTTAAATCTCATCTTTGAATTACTTTTTATTTATTTTTAAAGATTATTGTAATTAGTTTCGATAATAGAAACCCTTTTATATCTACTAATTTCATAGATAATATGGCAAAACAGAAAAGAAAAGAAAAGAAAGAAGAAAAATGTGAATGTGATAGCAAAGACGGCAAATGTGGTTGTAGAAGGTGTAAAGGAGGCTGTGGAGCCATCTATGGCTTGGGCCTTATTGGGGCTGCAATTTATTACATCAGCCAAGCAACAACTTTCTGGCAAGGCGTTTTAGGATTCCTAAAAGCAATTGTCTGGCCTGTTTTTCTTGTGCTAAAAATTTTAGGAATGTAAGAACAGAATTGTGTAGGTAAGCAAAATAGATTACATGAGCCTCCTGCTGAATTTATTATACCCCCGGAGAGATTAATTCTCACAAATATATGCTTCCTTATGATCTATAAAAAAGTCTTCATTTTTTCGGCTTTGGAACAGCATGGGGCGTTTCTGAAGAATTATTCCCTGTGTTTTGGCTTGATGAAGCTTGCACAGGAGCTGATTCAGTTGATATCCTTGATTTTTTTCCTATTGCAAAATAAAGGATTATCCCTACAATGCCCAGAATAGTGATAAGCACAATCCATAAAACCTTCCAACCACTGTCATTGCCTGATTTGAGGACATTAACTAAACAGATAATCCAAAGAATTGTTGAAACCAGGCTTATGATTATTACTATAACCCAGATTATTATCATAGCAGCCCCAGCAGGCCCAAGAATACTTGAAATTGGATTTGCTGTATTTGTTTTTGAACCGGTGTTAAGGTTAAGATTTTTTGAGTTTGAGGATTCTTTGCATTCTGCTCCACCATCAACAATTTCACATCCATTATTGCATTCATAATAATCTTGCCAAAAACCCCCATAACTGCAGGATTGTATATTTCCATCATAACATCTTTTACTAAACGCTTTGCATTCTTGGCATATTGGCTGCCCTTCTTTTGTTGTACAGTTCACATCACATGCTTGCAGGACTTTCCATGAGTTTGCTTCGCAAGCCTCTACTTTTTTATCATCACATCTTTTTTCGCCTTCTAAGAAACAATCTACTTGGACAACATTATCTTTTTTAGCATTATATCCCTGGCTGATTTCAGCTTCACTTAAAGCCTTGGGATAGATTTTAACTTCATCTACCAATCCTTTATAATAATTGGGTTGCTCTCCCCAACCCCCGCCATGTACACAGTCATGTCTGTCATTGCCTATGCATACTGGGGGCCCGTATTTATTGATATTCCTTGATTCAGTTACTTCACTTACCTTAATACCATCAACATAAATCTTTATACTGCTCAAGTCATAGGTTGCAACAACATGATGAAATTTTCCGTCGAGGACATCTTTTGCAGATCTTGCAATATTTCTCCAACCTGACCAGGAAGGAGAATCATCTCCGACACTGAAAGCAAGAACAGCATTTTCAAAAAATAGATCAAAACATCTTGAACCATGGTTTGCATATTTGCTTATTATTCCGGCACTTCTTAAGTTTTTATCAGGCAAAATCCATGCTTCTACTGAAAAAGGAGGTGTACAGATTGTTTCTCCAAGTTCTGAGGTTACATAACTTGTTTTTCCATCAAAACCAAGGGCAGTTCCGCCAATTCCTCCATTGACCCAGAGGGTATTTGTAGCTGTGCCCACAGGAGTATTTACAATATATCCACTGCCTTCGTTAAAATTCCAATAAGCTGAATAATCTGCTGCTTGTACTTTTACAGAACTTAAAGATAGAATAAAGAGAATAAAAGTAAATAATATCACTAGATAAGACAGATTATTTTTCTTCATTTTTCCTCTTTTCTTATATTTTTTATAACCTTTTTAGGAATTTAAACCTTTCGAAACTCACTGCTTATGTTGATTAGTTTGCAGAAAAATCTAGAATCAGATAATTGGAGTTTATTAATTTCTGATTTCGCGGAAAAAAAATTGAATTGAGATTGTATATCATAAAAACAGCTGTAAACAGCCAAAGTTTTCTTTTTAAACACGACAAAATTTATAAGTTCTCATGCTCTTTCTTTTTCATGAGAGACGCACTTTCAGATTGGGGAAGAATGACTATGAAACCCCAGATTATGAGGATATTAGATCAAAACCCATTGTATCATGTTACTCCTGTTCCCGGGGGACTTGCTAAAAAACCTAGGGCCCAGAATAATTATCATGCCCCTAACAACAATGTTGAAGTAAACCCTTTATATCAAGAACAAATCCGACAACAGATTCAAACAGAACAATTAGAACGATTTAGAAAACAAATGGAAAAACAAGAAAAACTTGAAGAAAGATTCTTGTTTTTACCTGATGTGCCAAAAACAGGAGTTAAAAAATCCAAACCAACCCCTATTCAAACATATTCTGTTCCTACTTATGATGACACTACGATCAGAACTGCGATGTTAAATTTTGAAAGTAAAGAAGACAAAAGAAGAAGAAAACTTATGGAAGATTTAAAAGAAGGCGAGAAATCAGCTAGAGAATATCTTGCTGAATTAAGTTCTAGAGTTACTGCAAAAAGTATAGCTGATTTAATGCCCCCAAGAGCCTATGAAAAGCCATTGACTCCATTTTATCCACTAAATCCTGTAAAAACATCTAAGGCGAGGAAATCAACATTTCAAAATCCCTATGTGGGTTTAGGCAGTGTTGTGGAAACATGTTCGTGTGCTGAATTTTTAGGAATAAATAATTCAGACAGTACTCCCACTTACGGTTTAACAAACTATTCTGGAATAAGCAAGCCAAGAGAAGAAGAATCAAGTGGGAGCACATGTCTTGCAGGGGATATTATAAACGGAGTCCAGTCAATAGGGAGTACATTCAAAGAAGGATTAAAAGTGATAGCAAGAAAATTCAGGTTACGTTGAATTTTCTCTTTTCTATAAGCGTAGATATCGACTCTGTTTTTGGGAAAGAAACGCGAAAAAAAGAATTAACCTTGCAATTATAGCTGGAAAACAAGTTTAAAATTTTACCACAACAAAATTTAAATATCCTCGAACATTCTAAGATTATGGGAGACGGTATTTTTCATCAGCCAACTGGAAGGACATACAATCCAGCAGATATGGGCATGAGTAAAATGCCTGGTCCTGCTCGAATGCATGTTCATTTGGGGCCTTTGCCAAAAAAAGGAATTATTATTGGGCGCTCGGTAAAATCTGAAGAAATATCCAGTCTAATTGATTCTCCACCAAAAGAGTATGAATGGCAAAAACTAGAAAGAGAAAGAAGGGAGAGAGAAAGCAGAGAAATAAGAGAAACTAGTGAGAGAATTGATCTAGTACTCAGAACTCCTCCAAAAATGTATTATGGCCTTCCTAAAAATTCATCAGAGGATGATTCCCCTAGTTACCTTCCACCAATAATTCCTAGCCTAACTTTAGGACATGGTTCAAGTTCTTCAGATAATGATACTCCGCCTTATTCGGGAGATACTAGAAGTTTGCGTGAAAAATGGCATGATCGACTTGGTTGTTATCTAACAACAGCATGCATTCAAACAAGAGGCTTGCCTGATGATTGTTTTGAATTAACAACATTAAGAAAATTCAGAGATGACGTCATGGCAACAAGATTAGAAGGAAGAACAGACATCGAAGAATATAAAAGAGTTGCGCCAGAGATTGTAAGAAGATTGGATTTAATAGGAAATCCAAGTGCAGTTAATCAAGTTTATTCTAGAATTTATCATGCAACTATTTTGCCTGCAGTGAGATTAGTTCAAAGTGGAGATTTTCAGAAAGCATATGACTTGTATAAAGGGGGAGTTCTTGATTTGAAAACATTGACAGGAGTTGTGTAAAATGACACAGATGCCCATTTATGATGGGCCATTTGGGCAAAGATACAGCCCAAGGGATTTTATTGATGTAAGCAAAGATTTTTCTAGATCTATGATTCCTCCAGTTGTAATCCCAAAAAGGAGTCTTGCTAAACATAAAACGCCAGATTATTTGCATAACCCTATTCTTTTTCCTGTTGAAAAAAAGGAGAAAGCAACTGAACATGAGATATTTATTTTACTGCCTACTCCTGCGAGAGATTATTTCAAAGAAATTAGAGAAGAAAATGAAAGGAGAACATCAGAGAGAATCAATTCTGCTTTAGATTTATCCTTTCTGAAAGAAAAACCGAAAAGAGATTCTTTTTTGTTATATCCTACATCAAGTTCATCTGATGGGGGTTCTTCTTCAAGTGATGATACACCAGAAGATCTGAGAAGTACTCGTGAAAAATTACATGACGCTCTTAATTGTTATCTGACAACAGCATGCATTCAAACAAGAGGCTTGCCTGATGATTGTTTTGAATTAACAACATTAAGAAGATTCAGAAATGAAGTCATGGCAACAAGATTAGAAGGAAGAGTAGACATAGAAGAATATAAAAGAATTGCTCCAGAGATTGTAAGAAGATTGAATCTAAAACCAGATTCAAGAGAAATTTATTCTGAGATTTATCATCAAACAATACAACCTGCAGTGAGATTAGTTCAAAGCGGAGATTTTCAGAAAGCTTATAACACTTACAAAAGTGGAGTTCTTGAACTTAAAGTGCTTACGGAAGTTTGAAGTTTTCTTGCTAAAAATCACATAAATCCTTAAAAAGAGAGAATCAGTAAAAGTAAAATGAAAGCAAGAATTACTGGGCAGGATTATTTTCTTTTTTTTAGTGGAACAGAAGAATTTGAAAGTGTGAAAAAAGGGCCATTAAAAGCTAGTTTACAAGAAAAAGGAAAAGATTTGGGAAAACTTGTTACCTTAACATTTGGGGGAACAGTAGATTTTGAGGGGATAGATTTATTTTATGAACCTAAAAATCCAGCAAGTTTTGATGACATCAAAGCAATTAATGTGACTATAAATGATAAAGCTTATAACAGGGTTTTAATGGAAAAACAATTTGGAACAAGATATGATGGCGCCAATAAGGTCTCAGTAGTTATTAATGAATATTAAATCTGTAAGAGATATGTGCTGTTAGTCAAGGTTTATTGTTCTGGGATTTCGCGAAAGAACTAAAAACAAAATTTAATTACTGATATAGAGATTTCTTTTCAGCACAACAATCCTTATAAATTTTGTTGATTATCTTTGGTCATGAAATTAGAAGAGTTGATGCTTACTAAAAAAGAGATTCCCCTCTTGTATGAAACTTGTTTTCAAGTGCCGATTCATCCAAAATTATTAAGCCCTGATGTAAAAATAGGCCAAGAGATTGCAAGAGAAACATTCAGAAAAGCAGCACAAGAATGGTATGATGAATTAAAAATATATTCAGAGACTCTGACTGATCCAGAAATAAAGAAATGGATAAATTCAGTTTTTCTTAAAAAAAGACCAAGTATAAAAAATGAATATGGGCATCAAGTTCTTAGTACATTAAATTGGCAAGATGATTTTTTCATGCTTGATAATGGATTTGTCAAAAGTTTTACTATAAACCGGAATTTTGGTGGTTCTTTGTACATAAACAGAGAAGAATTGCATGGCAGAGAATTTGTCCCATTTGATGATACTTCGGGGTACATAAGATTTTCAAAAGAAAAAGTAATTGAATTTGCTGCTGAAGCAAAAGTTTGGGACATAGAAAGAAGACAGGGTGCTACGGTGTATATTTATGGTCAGCATAATGTAGATAATTATCCTGGGGCGCTTTTCCTGAGGAACTGGGCACTCCTTTATCTGAATGAAGCAATGAAACAAGTTTTAGGTACATCGATAAGTTAAGAGTTAAGGTTATTGTTTTCTGATTTCGAAAAAAGCAAAAACAGAAATCAATATTACCTCTTGACTTCGCCAGAGATAAGTGTAAATTATTTAGATTTGATTCTTAGCTTTTGTTTTAGAAAAATTCTTGGTGAAATTGAGAATATATCCAAATGGGATTTATTACCGCATAACTCGCATTTGACGAAGTTAAGTTAGATATATCAGTTTAAAGATAAGACAAAAATCACATAAATCCTTATAAATTCAAAAAAATCTAAAAAACATGACCACCGCGGTTTTAACAGAACAAAAAGCAAATTCAAGAGAAAAATCTCCTGGAACAATGTTCTATAATGAAGGGGTATTGAAAGCATATAATGTGACCAGAAGACTTGCTGGAAGAAAAGGAAAAGTAGCTTCAATGCCTAATATTATTGAAGCTAAAGCATATGCTGATTCACAAGATCCTTTGTGGACACACTATATAACTACAACTTCTGGTGAATTTTATGGAAAATCTAAACCGGGGACAGAGATTGTTGTTGTTGCACATGGAATTGATGCTATTCTTCAGGATAATAAAATTATGCAAAGAACTAAAAAAGAAAGAGGAGAAAAAAGAAGAATTCAATTGACTAATGAAGAATTTCATAAACTAGAAAATGGATTTTATTGTCCGGTTCATGTTATTGAAAAAAACACTATTGTCCATATGAGAAAATATCCCGGTTCTGTCTTGACTTTTAACCAGATATTCGCTGGAGAAGACCCGCTTTTGCTTGCAAGAATCGGAACAGATGTTGACCATCTTAGCAAAGGCAGTCCTGCTTTGAAATTCTTGATGAAACATCTGGAAATTACTTTAGATGAATCAAAAAATGAATACATCCTTATGAAGGAACATAAATATCCTTATCAACATCTTATTAAAGAAAATGCAGGAGAATTATTAGTGATTGGTCAATTATGTGATTATCAAAGAATGAGTGAACCAAGCAGTGTTTCTAGTGACCTTCATCTAAGTGATTTAAGCTGTAGTGCAAGATTTATTGCAATGAATGGAAAGGGAAGTTTAGAAAAAACTAGCGTAGGGCTGGAGAAAATTTTTGGGGATTTGGAAAATCATTGGGAGTTATTAACCGTGCCAAATCAATATTCTCCTAAAGAAAATGAATTATATGCACTAATAAAAGAAGGTAAAGCTGTTTTCACGCAATTTATGTGGGAAGACCATACTTTGCCAAGTGGGGAGCCACAATTTCATGTAAAAAGCCTTACAAAAGTCGGAGAAACAAAAACATTTGTTACTGAGGTTCTAGGGTATTATGGTTTTTTTAGATACAGAAGATCAGATGTCAGAAAAATGCAACCCGAAGGTGCAAATGCCTATGATTTTGGGAAGATAAAATTGGATAATGGGGCTGAAATACAGAGGGCACCAATAACATTTTACAAAGCAGATGTTGATACATCAAGAAGAATTTTGACTGAAAAAGAAGTCCTAAAAAATATGGGACTAGTCAGAAGCTTGCTTGCTAAAGTGGGATAAATAAATTAAAATCAATAACTAAAATGACAAAAAATAAATTTAACCCATATGACTGGAAATTTGAAAGAAGTTCAGGATTTGCTGGTTTCAGAAATGAAAAAACCCAAGAATGGATTTATTCATCAGTATATGAGGAACAAGCAAGGCGTTTTGAAGAAGGAGTATTAAAAGAAAGAAGAAAGGGGGAAATCACTCGGAAAACTATAGAAACTGTTCTAAGCAGAGTCACTTGGGTACAAGATACTATTCTAGACAAAGTGGATGAGATACTTTCTGGATATAGCAGCATATCTCATAGAGAAGGGCGGCCAAAAGGTTCTTTTTATGTAGCTGGACCAGCACGTGATGATGAACCAAGAGGTATTGGAATTTATTTCTATGATCCCACAAGAAAAGAATTAAAATGATGTCAGAAAGAATAATTCAGTATTTTGTTTAGATTTTTTAGTGCTTTCATATGAAAAATTGATTTGCCTTCTTTATTGTAATACTTTGGTGTAAGATGTATATTCTGGCTTAGATAAAAAAGAATAGTTTTTTTGGTTATATCCTTCCATTCATCTGAGGATATCTTCCGATGATTTAAAAGTTCAAATTCCTTTTTTAAAAGTAAATTGTCTTTCTTAAATTTTTTAAAATTCGCAGCTAAATCTTTTAGATCACAAGCCCGAACAATCTTCTGCTCTATTGTCCTGAATTCTTTATCTCTGTGTGTCGCTGTAATACATTCTTTGATTTTTTTTATTTTTTCCGGGGGATACTTTTGATCTAGAAGAACTTTCTCGGAGATAAAAGCACTGTATTCTTCTTTTGATTTAAATCCCTTTTTTTTATGATTTTCAGCATATCCAGCATCATGAAATAATAAAGCAAGTAAGACAATTTCTTCATCTACCTTAAGATGATATTTTTCGCATTTCTTAATTAGTTCTTGGGCATTTTTTAAAAGGGTTGTAACATGCTTAAAATTATGATAGGGGAGGGGAGAGTAATATCTCTTTGCAATAGGGATAATTTTTTCTTCTCCAATTTTCATCTTAAACTATTTAACCAATTTATTATTTTTTTAGATATTTGAATAGGAGATAAGTTAGAGGCATTAATAATTTTCTTATTTTTTAGTTTTTTGAACTCTTTTTTTAGTTTTATTACCTGTTCTGTGTCATTAATTACATCTTTAGGGGATTCTCTTTTTTTTAGTCTTCTTTCTCTTTCTTTTATGTTTATATCCAAAAGACAAAAAAAGAAGTCTCTTTTTTTAGAAAAAGAAAGAATTTCAAAAGGAAAACTCAAACCAACAATTAAAGTGTCTTTTCCAACCTTCTCGTTTTTTTCTGCTACTGCTAACCAATGTTTTGTGGTTTTATGTCTCCAGCTTAAGGGAGGATTTTTTGGAACACCAACTGAATCAAAGTCATAAATCTTTTTGTTAGCTAGACTTTTTTTAAGAATCTTGATTAAGGTTGTTTTTCCTACTCCTTCTGCACCAGTAATAAAGACTGTTTTCATTTTAGATTTGGTTTTTTAACATATTTTCTTCTAAAAAGACATATAAGGAATAGGACAATATTCGCAGAGGCTATTGTAGTTATATAAGTCAAAGTCAAAAAATTATATTCTTTCAGAGCCAAGACAATAAATATATCTGAGACTGAAAAGAGTATCCATGAAGTTAGTGTCTCGCTCCAAGGCTCTTGAAAGGATTTTCTAAAACTTGGGAAATAGCCTGAAAAATCTATAAGAGATACTAAGATAACTGAAATTAGGGGCTGGTGAAGCTGCCACCAAATAAAAATTGCGCATATAGCTAAAATCAAGACTATTGTGTCACTTTTTTTTATATTCCTGGTCCCGTATTTCAGGGAAAGTAAAAAAATCCCGAATACCATGACAACACCTATGGTTAAACCTAATGCAGCTATTCCTCCGCCACCAAACCACATTGCAGCTGCTGCTGTTCCCTGTGTTATTGACCAAATCAACCAAGTGTAGGCATGGGGCTTGGTCTTTCTGGAGAACATATCCTTTAGATAAGGGATAAATGCAATTATGGCTATGACTGTTGAGATTATTGCAAATAAAAGTTTTATATCCATTTTTTAATTTGTTTTTACTCCTAATTTCTTTAGATCTTGGATAAGTTGTTTGTTGTTCTTGAATAAGATAGTCTTTATTCCGAGTTTTTTAGCTGGAACAAGGCATTTTTTGTAATCATCTACAAAGATAATCTGACTTGGTTCAAGATTTAATTTTTTAATCAAAAGGGTATAAATTCTTTGATCGGGTTTTGCAAAACCTGCTTTATTTGAAATTATTTTGATTTTAAAATGATTGTAAATATTATACTTTCTTCGGATTTGATCGTTTGTTTTAGTAATGTTTGTAAGAGTACCTATAACATAATTATTTTTGAGTTTCAAAATTAATTTTTCAGTTTGTTTATTTATCCCGAAAAGTTCATCTCTGCATTCTAACCAGACCTTATTAAATTTTTTGGGGTTAATATTTAATTCTTTTGCGATCAAGCGTGGATACTCGTAAGCAGAAATTTTGCCAATACTTGCTTTTTGACTATGTTTTTTAGCAATTTTGTGAAATTTTTCCTCATTTATCTTCATTCTTTTACAAAGTAATGCACGATGATCTTCCCTAGACTCTTTAACAAGAATTCCACCAATATCCAAGATGATTGCTTTTATTTCATTCATTACATAAATCCTCCAACTTTAAGTGTGTGGATAAGCATAATTCTAAATAGCGGGCTACTGCGCTGTCGCTTCTCATTATTACGTTTTTCATATTATGGATGTCTTGGATTTTAGTCTGAGATAATTCATTTTTTACTCTCTAGTTTTGCTTTAACTTTGTCAAAAAGCTCTTGAGAAAGCAAAGGCTGATGCTTACCTTGAGCAACTTGGCCACTGAATTTCACCTTGCCCAGATAGGTGACATTTGTCAAAACTTTCTTCAGACCATTAACTGAAAGACCATATTTTTTTGAGAGTTGAGTTAGAGAGATATCAGAATTTAGAAAGGTTTGATAAATTTCTTGAATAATATAAGATTTGTCTGTTGGAACAAGAGATTTATTTACAATTATATATCCCAAAGGGGCTCGAGTTATAAGATTTCCATCAGTGAACTTCTTGTTCATTGTGAACTTTGTTCTTTCACTAGTTACATTTCTTTCAAATTCAGCGAAAGCTGAAATAATATGGAACATTAGTTTGCCTGAAGCACTTGTTGTTTCAATCTTATCTTGCATAGAAACAAAATCAATCCCCCATTCTTTTAATTGTTCAATTGTTGTAACCAGGTCCATTAAACTTCTTGAAAATCTATCTAATTTGTAGATAAAAATAGCGGAGAACTTCTTTACTTCAGCATCTTTTAGCATCTGTTGCATCTCTGGCCTGTGAGTCAAATCTTTTCCAGATTTACCTTCATCCCTATAAATTTTAAATGTTTCGTAGCCAAGAGCTTTAGAATAATTTATTAGGGCTGCTTCCTGAGCAGCCAAAGAAGTACCATGTTTAGCTTGATCTTCTGTTGAAACTCTTATGTAGATTGCTGCCAGGGGTTTTGCTTGATCGTTCATTTTTCTAAATTTTTTATAAATTTAAGGTTTATTTCTTTCAATGAATTAATAATGATGTCTGGATTTTCTTTTTCTAGAACCTTTTTTCCAAAAGTATTAGTGATTGCAATAACTTTCATTCCAGCTGCCTTAGCAGATTTTATTCCATTAATTGTGTCTTCAATGACAATGCATTCTTCTGGTTTGAGCTTTAACCTAGTGGCAGTTGATAAATAGGGTTCTGGATGAGGTTTGGTATTTTTTACTTCTTCGCCTGTAACCTCAACCTCAAATATGCCTTTTTGCTCTGGAAAGATCTCTTCAACAATTTCCCTGGTTTTTCTTCTAACAGAAGTGGTTAATGCAATTTTGTATTTCTTTTTGATTAGCTTAATTAGTCTATAAAATCCTGGAAAAATTTTCAAGTCTTGTTTTGCCAATTCTTCCCAAATCTTTCTGTTTTCATTAATTAACTCTTCAATGGTTTGATTGATTTTCCTATCCTTTAAGACTTCTTCAAGAAGGTCTCTTAAATTTCTTCCCTGAAATTTTTTATGCTCTTCTTTTGAAAAGGGGATATTGTGTTTTTTAAGTAATATTCTTACTGATTCATAATGTAAGGGTTCGGAATCTATAATTACACCATCTTGATCAAAAATTATCGCTTTTATCATTTTTCCCACCTGATTTCTAAACTTTCGAAATCTCCTCTTAATTTAGTATTAAATTTTATAACTGAGAAATGTAAATGGGGGCCAAAAGAAAACCCTGTATTTCCACTATACCCTACTAAATCTCCTTTTTTGACTTTCTGCCCCATTTTAACTACAGCTTTACTCAAATGAGCATAATGAGAGAACTCATCAGCTTTATGCTTGATTAATATAAAATTACCTGCATCATTCATGTCTTTTGTTGTTTCTGTCTTGTTATCAATTATTTGGACAACTTCCCCATCAAAAGCTACATGAACCTTTGTTCCTTCCTTGCATAAAAAGTCTATTGCCTGCTTCAATCTCCCTTCATGGGCTAGGGAGGAAGTATCTAGTCTAATAATCTCTTTTTTATCTAAAGGTAACTGATAAATATTTTTTGTTTTCATTTTATTTCAACGCCTAGCTTCTTTAAATCTTTGATAAATTGTTTATTGTTCTTGAACAAAATTGTTTTCATACCTAGTTTTTCAGCGGGGATAAGATTGCAATCTAGGTTATCAATGAAAACGCATTGGGAAGGAGCTAACCTTAACTTTGAAAGAATCTTCTTATAAATTCCGTTGTTAGGTTTTCTTACCCCTACCTTATGTGAGAAAACCATTACATCAAAAGCAGAAGCTACTTGTTTTGTGATTAGGATTTTGTAAGGTAAAAACCATTGATCTGAAAGAATTGCAGTTTTGTAGGCCTTTTTCAATTTTTTGATTAAAACTAATAAGGGTTTGTTTAGGATAAATCTTTTTCTGATTCCTTGTTTCCAAATTTGTCTTAACCTCTTTTTTGAAACATCTAAACTTTGGGCCATTAAACCAAGACCTTTTTCATTCTTTATTTTTCCTATAAGTAATTTTTCCCAAACAAAGCCTATTTTTTTAAAATATTTTTCAATAGGAATTTCTAATGTCTGATAGACTTCTTCATGAGATTTTTCATCTCCGATATGCAATACGCCACCAATATCAAAAATAATTGCTTTAATCCTCTCTTGACTTTTTGTTTTCATTTTACCTCCTTTTGAACTTTATCTAGTTCTTGTTGATTTAACATATGAAATATATTCGTTTCGTGAATTTGACATTTTTTATAGAGTTCATCTTCAAATTCTCTAGGTTGTAGGTTTATATGAAGATGTTCTACTTTTATTCCCCCATTTTTCTGGAAAGGCCTAAAATTCTGCCTGATATCACAACCCTTAAACTTTTTCAATAGTTTTTCTTCAAATTTAATTACTTGATTGAATAACTCGATTCTTTCTTCTTGATTCAGTTCTGAAAGTTTTTGAATATGTTTTTTAGGAATAACTAAAAGATGACTAGGAACAAGAACTGGATTACTGATAAGAACAAATGTGTTTTTGGTTTCATCTAGGATTCTAGTTCTTTTCAAATCAATATTACAAAATGGACATTTTTCGGTTTTCATTTTACCTCCTTCTTCTTCCTAATTAAAAGTATTAGCAAGCTTATGGCTATGAAAAGGACTGAAAACCCAAACATTATCCAGTTGTAGGAAATTGCATGTTGATTACTTGCAATTTTCCAAATGTCTATTAAGCTCATTAAGCCAATTCCAATCCAAAAAGCAATTGCCAGCTCAAAAACTTTTTTTGTTTTCATTTTACCTTTACCTCCTTATTGAGAGATCTTTTAAAATTGCTATGAATTAGATGAAACGCTAATCTTCCATCTTTATACCTTATTGGAGAACCAATAATTTGACCACACGAACAAGTAAGATTTTTCAAGTCTTTTGTTTCTTTAATATTGGGATCCTTTTTTAGTTTTGAAAATTGTTCAGGTTCTATAATTCTATTAAGATAACATCTTTTCAAACTACCTGGCCCATCTTTTTGATAAACAAAAATTAATTTTCCACATTTCACACAAGAGACATTAACTATCTTTGTTGTTCCGCCCCTTTCTCTTAAAAATCTATCTTTCTTTATTTTCAACTTTTCTTCAGTCATTTTACCTCCTTTTTCTTTTTCTTCTATTTTTTGTGTGAGTTCACGAGTTTTGTGCACTTGCTTTTCTCTCATGCCCTTAGTGCACAAAATCAATTTTTTATGGTTTTTATTTTTTGGAAATCTGCTTAAAACTTTTAAGCGAACTTTTTTAATAAAGTCTTGGAAAAGTTTTACCTGATCTCTTTTTTCTTTTTTTCTTAATTTGCATCAAAACTTACTTAATCGACGTAAATACCTGCACTTAGGGCTTTATCGACGTGGTGAACGGTCTTCACAGGCACCCTTAGTATATAAATTTTGCGTTTTTCGAAGAGAAAATGAAATAAATTAGAGTTTTAAATGAACTTTTTTACTATTTTTTAGAAATTTTTAGAAATTTTCTTCTTGTTAAAACTTACTAGCAATGCGCAGAAGTTTTGCTTTTGGTTGTGACCTTCCAACCGCATCCAATTTCTAGAGGAACTGAATTAAATGCTGAAGTGACAATTGAAGTCAGTATTAAATGATGTAATGCTAAAGAATCGTCTGCTAAGCCTTTCGCAGGATAACATAATTCAAATGTATCGTCACCAAAATATCCTATTCTTTTTTCTGGATCTTTTTTTAAAACAACATGACTTAAATCCCCTATTTCATACATCTGAGAATTTTGGATATTATATAACATTACAGACATCTCTTCTTGGCCTAATGCCTCAAAAATCGTTTGATATTTTAACATTTGTGATTCAGATTATTATCATTTATAATCTTTATTGTGATTTTTAGTCTGTTTTTTTTCTATTTTTTATGTTTTTCTTCATGCTAAAACTTACTAGCAATGCGCAGAAGTTTTGCGTTTTGTTTGTTTTTTCTATTGAAAAATAAAAAAAGTAATTCGTTTAAACGAATTAATTCTTAGATCTTGTTTTTGTTAATCATTGGACTAGGGCCCATTTATATTTGTTTAATATTATCGTCTAATTTATCAAAACTTATTGTTTTTTATTGCTAAATTAAATCTCACGCAACTCTCACTTATTGGTCATTTTTACACTTTTTTCTTGTTTTTTTATTGATTTTTGTTGTTCCCTAACTGCCTTTGATGCCCTTAAAATTGCCTTTTTTGATCTAATTTTTCTGATTTTGTGATATTTTTATTTTCTTTTTTTACTGTTTTTTTGCTGATTTTTTTCTATTTTTTATGAATTTTTTTATGATTTCTATTTTTTAAATCTGCAAAAAAATGAAAAAAATTTCGATTTTTTCGGATTTTTTTATGATTTTTTATGATTTTTTCTGAAATTTTACGAAAGATTTAAAAAGCAAAAAACTCACTATTTAATATGAGTTTTTTGTGGTTCGGCAAAAAAAGAGATGAGTTGATTAGTGATGAAATTAAGAATTCTTTTGAAAATGTAAAGGGGGATATTGATAAAATTTCTGCTTGGATCAATCATTTGCACACCCAAGATAATAAACACAACACCAAAATTGAACAGGTTTATGATGAAATTCTCAAAATTAAGGAAGATATCGACGGTATAAAATCTTTCATTTCTTTCTTCGATTCTTCACTTTCCAAGGGGGTGTTTAAACACCCATCAACAGGTGTTTATAAACAACCAGCTGTTGAAGGTGTGCAAACACGTGTGCAAACACGTGTGCAAACACCCATTTTTAACCACTTTTTAAAGAATTTAAGCTCAACAGAAAGGACTATTGTATGGATTGTTTTGAACTCTGAATTAAAATTAAGCTGTGATGACATTGCCGCATTGCTTGGAAAAGATAGGGCAACTGTACGTGGACAATTGAATAGCATAAAAAGGAAAAATGAGAATTTGATTTTAGAACATGTTGAGAAAAATGGAAAAAAGAGATATTATGTTGATCCAAGGATAAAAGAGGGTTTGTTAAAACAACTAAAAAACAAGGTAAAAAAGAAGAAAAGTGAGCCTTTTTTTGTTCAAGAAGAGAGTAGTTTAGACTAGGGTTTTGAGTCAAAAAAGAGGTAAAAAATATGAAAGAAAGTAGGGGAAAAACGACTAGAAATAAGCTGAAAAAGGGAAAAGTGAGAGTTCATACTGGATAAATAGTTCGCATAATAGGGTTTATTCATATTTTTTATGATCTAAAACCCTTTAAAAGAGCAAAAGTGAGAGTTGGCAGATAAGGGAAAAACCAGAAAAAACGAAAAAAGATCAGAAAAACAAGAAAAAGAGAGAAAGTTAAACACAAGGGGATTGGGGAATATGTAAAAAGGAGGGTTAAACCTAAAGAAACAAAAAATAAAATAAGGAATTAGGTAAAAGTTACAGTAAGTAAAATAAAGAAAAAAATAACAGATTAGGGAAAAAGATAGACTAATAGCTAAAATGATTAATTAAGGCTTATATCTTTATGATAATAGCGATTTAGCTTTTTAGATATATGCCCAATAGATATTCGGTGAGCCGATGAATGCTAGAGAGAAAACTGATAAATGCCCTTATTTCTTAAGTTTTGTTAAATTATCTAAAGTAGTTATATTCTTGAGCTCGTCTGGAATCCTGATAACGACGAGCTTATTGTTTCTCTTTTCTTTAATCAATGGAATGCCTTTATGCTCAAGTCTTGAGACATAATCTCGAATAGAACCCTCTGTAAGATTAGCTTTCAGAGCAATGTCCTTATAGCTCACTTCAGGGATCTCCTCATTAAGAGTATAGATTATGGAAAATACTAAAATCTCTTGATTAGTTAGATTTTTGAACTTTTGCTTGAGATCTTTCTTTAGTTTTTCAAGAATAACTGGAAGATTATCCAACCTAATTTCTTCGGGTTTTGGCCCAGGGGGAAGTCTTGTTTCTTCTTGTTTTAGGCTTTCTTGTTTAGGATAGCGAAGATCTATTTGAGGAATTTGGGGTTCATCGTCGAGAGAATCTTGACTTATCGACGAGATGGATTCTTGGGGATTTTCATGTGTTGGTTGTCTGCTGACTGTCTGTTGACTGTCTGCTGGAACCCCCCCATTTCCTATGGAGAATGTGGAAATAGGGCTTATTTCTCTATTATAAGGTGGATTATCTGCTGGATTTTTGGTTTTCTGCTGCATGCCTACTGAAGATGTGTCGGGATTGACTTTTTGGCTTTGAATCTCTTGACTTAAATCATAGAGGGTGGATTTTATTTGACTCAATTGTTCTCCAAGATCAAGCATCTGATTATAGAGAAAAAGCATTTCCTCTTTTATTTTCTTAAATGATCTTGAGATTGACTCTTTTTCTTTGACATTCATTTTAATAATATTCTTTGAGATTGATGGAGGTATTGATTAATGAACATTTGGGTTCTTTAAATAGATTATGAAACTAAGAATATAGATTTTAAAAGGGTTATTTTAAAGTCAATATGTTGGGGGGTTGTATAGACAATGGTGGTTGTTGGCCTGGTTGCATCTGTTTATACATCATGTAAGCCTTGTCTGCAAGTCTCCAACGCATTCTTTTCTTATAGTCTATTCCTTCATGATTCTTCTTCACAGAAACTACTAACTTCTTAATCTCTAGATCTTGAAGAAGTTTTTTTGTGTATTCTTCGTCTCTAGCTAATTCTTGGGAGATATGTGCGGTGAATAATGATTTTGGAGAGTTCTGGAACAAGAATAATAAGATAGACTCCTTGATTTTTTCCTCTTTTTTTGAACTTATCTGTGGCATGAATTTCTGAGAAACACTATATTTATAAAGTTTTTCGGTTTGTGAAATATATGAAAAAGAGGTTTAGTTTAAACTCTGTTATTTCTACTAGTATCTTATTCGGAAGTTTGGTGTTTGGTTTTAATTTAGCAAGAGCACAACCCATTCATTCACCTGTTCCTTCTTTAGAAGATAGTTTAAATAAGATTTGGGAAAAACCTCCTGTTAATAATTCGGCGATTATCCCGGATGACAGCTGGGACAGATATTGCGACAGTGTAATTAGAGATTATATGAATGTACCATTGTATTTATCTTATAAGGAGTCTATCCCTCTGTTAGACAGGACTGATACTGTAGCTTATTTTATGATATATTCTGGTTTTCGTGATTCAACTGAACAAAATCTTGATGTTTTTACTGGTTTTGTAGGAACAGGAGAATCTTCAAGAGGCTATTTAAAAAGATTAAGCCAGGGGGTAACTAGAGTTATTGTTATTTATAATGAAGGAGTTTATCCTGAACAAGAAGAAGAATGGTGCAAAGAACAGACTTGTTTTGGCCAAGATATGAGAAATGACTCACTTTACAAATCTAATTTATTAGGCACTTACCAGACAAAATTGATAAAACTTGGTACAGATATTGAAAAAAAGCTTTTTAGTTCGACTACAGGCTTACTTCATATAGCAAAATCATTGATTGACTTGCCCCTGGATATAGTCAATTTTGCAACAAGAGGGAATTTCCCTGGAGAACTTGAAACAGAATATGGGAGCCAGTATAAAGAGCCTATAACGGCAGAAGAAATCTGGATATATCCGATGCTTGGTTTTATGAAGACGTATGGTATCAAAGCAAGAGATACAAGGGTTGCATGGAAGAGCACAAGAAGAAGAAGACCTTTGAAAATTTATATAGAAACAAAATTGCAAAGGACTTGGATCCATGAGGGTTTGTTAAAATATGCTGATTTTGGTTTAGGAAAGCCGATTGTAAGAACACTCGATGTCCCACAAAGATCAGAAACAGAATAAAAGCAGAATAATTGTTTTCTAGTTACATATACCTGTAGAAAGTCTTATATACTGAGAAAGCTTTTTGGCAAAATTAACTTAAATTTTTGAAAGTCAACTTCTCGGTAAGTGCTGATACTTGGGGTTAATTGTTGAATTCAGGAAAAAGTAAAGAAATTGAATAAAATAAAACAACAAACAAACATGACAAACATAAAATTTATAGAAAAACCAAATACTGAAAAAGAAGTACAGGATTCTTTAAATCCTTTAGTGTCAACTTGGTTCAAGAACAAGTTTGGGACTTTTTCAGAATCGCAGCGGTTTACTATAATCCCTGTCAGAGACAGAAAAAATCTTTTATTAAGCTCTCCTACTGGTTCTGGTAAAACATTAAGTGCATTTGCTTCTATTTTGAGTTATTTAATCACTTTAGATGAAAAGAAAGAACTTGAAAATAAGGTTTATTGCATTTACATTTCGCCTTTGAAGGCACTTTCAAGGGATATTGAAGTTAATCTGAACAATCCCTTGAAAGAAATGGAAAAAATAGCAGGTAGAGAGTTTGGAATTAGAGTCAGTGTAAGAACAGGAGACACAACTGCCCAAGAAAAACAAAAAATGTTGAAAAAAGTCCCACATATTCTAGTGACTACGCCCGAAAGCTTAGCTATTTTATTATGCAGCAAGAAGTTTTCTGAAAAAATGAATGCTATAGAGTTTGTTATTATTGATGAAATCCATTCAATGGCAAATAAAAGAGGAACTCATCTAAGTTTGAGTCTAGAAAGACTTGATGAACTGTCTTTAATCAAGCCAGTAAGAATAGGTTTGAGTGCGACAATTGCCCCAATTGAAGAGATTGCTAAATTCTTAGTGGGATATGAACTTAAGAATAAAGAATGGAAAGAAAAAGAATGTTTGATAGCTGATGTACAGTATCTAAAGAAAATGGATTTACAAGTTTTAAGTCCTTTGAAAGATCTTATTAATACTACTGCTGCAGAAACTAGAGAGGGGCTTTATAATCTTTTAGACAAACTGATTCAAGAACATAAGACTACCTTGATTTTCACTAATACTAGAAGTGCTACTGAAAGAGTAGTCAATCATCTTAAAGAAATGTTTCCGGGAAATTATGAAGAAGTTGAAGAGACAATAGGAGCACATCATTCTTCTTTAAGCAAAGAATATAGGTTCTCTATTGAACAAAGATTAAGAGAAGGAAAATTAAAATGTGTTGTAACTTCCACTTCCTTAGAGTTGGGAATTGATATTGGTTATGTTGATTTAGTTATTTTATTAGGAAGTCCAAAAGGAGTTGCAAGAGCTTTGCAAAGAATTGGCAGAGCAGGACATAAACTGCATAATGTAAGTGAAGGAAGAATGATTGTCCTGGATAGAGATGACCTTGTTGAATGTGCTGTTTTATTAAAAGAAGGTATTGAAAAGAAGATTGATAGGGTTTCTATTCCAAAAAATTGTCTAGATGTTCTGAGCCAACATATTTATGGTATGGCTATCCAAAAAATTTGGAATATTGGGGAAGTTTTCACTTTAATCAAGAAAAGTTATTGTTATAATACTCTTACTAGAGAAGACTTTTTCTCAGTAATAAGCTATCTGACTGGGGAATATGCGGGATTAGAATCAAAAAGTGTGTATGCAAAGATATGGTATGATGAAAAAACAAAACAAATCGGCAAAAAAGGGAAAATGGCTAGAGTAATCTACATGACAAACATAGGGACAATACCTGATGAGAGTTTTGCAAATGTCATAATAGCTAGTCCTGGTTCAAGGAAGAACGAGCATGTTGGTATGATTGATGAATCTTTTCTAGAAAGAATGAAAAAAGGAGATGTTTTTGTTCTTGGAGGAAATAAATACCAGTTCCTTTATTCAAGAGGAATGCAGGTTTATGTAAATGCCTCTGTTTCAAGGCCCCCAACAATACCTTCTTGGGCTTCTGAGATGCTTCCATTGAGTTTTGATTTAGCTTTAGCTATACAGCACTTTAGATATTTGATGGAAGATAAGTTCAAAGCTAAAAAAACAAAAGCAGAAATCAAGAAGTTTATACTAGATTATGTTTATGTTGATGAAAATGCTGCTGAAGCAATTTACAGTTATTTTTATGCACAGTTCAATTATAGCTTAATTCCTGGTGAAAGAAGATTGTTGATTGAAACGTATATTGATGAAACTGAAAAAAGATACTATATCTTCCATTCTTTGTATGGACGAAGAGTCAACGACGCTCTGTCAAGAGCAATTGCATACATAGCAAGCAATAAAACAGATCTTGAAATCGGAATAAATGACAATGGTTTTTTCATTGCTTCTCAACAGCCATTGCAAGTTGAAAAAGCCCTGAAACTTTTAGCAGCAAAACCAGAAGAGTTAAGAAGAATTTTAGAAGAAGCTGTTGAAAAAACAGAAACTTTTAGAAGAAGATTCAGACATTGCGCTGCAAGAAGCTTAATGATTATAAAGAATTACAAAGGAAGAACTAAATCAGTTGGAAGACAGCAAGTCAAATCAGATGTGCTTTATTATGCTGTAAGGAAGATTTCTTCAGATTTTCCTATTTTGAAAGAAGCTAGGAGGGAGATATTGGAAGATCTGATGAATATTCATGAAGCTCAACAAGTTTTGAACTGGATAAAAGATAAAAAACTTAAAGTTGATTCAATCACAAGTGATATTCCAAGTCCTTTTGCTTTGAACCTTGTTGTTCAGGGACATGCTGACTTGATGAGAATGGAAAACAAGATACTTTTCTTGAAAAGAATGCATGAAAAAGTGATGGAGAGAATACAGAAGAAAAAAGACTAGAATGTGTTTTTTTACTTGACTTCGCCAAATGCGAGTTATGCGGTAATAAATCCCATTTGGATATATTCTCAATTTCACAAAGAATTTTTCTAAAACAAAAGCTAAGAATCAAATCTAAATAATTTACGCTTATATCTAGCAAAGTCAAGTAAAAGAATTAAATTCGTCAAATGCGGGTTATGTATTAATAGACTGCCATTCTTTACCTGATTTTCTTAAGAATTCTCCAAAGACAAAAGCTAAGAATCAAATCTAAATAATTTACGCTTATATCTAGCAAAGTCAAGTTTTTAGAAATATATATTCTTTAGCCATAATACTTTTAAAGTGAAAGAAATAAGATAAAAATGGAAGAACCTGAAAAAGACCGCAGAATAAGAAATTACGAATTTACAATTCCAGAAAAAACAGGAATTCTGCCTGTTGAAAATTCCATTTTGGTGGGGAATATGCAAGCGAGAGTTATTTATTTATTCCCAAATCATAAACCTGAATTTTATGCTCAAATCCATCCAGAGACTAGACCAGAACTCCGGATTCCAATTTTCAGAGGAGAAAAAGAGTTTGGAAAAGACTATTCTTATCCTGTAAAAATGGGCCTGGCGTTAGAACATGTTGTTAAAGAATTAAAAGATGTGAGATTTTTTCCTAGTGGTAAGGTTTACAAAAGATCTTCACCTAGTGCGTTTATACATGAATCTCACCCAAAAACAAAGATGGATTGGGCGATTCTTTTAGACGACTCTCCTGGTTTATATGGCTGGTTTGTTGGAGACAGGCCTTCTTGTCAGGGAATAGAGATTTGTGAAATGAAAGGAGGATATTCTTTAACCCATGAGTTTGAGTTTTCAAAGGATAAATATCTTGTTTCTTTGGATTTAGTTTTTCCTTATGGGCCAAAAAGAAGGAAGATAGAGGCAGAAAGTCCGGTTATCTGGGGTTTATATCAACAGTTAAAAAGAAAATACAAAGATTTTAAGAAAACTTAGGTATAAGTTTCAACATATTCTTTTGCTAGGGGCATAAGCTGTGATCTTAAAAGTGTTTCTAATTCTGGCGCATAAGGGAACAGGTAATAAAATGGGACATTTAATTTTGTAATTCTACTTTCAATTCGTTGTTTTGTTGAGGGAGTAAGTTGTCCATTGAATTTTGCATAAACTAGTGGTTCCATTCTTGGTTCCATGATAACTAACTTTTTTGAATGAAGAATCATATCCAAGGTTAAATCTTTAGTTTGGAATATCATAGCCCGAAAACGAGGAAATGGCAAAGATAAAACGCCTGCTGAATAAACTTTTGATTCCAAGTAAGAGGAGTAATCTTTTTTATCTTTTTCACAAATCCCTTTAACCAATTCAAGAAAAACCTTTAGTGCTGTTTTGCTCCTTGAATAATTAAAAAAGCAGATAAGCCCAAATCCTAAATCTTTGTCCATTTCAGTCTCTTAAAAAATATATTTTCCAAAGGAAAATTGACTTTATAAACCTTAAAAACAGATGTTTTTTATACAACAATATTTTTAAAGTAAGAAAGGGGCATAGAATTATGAAAGAAAAAGAAGAGCTGATTTTATTAGTTAATAAAAAAGGCGGGATGAATTCTTTTACTGAAAAATTGTGTGAGTATATCATAAAAGAGCATGGTTCGGAAGTTGATTGTAGAATTGTTGAATTAGAAAGGAGAGATTTTAAAAATGGAGAATTTAAACCCCACATAAAAGAGAGTATAAGGAGAAAAAAAGTCTTTTATATCACAGACTCTACTCTTGAACCATCAAAATTTGTGATGGATGTAGCACTTGTCTCTTATAGCATGAAATATTCTTCTGCATCTGAATCAAATATTATTATTCCTTATCTGCCTTGGCTTAGACAGGATGTAAAAGATGAGTCTGGAGTCCCTATATCTGCTAAAGTTGTTGCAGATATCATCTCTCTTTATTCTGATAGATGCGTTCTCTGTGACCCACATTTTAAACAAGTTCAAGGATATTTCAGAATTCCTACAGATATCTTGAATCCTTATCCTTTGGTTGTAAAATATTTAAAAGATAAACATCCGGAATTATTGCCAAAAGTTCAACTTCTTACAGCAGATGGGGGCAGTGGAAAAAGAGTGGGAGATTTTGCACAGAGAGCAGGACTTCCATTAAATCTGTTGACTGGAGAAAATATCCAAAAAAGAGACCCCCAGAATCCTGGTGTTGTTTTAAACAAGACCAGAGTACATGGGGAATTGATAAAAGAAGAAGCGATTACAATAGAAGACATGATTGATGGTGGGGGCACTTTATTAAGCTTAGCAGATGGTGCAAGAGAAAGAGAATTAAAAAAAATTATAGCGTATGCCACACATTGCATCAATACAAATAATGCAATAGAAAAATTAAAACAAAAATATGATTTGATTCTTGTAACAGACACCATCCCTTGTTCTATACCTCAAGATGAAAGGTTTGAGATTATCCCTTTGGATTCTTTATTTGGAGAAGTAATCTACAGAATTGGGGTTGGTCAGAGCGTGAATAGTTTATTTAAGTAAAAATGAAACTTGAAGCAATATATTCAACAGAAGAAATGAATGATTTCTTTTATGGGGGAGTTTTTTCTGAAGATTTTGTATTTGCTTTCAGATTTACCCAGGGTCATAAAGAAGATTTTCATACACTAGAGTATTTTGTACAAAAATCCAGAGAAAGATATGATTGGTGGAAGAGTTTCTTAAGTGGAGAGATGATTGACCTTAAAACATGGCCATTTGAATTAGAAATTGATGAACATGAATATTCCCATCTAAATAAGCTTCTTGAAAACAAAGATGAAGTTTTTTACAGAACAAAGGAAGAAAGAGGGATAAGGCTTGAATTTCCCAAAGAATACAAACTTTTTGAAGAAATTGAGAAAAGAATGCAAAAGTGGGTTGGAAGAAGAAGCTATTAATCAAAACATAATTTTTAATATCTAATTTTCTTTGAATTTCTGATACTTAACTTCGGCGAATTTCTGTTTGTATGTGTTTAGTTGATTCATTGGTGATTGTGATTTTTCGAAAACTAGAAAGAAATCAAACTAATAACGAAGATAAATCTATAACACTTATCTCTGGCAAATTTAAGCAGGATAATTAACCTTTTTATATTGGGATTTCTTTAAGAAATATGGAAATATTGAAAGGAATTGAAATCAAGGGAAAAGCATTATGGCTGAATAAAGAGAAAATCCTTATTATTGCTGATTTACATTTAGGATATGAAGAGGCCTTGGTTTCTGATGGAGTTTTGATTCCAAAAGGGGGCATGTTTTCGGAGATGAAAAAGGAAATTTTAGAATTATTGGAATTAAAACCTAAATTAGTGGTTATTAATGGTGATTTGAAACATGAATTTGCTAGTATTTCAAGACAAGAATGGAAAGAAACGCTTGAATTAATTGATTTAATAATAAAACAAAGTAAAATTATATTAATTAAAGGGAATCATGATAATATTCTTGGGCCAATTGCTGAAAAAAGGAATATTGAAGTTAAGAATTTTCTAATTTTAGGAGATATTTGTGTTTTGCATGGAGATAAGATTCTTCTTGAGTGTCTTGACAAAAAAATCAAGACATTAATCATTGGACATGAGCATCCTGCTATTTCATTAACTGATAATGTCAAACAAGAAAAATACAAATGCTTCTTATTAGGAAAATATCAGAAGAAGAATCTTGTTGTTATGCCTAGTTTTTTCAATTTAATTGAGGGAACAGATATGCTTTGTGAAAATTTATTAAGTCCTTTCTTAAAAAACCAGAAACTAGGAAATTTTAGAGTTTTTATTGTAGGGGACAAGGTTTATGATTTTGGAAAGCTCAAGCAATTGAAAGAGATTTGATTTAAGGAGAAGTTACACTTGTGAATAAGTTGGTTCTTTCAGCGATTTTTCCCATAAACTGATATGTCTTTTCCCCATTTAGAGAGAATTTATAATACACGGTGTTATACATTGGGTCCTGAGGATATTCGGGAGTTGGTTCTTCTGTTCGAACCAAGAAACCTTGATCACAGAGAGATGCTGCTGCTATATTGACCTCTTCTTGCCCGGTTTTTAATAATCTCATCAATTCTTGACTAGAAACCTTCTCTTTTTTTGCTCCTACTATTGAAAGAACCATCCATTCTAGTTTGTTCTTTGAAATGCCCATTTATCAAATAAATAAGAAGGTTTAAATAAATTATTGTAATAAAAGACTATATGCCCAGATGGCCCAACGGTACGGCACGAGTCTCGAACTCGTATGGAAACTACGTTTCCCTAACAAGTCACCTTTCCTTAATGAAGGGGAGAAATAACAAGAGAACTCGCTTCCGCAAGGATATCCAGGTTCAACTCCTGGTCTGGGCGTGATACTAATCTTTTACAGATTTAGTAGAAAAGATTTTATACCTAACCATGCTTAGGGGTTCATGAATAAAACTTGGGAAGAATTTGTAAAAGATATTAATCATCTAATTGAGATGATGAAAGGCTGGAGACCAGATATTATTGCTCCCTCGATGGTTGGAGGTTTGATTCCTGCGGGAATTGTTTCTGAAAAATTAAAAGTAAAAGATGTAAGACCAATAAGCATAGAAAGAATCGGTGATGAAAGAAGATTGGGCTATGATATTCAAGGAGAGATTTCTGGAAAATCGGTTTTATTATTAGAAGACGACTTGCCTACTGGAAAGGGATTTATTTTTGCTAAAAAAGTTCTTGAAAAAAGAGGTGCTAAGGTAAAAATTGCCGCGGTTTATGTTAATTCTGTATCTAAGTCTCTTGCAGATTTTTATGGAGACTTTTTGGACCCGTTACCAAATCTTCCTTGGAAACCAGCCAGGTCTGGGGATAGGGTTGTCTCGAAGAGAAGTGTAAAGCCTTTGTAGGGGTTCGGGGTTGGGCGTTTATTTCTTTGAAGCATTCCAGAGAATATGGAAAAACTCCCTGTAAGAATTTGTAATGTGCTTTCCTCGAATAAGAATTGCAATTGGCTGATCACTCCACATTATCATAAAAACCTTGTCTTCATAAACACAGGTTGTTGATGGAAACTGAAATTCACTTGGAAGAAACCTGTATTTTAATGGCCCAGGAATTTTCATGTCTTTGTGTTTTGAACTTATTAGGGCTTTGATTTCAACTTTATTGATTTTAAATCTTTCATGCCAAACATTATAGTAATCTGGGAAGTTTTGTTTAAAGCCCCAAGCAGAAGCAAATAAGAGAACAGGGGTTTTTGATCTTGTTATCTCTTCTAAAATGTTTTTTATGCCTTTTTTATCTTTGAATATAGTGGCTTCCTGTTGTTCTTGTAAGTTTTTCTTCTTTTCAATTAAAATCGGAAGAATTTCTTTTATCTTGTTTCTTTTTTCATCAAGATCTTCAAGGAGTTTTTTTGGTTCTGTTGATTCATAGAATTTTCTTTTGCCTTTAACTGCATAGGAAACAAGGCCCTTCTCTTGAAGTCTTTCTAAAATATCATAAACATTTATTCTATGAATGTCTGTCTTTTGAGCTATTTCTGAAGTGGTCAAGTTTTGAGACAATAAAATTAGGTAAACTTGGACTTCTTTTTCAGTCAAGCCCAACTCTTGAAGTATTTGCTTTATTTCAGGCATACTTTTGTTAGGATTTTTGGTTATTTAAGGTTTTCTAATGTAGTAATGAACATTACAACATATTATTATATAGGTATATGTTGTCATTATAGTGTAATAATTAAATAGAACAAATAAAACAAAGGAGAAAAATAAAATGGGACAAGAAAAAAAAGAACAAGTAAAAATAAGACAAACAAAAAATTTAAACAGACTAGAAAGAGGATTGGAAGAGACGGGTTTGAGAAAACTCATTGATCCTCACTCAATGACTGTTGGAGAGATGAGAAGCAGATTCTTGATAGGAATTAACGACTTAGTACATTTTGGAGAATATTGTCTTAACGGATTTCAGGATCCAGTTAGATCATATTTCTCAATTAAAAGCGGAGATCATATGAATAGATGCCGCGAATATATAGAGACTACTGAAATGGCTAGACCTTATCTGGATATTTATACTGTACTTTGGGAACCAGACTCCACTGAAGAAAATTTAAAGGGGGAACTTGAGAATCTTGAGCAAAAATACAGGGGATATGAAATGCAAAAACTTCCAGAATCTGAATTAAATGAAGGGAGTTATCTATACCAGCCCATAGGGAGGGGGTCTGAATCTCGAAGCGTTTATGTGCCTCAAAGAGAAGACGAAGATAGTGATACCAATAGTTCTGCAGATATGAACGCATTATTCAGAGAGATGAGAGAGTTTGAACATGGGATGCATATCGCCCGGTATCATTAAGGAGACAAAACAAAATGGAAACAAAAACAAAAAAACAAAAACAAACTGAAGAATGGGAAAAGATGAAGCCCCTGGAAATAGTTTTGAAAAAAGAACAAAGGGTTCCAAATATTGGAACTTTTTATAGTATTTCTTATGATAATTTAGATCAGATTCCTGAAGCACTTCTAAGTCAGAGATTGATCAGTGTTAGAGATGTAGCTGAAACTTTTTTAAAAGATGATAAAAGGGGGTTTGGTCGTGTAATGGAATATATCATAAAGTGGGGCGGTTCCAGTAGATTATTTGAGTATCATTCTCTTAAAAGATATGACAGGGGGGATGGTCCTTGTTTTCCTAGACAATCAAAAATAGGTGTGTTCCAAGATGATGGCAAAGCATATTTTGTTAGATCATTAGAAGTTGAAGAATATTTTGGCTTGGCTAAACCGAAGGATATGGAGCGGATTATAGAAAAATATGTGGGAATTGCTAAGAACGACATAAAAAGACCTTTACTTAAAAGAAGCGTTTTTAGTATGGGGATAGAAGAGTTGGGTACTGCTCGTTCAGGCAGAGATACAGGCAATGATGCTGATAATTTTTCTAATGCCTTTGACCTTGATAAAAATGATCTGATGAATTGGTTATTTTTAGATACAACAGATGAATTAAGCTCAAACTTATTTCATCTACACAATGAATTTTGGAGCATAGAATCTAAAAAAAGATATTACTCTAGAACACAAACTTTCAAAACAGAAATTCCTTATGGGGTTGCTACTGCCAATCTAGTCAAATCCTTAAGAGAAAAAGAAAAAGGAATCTATCAATTGCAAATTGAAGATGTTTTGTATAGAGAATGGATTCCAAACTATATGCCTTATAGTGGTGGTGGGAATTATCAAAACTACCCTCGTTTTAGTTTAGATATTTCTTCTAGCAGAGATGAAAATCGTTTTTATTTTTTAGTTAAAGAAAATGACAAAGAATGGCAAGATTTTGTCACCCAAAGGAATGTTCAATTGAATGCCCATTATGGTTTTCTTGGAGCAGAGGAATATTTCAATGCGATTGGAACAGGAGAAAGAAAATGAATAAAAATAGGGTTTATGTTTTATTGTTTGGTTTAGCTACCTTTTTTTATGGTTGCAGCTCTGACAAGTATCTCCCAGAAAAACTCTTAAGAAAATCTGGAACTTTAAAGGGATATTCTATAGAAATAGTAAACACGCCAGATAAAAGAAGAATGTTTGTTACATCTGAAAATAGCTCAATTAGTTGTTTTGACAATAATTTTGATGGAAGATTTGATGAAATTCGTTTAAGTGCTCCAAAATACAGTTCTCTTGAAAAAATAATGGATTTGAAGACTTTAGAGAAGATGTACGATTCTGTTAAAGAACAACGAGGAGGAGAAAAAAATGAGTGAAACTTTATTTGAAAGAGTGAAAAGACTTCAAGTAGAACAAGAAAGAGTATCTAAGCAACTGAGAGAGATTGGCCTAAGTCGCAATGGCTATAAAGAAACCATCAAAATCCTTCATGCTTTCCAGCGTGATAATCTTAATAAAAAATATAAAGGAATGGAGGTATCTGAGAAGATACATGGATTTTTTTCTGACATAGCAACAGTTTATTCATTTCTTGAAGAAAGTTCTGATTATCTTGAAGACCCTGCTGAAAAAGTAAAGAATTTAAGCAAGTTTGATGGTTTAGAATGTGAACTAATAACGGCTTTATCTAGAGCATCAGATTGGATTGTGGGAATTACGGCAAAACCATTTGATCTCTTCTCTGGTTGGCGATTAAGAGAAGAGGTTAGGGGTGGTGGTTCGGATATAGAAAAATTTGCAGATTTAATACATGATTATGATCTTTCCCATCTGCCATTTGAGCAGCTTGTTACAAATATGGTAGACAATGGTGGCACCTCTCACAATGGGAGAAGATGTGACGAAGACAAAATGTCTTTTTTAGAACGCCTGCTATCAGTGTATGACCCTTATAATCGAGGCAAGCCAAGAGATAAAAAGAATTTGTTTGCCAGTATAACTGATTTTCCAGAAGATTTATCTGCAGAGGGGATAGCTAGAAGAGTTTATTTTTTAGCTAAATCGGAGATGGTAGATGAAAAAGATTTGACTAGCGGAAATTTGAATTTATCTAGGCATCAATTATTATCAGTATTAAGACAATTGGGTTTCGATTCTGATTTTTTGTACCATACTAAATGGCTAGGTGTTAAAGAACTTGAAAAAGATTTGCAAACACCTGAAAGATGCCAAGTCGCACAGAAAGCAGTTAGCGCATTGTCCAAAATCAGCATACCTTTCGAGGATTATAAAAGAAAAGATTTTCTAAAAAGGGAAGTAGACCCTAGAACAGCTTATTGTAGTTGGTTAATTAATCTTACAAGAGATTATTTTCCAAGATTTGATTACTTCGTTAGAAGTTATCTTTCAGTTAGAAAAGAAGAAGAATATATTGAGAAGAGTTTAACAAAAACAGTTTTTGATAGTTCTAAAGGAATATTAGAAGATTATTCTAATTTTATAGATTTTGCATCTTGGCTGACTGAAAAGTTTGAATCTTCTGCGCCACAACATACCCCATAAAATTTGAACTTTTTAATTATCCAGCGTAATCTGTCTTCGCTTCGTTAGGATTGCCCTCTTTTTTAAGCTCAAATTTAGGAAGAACAAAATGAGGAGGAAGATCCAAGTCTGGTTCTAAAGCCAAGGCTTTTAAATTGCATTTATGAAGAATAGCATTTAAGATATTTATTCTAACTTCTGCAGGAATCTTTTTCGATTTCCACGCATCAAGAATTTTATCAATTTGTTTGGCGTCTTCTAAAAAAAGGAGTGAACCTTCGAGAGATAACTTAGCTATTTCTGGGTCATAGATAGTATTAAAGACAAAACTAAATTTGAGCGCTTTCTTGTCTTTCATATCCATCTTTTCTTCTTCGATATTAAGAATGTCAGTTTTAGTCTGAATTTTACTGATTTTAGATTTCTCTTTAGAACTATCCTTCTCCACTAATATTTTATTAAATCTTAGACCGACTATCATTTTTCAAAAATAAAAGAATTTCCCTTCTTTTAAGTTCATCGCATGTCTTCTTCATTGATAACTACGAAGTCTCCTATTGCTAAAATAGCAGAATAAGGGACAAGTAAACCGCCGTCTTTTGATTCCACATTCAAAGCAGCCGCATAAGCAGTTGGTGTTCCAACAACTAAGTGTATTAATTCGCCGGTTCTTGCTTCAAAAGAAACGTCTTTTACTGCCCCTAGTTTTTTTCCTTCTTTGGTTACAACAAGTTTGCCTAAGATTTCCTTCGCAGGTCGTTTTTCAAGTACCATTTTTTTATTAAAAAGTATTTTAATTAATGTAATTTTCAAAGATGTTTTTGATTTATAAAGTTTTCTCTTGTAGAATTCCACTATCTTTTTCAGGTTTTTTGAAGAAAAAAAAGGAAATATATTCAGAAAAAGGAGAGAAAAAAGATCTAAAAGGAAGGATAAAAAGAAAACAGTTGGATGAAAAAGAGGGGTTTTGAATGAGAAAAATTAAAGGAAAAAGCCCAAAAAGAGGTGAGGGGGTGCGTTTCTTATGGAAAAATGGAAAAGATTTAAAAAGAAAATAAGGCTATTTTATTTGAATTTGCCTTTATAAATATATATATTATATATTATATATATTATATTATATATATTATATTATATTATATAATAAAAATAAGAAAAAAAGTGTTTTTTCGAGGAGAAAAATGAAAATAGGAGAAGAGTGTTTGGTGTTTGTTTTTTAGTTTTCCATATGCAATGGGGGTGGGCAGGTAGTTTCCTTAGGAATATGGTTTTTTAGGATAATAATGTTTATAAAGAAAAAAAGAATACCTAGTTATGAATAAAATAAAAGAGGGAGAAAAAAGAGTTGAAAATAATGTTATGGATATTTTTAATAGTTTTATTAAACATACTCTTTTTAAAAATAAATTGGTTTTACAGTCAAATTATACCCCCGAGTCTATTCTTCATAGAGAAAAACAAATCAATCAGATTGCCCCGATACTTGCGCCTTGTTTAAGAATAGAACGGCCTTCTAATTTATTTATCTATGGCCTGACCGGGACAGGAAAAACACTAGTTATACAATATTTAAGGTTACAATTATTAAAAAAAGCAGAAAAAGAAGGAATTCCTTTGTTGATACCTTTTGTTAACTGCAAATTGAGAAAGGTTGCAGATACAGAATATAGAATCTTAGTAGAGCTAATTAAGAAATTGGGGGGCAAGGTTCCTTCAACAGGTCTGCCTACAGATCAATTATACAAAAGATTTACCGAATTGATTGATTCTAGGAAGCAATCAGTCATAATTGTTCTTGATGAGATAGATCAAGCAGTAAAAAGAATTGGAGATGAGTTCTTATATAATTTTACAAGGCTCAATACCGAATTGGCTCAGGCACAGATATCTGTAATAGGTATTTCAAATGATTTGAAGTTTTTGGATTCTTTAGACCCAAGGGTCAAAAGTTCATTAAGTGAAGAAGAGATTTTCTTTTCAACTTATAACGCTCTGCAGCTGCAGGATATCTTAAAACAAAGATCTTTAGAAGCTTTCAAGGATAATGTTGTTTCTGAAGGAGTTATTGAAAAATGCGCTGCTTATGCTGCCAGAGAACATGGCGACGCTCGCCGAGCTTTAGATCTATTAAGGATTGCAGGAGAGTTAGTTGAAAGAGAAGGTAGAAAAAAGATTGCTTTGGAACATATTGATAAAGCAAAAGAAAAAATGGAGGCAGATAAAATCTTGATTGCTGTTGAAAACCAACCAAAACAATTTCAATTAGTCCTGTTAGCAATATTACAGTTATACAAAAAATATTCGGGAGAAGGAGAAAGGGAGATATTTACAGGAGATGTTTACAACCTTTACAGAGATCATTGTCTAAAAACAAATGTGGAGATTTTAACACAAAGAAGGGTTTCAGACATTATTGCTGAGTTTGATATGCTCGGCTTGATAAATGGCAGGGTAATAAGTAAAGGAAGATATGGCAGAACGCGAGAAATCAGGGTAGACTTATCAGACCAGTTGATGGAAAAAGTGACTGGGATTTTAGTCAACTCTTTAAGTTTATCATAAAAGAGTTTGGTTTAAGGGGCTGAACTTTTAATAGAATAAAATGCAGTTTGTACAAGATTGTTTAAGTAAAGGGTATTTAATGGAATCATCTCTGATTCAGATATTCAAGGATTCTGGATTATCTGAAATAGGGTTGATAGACCTAAGCAGCGCTTTAGTCAATCTTCGACCCGGAAAAATAATCTCCAAAGACTTTTTTTTAGATAACTTGAATAAATTGATGGTTTTTTCTTCAGAACCAGAAATAAAAAAATTCTTAGACTCTTTTAAGATTCCAGATGAAAGAAAAGAGGAAAAGATTATTTCTGTTTCTAAGGACGTTGAAATTATTGATGAAGTAGAGATTTTAAATAAAAAGATTGTTGTTGAAGATTTTGTTCATTATTTTCGGGACAGATATCTCACTTTAAAAGGTTTTTTTCAAGACAGGCCCCTAGAAAACCTTTGCAGTATAGGCAAATTAGCGGATCAAAAAAGAAATGTGTCAATTATTGGCTTGGTGTATGACAAGAGAGTCACAAAAAATAAGAATATCTTATTAGAATTAGAAGATTTGACTGGCAGGGTTACTGTTTTGATAAGGCAGGATAAAAAAGAACTTTTTGAAAAAGCAGATGATGTTGTTTTAGATGAAGTAATCGCAATTAAAGGCATTGGTTCAAAAGAGATTATTTTTGCAAATGAAATCTTGACCTTAGATATTGCCCAAGAAATAAAAAAATGTCCTGAAGAGATTTATGCTGCATTTGTAGCAGATCTTCATGTTGGGTCAAAAAAATTCTATGAGGAAAATTTCTTAAAATTCATTGAATGGATCAATGGAAATCTTGGTTCTGAAAAACAAAAAGAAGTTGCCATGAAAGTCAAATATCTTTTTGTTGTCGGAGACACTGTTGATGGTGTAGGCGTTTATCCTCGACAGGAATCTGAACTATTAATCAAAGATATAAGGGAGCAATACGCAAAGTTGGCTGGATTTTTAAAAAAGATAAGAAAGAACGTGACTATCATTTTATGTCCTGGCGGAAAACATGATGCTGTTGTTCAAATCGAACCGCAACCAAGATTGCCTAAAGAAATGGCCCCAGATCTTTATGATATTGAAAATTTAATTTTAGTGCCTAATCCTTCTTTTGTTAAAATTGCCCATTCTGTTAATTTTCCTGGGTTAGATGTGCTGATTTATCATGGAGATTCTTATGATTATTACATGGATAAAGTAAATTCTTTAAGAATAAACAATTCAAAACATCAACCCGATTTGATTATGCATTTTTTATTAAAAAAAAGACATCTCGCACCTTCACATACTTCAACAACTTATTATCCCTTTGAAAGAGATTTTCTTGTGATTAAGAAAATTCCAGATATCATGGTTTCAGGACATATCCATAAGAGCGCAGTTTCAAGGTATAATGGCATTCTGACAATCTCATGTTCATGTTGGCAGGCAAAAACAGCTTATCAAGAAAAATTCGGACACGAACCAGATTCCTGCAAAATCCCTTTATTAAATCTACAGACTGCAAAGGCAAGCATAATTGATTTTAGCTAAAATGATTAAATTAATAATCTCTGATTTTGACGGAACAATTGCTCAGTTGCACGGACAGTACCAAAGCAGTTGGGATAGTGTTGGGAATCTTTTAAAAAAACAAAAAAGAGAAGAGTGGTTTGCGGTTAGGGATTTTTATCTTGGCAAGATACATAAAGCTGGATCTATCACAGATAAACTTAGATTAGAGGCACAATGGTTTGCCCAAGATCTTTATTTAATGAAAGGCGAAAATGTAGAAAACCTTCTTCAAAGAATTGAAATGAATTATACAAAAGGGGCTAGAGAATTTTTTAAAGAAATGAAAAAACAAGGCAAAATAATAGGGATTTTAAGCGCTGGCGTTGATTTTATTATTGAAAAAGCTGCTAAAGAATTAGAGATGGATTTTTCTATTTGTACTAAAATTTATCATAAAAATGGAATACTAACAGGAGAAGGGGAAGATGTTGTTGATTTACAGAATAAACTAGATTGGTTCAAGAAATTAAGAAAAAAATATCATATTAGACCAAAAGAAGTGGTTTATTTGGGAGACCATTTTAATTGCATTCCTTGTTTAAAAGAGGCGGGCTTAGGAATTGCAATAAATGCAAAAACTGAGGAAGTAAAAAAAGCGGCTAAATATGCCCTAAAAGATTTTAGGGGGGCTGCTAAACTAATAGGAGATTATGAACGTGGAAACTAAGATAATTTATAGAACACCAAAAATAGAAGTTTTAGAAAAACTTCAAGAAGCAGACACTCTGGTCTTTGATTTAGATGATACTTTAACTACATTTAAAGAAAGATATCCAAATATAACTCGAGCGAATACTTGGGGCATTTTAGAGCATTTCTGTGGTTTTCGTGAAGACAAAAGATTTATTGCGCTGATAAAAGAGTATTTTGAGTTAAATGATCAAAAGGGTCAAGAGGGAAGAGTCAAAGAAATAGATACCCAATTAAATGTTTTCTATAAAGGAAAATCTGAAAAAGAACTTTTGGGATTTCTTCTTCCACCACCTTATTTTCAGGGAGTCAAAGCTTTTTTTGATAGAATCAAGAGTTTTGATAGAAAGTTTTTTTCAGCGATTATCTCAAGTGCACCATCTTTTTTTGTCAAATATGTTGCTGAAGAACTAAAAATAAACTTTTGGGAAGCATGTATGTCCGAAGTGGATGATAAAGGAAATCTCACTGGTAATTTTAAGTCAAATGGACTTTATGGAAAAGGAAAATCTTTGACAGAGTTTTGTGAAAGATTTTCAAGAAACTTAAAAAAAACAATTTACCAGGGGGATCATCATTATGATAAAAAAGCTTTAGAAATTGCAGGAGTGGGAATTGCTTTCCAGCCAGTTGATGGTCCTGAGGGCGAAGTTGCTAAGGCCTCTGATGTTGTGCTTTATGATTGGATGCAACACCCTTTATTAGAAATTTTGGAGAATTAAAAATGGAACAAGAAAATGAAACAAAAACTAATGAGTTAGATACTTACTTCAATGACATTGAGAAAAAAGTGAAGAAAGCGTATTCTGTTGCGGGAGAAGCTCGAAAAAAAGGGTTTGATCCTTTAAATAAAGTTGAAATTTTGCTTGCTACTAACTTGGCTGAAAAAGCCATAGGGCTAATTTCTACAGTTTATCCTCAACTTAATGATAAAAAGATTATAAATCGTATTTTAGAATTGGAGAAACAATATGGCCCATTAGATACTGCTGTTTCTTTTAAAATTGCTGAAGAAATTGCCAAGGAAAAATTCTGTAAGTTTGAATCTTTATTACAATCAATTGACGCTGGTCTCAGGGTGGGTTTTGCTTACATCACATTGGGGGTTGTCTCTAGTCCGATTGAAGGCTATACAGAGTTAAAATTAGGAAAAACCAGAGAAGGCAAGGATTATTTTAAAGCTTATTTTTCTGGGCCAATAAGAAGTGCAGGAACTACTGCAAGCTGTGTTTTTTTGATGTTAATTGATTATCTAAGAGAATTATTTGGTTTTGAAAAATATGACCCCACAGAAGAAGAAGTGAGAAGATATGTCACAGAGAATTATGATTATCATGAAAGGGTTAATAATTTGCAATATCTTCCTACAGAAGAAGAAATTGAATTTTTAGCTAGGCATATTCCTATTCAAATTGCTGGGGAACCAACTGAAAAAAGAGAAGTCTCTAATTATAAAGATTTGGACAGAGTTGAAAGTAATTTTATTCGAGGGGGAATGTGTCTGATTTTTTCTGAAGGATTAGCGCAAAAAGCACAAAAGGGACTAAGGTTGTTAAAGGGAATTCAAGCTAAAGGATTTCAATCAACTGGCTGGAATTTTTTAGAAGAATATCTCAAGATTCATGCAAAAAGAACTTCTGGAACAACAGACACTAGTGCGACTTATATCAAAGATTTAGTTGCTGGAAGGCCTGTTTTCAGCCATCCTTCAAGATCAGGGGGTTTTCGTTTTAGATACGGAAGATCAAGAGTTTCCGGATTCTCAGCTACTTCAATACATCCTGCAACAATGGGGATTTCAAATTGTTTTTTATCTACTGGAACGCAGCTTAAATTAGAAAAACCTACCAAGGGATGTGTCGTAACAAGTTGCGATGATATAGATGGGCCAATAGTCAAATTAAAAAATGGTTCTGTTAAGAAAATTGATGATTTTGAAGAAGCTAAGAATTTGTATAAAGATGTTGAAGAAATTATTTATTTTGGGGATATCCTTTTTCCCTTGGGGGATGTCGTTAACAGAAACTACGAGCTATTAAAACCAGGATATGTTGAAGAGTGGTGGCAACTTGAACTAAAAAAAGCTTTAGGAGAAGAAAAATTAGAAATTGATTTTAATAACATCAATGTAGACCAAGCTAAAGAAATCTCTGAGAAATATAAAATTCCTTTACATCCGAGATTTATCTTTTTCTGGACTCAAATCAATCAAAATGAATTTTTAGGTTTGCTAGAATGGTTGAAGACCTCTACTTTTACCGAGGACAAACTTATTTTAGATTATCATAGAGATTGCAGAGATAAATTCCAGTTAGGAAAAAGGGCTTTAGAATTATTAGGAGTGGAGCATGAAGTCGCTATAGAAAATGTTGTCTTAAACAAAGAAAATTCAAGCGCTTTGCTGATTAACTTAGGTTTAGAAAACAAAAAAATAGAACTTAAAGAAACCTTAGATAATTATTCTAGTGAGTTTAATAAACTAATCAGTATTTGCCTTGTAGAGGATAAACCAGTTCCTGTTCTTGATTTTGTTAATACTATCTCTAAAGTCAAAATCAAGGACAAAGCAGGCACGTTCATAGGGGCTAGAATGGGCAGACCTGAAAAAGCAAAACCAAGAGAATTAAAAGGTTCGCCGCATGTTCTTTTTCCTGTTGGGGAAGAAGGCGGTAAATTAAGAAGTTTTCAAGCTGCAATGGAAAAAGGGAGTGTTAAAGCAGATTTTCCTATTTATTTTTGTGAGAATTGTAATAAAGAAACAGTTTATCACGTTTGTGAAGATTGTGGCAAAGAAACAAAACAGATGTTCTATTGCCCTAATTGCGATAAAAAAACATTTTCAGAAAGCTGCAATATCCATGGAAAACTCAGATCTTACATGAATAAAAGGATTAATGTTTCAGATTATTACAGAAATGCGATTAAAAAATTAAATATGCCCCTTACTATCAAAATAGTCAAAGGAGTTAAAGGAACAAGTTCTTCAAAGCATTTTACTGAAAATCTAGCTAAAGGAATTTTAAGAGCTAATTATAATATTCATGTGAATAAGGACGGAACAATAAGATATGATGTGACTGAACTTCCGATTACACACTTCAAGCCAAAAGAGATTATGGCTAGTATTGAAAAATTAAAAGAACTAGGATATGAAAAAGATATTCATGGGAAAAATCTTGAAGACGAGGATCAAATAATAGAATTAAAGCCACAAGATATTATATTGCCTGCTTGTCCTGATTCTGGTGATGCTAAAGCAGATGATACTTTCTTTAATGTTTCAAAATTTATGGATGCTTTGCTTGAAAAACTCTATGGGCTTGAACCTTTTTATCACTTAAAGAAAAAAGAAGATCTGATTGGACATTTGACTGTTTGTATGGCCCCCCATAATTGTGCGGGGGTAATAACCAGAATAATCGGTTTTTCTAAGGTTCAAGGGATATTAGCAAGTCCTTATATCCACGCTGCAGTCAGAAGAGATTGTGATGGGGATGAAGTTGCTGTTATGTTATTATTAGATGTTCTGATTAATTTCTCAAGGGAGTTTCTTCCAGCGCATAGGGGAGGAACCCAAGATGCTCCTTTAGTTTTGAATGCAAGAGTCAGAGCAAGAGAAGTTGACGACCAGATTCTTGATTTAGGATTGGGAGATTGTTATCCCTTGGAGTTATATGAATTAGCTGAAAAAAAGGAACATTCTTCAAAAGTTGTTTTTGATAATGTTAAAAAAAGACTGAAAGAAGGCAAAGATCCGATGACAAATATTGGTTTTACACACGATTCTTCTGATATCAATCTTGGGGTCACTAATTCTTCTTATAAAGCAATCCCTACAATGGATGAAAAAGTCCAAAAACAAATGGAGCTAGTCTGTAAATTAAGGGCAGTTGATTCTGGAGATGTTGCTAGGTTGTTGATAGAAAGACATTTTATTCGAGACATCAAAGGTAATTTCAATAAATTCACCCAACAATCTTTTAGGTGTGTTAATTGCAATGAAATCTACAGAAGACCGCCCTTAGCTGGTAAGTGTATTGCGGTATTAAATGATAGAACATTATGTAATGGGAGAATTATATTCACTATTGCTGAAGGTTCTATTATAAAGTATCTAAAGATTGCAACTGATTTAACTAAAAACTATGATGTTCCTGCTTATATCACACAAAGCTTGGAAATTACAAAGGCGGCAATAGAGACTATTTTCGGAAGAGATACTGAGAAGCAGAAAGATTTGAAAAACTGGGTCTAAATCATGCTTTTTAGTCCGTATGCACAATGGCTTTTTTAGAATGTTCTTTTTCGCAATCTCTTGAAGGAATGTGATTAAAACAAAGATAAAAATTATTTAACTTATAGACTTGACTTTGCCAGAGATAAGTGTGAATATAAAATATCTTGATTTTATTCTTAATTTTTGTTTTCGAAGAATTCTTAAAAAAAGTTTAGGAGACTAGGGGCATAATCTCCTGCAACATAACTCGCATTGGTAAAGTCAAGTTATCTGCTTTTAAGTTAAATTTTTAAGTTCTCATTGTTTTAATAATTATGCTAATTAGAGACAGAATTTCTGGAATTGTAATAAAAGACAGGAAATTATTGATGTTGACCCATGAATTTGGGTCCCATAACTTTTTGTGGACTCCTGGCGGAGGAGTTGAAAAAGGAGAAAGGGATTTAGATTGTTTAAGAAGAGAATTGAAAGAAGAACTTAATGTGGAGTTAGTTTCTCAAAAGTTTCTTATTGAATTTTTGGCTCATTCCCCTCTGTTTAAAGACATTTCTAGAAACAAAGTCTATCTTGTTAAAATCAAAGGAAAAATCAAGATTGAGAAAGGATTAAAAGGAATTTGGTGCAATCTTGAAGATTATAAAAAAGGAAAATACAAGATGATTCCTGTAACACAGGAAAGTGTTGTAAAATATCTTTTTGATAACAAGATTTGGAGATAAGGGATTGATATCTTTAATCACCATAAATCTTAAAAGGCAAACTTTTCTACTTATCTTTTCAGGATAAAATTTTAAAAAAAGGTAAAAATGTGTGGCATTGTGGGAATAATCGGAAATTATGATGTCTCTAGAGAAGCCTATAACGGGCTTTTGGGTTTGTTTCACAGAGGGCCAAATGCTTCGGGAATGATTAGTTTTGATGGTCAAATTCACGAAAAAAAAGGGCTTGGAAAAATAGACGCCATCTGCGGAAACTGTTTAGGAGAATTAACCGGGCATGCTACCCTTGGGCATAATCGTTATGTGACTATTGGGAAAAATCTTCCTGAAGATGCTCAGCCCCATTTTACAAAAAATCCCAGTATTATAATGGCCCATAATGGAAATATCTTAAATGTTTTATCTTTAAGAGAAGAGTTTGGTCTAGATCCTAGCACATTGGGATGTGATGTGGTTTATCCACTAAATATCGTTGCTAAAAATTTGAAAGATAAATTATCTTCTGATGAAAAAAGTGCAGATTTCTTTAAAGACAGTCTTGTTCCTTGTTTTGAAGCAATGATGAATAAATTAATTGGTGCTTATTCCATTGTTGCAATTATTGAGAATAAAGGACTTGTAGCAGTAAGAGACCCGCATGGAATAAGACCTTTGTCTATGGCAAAAACAGGGCCCGTTGATAAAAAGGGATATGCTTTTGCTTCTGAAAATAGGATTTTTGACCCAAATTTTATGAGAGATTATAATTTTGAAAGAGAAGTATCCAGGGGGGAATTAATTTTTATTGATAATGATCTAAATGTTTTTAATCAAGTAATAAGAGAAGAGGCTGAATCTTTTTGTCCATTTGAACCAGTTTATTTTGCTAAACCTGATTCTTCTTTCAAAGGGCAACAGGTTTTTGTTTCTAGATATAATCTTGGAAAAGCGCTGGCAAGAGAATTTTCTTCTCTAAAAGATAAGGTTGATGTTATTATGCCTATTCCTAACACCCCCATAATTGCGGGGATGGCAATGGGGGATGCTTGGAATAAACCAGTTGGGGGAATAGTCAAAAATCCAGGAAATGGCGAAAAACAAGCTGGAAAAGATATTACCGAGATAAGAGTTTTTTTGCAGCCTACTCCAGAGGAAAGAAAACAAGCGCTTAATAAAAAATATATTGGTGTTAAAGAGTATATCCAGGGAAAAAGAATTTTATTGGTTGACGATTCTACTGTTAGAGGAGATACTTCTACTTTTATTGTTAAAGAACTTAGGGAACGTGGGGCTGCATGGGTGGGCATGGCAGTAACTTTTAGACCATACAAACATCCCTGTATATATGGGATAGATACTGCGGAAAGAGAAAAATTAATTTCATATAACCAGACAGATGAAGAAGTTCGACAGAAAACTAATCTGGATCATTTGGTATATCTCTCTTTAGACCGATTATTGAGAGCAACAAATTTAGAAGGCAGAGCGTGCACTGCATGCATGACTGGAGTGTATCCTACTTCAACTGAAGAGTATTTTGCTTTTGAGAAAATGAGAAAAGAGGACAGGGCAGCGGCGAATTTATAATAAACAATCTTCGGGTCTTGATTTATCTGTTCTCTGCATGACGAACAGTTTCTTCTAGTCTTTGTACAGAGTTTTTAATAGAAGAGCTAGCTCCTTCTAAATCTGCTTGCTTGACTAATTCTACAGAATCTTGGAGTTGGATTAAACTGGGTTTTGTTAATACATAGTTTTCTAGGCCAAATGAAATTGAATTATGAAAAGCATTTTCATCTACCCTTGCTAGTATGTATTTTATGGATTCAATAGAAAGGCCTAAGACCATAACCGCGCCAAATAATGGAACGATATCATGGGATCTTTCACCAAATAGTTTTAAATAAGCTGCAAAAACGCTTGATACTGCAAGAACCGAGGTTCCAATAGCAGCAATCCCATGGATATTCTTTCTTTTCTTCAAATTATGACTAATTCTTTCATACTCTTTAGAAGAGTCTTCCTCAAAAATTGCAAAACCGCGATAAGAATAGTCCCATTCTTCAAGTTCTAAAGTGTAATTAAAATTAAGTTCTTCTTTTCCAACAGAAACTTTCAAGGAATGTGTGCCTTGAAAATAAGGGGAATCTTCTTTCTTTATAGGTGAATTTATCTTGAGTCTCATGTTTTTAAAGATTATTAGATGTTTTTAAACTTTTTTCTTTTGACTATTTTGTAATTACAACAAATAGAAGATTATCACTGGAATCAATAGAGAACCCATTAAAAAGATTTTCTTGACATTCATCAGAGAGCAAAAAATTCCTAAAGCTGTTGAAACCGCAAGAATAAGCAAACCAAACCAACCAGAAATAATCGGAGTAAGGAGTATCAAGAATAATGAGATAAAGAGACAAAGCCACTTGTATTTTACTTTTGAGATGATTAGGGTGAATTTTTTTGCGAGAAAAATAGTCAAAAAAGTTGCGATAAAACCAACAATCAATGCAATTATCAATAAAAACCATAAATTATCTAAAGAAATGTTCGGAAGAAACTTTCCTACGAAAACTGCTACTCCTGTTCTTGGTTTTTTGATAGCGTATAAGGCGACAAAACTTAGAATAAGCACAATTATGTTTATTGCTCCAAGCAAAATAAGAAAAGTTTTTTCGGTAATCTTCTTGAATAATGAAGCGATTGTTGCTGCTTGTGCTGAACCTAGGCCTGGAAAAAAAGAAACTAAACTTGATGAGAAAACACTTAATATTAAAGCAATAGAAATCTCTTTTTTGTTTGTTTTTGTTTTTTCAATCTTTTGTTTAGGAATCTTTACATTTTGAGAAAAACTCAAAAACAATAATGAAGTTCCGAATAATCCCGTAAATAAAGGATACAAAGATTGATTCAATAGGGTGAAATTCAACGTGGCGTATCCAAGAAAACCAGAGATTATGAAAATTAAAAGTGCGGTGAATTTTCTTTTTTCAGTTATTATTAAAAGCAGAGAAAGTGCGATTAAGATGAAGACCATTGCTTTTTCTAGATATGGGTAAAAGATTGGTGCTGTTTTTATGAAAAAAAGTGCAAGAATCAGTGAAACAAGCAAGCCAAAAAAACAACCAATTGTTGTCAGTTTTACTGCTTCAAAACCCTTTCCTTTCAGTAACATCCTATGACCAGGAAGAACACTAAGGGCAGTGTCTTCTTCTGGAGCTCCAAGAAAAATACTTGGAATAAAATCAATGAAGGTATGCGCTATGGACATAGCAATAATAAATGAAGCAAGGACAATAGGGCTAGTTGACCCTAAAAACAAAGATGAATTGACAAAAATAAGTGTAGCAATAAGATTTATATGAATTCCTGGGAGTAAGCCAGTAATTGTGCCAGCAATTATCCCAAAAATAACTGCTAAAAAAATTTCTAAAATCATTTTAAAATTTTGATTTTATAAGCCTCAATTTGAAGTTGATTTTCATAGGTGGAGACTTTGCCAATAACTTCAACTTGTTGGAAATTTCTTAACTCAATATGTTCACGAAAAATAACTTCTATCTCTCCAGAATTATCTTGAATCTTGAAGATAGTAAAAGCGTATCCTTCAGATTTATTCTCTATTACTCCTGGTTTTATAGCATAACCCTGGATTTTTACAAATTGATCTAGTGATCTTTGGGTTATGTCTAAAATCTCGATTTGTTTTGGTTCTAAGTTTATGGCTAGAATATAAATAATAAAAGTTCCTAGAACAGAAAATATTAAAGACAGCTTTATCAGCTTTTTTTGGTCTATTTTTTGGGTAATAATTTTGAAATTCCTTTTTGATTTCCTTCTTCAATGTCTTTTTCAACACGCCATAATTCGAGTATTATCCAAGCAAAAACCGTTGTGATTATAGCGACGATATACAATCCCAGACCAACAGCTATTCCGATTGCTGAAACAAGCCAAATAGAAGCGGCGGTTGTTAATCCAATAACCTCGCCCTTATGTGCCATAATTGTTCCTGCGCCAAGAAAACCGATCCCCATTACTATATAACTTACAATCCTCCCAGGGTCTGCATTTTCATATTGGGAAAAACCATATATGCTTATGATTGTCAATAAAGTGGCTGCTATTCCTACTATCATATGTGTCCTTAAACCTGCTGTTCCTTTAACTAAACTCTTGCTTTTTTCTCTTTCCCAGCCAATTATAGATGACAAGCCAGCAATAATAAGAAATTGAGCTATAATCAATAGATAATTAATTTCTGCCATATGCCCTCTTTTATTTAATATGGATGTTTTTTGTTTTTTTAAATGTTGCTCTTTGTTGAGCTGAGTCATTAAGAGAACATTGAACAAAAAGCTACGACTTCGGCAGGCGTATCCAAACATTTTTAAGTTCACCTTTCTTTTTTAAAAAATTAGAGTTAGTTAGAACTCTAAAAAAATTAAAATCAAAATGGACGAAAAAATAACAAAAAAGCAAAAGACTAAGGAAAAATGGGATATTGATTTCTCCTATAACCTAAAGATGTATCTGGGATTTTTGAAAAAATATTGGGTTTTATGTGTCATTTTATTAGTGATTATGCTTATTTTTGAAGCAAGTTATATTGTTGATAAGTATCTTTTAAAAATTTTAGTGGATAGGGGAACAGAATTTATCAATAAAAGCATAACAAAAGAGGTTTTTTTAAGTGTTGTTGTAACAGTTGCCCTGGTTTTTTCAGGTTTAATCTTATTCAGGGTTATTTCAAAATGGATTAGGATTCACCTAACAAATGTTTTAGATTCTAATACTATGAGGGATTTGAAATTAAAATTCTTTAACCACATTATTAGTCTATCACACAATTTTCACACTAGTCATAAAACTGGCTCAATGATAACCAGAATCTTAAGAGGTTCTGGAGCAATGGAAAGACTAAATGATACTGTTGTTTTTAACATTGCCCCGTTAATATTCACGACAATTGTAGCAACTGTTTCAATATTTTCATTTGATTGGGCTTCTGCATTGGTTTTATTTTTAACTATGGTCGTTTTTATCGTTTATAGCTACATTTTTCAGGTTTTAGGAAAAAAACCACAGGCAATTTATAATGAAAATGAAGATTTTGAAAAAGCTAATCTGGCGGATTTTATAACCAATATAGACTCAATAAAATATTATGGAAAAGAAAAGAGTATAAACTCAAGATATGATGATTTAACCAGACAAACAAAAAAATCTGTGGTAAAATTCTGGAATCAATCCAGGTGGCTCGAATCTGGCCAAGAACTAATACTGGGGATAGGGGCTATTTTGTTGATTTACTTCCCCTTGATGGGCCTATTACAGGGAAAAATTACTCCTGGAACTTTAGTTTTTATTTACACAATATTTGGTTCACTAGTCGGTCAAGTCTATGGATTTGTATGGGGTTTAAGAAATTATTATATCTCTATGATTGATTTTGAATCTTTGTTTAGATATGCAAAAATTGAACAAGAGGTCAAGGACAAAGAAAATGCTAAAAAACTTGAAATTAAAATGGGAGAAATAGAATTCAGGAATGTTACATTCAAATATGAACAAAGGGTTATGTTCAAAAATTTAAGCTTGAAAATTCCTAAAAAAAGAAAAATTGCCCTTGTTGGACATTCTGGATGCGGGAAAACCAGTTTAGTCAAGTTGTTATACCGATTCTATGATGTAAACTCTGGTCAGATTCTGATTGATGGACAAGATATTAGGGATTTTAAGCAAGAGTCATTGAGAGAAGAAATGTCCATTGTTCCTCAAGAATGCGTTTTGTTTGATGACACGGTCTATAACAATGTGGCTTTTTCAAAACCCGACGCATCAAAAGAAGAAGTTCTTGAAGCAATGAAATTTGCTCAGCTAGACAATGTATTTAGAGATTTTCCTTTGAGAGAGAATACTATCGTCGGTGAAAGAGGAGTTAAATTATCTGGGGGAGAAAAACAGCGGGTTTCCATAGCTAGGGCAATTTTAGCTGATAAAAAAATTCTTGTTTTAGATGAAGCAACTTCGAGTTTAGACAGCAAGACAGAACACGAAATCCAGAAAGATCTCCAGAGATTGATGGAAGGAAGAACAACAATTATCATTGCCCATAGGCTTTCGACTATCATGAATGCAGATGAGATAATTGTCCTTGAAAGAGGAAAAATAGCCCAGACAGGAAAACATTTTGAATTGATAAGAAAAGAAGGAATTTACAAAGAATTGTGGAACTTGCAGAAGGGTGGTTATATTGGTGAATGATTACAGCAGGAGAATACTCAAGTCTCGGTGCGGGAGTAATGCCCTTTAATTAGAGAGATAAAAATATTCGAGAAAAAATCAGGTGATTAGAAAAGTATAAAAAACATGTTTGATTGTTGGTTTTATGGATTTTGAAAAAAGACTTGAATTAATCAAAAGTGTTGGAGATGGCGGGGAGATCATAACAGAAGAAGAATTGAGAAAACTCCTTGAAACAAATGACCATCCCACTGCCTATGATGGCTTCGAACCTAGTGGTGTTGCACATATACCTTTTGGGATGCTGAGAGCAGAGAACATAAAGATGATGCTTCAAGCCGGAGTTAAATTCAAACTATATCTTGCCGATTACTTTGCTTTCATAAACAATAAATTAGGTGGGGATCTAGAAAGAATCCAAAGAGCAGGCAAGTATTTTATTGAAGTCTGGAAAGCTTGTGGGATTGATACTGAAAAAGTCGAGGTTATTTGGGCTTCTAAATTAATGAACAAATTAGATTATTGGGATCGTGTTTTAAGAGTTGCTAAAGAAACAACATTGAATCGAAGCTTGAGAGCAACAACAATTATGGGAAGAAAACAAGGAGAATTACAATCTACAGCACAATTATTTTATCCTAGCATGCAAGTTGCAGATATCTTTGAACTTAACGTGGATATATGCCAATTAGGCATGGATCAAAGACGAGCAAATATTCTAGGAAGAGAAATCGCTGAAAAAACTAAGTGGAAAAAACCAGTTGCAATTCACCATCATATGATCTTAGGGTTACAGGGTCCACAAAAGGGAGAAGATGAAGATGCTACCTTGATTGCAAGCAAGATGAGCAAGAGCAAACCAGAGACTTGCATCTACATGCATGATAGCGAAGAGGATATTAAAAGAAAAATTGGCAAAGCATATTGTCCTGAGAAAATAATTGGAGGAAATCCTTTGTTTGATTATCTAAAATTTTTAGTCTTTAGAAGATATAAAGAAGTTAAAATAGAAAGGCCACAAAAATTTGGGGGAAATCTTGTTGTAGATTATTCTGAATTGGAAAAAATCTATGGTGAAGGCAAATTACATCCTTTAGATTTGAAGAATACCACGTCATTTTATCTAAATGAGATGATTAAGCCTGTCAGAGAGTATTTTGAGAAGAATAAATCAGCAAAGAAATTGTATGAAGAAGTGAAACAATTTGCAATCACAAGATAATACTGAAATATGCTTTTTAGCACAGATTTCTTTATAAATAAGTTTTTTCTTTGTATTTATCAAAATGGCAGAAGAAGTTAAAAATCCAGGAAAAACATTGGAGCAAGTGATTCAAGGATTAGGGGAGAAAGTTGAAAGAAATATTCTGCAGCCAATAGTTCTTGCAAGATCAATTAAGATTAGAGACATTGAAAGAGTGGATTCTGACGAGACTTTTTATCATGTTTATGCTGGAGTGATTTCAGATAAGCTAGTTTATGATAAACAAAAATTTGATTTTTCTCAAACAAGATATATAGACACTTCTCCTGGAAATTTCAATTCGGCTAGGGGGAATACAAATTATATTTTTGATGCTGAGTGCAGAATTCCTGTTAAAGACCTGCTCTATGAAGGAAATAGTATGGGTTTTGTTCTTCCAATAAGCCCAAAATGTTTAAGACAAGCTGAAGATGGCTTTATTGAGTTTGGAACAGATGAATTGAATACCATTGATTTGTTAATTGGGGAAGAAGAAATAAGGGCCTGGGCAAAAGAAACCAAGCCCATGGATGCAGGTTCTACTAAGGATGGTTTAACCGAATTTATTGAAATACTAAATGTTCCAGGAACACTTAAGAGAAAAGTTGAAATGTACAATGACAATGACAGACGAAAATATTTTAGCTCTATGGTTAGAGATGTTGCTGAACTGTGTTTATTAGAACAGAAAATAAAACGTGGGGATAAAGAAGATACAATGAGATTTTCCTCCTTAAAATCAGAGATATGCGAAAGAATGGAGAAGATTCAAAGAACTCAAAAGAGTTTAGAACCGTTAATAAAACCAGGACACAGCTATTCTGTTGATGCGCGTGTAATCGGAATTCCAGAGTCAACAAATTATTATCGACTTATGAATCATTATACTGGGGAAATTGCTCCAAGACTCAAGGCCATTATCAAATAGTACTTGTATATTTCAGTATAATAAAGAATTTAAATCAAGATTTCTCTTTTGTAACATGAGCAAATATTATGACACTCTTTTTGGTTATTTGCAGAAGCTAGAAGCAACAATACAAGAACCGCAAGGAGAATGGGAAGGCCTTTATTCTAGATATGTTAAATCTATTGAAAAAACAGAAAGATTTCTTGATTCAAAACAGATAAATAGTCTTATTAGTCTAGAAAGAACTATTCGTGATAAAAGAATTTATTTAGTAAGCAAGAGAACAAGAAAAAAACAAGAAATTTCTATAAATCCATATGCTATTAAACTTTGGCTCTCATCACCACTGGCTCATAAGATAATGGGAGAAATTGATAGCATGTTCAAAGAACACTCCAGGAAATCAATAATCGAAGATGCTGAAAACCTAAATAGAATAATCTATTCAAGTGTTCGTACTGTGATGGATAGAACAGCTAATCAGCGCGGAACTCTACTGCATCTAAATCCTTTAAAATATGTTTTAGGCCAACTGTCTGATTTGGAAACTTGCTTGAAGGGCCAGTGACCCGGGTTTCTTTGATTTTTATACTTGAATGAAATATTTTTTTAGCTAAATCTTCTACACTTGAACCAGGTTTCATTATAACAGGGTCTTCATCTTTTTCTTTGCCTGGTTGTTTTGTGAAAATCCTTATTATTCCTGAGTTTTCAACTAATTTTTTCTTCAAGTCATCTAATCCCTCTTGATTTTTGCAAGAAATCAGGCAAAAATTATACTTTTTGCTCTGTAATGTTGCTGAGATCTTCCGTTTTTCTTGTTCATTCAGAAGATCGGTCTTATTAAAAGCAATAATCCTCTTGCCAGTTGATTTTTGAAGATAAGGCAAAATTTTTTCTATATCTTTTATATCTGTGACTATAATCAAGAGAATATCAGTCACATTTGAAACCCCTGAATCAAAGGTCTCATGATTAACTGCAGGCATATCTACTATCTGGAATTTAATCCCTTGATGATAAAGTATTCCTATAATGGGTTGTTGGGTAGTAAATTGGATATCTGAAATCAAGGGGGATGCGTTTGTCAAGATAGATAACAAAGAAGATTTTCCTGAATTTGTCAAACCAACCAAGCAGATTTGGATACCCTCTTTTTTTATTCCTGCTTTGCCTGAAGATTTTTTCCTCTTTTTTTGTGTTTCTATTTTTTCCTTTAGTTTTTTATATCTTGATCTAAGATCTGCTCGCAGTTTTTCTGCGCCTTTATGTTGGGGCATATAACTCATCATTTCTTCTAAAGCTAGAAGTTTTTCTTCATCTGTTTGAGCTAAATGAAATTTTTTTTCAGCTGTAAGATATTCTGGGTGTGCATTTGTGCTTGCCATAACTATTCATAGAAAGAAGATTTATAAGATTTTTGGAAAAATTTTAGGGAGATCTCATGAAAGGAAGATTTAGCTTTTCAAGCCACCTATAAGTTAAATGTTGTAAGAATAATCACTCATCTATTTATGATATATATATCTAATCGCTCTTTAAAGCCCAGATTATAATTTTTATCACAAAAATTGTCTAAATGTGTTTAGAATTAATCAAGTTCTTGATATCTTTATTAGTCAAGCTTCTGTATTTTCTTGGACAGGGGCTTCTTTTTCCACTTTTGTTCCACATTCTGGACAAAATTTTTCTTCTTCAGCCATTTCTCTTCTACATCCCTTACAATAAATTATCTCCACTCTTCTTTCTATTACAGGCATATAACCTTTTCTGCCGCTGATTAGTTGTCCAAATATCTCCAGGGTTTTAGGGTCATTCATATACTTTCTTAAGTCTCTACATCCGCCAGCTGTTGTTGCCATGTTGTCTCTTTTTTCTGAGTTTTTTTAAAAAAATTCTCAAATCTTAATTTTTTTAATTATCTTTTAAATATTTATCTTTTTTAAATGTTTGTTTTTATGTTTTTACGATTGCAAAGCAATAAAAATTATTAAAATTGTTTTAAAAATATTGAAAAATCAGTTAGATTCACCAAGCAAAGATATAAAAACTGATTTTTACATCCTTGTTTATGGATAATTTTTCAAAAGTGGTGTTAAGTTCTGGTCTGACAATTTTGTTTGAGAAGAGGAATTTGCCTTTAGTTTCAGTTGTTGTGGCTACAAAGGTTGGTGCTGCTTATGAGAATGAAAAAAATAAGGGATTAGCTCATTTTTTTGAACACATGTTGTTTAAAGGCTCTAAAACAAGGAACCAGAAGGAAATTTCTTCTAGTATAGAGAAAATTGGGGGGATTTTAAATGGATTCACTTCTGAACAAGTAACTTTATTCTACTGCAAAGTACCGAGCAAACACTTTGATGTTTCTGAAGCAATTTTTGACATGGTTGCTAATCCTAAACTTGATGCTAAAGAACTTGAAAGGGAGAGGGGAGTCATTTTGCAAGAGATTAATATGACTCATGATGACCCAAAACATTTTTTATTTGATAAAATGAAGGAAATTTCTTATGAAAGGCCATTTGCTCTGCCTATTCTGGGAAATAAGAAAAATATTCTTGAATTTAAAAGAGAAAATTTTGCAAATTGGCACAGCCATTATTATAATCCCAGCAATTTGGTTGTTTCTGTTGTTGGAAATGCGGATTTTAAGGAGATAACCCGAATGTGCAAGGTATTTTTTGATTCAAAACTAAAACAGGCTCTTCCTTCACTTGATTTAAAACCAAAAACAGGAAAATTCTTAGAAAAAAGAAAACTCCTTGATCAAGCGCATTTAAGTCTGTTGTTTCATATGCCTAATTCCCAGAATCCTAAGAGATATCCTGGTGAAATTTTCAATGCTATTTTGGGAACAGGCATGTCTTCAAGATTATTTCAGGAAGTCAGGGAAAAGAGAAGCTTGGCTTATAATGTGGGAAGCATGCTTGAACAAGAAAAAGACTATGGGCATTGTCTAGTTTATGCTGGTGTTGAAAAGAATAATTTGAAAAAAGCCAGAGCAATTATTATTAGGGAGATAAAAGGAATGAAAAAAATTTCAAGCAAAGAACTTGATGAGGCAAAAGAACAATGCATAGGAAGATATGAAGTAGATGATGAACAATGCGACAGTGTTGCGGTTAAACTAATTCTTGAAGAAATCTCTAAAGACGCAAATGATTTCTATAATTATCCTGAGCTTATCAGTAATGTGTCTTTAAATGATGTCAAAGATATGTCTAAGATAAAAGGGTTGAGCGAAGGGATGATTGTGCCTAACTAACTTGACTTCGTCACTGCGAGTTATGTTGCAATAAATCCCATTTGCGTATATTCTCAATTTCACAAAGAATTCTCCAAAGACAAAAGCTAAGAATCAAATCAAGATAATTTACGCTTAAACCTATAGCTGGCAAAATCAAGTTAGACTGTTTGACTTCGCCAATGCAAGATAACCGAGAGTCAATTCTGCAAGGGGATTCTTGATTTATTTAAGATTTCTTCGGAGAAAAACTACGAACATTAAGAATAAAATATTTTACCCTTATACCTGGCGAAGTCAAGATACTAAAATTAATAATTTTATAACGGAGATTCTATAAAATAGATTTTTTTAGATAACTCGGTATCTTGGGATTGAATAAATGAATCAAAATCTTTTTTATCTAGGTAGATTATCATACGTTTGTTTATTATTTCAATATCTTCTTTACTTAATACATATTTAGCATAATCCTTTGTTTTTAGTTCAAATGTTCCTACTGGAAATCCCTCAGTGTAAAATTTATAAGACAGGATTGCTATTGAACCTTTGTCCTTGCTACCGCTCATATACCCTTCAGGTATGGTGGTAATATAATTCCGGTCTGTGCGGATTATAAATTCTTGGCCATAAAATAGTCTTACTTTAATTATCTGTTTTCCCTGAGTGTCTGTCTCTTTAGAGAATACAATATTTGGTGCACGTTTTTCATAAGAACGGATTATATTTAATAAACTAGTTTCTTTTGTGATTGTTTGGGGTTTTACTTCTACTTTTGGAAGAGGAGGTATTTCAGTAAATGGTTTGAAAGGGTATTTGAGATATACATAGGTGTCATCTGGTTTAGGATAATTAGGTTCTATTGTCTTTGGAATAGGTGTTGTTTTAGAAGTTGTTGGAGAGGGAAGACTATCTGTGCAGAACATCGGTTCTTTTGTCTTACCATAATAATAATATCTACTGACAATACTTGTTCCTGTCGGATCATAGCAGTATGTTTCCATGAGATTTTTTAGATATTTTTCTCCACCATTAAATTCGAACCAACCCATTAAATCTTTCCAGTATTTCTCTGCTTTCGGGTTTGCATCAATATAGGTTTGGAATTGAGCAACTAGTTCTAAGGTTCCGAGTTTTGGGTCGTATCTTGCAACTTCTTTATATTCTTTATCAAGATCGTAAAAATTTGGTTGACCTGTTTCTGGTCTGTAAGTTATAATTAATATTCTGTCTCCCTTGTTAGGGATGCTGATCATCGTTTTTCCTGGACTCTGTAAACTTGATGTTGTGCCCCCAAATGAACTGCATATTACGCCCCAACAAGGTTTTTTATAGCCCGGGTTTTTACAACATCTTACATTATTTCCGTTAGGACAACACCAATTATTATTACAACTTGGACTGATTACGCATTGCCAATCTTGTTGGCCTTGGGGGTTTGGTTCTTTTAATGATGCAAAAGGATATTTGAAAGTATAAATTTGTTCTTTGATATTATTTGTTGTTATCTTGCCATATTTTTCACTTATGGGGATATCTGTTGGAAAGCTGTAACATTTAAACGCGGGATAATATTTTGAGCAAGTGTCTTTTACTCCAGATTGTGGTTTTATGTTTGTTCCACTCTTTTTCATTTCTGGGGGTGTTGGGCTTACTGGTGTTGGAATCTCTATCTCAATTGAGGTTAAATTTTTTTCAAATTCTTTTGCTTGTTTAATTGTCTCTTTTATTTTGGCATATTGGTTTTCTACATCTGGTTGTGTTTCAATTGTTCTTTCATCAATTTCTTTTGTTGCAGCATTCAAAAAAACAAGCTTTGCAGAATAGGGGGCTTCTCCAGGAAGTACTGCTATCAGTTTTCTTGGAGCTTTTTCATCAATTGCGGCTTTTCCTGTGATATATGATTCAGAATTTCCTAGATTTCCTTGAGCTTTTGATGTAAAAGTCAATTGGGTGTTGATTGCACCAATTCCTTGACTGAATAATATTTCTACACCATTGAAGAAGAAATGTGGAATTTCATCTTCTTTTATTGTGGCGCCTTTAGAACTTGATGTTGAGCCTCGTCCAACAAATCTTAAGTTCCAGTTTTCATCGAAAATTATATGGGTTCTTGCTGTTGAGAATTTTGAAGAAGAGAACATGGCATTTTTTGCTCCAAAAGATCTTATATGATTTATAGGTTCTGTCAAGTCTATCATTCCCTTTCCAGTTGCATAATAAAAATCAGCATTTTCTCCAAGGTAAATTTCTTTGATTTCTGTTGCAGTTGTCCTTATTGCAGCAGGGTCTTTGAAAAGGGTTTTACAATTGCAAGAACATGTTGCTGAAATCCATCCTCGAGAATCTCTAATCAGAAAATCGTATCCTTCAAAGTTTTCATCTTTTCCATAGGTTGATGGAAGCTGTGTTGTTCCTTTTCTGAAAAAGTTCACTTGAATTTTTCCATTTTCATCTGGGAAAACTACAAATCCTTGAGGAAGATAGTAATATGCATTAGTCCTAGGAGGAAGATTTTCTGCTTTTAAGATAGCTGAATAAAGAATATCGTCCTTTATTTCAAATTGTCCTGCCTTCAATTGTTTGAAAGGCAGATCCACTTTTGTTGATGTTCCATCTTTAATCATGGTGATGTCCTTTAAGAAAAATCCATTATTTAAGGAAGGTTTTTCAGTAACTAATGTTACATTAATCTGTTTTTCTTTTGAATTTTTGTTCAACTCTGAAACTGTAAAAACATCATTTGTTCCGTTTAATAAAAAGTCGTCAAACTTGACTGTATCGTTAACAATAATCGTATCTAATTTTAAGAAATAATCTTTTCCTCCAACAATAATTTTCAATTCTATTATATTAACATAAGACTCGGGCCTTATGTAAAGATGATTTGATTTTAGATTTTCTTCTATTTGTTGATAGATTAAGTAAAGTTTTTCATTTTCTATTTTGATTTGATCATATGGCCCCCAAATTTCAGTTTGTTGTTTATTAAATTCAAGCCATTCTTTGAATACCTTATTTGAAACTGCGATTCCTGTTACTTTAACTCCTTCTTCTGGATGTAGTTTTAAGTTATTGTTTATATAATTTCTTACATCTTGATATTTTTGGTTTGGTGCAATAAGATGATATAAACTCGAGTCCATTAAAGCTTCACTTTTTGAGACTATGCTAATCTCTCTAGGGACAATAATAGATTCTGTTTGTTCATCCATTGAATTTAGAAGAGTGCCATCAACTATCTGAACATACCATTCTGATTCTGTTTGTGCTGGCGGAGTTGTTGTTTCAGCATTTACAAGATCAACTGCAATTAACAATAATATTACTAAGATTAATGAGGCAAATAAGGAAATTTTTAGTTTTTTCATTTTACTGCAAATACAAAGTTATAGGGTTGATCATTTAATTTAAAGTTATTGTTGCTATCTTGGATTTCATATAATGATGCGTTATCATAGACATAAACTGTCAGGTTCATGTCTTGGGGCATTTCTGATGGAAGAGTGTCATTTGCAACTAAATCTGCGGTATATGTTGCTGCATTGTATAATTTTTTTAATCTTACTTCATAATTAAAATCAAATTTCTCGATGGTTTGGGTTATTGTTCCTTTCTTTAGGGTTATTGGCCATTTAACTGAAACTTGAACACTGTCATCTAAAATCGTGGTGTTGCTTTCGAGAGTGCCTTGAGATATTTGGTATTCTGGAAAAATAGCACTTAAATTACTCTGCCCTATTAAAAAATTAAGTAAATCTACATTATAAGCCATCTCTTCTAAAGAAGGATAAAAACTGTTATTTTCAACAACCCAGTAAGCAACATCATTATAAGGTGTTTGAAATGATTCAGCAGGAGCGTAAGCATAACCCCCTTGTTGCATGACTGTAATAATGTTGTCATTAATCTGGGTTCTTATAACATCTGATAAGTAGGTCTTTAATGTGGTTACTTGTTCTCCTGTATTCTGTACTTGTGGTCTAAAAATGAAGAAAGCTGCAATTGCAATTGCAATAATAATTATAGCAAGTATAATAAATAAAGTCAATTGTCCTCTTTTGCTTACCATTTTTCAATATCCCCTAGGTAATGGGGTTTTTAAATTTTGTTTTTCTCTTATTGACTTTGAAATTTTGGCTATATAAATACAAGTAATTACTTTTTTGATAAAGTTTAAATTACTCGATTATATAATTATATATGATAATTGTCAGTGTTCCTAGCATACATGCTTTTGGCAGGACCCAAGGCTCGGAAAAAACTCCAAAACAAATAGTAGACTATATACAGTGTGAAAAAGATTGTAGAAAATTGAAATTCATTGAACTTAATCTGAACTTAGGTGACTTAGAATTCAACCAAAAGACTATTTTCATAGAATCTTTGAAGATTTTCAATGAAAATAAATATAACCATGAGAAAATTTTATTTTTGGGAGGAGATCATTCTATAAGTTTTCCTTTATTTAATGCATTCCGACAAGTTTATCAAAATCCTTTCTTATTTGATTTGGATGCGCATTTTGATATGATGCCTCCTCTTAAAGAAGTAAGCCATGAGGAATGGCTCCAGGCTCTGCTTGATAAGGGGTTTGATTCTAGGAACATCAAGTTGATTGGGGCTAGGAAACTTTATCCTGAAGAAGAAGAAAATTTTGAACAAAGTAAAATCAAACTTATCAAAATCTCAGAATTTGATGATTTTTTGAAAAATAAAGAAAATTTTAAATTAGAAGAAAATGATTCTGTTTATTTGAGTCTTGATCTAGATGTCTTAGATGAAAAGCTATTTTCAGCAACAGGATATCCGGTTGCTGAAGGATTAAATGAAGATCAACTGAAAAAATTCTTGGACAAGATATTTTCTCTAAAAAATTTTAAAGCGATGGACCTTGTTGAATATAACCCTGAAAAAGATGATGGAAAAGGTTTAAAAGTTGTAATGAATATAATTAATCAGATAATTAAGAAAGAATTATAAAAAGAGGAGAGATATCTGCATGATAAAAAAACGTTTTTTGAAAAGTGATAGTGCAGTGTTTAATTCATCTTTAAGAAGTTGTTTGTTTATATTAAATTTAGGGGTTGTTCTTTTACTATAAAAAAACATGAATAGGACTTTAAAGTTGTTGATTGCTTCTGATACTTTAGTTTTTGCAGGTTTTACTTTAATTGCGCCAATTTTAGCGATATATATAAATGGCAATATATCCGGGGGGACTTTGGCTGCTGTTGGTCTCATGAGCACTATTTTTTTGATTACAAAAACAATTTTTCAATTAGTTTTTGCAAAGATTTTTGAGCCAAAACACAGATTTTATATGGTTTGCATAGGAACTTTTTTAATTGCTTCAGTTCCTTTTATCTATCTTTTTTCAAAAGAAATGTGGCATTTTTATGTTGCTCAGATAGTATATGGTTTAGGTGGAGGATTAGCTTATCCTGCCTGGTTTTCTTTATTTTCTAATAATCTTACCAAAGGGAAACAGGGTTTGGAATGGAGTATTTATTCTGGATTAGTTGGAGTAGCAGCAGGAATAACTGCGTATATTGGTTCAATGGTAGCTACTGCGTGGGGGTTTCCTGTCACTTTCTTTATTGCAGGAGGATTAGCTTTGATAGGCATGATTATCTTGCTAGGTTTAGAAAAGAATAATTTTAAGAAGTTTATTCCTGCAGAGGTTTTTGTCAATAAACACAAGCCCGGGCACTAAAATGAAATTGCGTAGCATCTGTAAGGGTATGTTTTATTAGTGATTGTTGTTTTATAGATTTTTTATGTTTAGGGTTTGTATCTATATGTAGAAGAATGAACCTGTTGTCAGGAAATTTTTTTTGAGTTAAATTATTAAACATAAAGTTATATTGTTATTTATGAGATGTTTTTTAGCTATTGAATTGAGTGAAGAAGTAAAAACCGAATTATTAAAGATACAGGAAATTCTAAAGGAAGAAATTATTGGAAAGTTTGTAGAAAAAGAAAATTTGCACCTTACACTTAAGTTTTTTGGTGAACTCGATAAAGATGAAGTGAATAAAGTAAAAAACGAATTGAAAAAAGCAAAATTTGAAAAAGTTGTATGTAGTTTAGGAAGAACAGGATTTTTTCCAAATAATAAATTCATCAATGTAGTTTGGGTCTCTTTAGAACCAAGAGATGAAATTAATAGATTAAAAGAAGAAATTGAAAAAGTGCTTGAGAATTCTGGACAAGAAAAAAAATTTGAGTGCCATGTAACCTTAGTTAGAGTCAAGAAAGTCAAAGATAAATTGAGTCTATTAAAGAAAGTTCAAGACTTAAAGATAAAGCCTGATTGTTTTGAAGTTAAGGATTTTGTTCTTAAGAAATCAACTTTGACTTCTGAAGGACCAGTTTACGAGGATATTGAAAGGTTTGCGTTGAGTTAGTCATTTATCTGTTGGTCTTTTATAACTCCAAGTTTTTTCAGTTGCTTTTTCTATATCATCAAAGAAATTTTGTGCAACATCAAGGATAGTAACTTCCCCAGCAGAATTAGTGTATCTACACCAAACATGCCCTCCTTCTTGTCTACTATTCCGGTCTATGCTAATCTTGCCTCTGACGTATCCATCTTTCTTGAATTTTTCTAAAAGAACACCACAAAGCAAAGCATCTTGTCTGCAAACTCCTGTTTGATTTATAACAAAAATATCAATGGGGATTTCTTTATCTCTACTAACTTCATACTTCGCGGCGATTTGTTCTACTAGATTATTATTCTGCTCGGGCAGGGCTTCTTTGACTGTATTATAAACAGCGTATATAATATAGTTCTTATTAATCCTTCCCTTCCTTGTTGCTTTTTTCTTGGCTATTTCATAAAGTCTCCTAATTTCAGGATATTTTACAGAATCAATTACAATCGCTTCTCTTTCACCTTCACCCAAACATACGCCACCATCAATGGGGGAATCTTTTTCAATTACTCTTCTCCCGTTATAATACGGAATACCTTGATTATATTGTATTTTATCAATTAATCTTCTTTTTATTCTTACGCTTTTATTCCAGGTAGTGTTTGTCATTTTTTAACTTGGTTTGAAGTCAATAATCTTCTTTAAATCTTTTGCTTTTGTTTTATTTAAACCAGAATCAATCAATGTTTTTTCAGATGCTGAAAAGATTTTTTTTAGGGATTTAAAATTTTCAAGCAGTTTTTTTGCTGTTGAAGGCCCAATTCCAGGAAAATTCTCCAGAATTATCTGTTGTTGCTCTTGAATTGAATTTGCCTTTCTTTTTGCTACTAGAGAAATTTCACTTGGTGCTTTATTCTGTTTTTTGTCAAGAAGAATTAAAAATTCAGCGGTTTCTTCTGAATTTTTAGAGTAAATTATTGGAATTTGGAAATCTAAGATTATTGAAAGAAGCATTCCACGAATCGCATTTGGGTGTATATTAATTCTTTTTTCTTCACCTTCAAGAATTAACACTTGTTTTGGGAATTGTTTTAAATTATTTAATTGTTCGATTAATCTTTTGGATAGCATGCTTGAGATAAAATCATTTAAAGTTTTTCTTTCTATGGCAATATCTCCCACAATATAGTCTCCAACTTGCAGAGTTTCTAACTTTATCTCATGTTTTTTTTCAATAAGCTCTGAGACAATCAGGGAATTCTTTTCTCTCGAATCTATTAGGATCATTTTTATAAGTGGTTTTGTTATGATTAAATTTATAATCTAAATTACAAATTTGCGCTTCGCTTTTAGTGAAAGCTTTTTTATTAAAATTTAAAGAGGTTTATGTTTTTAATATTTTTGTGGTTTGCGTAGCATCTATAGGTGGTGTGATCAGATAGTTTTTAGGGGGTATATAAGGCAAGGCTTAAAAAGCTTGAAATCCAAAGAAAGAGATGGAAACAAAAGAGCATAAAATAATTGTTTATTCGACATCTTCATGCCCTTGGTGTACGGTGGTTAAAAATTTCTTGAAAGAAAACCATTTTGCATTCCAGGAGGTAGATGTTTCAAGCAATAGAAAAGCAGCAGAAGAAATGATAGAAAAATCTGGCCAAATGGGTGTTCCAGTAATAGATATTGATGGAGAAATAATCATTGGTTTTGACAAAGCAAAAATAGAAGAACTTTTAGGAATCAAATAATGTCTGCTGTTGTTTTTTGTCGTTTCCTTTTTCTAAATCTGCTTTAACATCTTGGAGAATCTTGTGCATCTTTTTTTCTTTATGAAATGCAGCCCAGTGATAAACCTCATCTCGAGTTCCTTGGGTCATCAAGATGACTAGCCTGCCAGGTTTTAATCTGGCTGTTCTTCCTGCCCTTTGGATTTTTCGGATAGCACTTGGAATTGGTTCATAGAAAATGACTAGATTGACTTCAGGAATATCTAATCCTTCTTCTCCTATGCTTGTCGAAATAAGGCAGTTTATTTCACCTGTTTTGAATTTCCAGATAACATGCTGCTGTTCTTTTTGAGAAAGGCCATCAAGTTTTTTCTTTGCCTGTCCTATAAAAATCTCTGATTTTATTTTCAATATCTTCAATTCTTGATTGATCTTTGAGACAGTATCTCTATACTGAGAAAAAATTAAGATTTTTGAATTTGGATTTTGTTTAAGGGTTTCAATAACAATATCTTTGAGCTTTTGCAGTTTTGGATGTTCAAACTTGTTTTCATATAATTTGGAGGTTATTATATAAGCATCTTGAAATTCTTTTGAATTAACAATCTGGACAACTCCCTTGCTTTTCTTCTCTTGAGCTTGCTTGTACATTTCATTTAGATAGTTGAAAAGAGTTTCAATTGTCTGTGTTTCTAAAAGTTCGAGAGCATGGCTAATTTTTATTGCTTGGGCACAAATTGAAATGCCCCTTAGAACATTGAAATGTTTGTTCCCGGCTATAACCATGTTCCTTAATTTTACTTGTAATTCCAGTAAAGTGATTTTAGTGACTTGTTTGAAAATAAGCTTTCTATTCTGAAGTTCTTCTACTTTTTTGTCATAAATGGCTTTTAGAAGAACTCGGATGTCCCTCATTTCCTGCGGAAATTCAATTTTTATCAGGTCGTAAGTAAGTTTTTGCAAATAAGGTTGAACATCTTCGGAATCTCTTGTTCTTACTTCAACTGCTTCAATGTCAAGATTATCACAGATGTCTTTTACTTTTTCCTTGTCTGAACCAGGAGATGCTGTTAATCCAAGAATCCTTATATGTTGGGCTTGTTCTTTGTATTTTTTAACAACAAAGGTGTAAGAATAGTTTTTCAAGCACCTGTGTGCTTCATCTTCAACAAGCAAAGAAACATATTCTAAATTTATCAGATTTTTTTCAACATCATTATGAATGCATTGCGGAGTTGAGAAAATAATCTGTGCTTTTTTCCAGATTTCTGCTCTTTTGCAGGGATTTATCTTTCCAGTAAAAAGGTGCATGTCATATTTTTCTGATTCGGGAAAATCTTTTTTAAAAGAGTCATAGTGTTGTTCAACTAATGGACGCGTTGGGGCAAGAATCAAGATTTTACTTGAAGGATAAAGTTTCAATCGTTCTTGGGCTAGCATCAATGCAATCAGGGTTTTTCCCAGACCTGTTGGGAGAATAACTAGACAGTTCTTCTGTTTGCACGTCTCTACAATATTTGTTTGATATGAACGTGGTTCCATCTTGTATCTTTAATGTTGTTAAGTGATTTATTTATCTTGTGTTTTCAGAGATTGTTTTGGAGATATGGGGAAAAAGATGAAAGAGTTTATAAAGAATTCTTTGTCTAGTTAAATATAGAAAGGAGGTTAAAATGTGTTTCAAAACCTTGAATGAGAAAATCAAGAACTTTAAGTGGTGGGACATGTCTATATTGAAGTTATGTGTTGTAGCATTTACTTTGATGATAGCGAAGCTATGGAGTGGAATTCTTGGCTTAGAATGGTATTGGTACTTAATATTTGGAGTAGTCTTGATGATTCCATTGATAATCAAACTGTGTAAGAAGTAGTTCTTATGTTTTTTTATTTCTCTTTTTATTTTACTACTTAATAGTTACTACTATGTAAAGGTTTAAATACCTTTTTTTCTTTGTTTTTTGATGGATAAAATTGATGAACTTTTGCAAGATGAAAGTAGAATAAACAATGTAGCACGTGACTTAGAGATAAAAATACGGGAGGGAGAATCTTTCGAATCCTTTCGATACAGAGTTAGTTTTGCCCATCTAAAAAAATATGGGGATGCTCTTGAGGCTACTGGGCTTTTATCTGGGAAGGGGGATTATCATGATTTTGATGAATCTGAAAATGCATTTGCTTTTGCTTTGTTTATAGCACATAATGAAAGCAAAGATCTGGTTTTAGAAGCTGAAGGAGACACTTTTTTCCATATGTCTTGGGATTATTATCTAGAAGTTTTGAAAAAACAAGGTTTTAGGAAAGTTTATTCTGAAGAGGTTAGCGATATTGGCAGGGGCAGTAAAGAAGAATTTTGTTTATGGTTTCATGATAAAAAAGCAATTTTATTAGAAGCAGAGAGTTGGGATAATAAAGCAGTTGTAAACTCAACTCAAATTTATTACGAGGTTCTTTTTCCAAAAGATCCAGATCAGTTAGATGAATCTTATCATGGTGCTTTTTTTGAAACTTTTCTGAGACATTCTAGTAATGGGCCTATTCAAGATAAAAACGGAAATTATATTGGAAGATCATTCAGATTGGATGCTAGGGAAGGATTAGTATCCCATCTTGACAAAATAGAAAAAATGGGTTTCAAAACAAGCAATCCGTGGAGAAGTTTTAAAGATCAATTCATTTATTTAGTTAATTATGCAGAAGAAAAGAAAAGTAAAGGCTATAGAAAGAGTAAGAGCATTAGTCTCAGAAAACTTTTAGAACTTCCACAAGATGTTAAAGATAAAATTGGTTTAACTAGAGAAGAGATTTTTTCTCAATATGTTGATACGGTTTCATCAAAATGGGTGAGAGAATGGGTAACCAAATCTGGAACAGAAGGTAAATGGTATTATTTTAATCATGATGCCAAAGGAATTTTAGGAAAATGTTTGGCTGTTTTTAATTATCTCCTGCCTTTATAACTAGAAAGTCTTTCAACTAATTTTTTCTGAATCTCAGTTATTTCTCGATTAGGGGTGAGTTTTGTTCTTTCCCAAGATTTGTATCCATCTTTATCAAAGCGAGGGATCATATGCACGTGTAGATGATTTACCACTTGGCCAGCTGCTTCAAAGTTATTAATTCCAATGCCTAGTCCATCTGCTTGGGTTATTCCCATAATTGGTTTGCTCAATCTTTTAACAACAATCATCACTTCAGTAAGGATTTTTGGATCAATATTTAGTAGATTCTTGAAATGTTTTTTTGGAATTACTAGCAGATGCCCAGGGTTTATTGGTTTAATATCTAAGAAAGTGAAGCATTCAGAATCTTCATAGATTTTATAACAAGGGATTTCTCCTCGAACTATCTTACAGAAGATGCAGTCTTCCTTTAGTATCTTGACTTCGCAAGAGATAAGTGTAAATTATTTAGATTTTATTTTTGATTTTTGTTTTCGAAGAATTTCTGAAAAATTTTGGGAGATGGGAAGCATAATCTATTGCAGCATAACTCGCATTGGTGAAATCAAGTAGAATCTCCAAGATATAAAAATTTTTCCTTAGGCTTCAATCGCACTAGAAATTTTTCTTGCTATTTCATCCATCTCTGCATCAGATATGTTCTTGACGTTTTTTATGTCGAGCCACCCAAATGGATGACCATCGTCTGGGAGTTTTGGGAGAAGCCAGACATGGGCATGTTGAACAGTTTCTCCAAAAATAATAGACACTACCTTTTCTGTTCCCATAGCCTTTTTTATCCCATTTGCTATTTTTTGTACTGCTTTAAAATATTTGTCTATGTTCGGAACATCCCAAACCCACTTGTAATGTTTTTTAGGAATAACCAGGGTATGGCCGGGATTTAAAGGACGATTATCAAGAAATGCTAAAAAATCTCTGTCTTCATAGACTTTATGGTAGGGAAGTTTTCCTTCAACTATCTTACAGAATATACAATATTTTTTTTCTGGCATTTTGGGTTTAACCAATATAACAGAGCCTTTCCTCTTTTTCTAGTTTCTCCATCTCTTGTTTTTCAACTTCTATAAGTTCTGCTTTTTCAACTGCTTTATCAAAAGCATCTTTCTTTCTCTCTTTTTTTGGCATATAAATTAAAGAAAATTATAGTATAAAAAGATTTGTATTATCCTTTATAGAGTAAGTTTAAATATACTTTAAATTAAGATTTCTATAGACCCTCATGGGCCTGTAGTATAACGGTTATTATGCGCCGCTGGCAGCGGTGTGATTCGGGTTCGATTCCCGGCAGGTCCATATAAAATTAAGTCTATAAAATTGGTAATTCACTAATACAACACCCATCTTTAGTTAGTATCTGTGCTAATGCTTTTAGGGTATTAAGCACTTAGAACTATTTCAAACTTTCATCACCATCATTGAAATGAGAATCTAGGTGTGTTCCGTCGCAGAAAGGTTTGTTATTTGATTTGCCACATCTACAGAGGGTGACTCTGTTCCTTTTTTCGTATTCATCCTTGTCTGAGGATTCAATGGGGATATTCCCTTTAACCCAGAGAGGTCCGCTGACCTTTTTGTCTGGGTCTTCTACTAAACTTATGGATGGCTTAAATTCTGGTTCTAAGGGCTTTTTTGTTTTTTTATCCCAGGCAACTAATCTTCCAGAAGGACAGTCACAACATTCTTTTATTGCTATCTTTTTATTTTCGAGATTATCTGATCTTTCCGTAAGTTTCCAAATACCTAAAGAACGTTTGCAAAATCTTGCAGATGCGCACAGATCATAATCATCTGTTAAAATCAAGTCTGGACCAATTAGCCTTCCAGCTTGTTCAAGATATGGTTTTCTTGAAGCTGTTTCTGTTCCGTCAAATCCTTTTAGATGAGAGCCATCACAAAATGGTTTTTTGCAGGAATTTCCGCATCTGCATAAAGCGTAATCTTTTTGTTTAGGATAATCTTCTTTTTTCTGCCACTTGGCGGGGCAATGGTCCTGGTCAACAATAATCAGTTCTTTATCTAGGGGGATGGCTCCTGAGACAACATAGGGCCCGTTTTTCGTTATTTTTATCTTTTGTTCTTCTTTTTTTGATTCTTTTTTCATCTTGGTATAATAGTTTTTGGGTTTTTATTTTTTATGCTTTGGCACTCTTCCAGAGAACTTCAAAATAATGAACATAGAACTTGGCAAGTTCTTTGTCATGAACCAAAAAAATCAAGGGTTCTGAACTTTCTCCTTTGTATGTTGCAAGCTGGATATAATCTCCGTAAATGATTATTGAAATCGGAGACTCAATATCTATGAAACGGTCTTTTCTTAGTTTATATTTTCCATACTCTTTTTTTACAATCTCTTTGAATTTTATGTTTGTTATGAGCCTCTCACTTATACCTTTCTTAATCCTTTCTAGATCATGATGGTGGAATAAGTTTTTGTATTTCTCTAATGGCTGGACATTTGAAGGATTAATCACAAGGACTTCATCTCCCTTTTTTAGAATCTCAATCCTGTGATTGATGACTGACCTTAGGGCATTATATCCTTGAAAAATTCCTACCCCTGGTTCTTGATTTTCTTTATTGACTAAAGAGTTTATTTCAGGAAGAATCAAGTCAAAATCTTTTTTTCTTTGTTCTAATAGTTCTGAAATCTGCTTAGGTTTAGATGCATTAAAGTATTTCACATTATTTTTCAGGTTGAAAGAGCAAAGCCCTTGTTCAATGAGTTTGTTTAAAGAAAAATAAATGCTTGTTCTTTGAAGACTTGTTTTTTTCTCTATCTCGCCTACAGCTGTTTCTCCGAGGGATAAGAGGGCAAGATAGACTTTAGAATCTCCTTCTGTAAGTCCTGCTTTCTCGAGACCTTTGATGATTTCTTGGTTCATGAAAATTTCAAGGTTACAAACTTTATAAATTGTTGTGTTGCTCTGCACAACAAAAGAATAAATACACTATTTTCATATGACTATTATCGAGGAGTTACAGAATAAAATGACAGAACAAAAACATTCCGATGCCTATCAAGAGTGCGACGAACAGATAAAAGCTATTATGGATCGCGCTGTAGATTTTGATTATGGTCGAAATGGGCGTGAATACGGGCAACACAAATGCCAACTTGTAGTCGATATTGTACGATTTAAAAGAGATTTGGTTGGAAGGATAGGAGAGACTGTATTTAATCCAGAAGCAGAATTATTGAAAGTTAAATGTGACTTGGTAACAAGCATAATAAATCCTGTTTTTCATGATCAATATCTTGAGGCAGTTACTCAGCTTGATGAAGATTAAAATGGAAAAAAATGAACAAAAATCCTTAGAAAAAGAAATTGAAGACAAGATTGAAGATCAAAAAATCATGAAGATAAAGTTTGAGGGGGAAGAATGACAAAACCAGAATATTCGGAAACATATTTGAAATATGATGCGGCAATAGATAAATTTTTAGATTGTTTTGGAGAAAGTTCACAAACTTCTGATAAGGGACTAGTTAAAAAAATAGTCAAGGCGTTAGCTGAGGTTGAAAGGGCATTTTGTAGAGATATTGGTAAGGGAATAGTTGGAGAAGAAGCTGAAATTATTTACAGAAAAATTCGAGTTGCTCAAGATATTCTAACAAATCAAGTTTATGAAGATTATGCGCTTCATGCTGCGCAGGAAGAATAAAAAGACAGAAAAAGAACATCTTACAATTTATTTCAGTTCTTCAGCCAGCTCTTCAATTCTAACTCGCTTCTGCTTCATGCTGTCACGTTCTCTTACTGTAACTGTTTTGTCTTTGAACGAATCGCCATCAATTGTGATGCAAAAAGGAGTTCCTATTTCATCTTGCCTACGATATCTTCTTCCGATAGAACCTGATTCGTCATAGAAAATCCGAAGTTGGGTTTGTTGTTTGAGCATCTGATAAACTTGTTTTGCAAGTTCTGGCATGCCCTCTTTATTTACTAGAGGAAAGATAGCAACATCAACTGGGGCTATTTTTTCATTAAATGCAAAGGTTGTTCTGTCGTTTTTTGGTTCTTCTTTGTAAGTTAATTCTAAAATAGCATACAATGCTCGGTCAACTCCTGCTGAAAGCTCAAAGACATTTGGAAGGACTTTTTTTCCTACACTTTCATCAACTACTTCAAAAGATTGCTTTGACATTTTTTGATGTCCGTTTAGATCATAATCCCCTCGATGATTGCAAGCACATAATTCTAGCCAGCCTGTTGAAACTAAAACCTCGAAGTCCCAAGTCTCTTTTGAATAAAATGGTCTGTCTTCTTCAGGGACATATCTAAAACGCATTTTATCTTCTGGAATTCCAAGTTTTAGATAAAATTGTTTTAATCTAGTTAGGTAATAAGCTACAAGTTTGCTTTTTATTAACTTCTTTTTTATTGCATCTTCGGGGGTTATTGATAATAGTTTTTCCTTGAACAGGGAGATTGTTTCTTTCTTAAAAGAACTTAAATCATAATCATCTTCTTTTTCAGGATTAAAGAAGATTTCAATTTCCATCTGATTGATTTCTCTCTCACGGATTAAACCTTGTCTTGGAGCTATCTCATTTCTGAATACCTTGCCTGTTTGAGCGATTCCAAATGGCAGTTTTACTCTAGAAGTTTTAAAGATTCTTGGAAAATTAACAAAAATAGATTGACATGTTTCTGGCCTGAAATAAGCTTCTTTTAATTCAGCGCCTATACCTGTTTTTAACATCATGTTCCATCTTTCTGTTTTTTTAAAATAGGAGCCGCATTTTGGGCATTTGATATTATGTTTTTTAACTAATTCATCATATTTTTCATTAGAAAGTGCTTCAGGAATTTCTTCTTTAGTTGTTTCTTGGATTATTTTATCTGCCCGTGTCTTAAAACCACATTTTGAACAAGAGACTAAAGGATCATTAAAGTTTTTTAGATGTCCTGAAGCAATAAAGACATTTGTCGGAAGAATCTGGCAGCCATCTATTTCAATCATATTCTCTTTTTGGACTAATTCTTCCCGCCATATGCCTAGTATATTGTTCTTTAGAGCTAAGCCATTTGGGCCATATTCAAAGAAACCAGCTAGTTTGTCTGGATAGATTTCTGCTGTTGGCCAGAAAAAGCCCCTGCTTGCGGCTATCTCTGTGACCTTGTTGAAAATTTGATTTTCTTCTGGTTCTTTTTTGTTTGTCATCTTTATTATTCTAAGATATATCCTTTAAACAATCTTCAGCCACAATGTTGTGCCCTCGTAGGGCATGGCTGAATTTAGTTAATCAAACACTTATCTCTTATTTATCTATCTTCAGGAGTTTTTAAAATTGTTGATTTGAGATTTATGACTTAAAGGACTTTAGCTAGCAGATACATCGCAGTTGCTCCTACTAATGGGACAATCAGATTGTCATCAGCATCTGTTTCTCCTAATTTGATTGCAACACATTCAGACATCATGCCAAAAAATGAACCAACAGCGGCAGATAAGGGGTCTATAAAAATCAGGGCAAAGAAGAAAGCTACGACCATGCCTGCAAATGTTCCGAAAAGACTTTTATATCTTCTAAAAGGATTTATCTTATATTTTATCCCAAAGTAACTGGCTAGGGAACTTACTGAATCCCCGAAAGTTAAGATTGCTATTGAAGCAAGAGCAAGGTCCTTACTAAATATATACATAACTAAGGCTGAACCAACAATAAAAAATATTAATCCTTTGAGTGGAAATTTTTCTTCATGGTCTTTTGTGAAGAAGCTTATTAAAGGACATTTGTATTTGATGTTAACTAAAGTCCAGAGAATCACAAAAAGGAACAAAACAAACAAAATCCTGATAAAAATAGCCCATTCCAAGTAGCTGAAACCTAGAAGGATTAGGATTCCAAATACGATATGAAACATCTTTCTTAAGATCTCTTGTTTTCCATTCATTTTTTTAATGTAACTCTTTAAGTTTAAACAAGTTGAGTTTTGCAACGTTGTAAAATCAGGAGATTTTACCAAAACCCGGGGATTTATTAATTATAATCTTTATTTATATTATAACTTAATTCTTACTTTGTTCCTTTAATTATTTTTAGGAATGTGAAAGGAACTATGTAACCTAAAATAGCTCCTGCAATAACATCTGAAGGATAATGCATTCCATTCCATAATCTTGAAATCATGATAAATACCGCTACAATAGCCCAAATCCAGATCAATACTTTATTTTTTATGAATGCAAATAGATTGAAAGTCATAGAAGTATGGCCAGAAGGAAAAGAATACTTGTCAAGAGAAATATCTGTTAGAAATTTATGTGGGCTTGTTGAAGGCCTTTCTCGGGGGATTATTGTTCTTAATAAAGTTGAAATCAAGAAAGTAATAATCAAAGACATGACCAGATAAAGCATTTTTCTTTTTCCTACTTTAAAGCCATTTGAATCTATCAAGATAAATAATAACTGGGTGGCAATCATTATGGGATAGACAAGATAATCATTTTCAACAAAATCCAGAGAAATTCCGGTTTTTGTCCTTAACATCAAGAAAAATGAAAGAATTTGATTATCAAAAACTAGGCAGAGTATGAATGAAAGAAGGACTACTAAGATAAGTAATAAGACAATCTTACTTTTAGTTTTCATGACAATTACAAGATAAATTTATTTAAATAGATTGTTATTAAATATTTATGAAGAAAGGAGATTTTTGGATTTTAGATATTATTCTAAGATATATTCTGGCTGGATTATCTACACTCTTAGTTCCTGTTTTTTATCTAGGCTTTAAGCCAATAATCCTCGGGATTATTTCTCTTGTTTTGGGAATTTTTTATAATCTTTCGGTTCAAGGGAATTTTTTGTTTTTTCCAGGATTTAATATGTCTGTTGAAATTATTGATGCTTGCATTGCTGGAAGTGCATATTTCTTGTTGCTTGTCCTGAATCTTTTGACTAGAGAAATAAGTGTTCTAAAAAGAATTGGGCTATTTTTATTTTGTTTCTTGAGCTTGTTTTTATTGAATATAACCCGATTGTTGGTCCTAGTGCCCCTTTTTTTGAATAATTCAAGTAGTTTTGATTTCACCCACAAGTTTTTTTGGTTTGTTCTTAGTATAGCTTTTGTTGTTCTGATCTGGATTCTTGGAACTTTGGTATTTAAAGTAAAGAATATTCCAGTTTATTCTGACATCCAGGATATTTTAAGAAGACTAAAGACTAAGTAAGAGTCAGCAGGTTAAACTAAGAGAATCCTGCTTTACTGTTTTGTGTTACCTTGGACTTAACCAAATAAGGCTGAAAGACCTTCTGCTGCTTCTTCTGCTTTCTTCTCTTCTTTTGGTTCTGGTTTTGCTGCTGCTTGTGTTGTTGCTGGGGTCGCTGCTATCATTGCTGACTCGCTCATGGCTTTTTCTATGTCTACACCTTTCAATGAAGCAAGTAATGATTTGATTTTTGCTTCATCTGCTGATGCGCCTGCTGCTTTTATAACTGCTTTTATGTTCTCTTCTGTTACTTCTTTTCCAAGTTTGTGTAACAACAAGGTTGCGTATATATATTCCATTTTATTTTTTATTTATGAATTTTAGGGGTTATTTAATTGATTATTTTTATTTTTAATTAGCAACTATGCTTTCGCTTTTAGCTTCAGGAACTTGAGATGAACCTAATTTATTTTGCAAATATAGCGCTTGCATATTCGCCTTTCCGATTAACAGGGGGATTGTGTCTGAACAGATATAATCTGAACCCATAGCTAGATTTAGTGCCTCATGTGCTGCTTGGACAATCATCTGCATTGCTTGTTTTGGATCAATGTTTATGCTGGCGTATACTTTTTTGTTTTCTGAGTCATAAGCGATTATTGGTTTGAAACCTATAATCACCGGTTTTATTTCAAGTCTTTCTAAAACAAGTGCTACTTCGGGAGAGATTTTTGATCCTTTCTTGATAATAAGCGCTTCTTTGACTGCGATTTTTCCTTGATCTATTCCCACTTTTATTTTTGCATTTGAAAATTCGGTAATTGCAGGACCAGCCAGAACATCTGTTGTTCCCACTGGAATTTCAATCTCTTGTTCTGCTATCTGCCCAGGTTTGATTTTTGTATTGCTCTTTAATTCAGCTAATAACCCTGCTAATTCAAAAGGATCTTGTTGAGATAATAATAATGCAAAATCTTTGTCGACTTTTGCTTTTATCGGTTCAAGTTCTGTACTTGCTTTTTCAAGAGCAAGGTTGATCAGACTTTTTTTCAAGACCTTGACTACAGCTTTTCCTTTAAGTTCTTTTTTAATTTTCTGGAATCTTCTTGCTGGCAGAGATTCTATTGAAGCAATCATGATAGTCTTGTTCTTCTGGATAAGTTCAATTAGTTCTTTTAGTGCTTTTTGTTTTTTTTCAGGAACTTTATGTTCTTTGTTTGTTTTTGGTTTTGCCATTTTCCTTAATTTTGAACTTTGATTGCTTTGGACATAGTAAATTTAATTGTGACGTTTCTGATATTGAGTTCTTGTTTAGGGAGAGCGGTTAAGATTGTTTTGAAAGTCTTATCTAGATTTTCAATAATCTGGTCATCTGGCATAGACTCTTTTGCTAATGGGATTTTCAAACTCTTTTCTTTTGCTTTTATTTTTATTGTCTTTTCTAATTTTGTGACTATTTCTTTTAACAAAGGTTCTTGTTCTTGCATTAAAACTCCGCCCAGTTTCGGATCAGGCATTTTTCCGACTGTACCCAGAATTTTTCCTAATTTAGCAGCAATTATTGGCATTAGTTTAGCTGATGCAATGAAAAAATCATATTCTTTCGCATATTTTTTCATTTCTTTTTGGTCTGCATTTTCTATAGACTCTCTTGATAGTATAAGTGATACCGCATCTGATTTCTTGATAGTATCTAAAAAAGCAGCGATTTTCTTATTTTTTGCTGGGTGGGGTAGTATAACAAAAGTGTTGATTGTCTCTCTTTGAGGATCAAAACTTTTTAGATTTACAATCAAGTCAAGTGTCTGATCAAATTTTCTTTTTTCAGATGATTTTCTGAGTTCTTCTAAAGCTTCTTTGAATTTCATTTTTTAACTATATGTTGAATAGCTTCGTTTTCTTTGTTGAGTTTCAATGTCTTTATTGTGTAAATCTTAGTTAGTTTATGCTATTTAAACTGTTTCGTCCTTCTACGCTAAGAAACGTAGTGTTGTGCTTGGCACATCGGATATTAATTATGGGGTTTGGGGGTTTTTAAAGATAACGTTTTTACATTATCTTCTTAAATTTCTTCTACTCAATTAAAAGGGTCGTGCAATCTTTTTCTCATCTATAATAATCTTGTAAGAAAGAGTTATAGCTCGTATGTGCTTATGAAAATCCTCCATAGAAATGCTTCCATTGCGAGCATTCGAGAGCATTAAAAACCCGTCCTCTTTATTAAGATTAAGACCCAGTGCCATTGCCCCCATATTGAAGCCAAGTTGCACTTTCAATTCTTCTGAAAGGTCATCCCATTTTTTTACCTGCGTGAAACGCAAAACTTGTTCGCAGGCATGTTTGATAAACTCTTCTTTTTCCATGTTAATAGATTTATTTTTCATCCAGAACCTTCAGATATTCTTCGATTCGCTCAACGATATTCTGAAGATAGAAGTTCTTTATGTTTTTTTCAAATAAATGAGAGAGAGGCATGAATTCTGTTATGTTGTATCTATTGTTATTGGATTCAACAAGGAAAAGGTCTTTTAATTTTTTTAATTGCCTTCTTATATTTGATTCTGCTATTCCTTTTAGCTCAAGGTTGTGTTTTTTTCGGTTTTTTTCCACAAATTCTTTGATTTCAGAAGAAGTCAAGGCTTTTTTTTCTTTTGAACTTTCTAATAGGACTTGAAGAATATCTGTTATAACATCCCGAGAATCGGCTTTTTGCAATAAACCGAGAGAAAGACAGACTTTCTTAATCAACTCGCGCTCTTGCATTTCCTTTACTTGGGGTTTTTCGTATTTTCTTAGAGTTATTTCAGCTAATGATGTTTCTTTTACCATCTTTTATGTACTTCGCGCTTCGCTTGATCTTTATGTGCAAGGTTTATTGTTCTTTGTTATCGGAAACAAATGATTCAATACCTACAACTTATAGATATCGATTAAACGAGAGGCTTTTAGTCCTATATTCTCGAGACTAATAATCTTTATAAATATTCTTGGTATTTGATTATTGAATTAATATGGAATTTGTAGCTTTATTATCAAGTGGAAAAGGAACTTGGGGACAGGTTGCAGGATTGATAAAACAAGGAACTTGGGAAAAAGTTTTCTTAATATGCACCGAATTTGCAGGCTCAAAAATAGGGGAATTTGATTTCTCTAAAAATGCAGAGATAATCATTGTTGATTTTGACAAGCCTATACTGGAGATTATAGAAGATATAAAGAAAAAATTAAGAGATAAGTTCGCTGGAATGGAAATTGCTGTTTCTTTAGCTTCGGGTGATGGAAAAGAGCACATGGCTTTGATATCTGCTTTATTGAACTTGCCTGTTGGGGTCAAATTTGTTGCCCTAACTAAAGACGGGGTCGCAGAATTCTAAAATGGCAAAACAAGAATCCAAAGAAAAAAATAAAAAATGGTTGAAGATAAAACTAAAAAAAAGGTAAAAAGTACAAGGGTAGGCCTCCTTTGTGTTGTCTCTGTAATACCTGTTTTAATAGGATTTTATTCAGGGTTATGGGGGATGAGAAAGAATTCTCTTGAGATGACAAATTTAGAAAAAATCCCTGTTGTTTCAGAATATAAAACTGCGTTGAAAGATAGTGCTGCATTAGATTATTTTATCAGAGATATGTACTCTTCTCACTCTTCATTGGAAAGAGTTTCTGCATTTGAAGAATTTCCTTCTTTAGAAACAGAATTCCGAAGATTGAGAGACAGCGTCAATACTGAATTAGAAATTTCTCACATTTTCCCAGAAGTTAATCATTATAGAGAACTTGAATCGAAGAATTCAAAAACCCTCCAAGATAGAGTATATAAGGGTTTAATCGTTGCAGCAGGTATTCTTGGACTTGGTTTCCTCACAAGAAGAAAGTGGCTATACCAGAAATCGTCTTGAGAATAAGTGAGAATTAAAGTTAAAAAATAAGAAAAAAATAAAAAATAAAAATTAATTTAAAAGATTAATTATAATCTCTTTTTTTTTGTTGCTTTCTTTTTTTTCTTTGCCATTTTTTTACCTCTTTTAATTTTTTTTGATTTAATATTATTTAAATCTGATGTTAGATTAATGTTGAACTTCTTTAAATACTTTTTCCTTTTTTGAAAAGTTTTTCAAAAGCAAAAAATTTCTAATTTTTTTTATCGTCGAGAAATTTTTTTCATAATTTTTGAAAAACTTTTTAAATTATTTTTTGGATGTTATGGACCTGCTGAGAATCGGACTCAGATTTCTTCGTTGCGAACGAAGTGTTCTACCATTGGACTACAGGCCCAGTAGAGCTTCAAGGAAGAAGAGGATTTAAATTTTATCTAAATGAAGAGTTTGATAATCCACATCCTATAAACCCAAACCAGCACCATGGCAACGAATATAAGGATTATGAATATGCTAGCAATCTTATAGACAAGTTCCGCAGATTTCTTTTTCTTGGTTATAGCTAAAACAGTTAAGTAGAAGAATTTTCCCCCATCGAGAAAAGCAAATGGTAGCATATTAAATGTTGCAACTGAAAACAATAACATTACAAGCCAGAAGAACATTGTTGAGAAGAAAGAATAAACTTCATGGTTATAAGCTGGACCATAATTCATGAAAGGATTTTTAATCGGCGTAAATATCTCTTGTAGTTTGTCTCCAAATGAGTTTGATTGGGGCAGATAAGCCAATCCAATAAATCCTCTTGATGAATTGGAAGGATTTTTATCTGCCACAAGGAGATAAATCCCTTTGCTTGTTTCTATCTTTACTTGTTGCGATGGTTCGATTTTTTGGAGTTCATCAAATATTTTGGGATCTTTTACACTTATCTCATTTACTTTCAGTAATTCGCCTTTGACCCCCAGTTTGATGAACGGGCTGTTATAATAAACAAGAATTGAACCATTTGTATGATTTTTTATTTCTGGTAGCTGTTCTAAAAAAGTTTGTTGAGTTAAAACAAAAGTAGCATTATCTGTCTGAACAAATATTTTTTCAGGGAGGTCTTTGAGTTGATTTTTGTTTAAGTTAGCAAAATCTGCATAGGAGATAGATTCATTATTTATACTTAAATAATCTATCTGGCTTGAATTTATTATTGTGCTTGCGTAGAACGGTGTAGTTGGAACAATGCTCAAGTTCAAGAATAATAAAAATAAAATCCCAAAGAGTATACAAAAGACAAAATTAGAGAAGGGGCCAGCAGAAAGCATAGCTAATTGATACTTCTTCTTTTTTCGATTCATCTGTTTTTCATCTTGCTCTACGAAGGCAAGGATAACAGGTCCTAGAAAACCGAAACCAGTTGATTTTATTTTGATCCCATATAATCTGGCATATATTCCATGGGCAAATTCATGAGTTACTGCAAGAATCATCAAGATAACAATCCAATGGATAAAATAAAAATCAGGCAATCCCGGAATATTAAAAATTTGTGGAGCATAAGGGATTATCGGCATTATGGGTGGCGCTTCAATAATCTTGGGCATTTGTGCTAAAATAATCACATTGTATACCAGAAGAACCACCATAAGAATCATGGCTAAATATCCGAAAGTGATTGAGATATAAGCAATCTTCTTTAGGGGTTTTTCAAAAGTTTTGCTGAATTTTTCAATGAATTTTAATCCTATCTTGGTTTTGTACAGCAAGAAAATACCATCTTTTTTCAATTTCTTCCTGTTTTTTCTGAGAAAAATAGCGATAAAAATACAGAAAACCAATAATAACCCAAGGTCAATATACATAAAGTTCATGTTTATTCAATTTCAATTTATTTTATGCTAGAAAAAGAAAACTGCTACCTTTAGGTTGCGGATGAATTTTCTTTTTCTGCATGCCGAAAATCCACAATTTAGTGTGGGAGGATTTTCGTCATTTCAAAGAATTACCTCTTTTTATTCTTTGCTTATGCTTAAAAAACAGAAGATGCTCAAAATTCAACATGCGAAAATATTAGATTTTCATCAAAGCATTTTCTTAACAAGCAGGTTAATCTTTTCTCCTTGATAACCAAGTAATCCTTTTGGAGCTGATAATCTAGTTGATTTCTTAAAACCACCTATGGGTGGATGCAGTCTAAAAAAAGGTTTTATCTTCAGGTCTGAGAATTTTGCCTTGTTATCCCAAAACTTTTGGATAAATTCTTCTATTGCTTTTCCTGCAATCTCTAGTGGTTTTTCTCCTTCTTTTTTTGCTCTTTTTAAAAGAAGTTGTTTGAATGTTTCTTGATCGATTTCTCCAAAACTGATATAGTCTTTAGCTTTATGTAACATGCCCATATTTACCTGGTTTTTTTCTAAAATTACGGCAGCAAATTTTCTTCTTAACCTCAATAAGTTAAGCGTAGCTTCAACATCTCCTGGAACATCCACTGTTCCCCGAATTCTCATTGCAATATATTTTACCATGTTTATTTTAACTTATATCTTATTTTATTTATACAATCTTGTTTAGTTCTTTAAGCGCTTCAAAACAAGCTTTTAACATATTTATCTTTGTTCTTGTTTGACCGAAGCTTCTGGTGTAAATATCCTTTATCCCTGCAAGCTTAAGTAATTTTCTGCATTCTCCGTCTGCTACTAACCCAGTTCCTTTTGGAGCAGGCATCAATACTATCCTTGCACTTCCTACTTTTCCTTCAACTTTAAATGGAATGCTATGGGTCTCGCTGCATGTGCAATCAAAACTCCCGCATCCTCTTCTGACTCTGATTAAATTAATTTTTGCATCCCTCAGTGCTTTTTGTTTTGCGGGTAGAGTCTCTTTTGCTTTTCCATAACCTAAACCAACATGCCCATTTTTATCTCCAACAACAGACATACATGCAAAAGTTGGGACATTTCCTTCTGCTGTTTTTTTCTGAGTCTGTTTCCAAGCTCTTCTCTTGCCACCGCCAAATTTTCCCTTGGCTTGTCCAATGTTTATTAAATCTGATTCTGTATTAGGCAACAAGGTGTCTATAATTTCTGGTTCAAGGATTTTTAGATTTTCATCGAAAATCTCCTCTATATCCTTTACTTTTCCTTCAACTACTTTTTTTCCAAGAACCGACTTTGGACTCCAGTTTTCAAGATCTCTTCGCCTTCTTTCTTCTGCTTCTTTCTCTCTGTTTCTTGGTCTGTTCCTGTTGTTTCTGTTTCGTTCCATTTTTTATCCTTATTTTTATATGTTGTTTGATTGATAATTTATTTAGTTTTCTTTGTTTCATTCTTTATGTTTTTTCCTTGAACTCTCTCATCGGAAGGGAGCATTTTTTTATCACAATTAATCTCTAAACCAGATTCAATTGCACCCTTGACAACAGCATAAAGTCTTGAACCCTTTGTAGAGGTTTGTCTGCCTATGTCCAGGTTGCATATTTTAATCTTTTTCTCTTGTGCTTTTTTTGCTATCATCTTTCCAACTAAGTATGCTGCCGGAATATTCTTAAAAGAAGATTTCCATCCTTGTTTAACTAGTTCTTTTGAATGAACATAGCAGATTGTTTTGTCTTGCGCTTCTTTAGCTTCTACTACCTGTGCGATTATGTACATATTAGACTTTCTTACAACTAATCGAGGATTAGCAGATTTAAGTAAATGGATTCTTGCACCATAATCGGTTTTTCCTTGTTTCTTCCTTTTTAATATTTGTTTCATTTTCTATACTTCGATTATTTGATTTTATTGTTTATATCTTATTTAGTTTGATTGTCTTTCTTTAGGTTTAATTTCTCAATTATTCCCTGTTTATTTTTTATGACCCCTGCTTTTAACCACCCATATGCCTGGGTGTATTGCTCATTTGTAATCTTTTTATTGTCTTTAAATGTTTTCAAAAAATTTCTTAATTTTCTTATTCTTTTGTGATAATCTTGTTTTTTTATCCTGAATTTAATTTTTCCTTCTTTTCTTTTTCTTCCCTTTCTTTTTCTTTTTAGTTTTAACCTCCCAGCCCTCCTTTTTACTCCTTTATTTGGTCTTTTCTTTATTGCTTTATCTTTTATTAAATCTGCAATATCTTGTTTGGTTATAGCTTCTTTTATCTCTGCTAATCTTGAGGGATCAAACCAAACTTTATTGACTCCTACGTTCAATACTTTCGCGGCCATGGTTTTTTTTGAAGTTAGGTTTTTCATTTTAGTCTATATATTGAATTTATTTTTTATTTAGCAACTGCGCTTTGCTTTTCTTTATCTGGTTCAATTTTTTTACTAAGGGGTTTTACTGCTGATTCTAAAAATTTTTTAACATCGAGATTTTTTATTTTTATGTTCTTCTCTTGCGCTTTTTTTGCTATTTTAATCTTGTTTTTTTTACTTGTATGGGCAATTATTGCTATTTGGTTTGCCTTGATTTTTTCTAAGTCAGATTCCGTAAATATCAATACTGGTTGGAGATTATTGATTAAATGTCTTTTTTCTTTTTTTGCTCCAAATCCAATTGTCGGTCTTCTTGTGTATCCTTTCATCTTTTGCCTTATTTTATTATGTTTTCCTTTTTGCTTTCTCCATTTTATGAGTTTCTTTCTTCTAAAACCAAGTTTAGATACCTTGGTGCTTTCTTTTCTTACGAATTTAGGTAAATTTTTTGCCATGTTTAATTTATAATATTAAATTTATCTTTGATTTATTGTTTGTTTTAGGGTTTTTATTGTCTTAATCTTAATTAGTATTTTTTTGTTATTTTATCCTCTGCCTTTTTCTTTTTTAATTATCCAAATCCCATCCTGAAAAACTCTCCTGTCTCTTGCAGTAATTCTTGTCAGGGCTTCAATTGCTGATGCCTGATGCCCCGCAAGGTCTTTATCAGCGGATTTTACTGTGATTATGTCATTATCAATTTTTACATCTACGCCGGGTTTTATATCTAATATCCTATCTTTTCTTTCTCCAAAAAAGTTTTTAATAATAAGTTTATTTTTTTCTATTTTGGAAGTCATTGGGAAATGTACCGAACATACTTGCAGTTTGTATTCATAATTTGTTTCAATGCCCCTAAGTGCATTGTTTATGTGACTTATCAAAGAATGAATCAGTTTTTTTTCGGTTTTATTCCCGGATTTTTTTTCTATGATAAATTCATTATTTTCTACTTTTGGGTTTATATCTTTTATTTTATAGGGGATTTTTATTTCTTCATTTCCCTTTTTCACGACAATTGCTTTTTCTTGGAGGATTAATTCATAACCAGAAGGAATTTGAATTGTTTTTTTAATGTCTTTCTTCATTTTGTTAATCAATAACAGTATGCTATTAAAGAACCCCCAATATTTTTAGCTATGACTTCATCTTGCGTTATAAGCCCCTTGTTTGTAGAGACAATCAGAATACCCAAACTTCTTGAAGGAAGATATCTTGTGATATACTTGTAGATTTCTTTTTTCTTTACATAAAATCTCGGCTTAATCGAATTACAGTCATTCAATTTACCTATTTTTATCACTGCTTTCTTGAATTTATCTTCTTCTACTTTAAAATCTTCAACATAACCATTTTTTTTCATGATTTTTAAGACTTCCAAGATTAATTTTGTTACAGGTATTACCACTGTTTCTCTCTTGTTTGCTTTCTTGCAATTCATGATGTCATTCATCATTGCGCTTAAATGATCTTTTACTACCATTGGTCTTTATGTGTTTATTTGATTTATTTATGGATAATTTATTTTATGCTTCTTTATCTTAAATATATTTTTTAAAGCCGATTTGTTCAGCGATTTCTCTGAAACATTGTCTGCATAAATTCAGGTTATATTTTCCTATATGCGCCCCAAGTCTTCCACATCTAACACATTTTTTTGTCGATGTCCCAAATTTTCTGTCTCTTGGTTTGCAGTGTTTCAAGAACCTCGCTTTAGTCTGTGGTTTGTTCTCAATTTGTTTTAATACTTTTCTCCAATCGCTTGTTGTCATGCTTTATTTCTCCTCGATATTTAATTTAAAATTTTCTATGAAAAAATTGATGGTCTCTTCTTTTGTTATCTTGTGTTCATGCCCTATTGCTGATTTTTTTAATTTTTTATCTCTTACTCTGAAACCCCTTCTTCTTAGTGTTACAGCTACATCAAATCCCATAATCCCAATGTCTCTCTGATAAGCCATGTTCGGGATTTCAATATACTCTTTAATTCCAAAATTAAAATAACCTGGATTGAATTGTTTCTTCTTGATTGAAGGTGTTCCTTGTATCAAGTTTTTGAATAGATCAATCGCCTTTTGCTTCCTAACCGTCACTTTATAGCCTATGTTCAAGCCCGGTCTTATCTTGAAAGTAGGGATCCTTTTTCTTGCAAGTGTTTGTACGGGTTCTTGGCCAGAAATAAATCTTAATAATTTTTTTATTCTTTCAAGTTTTTGTGTATCTGCAGAGGAGGCATGTAGGACAACAGAGTCTACCATAATCTCCCGCATCTTATTATTTTTTTTATCGGTTTTTTTCTTTTCTACCATTTTTCCTTTTCTACAACAATTGTGTTTTTAATTGGGACCTTTGTCGAATGATCTTTTATTTTGATTTCAGCGAAATCTCCTTTTACATTTTCAACTTTTGCAATATTTCCCCTCCATTTTCCTGATAAGATGAATACTTGTGCGTCTTTTTTTAATGGAAGAACCTTTAATACCTGATTTTTCTTCAAATCAATAACCAAGCTGTCATTGAGGTTATATTTTTCTTTAGTTATCAGATTTTTTCCGCCAAAAAGATTAATTTGCATCACGTTTTTATTTAAAACTTTCTTGCCAATTACTTTGCTTATCTTCAGAGAATCTTCTTTGGTTTCTTTTAATGCTAAGTCGTTTTTATCTGTAAGTATCATGATATAAGCTTTTTTTAATTTTTTTAAGTGCACTATATCTAAAAGACCAATTCCAAATTTTTCATCTTTAATCATCCTGCCATTTACTTCTATTTCCCCTGCCCGGATTATTTTTTTAGATTCTGCTGCATTTTGCGTTAATTTCAAAAGGTCTCTTACACATACTGCAAGAGCTATGGAGAAATTCTTTGGATAAGAGCTTCTAGCCACAGTTATATACGGGCTGGCTTTTCTTGGAATCTGCCAGGTTTTTGGCATGGATCTTCTTATCTGGTGCATTTTTATTTGTCCTTCTCTTGTTTTTTAATCTCGGCCTTTTTGAGTCTTTTTTTGTCTTCTAAATTTAATTCTATGATTTGTAAATTTGACGCATCAAAAGGAATATTCACCTTTGTCCCATCTTTCTTTGTTTTCTGAATATTTTCAATGAAAACTTGTCTTTTTTTTGTATTCAGACCGACTATCTTGCCGCTTTTTCCCTTTAAAGAGCCTCGCATTACTTTTACAGTGTCTTTTTTTCTTACCACCAATGATCTTTTTTTGTATGTTTTCCTTAAATCTTTTGCTAAGTTTGCGGCAATAAGTTTTCTTTTTATATGTACTGGAGCATTTGCCGCATATTTCCTTTGTTTTTTTACTTTTTTGCTTGAAATCCAATGGCTTGAAAATTTTTTCATTTTTATTTGTTTTTAGTTTTGTTATTTTTTTTTGATTTATGCTATTGATGCTGCTATTTTTGCTATGAATGGCCATCTATCTGCAGTTTCTTTTGCAATTGGGCCCTTAATCTGAGTTCCCTTTGGGTTTCCATCTTCATCTTTTAACAAAGCTACTGCATTGTCCTCAAAACTTATTCTTTCTCCTGTCTTTCTTCTTGTTTCTTTCTTTTGTCTCAGCACAACTGCCCAGAAAAGTTGTTTTTTCATTTCAATCGGACCTTTTCTTATACAAACTTTGACTAAATCCGCGACTCTGCAGGATTGTTGTTGGCCTTTTCTTGTTTTTCCTCTTTTTACTCCAACAATTCTTGCTATTCTGGCTCCGCTGTTGTCAATTACTCTAAGTTCTGCTCCAACGTTTATGGTTCTTGGCGCTTTTGAAGACATAGCTTTCATTTTTTCTTCTCCATTAATTTATTCGGGTTTATATTGCTTGATCTTATGCTTTTAACAACATGGTGGACTGTTTTAGATACTGGCTGGCATTCAACGATTATCACCAAATCACCTAGTCTTATTTTTTCTAATAGTTCATGGGGAATTCTTGCCCTAATTCGGGTCTTGGCTTTTGAAAACCTTTCATATTTTGGGTGATAGACTGTTCTTTGGAATTCGATTACTGCCGTAGGTAGGACTATCTTCTTCACAATTCCTTCAAATGTTTTTTTATGTGGGTTTATTTTTTCTTTCTTCATGCTGTTTCCTCAATATTGCTTTCTTCAAAGCCCATGTTTATTAATTTTTCTTTTACTTTTTTTACGTGGTCGCCTTGTAACTCTATCACCTTGTTCTTTACTGTTCCGCCGCAAGCAAGTTCTTCTTTCAATCTTTTTGCAGTTTCTTTGACTTGCTTATCTATTCCGGAAACTTCAGTTACATGTTTTCCAAATTTTCTTGTCAATCGTTTTATCTTTATTTTTTGTTTTGCTTTTTGCAGTTCACTGCAGATACAGGCTTCTATCGGCAAACCACAATTTGGGCATATATTCATCTTATTTTAAGTTAGTATTAATCCTTGCGATTATTTTTTTAATTTCTTTAATTTTTTTTGTGCCAGTTGTTGCTTGGCCTTTTTTACTTCTAATTTTGAGTATTTCTAGTTTTAAATCTTTTATTTTATCTTCTGAATCTTTTTTACTAAGATTTTTTATGTCTTTTTTCCTTATTATTGCCATTTTAGTCTTTATTAATCTCCTTGTTTGCTGTTTTTTTACTTTCTTCTTCAGTAATTTTACTTTCTACTTCTTGTTGGGCTTTTACATAGTCAATATTTATCTTATCAGAAAGCCGGACATTTTTTGGAACTACAGAAACTTTCACTCCTACTACGCCTGGTTGGGTAAAAGCTATTGCTTTTGCTTTGTTGACTATCTTACTAGTTTCTCCGGTTTTTTTCAAATAACCGAATCCGAATCTCCAAGATTTTGCTCTTTCACTTGGGAGTCTTCCACTAAGTCTTATCTCTGCTCCTAATGCGCCTGATTTAATCATCCTCTCAAGTTCCCTGTAAGCTATTAATTTGAAACTTAAAGGTCCCAAGTTCTCTAAGGCCATTGCGATATTGTCTGCAATTGTCTGTGCATCAAATTCTGGTTCTAGAACTTCTGCAACTTCTACTTGTGGATTTTCTAAATTAAATTTTTCTTTTAGTGTTTTATTGATATCTTGGATTATTTCTCCACCACGACCAATGACTAATCCGGGTTTGACTGTTGATATGACTATCTTCTCTCCAACTGGAGTTCTTTCTATTTTAACTTCACTGACTTTTCCTTTTCCAAGTTTTTTTCTTATGAATTCTTTGATTTCAAATTCTTGTTTTTTCTCTTCAACAAACTTTTTTTCTATCATTTTTTACTTTTGTTTTTTTTCTTATTTTTATGGTCTTTATTTAGATTTTCTGACTTTTCACGAGCTTCTAGGAAAACATGGGCCCTTTTGAACCTTTTTCTTCCAAAGCCCATTCTTGTTCCTCGCATTGGGACTGCTGCTTTGTTCGCTTTTGCGAGGGTTATTATGATTTTTTCTGTATCCATGTTGCTGTTTTTAGCATTAGCGATTAAGCTTTTTAACAATTTTATAAAATAACCCGAAGTTTTTTCAGGATATTGTGCTCTTGCATATCCATTCCTTTGATTTTTCTTGTGTGCGGACTCTCCTCGGTAAGGGACAGCTATTTTCTTTTGTATTACTAGTTCCAATAACTCAATTGCTTTTTGCGGGTTTTTGTTCTTGATGAATCTGCAAATAGCTCCAGAAGTTTTATAGGAAAGAGGAAGATCTTTTCCCTGTACAATCACAAATTCTTTCTTTATCTTTAGTGATGTTCCTGGTTTAGTCTCTGGTTTTTTATCTTCTACTTTCTGTTCTTTTATTTCCTGCTTGATTTCTTTCTTCTCTTCCTTGAGGGGGATATTCTGATCTTGTTTTGGCTTGTTCTCACTAGTCTGTTTCTTCTGAAATCCTTGTTCTGAAACTTGTCTTTCCATTTTTATTTGACTGATAGGAACGATGAACTTCTTGTTGCACCAATTCCTGGGGCACTGTGCTCGACTTTCTTTCTAGTCATAGCAAATTCTCCTAATCTATGATTTAACATTTCTTCAGTAATTTTGACTGGAATGAATTCTTTTCCATTATGGACTTGGACTTCCCATCCAAGCATTTTGGGCACAATGATAATTTCTCTTTCATGTGTCCTGATTGCTTTGTTTTTTGAAAGTTTTTTCTCTGATTTCTTCAAGAATTTTTCAATTTTTTCAGCTTGTCTTACAATTGTTCTTCTTTCTCTTGAGGTGATATATTTTGCAAATTCTCTTATATCTATTAACTTTAATTCTTCAAATGTTTTTCCCTTGTAAAGTGTTTCTTTTAATACCATGTTCTATATGTTTTTATTTTATTTTTTATTATCCTTTATTTATGCTTCTTTATCGTCTTAATCTTGATTACATTTATTTTTTTCTGCCAGTTCTTCTTGGTCTTAGCAATCCAACCTTGGCTCCTGCAGGTGCATTTCTTTTTGCTATTTTAGATTTAATTCTTTTTCCTCTGCCACATCCAAATGGATGGTCAACTGCATTCATCTTTACTGCAGAGGTTCTTGGCCATACCCGGGCTCCTCTTGCTCCTTTAATATAAAACATTTTTCCAGCTTTCATTATCGGGCGTTCTTTTCTTGAAGCTGCAGCAATAACTCCGATTGTCGCCCTGCATCGGGGATCAAACTTCTTTTCTTGTTTTGATGGCAGTTCAATTGTCACGGATTTATCATTTTTAGTTATTTTTGCTGAATTTCCTGCGGTTCTAACTAATTTCCCATTTGATCCAGGATAAGTCTCTATGTTAAAAACTAAAGTCCCTAGGGGCATTTTTCCTACGGGGAGAATATTTCCTTCTTTAAGAGAAGCATTTTCTCCTATTTCAAAGTCCTGACCTTCTAATGTATTGTTTGCTGCCATATTATAGAATATTTTTCCATTTAATCTGATTTTTGCGACAGGAGCAGAATAACAGATTGTATTGATTAATTTTTCGACTTTTCCTTTTCCTGAAACTTTTAGTTCAGGATAAATGACTGTGATTTTGTAAGCTTGCTTAGTAGACCGGTATCTCATCGATCCATGTCCACGCGCTTGTTGTATGATTGTCTTTCCCATTTTACTTTGTTCTCCAGTTTTTTGCATCTACTAACATTTGTTTTGCTTGTTCATACCTTTCATGTTCTGGTGTGTACATAAGTGCTTCAACAGGGCATTCAAGTATAAGGCCGTAACCTCTTCCCGATTGTTGTGTTTCAAAGACTAATTCTTCTGCTTTGACCCTTGTGCAATTTATTATTAATTGATTTTTTGGATGTTGATGTATAAATGAATATTTTCCACTAACTAGTCCCTCATATACTTCCCAATTTCTATAAGGTTTTTTGTGTGTTACGCGAACAAAAGAGCCTCTTGCTAAGGAATCGAGGTCTGCTTTGCTTTGAGGTATCTTGTTTGTTATTGGGTCTGTTACAAGTATATTCATTTTAGATTATTCCTAATTTAGTTGCTATGTCAATAGCAGGACTATCTTGTTTTAATTTTATGAACGCGATTTTTTTATTATTTCTTATATGTGTGTTGACTGATTCGACTTTTGATTTGAACGTAGTTTCAATTTCTTCTTTTATCTGTTCTTTGGTCGCTCTTCGATTCACGATAAATGCGATTTTGTTCTCCAATTCAATCTGCCTTACTATTTTTTCTGTTGTTATTGGTTCTAAAAGGATGGTTTTACTTGAAAATTCTTTTACAGCTGTAAGTGGTTTATCTTTCTGGGCTTTTGGTGTTTTAGGAGATTTTTCTTTCACTTTCTTCTCAATTTTTTCTTTCTTTTCTGTTTTTTCTTTTTCTGGTGCCATTTTTTTGTTGTTATGTGTTTAGTCTATATGTGATATATTTATAATCTGATTCTATCATTATTGTTTATTGAGTTAAATGTTTTTATTGTCTATATCTTATTTACTTTTTATCTATTTTTTATTTGAATTTTTCTCCAAGTTCTTTTATTGCAGTTTCAGTATAAATTGCCAATTTTCCTGGTTTGCCATTCAATGAAAATTCTTTTACATTTAATTGATTAGTGTTTGTGAATATCAGATTCAGGTTATTAATTTTTTGAGACTTTTCTTTTTTTCCTAATACCAACAATATTTTTCTTGTATTTTTGTATTTTCTTCCACGGACTTTTCCGATTCCCGGGCGGACTTTTTTTTCTGGCTTGAGGTTTAACTTCGTCTTTTCTAAAACAGAGAAAATCTCTTTTGCCTTTTTATCTAAAAGTTGAGAGCTTATTATCAAAGGAAAATGAATTTCAGGAAGATTTTGATAATTTTTCTTCAATAATTCTTTTGATGCTGTCGCAGCAATGCATGATTTTAATGCTAAAATTTTTTCTTTTTTGTTTATGAATCTTGGGGTTCTAAGGATTTTTGGAGGATGGGCTGCTCTACCTTTTACTGTTCCGGGAGTGAATGTTCCTACCCAGTAAAACTGGTCTCCTCTTCTCCAAAGAGCTTTTCTTGCTACCCTTGAAATTCCTTTTCCATAAAGCGTCTTGAATTTTCTTCTACAATGGCTTTGTTTGTGAGGAGAAGAACCTTTTCCAGCAAGAACATAAGGGGCATAAGGCTGTTTATAGAATAATGTATCAGTCACTTTTTTTACAATATCTGCTCTTATGGGTGTTTCAAATACATTTGGAAGTTCAATTTCATTTCCAGTGTCGATTATTTTTGTTTTCATGTTGAAGTTTATATGTCAGTTTTAACGATATTTATATGCTAAACCACTTACAGATGGCTCAAGAGCCAAAGTTTGTAGTTCCGCGCTTTTCTTTTTATACTTATATTTTTTTCCTCCTAATTTAATATCTTTAAAACTTCAAAATTTCTTTTTGAAGTTTTTTTATTTTCTCTTAATGGGCAAGTCAAAATCAATTGTCTTTTTGCTGGGCCTTGAACAGAACCATAGATCGCAAGGTAGGTTGTCTTGATTTTCCCATAGTTTCTGAATTCTAATGGGATTTTACTTGCGTTTCCGATATCAAGGATTTTTTGATTATAATTTGTTCTCTTGAAGAATCCCATCTGCCCAGCCATTGGTGCATGGAATGTTACCCTAGAAGGATGCCATGGCCCTAAAGAACCTGGACGTCTGACTCCTTTTTCAGATTTATGAGCCTTTAAAGAAATGCCATGTCGGGCAACTGGGCCTGTGAAACCATAACCCTTTGTCACGCCATGAACATCGACTATCTGATTTACTGCGAAAAAATCCTGAATATTTATCTCTTTTCCTAATAGTGATTTAGCTGTTTCGAATTTTTCTTGAATTGAACCTGATAATGCTAATTCTGCAATATCCGGTGATTTCTTTTTCTCGGTTTTTTTGATTATAGAATAAACTAAAATCCTTATGTTATCATAGCTTTCTGGTTTTATATCCTCTATTTTTTTTGTTTTAGCTTTAGGAAGTTTAATCCTATGTTTTAATTCTTTATCCAGATTTTCAGCCATGATATCTATTGCAACTTGATGGTCTTTGTAGAATCTGATTGAAAGTATCTTTAATGGAGGAATTTCAAGGATTGTCACAGGAACAATAATCTGTTTTCCTTTTGTCATTGAATCTGGGGTCAAGTCATTTGCAAGAACCCTTGCATTTGATACTTTATAGGCCATGAATCCAAGAAGTTTTTTATCAGAATGTTTTTTCTCTAAAGGTTTCCAGTTTACTCTAGGCAGAATTTTTGATGTTCGTTTTCTTGGCCAGAACTGCAATGAACTGGCTCTTGGTTTGTGTATCTTTCCCATGCTTTATCTTTGTGACTAATATTGATGTTTATCTTTGACATCTTCTACCACCGTGTAACCTAATATGTTTGAGAAAAAGGGGTTTTTAAAGGTTTTGACTAGTGACTAGTATTTATCAATACTTTTTCAGAGTTTTTTGAAAATCTTTTTGGGATAATACTCTAATGGTCAAGGCCCCAATATCTATCTTGGGATAATCTGGGAGTTTAATCTCTTGATCTGAATTTTCAGAAAAATCAAGATGATGTCCCTTACCCATAATCTTTTGGATAGTGTTTTCTAATCTTGATTCTTGTTTTTTTGGGCAATAAATACTTACCCCCACACTATGGTCCCGGTCATGATGCCAATAGGTTACTACGATATCTACTACAGCCCTATTTACATAAAACGTGTATCTTCCATTTTTTGTTTCATCAGACAAGGAATCACAAAAATGTTCAAAATTAGCAGGATCAGCATTTATTACTTGCCCTTTTTCAGCTAAGCCAGCTATTAGCATTTTTAATTCATACCTCCCAAGAGAATGAGTTGTTTTATGTTTTCTTTTTATCATTTTTTATTCTCATCAATTTATGCTCAAGGGAATAGCTTAATCATGTAAGATAAAGCGATTAAATTCCCAATCTTCTAGTTTTATTGGGCAGATAGTCTTTTTGTCTTCAATCTTACAAGTTTTTGAAAATGAAAAGCCAGATTTGGGTTTGAGGGGCATTTCTTGTAAATTAAAATAATTTGTAACTAATTTTTCTAGATCTGGATTATTCATGAATTTAAGATTGACATGTATAGCCCCAACTCCTTCAGATCTATGGACATAAGTCAATTCTGCGAGTAGATACTGGTTATTTATGGAATAGATTAATAGTGCACCTGGCCAATATTCATTTTCATAACCTGTTCTTTTGTATATTAATCCAGGAAGGCCTTGTATTTGTTCTTCTAATTTAGAGAAATCTTGTTTAGCTAATGTAAAGGAGATTTCTCTCTTAGTGAATACTTTGCTTCTTAGGTTCTCAGCTACTTCTACAATTTCTTTTCTTGTAGGATTTGTCCTCCAGTCCCATTGATCTGGCTTTCCTGCAGCAATTGCAACTAATTGTCTCATAAATTGAGAAGGCGGGTAAGGTGGAGATAAGTAGGTAACTGATTCTTCACCCTCTATTGAGTTATAATAAATATAAGGGAGGTTAAGTCTTTTAATAGTTGGAAGGTTTGATACTAAGCCGCCTTCAGACCCGTGGTTTGAGCTAAAAAATTTATTCATTTCTTTTATAATATCTTTTCCTAATGGAACACAATGTAAGTGCGCATGATCTACACAGCAGACTCCTTGTCTTTCTTTTACTGCGCCATGTTCAAAGAAAATTGGAGGGGCATAATTTTTTGATAAAAGTATTCTAAGTGTTCTCTTAATTTCTTCTAATTCATCAAAATATTCTTTAGACCATTCTTCATAAGGCATTTGACTTAAACTTAGATAGTGTTCTTTTGTGTTGATTAAAAGGTAACCTGGAACAATTTGACCTAAAGAAGGAGTTACATAAAAATGGTTTGATTCGAATATTGGTTTGATCCCATTTGGAGTCGACGAGCAAAATACACAGTCTGGTTTTTTCATGAAATACTTCCTTTTTCTTCTAATTATACTTCAAGTACTCGCTTGGTACAAAAGTATATAAATGAAAAAGTCAAGAAAAGAGAGGAGGTGATGGCGCCTCAGAAGCCTAATTCTGATTGATATTATTAAAATATGGAAAAAATTGAATTTTTTCAAAATCTTGGGTTTTCAGAATATGAAAGCAAAGCTTTGCTTTCATTGATAAAACTGAAAATAGCTAATCCAAAAGAGATTAGCTTTGATTCTTCTGTTCCACAAAATAAATTATATGGAATTTTAAAGAAATTTGAAAAAGAAGGCTTAATTGCGATATTACCCGGGCAAATAAAAAAATATCAATTAATCAATTTTGATGGTTTTGTCAAGAAAAAAATAGTGGATAAAAAGAAAAAACTTTCTGAAATGAAGCAATTTTCTAAATTATTTGGAAAAACTTCTTTATTTGAAGAACAATTTGTTTTTTCTTTGATAAAAGGGCAGAGAGCAATACTGAATAAACTTGCTGAAAATAACTCAAAAGTTAAAAAAGAAATTTTGGGAGTCCAGAGAGACTGGAAAGTCTGGGGAGAAGGCCTGCGAACAATGGAAAAATCAATAAAAAAAGGAGTTGATGTTAAGTTCATCGGTTGTGTTAATGGAAATCGTGGAAAAAAGGCTGTTGAATGGAAAAAAATTGGATGTAAAATAAAAGCGTATAATAAAAAATTTGGAGAATATCCCCTAAGATTCAGTGTTTTTGATGGAAAAGAAGCAAGGATAACAATTGGAAAACCCGAAATACAGAATCCAGAAGAGTATATCACAATTTGGACAACTTCCAAGCCAATTGTGGCTATTTTAAGAAAACAGTTTTTGGAGATGTGGAAAGAAAGCAAAGAGTTTTAGAAATATTAGGATTTATTCCTGACTTCTTTAAGCCAGCTGTTAAATGCTTGATAAAATTTTCCATTAGTCTTTATATCCCCAATAAAATCTTTTTTGCTTGTTTCTTTTGCAAGTATTATTCCTTCTTCTAAAGACAATCTTTTTATGGACTTAACTGCAAGAGGTGTTGCATTTTTTCCATTCCAAGAGGATATCTTGAAAAATGGTTTTAATCTAGAGTCCCATGTGGCATCTAAGGATAACCACTTTCTTCTTTTAGAGTTATAAAATTCCAAGTATGTGTGATTGCATTTTTCTTCATGCGGTATGTCGTTTACTTTTTTTGGGAGTTTTAAAGCTTAGCAAGAAATCTGTCTGTTTTAACTGACAGATGAATTGCGCCT
>CAZRGF010000002.1:0-111536 GCA_964599615.1 Candidatus Woesearchaeota archaeon
AAAAATTCCTTCCAGAGAAAATTTCCTATCTGGGTTTAGCCTCAATTTCTCAAGGGTATCCCAGACCTAAGGGTAAATTATCGATGTGTTACTGAGCAGTTTGCCAGTGTCTTCCGAAGAAAACCCTAGACTTGCATGGCTAATTCGAATCTTGATAGCGGCACTCTCCAGCAGGATAAACTGGAATTTTGGGATATGAAAAATAAAATTTTTTTTAATTTATTTTATCTTCAATGTGTCGCATCGACAAGTCTAAAAACATATTATATAATTTGCTTAAATTAATCAACAGAATTGCATTAATAAGTGACCATTACAACATCATACCTTAATGTATGAACATGATTGATTGATTAAGGCACTCATTCTTATCATTTTACTAATTTCCAAAGCAAAAGAGGGTTTATAAAGCTTTCTGTAAAAAGATTTAAAAAGGTTTGGTTTGGCGATGAAGAAATTATTAAGGGAGAGTATATTGTCCGTCTTTATGTTGTTGAATTATTCTTTTTTGTGGTTCGTTTATATTAACAAATTAATTATATTTATTATCTAGTTTTCCCTTATGTATTGCCCTTTATATAAAGATTCTTTTACTTCTGGTGTTATAACCTCTATTATTTCATCAGCATCTATCTTATGCATAACATAACTTTCAATATGCCTGTCCCATGGATGAAAATATTCTTTGTCATCGAGTATAACTCTTAAATTAATTCCTCGGTCTATGGATTCTTTTAATTTACCTGGAATCATCACACCATGATCTGTACAGTAAATAAGATCAATTTCAGGAATTTTTATTTTAAATAAATATAACTTCTTATCTTTTTTATCCCATGTTCTGCCAAAATGTTTTGCGACCGATATTGCAACATCTTCATGACTTGTTACAGAGATTAAGGGGGAGTATTTGTTCTCATGATAAAATTGTTTTTCAATTATCTTATCTAAATAAATTGTCAAAAAATTAGCTTCAAAATAATCGGTTGGTGATATGTTACCTTTTAGAGTTCTAAAAAATGCAGATTGTATTCCTTCATATCTCATTGCTTCAGCTTCTTCATCAGAGAGAACCATTCCCCTATAGACTATTCTTGAGCCCAGATGTTCTTTGAATTCTGCCCGTGTTTCTAGTGCATTTTTTGGGCTTTTGATTGGATTTGTTTTTATGAATTCTAAAAATTCAGGGAGGTGAGTCATAAAACCCGGGTCTAGATTCAATTGTGAAAGTCCAGGACATTGCTCTGCAAAAATTCCATTTAAGGTTACTTTTCTTGGACTTTCTCCCCATGCTTCATAGACTTTTGTCCAATTATGTTCACCATAAGCTTCTCCAGAATAGGTTGATAAAACTGCTTGGATAAATTCTTCTCGTTTATGTATATCTGAACATATGAATAAACAATTCAAAATCGTTCTGTCTCCAATGATTTTGACAGCCTCATCTCTGAAGTTGTCAAATATCCTTAATTTTTCAAGACACGATGTAGCTTCCATATAATATTATTTTTTTTCAGTTTATAAAACCTTTTATTTAGTAACTTGATAGTGATGAAAATAGAAAGATTTATAAATAGTTTATACATGCTATTTTTATGACAGGCACAAATCCATACCAAGATGCTTATAATCATTTAGAACAGCTAAGCGTATCTGAAATTTCTGAATTCACTAGATTAAGGCTAGAGGGAAGAGGTCATGAACCCCAGTATGATATGGGGAAGAATCAAGATATGCCTGAAGATTTTTTAGCTTGGGCAGGTGAAAAAGCAGTCCAAGAAAAAAAACCAGTTATTTGGGCAGGTATAGTGGAAGGAACATTAAAAAATGCTGAGAATTTGCTCGTTGGAAAAGTTCCAGCAAATATTTATCAAGTTCTTAATCCAATATTAGATGTTGCTGATAATACGGTTAGAGGAGATATTCGTAGCTATATGAGCCCTTTTTTTGTTCCTTATGATCCTGGAAAACTTCAAACTTTGAATCAGCAAGGGTATCGTACACATCTAATCGGACCTTTTGCTAATTCAGTGACTCCAGAAGCACAATCTGATATTGAACTTGTAAAGTTCTGGGAAGTATTATCTAGAAATGCGATTGACACTCCTCATTCTCACAAAGCGATTCTTTATCTAGGTAAAATTGATGATAATAAATGGTGGGAAGCATTACAAAAATATGTTGGATGTCAGTTTAGGAATATAACTGAAGCTATCAGAGTTTATGGTAATCATCCTGCTGAATTTATTAATGAGAAGCTTAAGATAGACAAACCTGCTTGGGAACGTGTACCACAGGATTATTTTGATGCATTATATCATAACGCGGTTGGAAATATTGAAAAGAGAGTTGGTGTTTTTTTGAAAATGGACCAAATAAAAGAAAGAGTTCATTTTTTAAGAGGTTTAAAATTTTCATTAGAATTAGATAAATTTGAATTATCATTGCTTGAAAAAAGCTTACCTTCAAGATAAATTTTTTCTATTGTGTTATAGGGGATTTATTCTCTTTTCATATATTTTTCTAATTCCATCCCTGTAGAAACTTTTTTGAACCCGAATTTTTCGTAAAAAGGAATGTTCTTTGAGTTACCTCCCCAAGCAAAAAGTCCAATGGATACATATCTTTTATTTTTAATTTGCTCAATAAGTCTATTCTTTATTCTGGTTCCTAGACCTTTTCTTTGATATTTTGGCAGAACATCAATATCATAGAACATGCACATAACACCATCCCCCATAATTCTTCCAAAACCAATTAAATTATTATTTTCCCATATCGAAAAAACAAAACTAGAATTTTTTAAGACTTCGGCCCATCTTTTTTCTCCACGAGGTTTCCAACCAATTGCTTTCCATAGACTATCTAATTGTTTGTAATCAATATTTTTTTCTTTTGATTCTTTTATTGTTGACATTTTCTTCTTTAACTCCGAGCAAAAATAATTTTATAATCAGAATTTCTTGATTATATCTTCCTTAATTTTATCTGCAAGAAATTTGTCTTTTATTAAAGTCACTTCTATCTCTGAATTTTCCTTGAATATGTCTAAAACTTCTTTTAAATTCAAATCTTGAATTTTTTTTGTTTTTTGATAAATTTTTTCAAGTTTATTATAAATATCTTGAGGGATTTCACATTTCAGGATATATTCGCCAAATGCAGAGAGATCTACATTCAAACTCTTGTCTTTTTTAATTGATTTAATATATTCCCCTTTATTGGCGTAATATCTTAAAGAGAGTTTATCTAAAAGAGTTTTATTAAAAACAAGGTTGTATGTTTTTATGTTCTGTTTAAGTAAAAAGTCGTGCAAGATATCTTCTTCTTGTAATCTTGGAATAAGCCACCAACAGTGTCTTCCTTTCCAAACATTTCTCTTATCTTTTGCTTCATGTTTAGCCCAATTCGTCAATAAATCATTCCATAGTTTATCAAGTTCAAGTAGATTGTGAACTGTGTAAATAGTAACGTCCTTGCCAAGTTCTATTTTTTTCATTGGTCTGTTGACTTTAAATTGCTCAGAATAAATTTTATCAAAGAAGTTTCTTGTCTCAAAAATCCAGTCTTTATTTAAAGAATAAAGTCTTGCTTCTTTGATTATAATATCATGGGATAACAAAGAATTTATTGCTTTGATAACTGCTTGAAATGAAACTGAGATTCCATATCTCTTCTTGATTTCTCTATGCAATTGTGTCAATGTTTTTGGAGATTCTTCTACAAGGATTGAAAAAACTAGGTCTTTTGTAGTTTTTTCTTTATTCTTCAAGTTAAATTCTGGAACAGCTATTTCTATCATAAATGATTAACTTTCCGGAGTTATTAAACCTTTTGAAAATGTAACCTTTTGGTTACATTTTTGTGTAAGCTAAAGTATATCTTGTCGTCGGTTGTTATTGATAAATGATAAATAACGAAGAGAAATCAAGAAAAAGGTCGAATCGATTAATAATCTTACTTAGCGGCGCGTGTCTTGCTATAGTGGGTCTAACAACTTGGTGGGGCTTAGATACACCTTATGCTCAGCAGAGAAAAATTGAGAGATTATATAATGAATTGTTTCCATATATTGAGAAATTTGATGGGGATTCATTATATATAAGCATTAAAGATAGGGCAATTTTCAGTGAACTTATGGGACAATCTAATCCTTGGGACTATAGGGTTAACCCTCGCGTGTATTCTCAAAGATTAACCCAAATTTTAGACAGCCTTAAACAAAATGAATTAGAGGACAGTTTAAAAGAAAATGAAAACATTAGATGATAGTTTTATGTTATTTTCTCAAGAACTTTCAAAATTCAAAACATTAAATCTAAACACAATTGAAGTTCTTGCCATGAGGGGAGTTGCAGATAAGATTTATTTGATGGGAAAATCAAAGCCAAATAAAGACCGCAATTATTCAAGAAAAAATCCAAAAATACTTTATTCTGAAACATATGATGCCAAAACTCGCGAATTAATTTCATGTAGTTGCTTTTCTCCTCCTGGAGGGGAAGAGGAGTATTGTGTTGGTGTGCTTCTACCCGCAGTTATTGGAGGCCTTACTTTTGCATGTTATCTCGCAAATAAAAATGATCCTCTTGATTCTGGGGGGGTTGCTTCATCAACTTTTGGACTAACTTCCCTGATTTTCGCAATAACTTCTGCGTTTTATCTAACTAAATACTTTATTTATTCTAAAGGAAAACCTAAGAGGGATAAATTGCGAAAAAAACAAGAAGTTTTTTATAAAAAAGTTGAGCTTTTAAAAAAAATGCAAGGAGAATAAAATGGCAACAAATGATGAAGTTTTAGAAGATACTTTGAAGATTGGTCCAGCGGAATCTTCAAGAATATATCGGTTAACTTTCTCAAGATTAGTTGAAGCAGTAACTGGTTTTAGTGACCATGGAAGACGCCGCTCAATAATTTCTGAAATGAAATCAGTTGAAGACAAGTATCTAGATACGGGCTTGGCTGTTAAACCCTTTCCAACTTATTATCAAAGAATAGTTATTGCAAAGAGAAAAGCTTTTTTGGAATATGAAAAACGCGTACATCAAGAAATGGAAAAATATGGGCAACGAGGCAATCTTTCAGCAAATCCTGAAGAAATAAAATTATGTAAGGCAGTAGTAGATTCAACTCAATCAATATTGAAAATGATGAAAGAACAAAAAAATGCTGGGATTGATAAGGTTCTTGGAGGAGATGAACCTTCAGATTATTGTTCAAGTATTACTGATGCTCCATTGATGTTGCAGTACGAACATGATGGGGAGATTGAGGAAATATATTCTATAGGATATAGGGATAATGGAAAAATTCAAACTCCCCATCAATATTTTATCTTTACTTTTGATGGTAAAACTGGCAATTTGAATTCTAAAAAAGAATTACCATTTCCCTTACCTGGTTCTAATTTTTTATATGGGATACCTACTTTTTTTGCTAATCTTCTTACATTGGGGGTACCTTCTCTTATCATGCTCGGATTATCTGTACCATTTAAAAGAAATTTGGAAAAGAGGATGTTAGAAATTTCACAAGAACAATGGGAAAAGAGAAGGAGTAGATAGTTATTACTTAACTTTTTCTTCTCTCATTCCCAACAAAAATAGCTTTATCACAAAGAATCCTAGAATTGTTCCGATGAATGTGAATAACACATAAGGATAAGGTGTCTGGAAAATAAAAGTCAACTTGATTGGCCATTCATAAAAACTTCTGTGAATGTCGAACAAGAAGATGATTGCTAATGAAACTAATGCAGAGATGACTAGAAAAATCAAATCAGCAATTAATTCACCTTTTGTTATCCAAGTTCCACGCAATTTTTTAATATGCTTTCGCATAGAACTCTAAGAAGATGCAATTTTTAAATATTTACTTAACCACCATTATCCCCAACTTCTTTTTAAGAAGGTCTTCAAGATCATTAATAGACTGTTGCATCTCGTCCTGCAGTTCTTCTTCCAAACTCTGTTTTATTGCAAGAGGCATTTGCTTATAAGCTCTTATGTCTTTTGTCAAGGTGATGATATCAGCATCACAATCTAAATCTTCTTTCTTTTCAAAATATCTATTATAAGCCTGAGAAATCCCTACGCAAACTCCGCAGAATACTGCAACTTTTTCTGGTTCATATTTTTTCATTTTATTCTTTATAATATTTATTTAGAATTATCCTTGAAGCAGTTCAAGATTTGCACGCGCAACATTAATTCTTTGTTTTTTGCCATCTTTTTCTATTTCAACAACTGCGACGGTTGTTTTAGATCCTGTTGCAAGCTCTTGATGAGCTGTTGGAAGTTCAACAACTGTGCATATCTCTCCAAAATGTGAATCTTTTCCAAGTCCGAGATTTCTGATTATCCTCGCTTTAACACCAGTATCTAGGTCTGTTGGAGGTCTAAATTCTCTAGAACCTTTTCCCTCATATGAAATAATTATTTCAGGTCTCAAAACTCCGGCCCTTATTTGTGTTGCCCCATTTATAGAAGCCATCTTATTATTATATTTTGAAAGCAATTCAAATGTTCTTTCAGCCATGGTCATCTTCCCAAAACTTTCTGTGAGGATAAGAGTAATTCCTGGTTCTGAGCCAGTTATTGCAACACCTATTTCATAACCTAAATGTTTTGTTAAATCAGCATTTGAGATTCCGCCAACAACAATGCCTTCACACCCAATTTCTTGTGCTTTTTTTAGTGTCGCATAATCAATAAAAGAACCGCCCACAATTATTTTTCCCTTATGTTTTTCCTCAAGCATATTTTCAGTTATCTCTTCTTCAGGATTGGAAACAATTAGTTCTAGTACTCCTCTTTTTTCACTACCAACCCCCATTATCCCTTGTATAAATGCTCCATAAGTCTCAATTACAACCCCCTCATCTTTTATTATTTTAGATACAATACCGTCTACATATGCTGAAACTTCAATTGGTTTTTTTGGAGCAGCGATATACATTTGACCGGTTTTTTCAGATATATCCTTTATAGTCCCTTCATACGTTGAAATACATTTATTATTAAATAATCCAAGAAAACCTTTTGATTCTGCTAATTTCTCACCAATTTTTACTTGCTCCCCAATTTTTTTAAGAACTTTACTTGGTACTTCTCCTGGAGGAATTCCGAAAATACTTGCTAAATTAATTGAATGAACATCTCCTGGAAGCTCTGCTCTTGCAACGATATCTTCTGCAAGAATTTTTTGACCTTCATAAACTAAAACATTCCCTTTTAGCGGTAATCTTCTTTCTTTTAAAACTCGAATGCCGTCAGTAACAGTTAATCCTGGGGTATATGCTTGTCCCATTTTAATATAACTTAAGAGCATCCCACCACAAGTTTAATTTTCTATTTCTTTCAGAAGTATCTTCTGGAAGAACTAAAGGCCTGCCCCTAGCATCAATAATCACTGAACCAAGCTGACCGCCAGTTAGTTTAGTCTCTAGTTTTCTTTGTTTTTTTTCAAATTCAAAACCTTTTTCAAGACTAATTTCCACTTTTGCTTCTTTTCCATAAACTAAAGGAAATGCCTTGATTTCACCATAATTAATTACTTCTGGCTTATCTAAACCTTCCATTTTTAGGGTTAGACATGGTTTGCCTTCTTTTCCTTTTCCCCTTGGAACTATTGTTGGGCATAAAGGAATTAAACAATCATTCCAAAAAACTTCCATTGCAGCTTCTTTATTGATTTGAGATAAAACTCCAAGATGAGGCATCATAAATACTGAATCAACGTAAAGATAGGTAAATCCCTCTGGTTGAAATGCATCCATCATCATAGACGCTGCTTGCATTCTGTTGGGGGTGTGTGATAAAGGACCTCCTGAGCCAATGATATAATCTAGATGCAACATATCTACTAATGATTCTCCTGTTTGTTTTTGATCAAATGCTTCAGAAATTGTTCTTTGCTGTTGAACTCCTTTTAATCCAACAGCCATTGTTTGATGATGTTTAAAAGCTAGTCTTAGTGCTTCACGAGCAACAGCTTGTTCAACTTGAAGCTCTTCAAGTATCTGGGGAATTGTCGTAGGGCGAATCATTTTATTTCCAATGATGTCTCTTATGTTCAATCCTCTTTCTTTTAGGTCATAGGGAATCCATCTTAGGATATTGTCTAAACCAGCTTCTTTCAAAACATTTGAAATACTGTAACTTAAACCTAGATTTGCTGAAACCGTTCTATTAAAATTAGTTTTATAAGTTTTGCCCTCATTTTCATAGCTTCTAAGAACAGAGAACACGTCTGTTGTTGCTCCGCCAATGTCAACGCCAATTACTTGAATTCCTTTTTCTTCTGCAACTGCATTAACAAGATCACCGACTGCAGAGGGTGTTGGCATTATTCCTGTAGACATTATTCCTTTAGAAGTTAGTTCAATTAATCCACGATAACCTGGTGCTTGTTGCATCACATGTTCCAAAAAAATTCTATGGACTTCTTGTCTTGCAGGCCCTAAATTTTCTATTTCAAGAGTGGGCCTTACATTTGGAACAGGATAAACTGCAAATTCATCTCCGAACTTGTCTTGAATAGCTTTTATAAGTTCTTTATTCCCAGCGAATATAATGGGTAATTTGTAATCTTCCCCAAATCTTGGTTTTGGCCCTGCTACTTTAATTAATTCAGCCATTAATAGCGGAATAGTGCTATTCCCGCCATCTGTTCCACCACAAAGAAGAATCATGTCTGGTCTTGACTGTCTTATCTTTCTAACTCTTTCATAATCTGGACGATTGTCATTTATTGCAAGGGCTAGGCTTACTATTCCGCCAGCACCAAGGGCAGACCTTATTCCAGATTCTACAGTCATTTTTTCTACTCCTCCTGCAACCATCATCTGCAAACCACCACCAGCACTTGATGTTGAAACATAAACATCAACACCATTTTTTTCATATGCTGGAGTTATAATTCCCCCCTTACCATCTAAAATTTGGTATCCAGATTCATTCTCAATCTGTTTAACAGCATTAAAAAAACCGACTTTTACATCTTTAAAAGGATCTTCTACTGTTGTTGGAGCTTCTCCCCTATACTTTAATCTGTGTCTGTCAGCATCTTTTTCAATTAGAATTGCTTTTGTAGTTGTTGAACCACAATCTGTTGCTAATATCCTGTTTATATCTTTTCCTGACATTTTTTTACCTAGACTATAAACTAGATAATTTATAAATCTTATGTCAGTGTAACTTCTTTAGAATTAATAAAAAACTAATTAGTTGACATTAGGGGAGGAAGTGGCATGTACCTTGATTCTCCTTTGTGTCTTTGAAGTTTTGATTTTAATGCATTTACAAACTTTTCCGATAAAGCATCTTCAAGAGGAGATGATTTTTCAGGAACTCCAGTTTCGAGGTTTATTCTTGAACCATTGGCAACTCCAATCCCTAGACAAGCTCCTGAGATGTTACAGGTTTCACTAATTTTTTGATAAAATGTTTCTATTATCTTTTCATATGCCCATTCTCTTTCTTTATCTGAGCCAGTATATCCTTGAGTGAGGCAATCAAGGCCAATAACTAGTTGGTAAAATTCTGTTTTTTGAGAATCAGTTACTTCTTGACTTAAATGTAACCCTATAAAATTTTCCATTTTATTTTTATGCTCCTTCCTGTGCTGGAACTTCGTAATCTGAAAAAGAATCTGGTAATTTAAATTTCATTCCAAGATTAATATACTCTAGAGCGACCAATCTTTCGTCTAATGACTTTTGAAATAAATGGCCAATTTCTGGATCATTAACTCTTTTTTGTAATATTGCAATATCTCGTTCGTATCTTATCTTGATTGCTTGTCTAGTTCTATTAACGCCATATTGAACTTTAGCAAGTTCTACCCAATCATCAACAACTCCCCCTTCCTCTAATAATCTCAGCGGGTCATTATGTAGAGTGATAGATTCTGCTAATTTTCTTGCTGGTTCAAAAGGGTCATTCATTTTCTAAAAACACTCCTTACAAAATTATAAGCTTGTTCAGACAATGGTTTTTTAACTAAATTACCATCAACAACATTGTAAAGCTCTTTATCATAATGATCAGTCAAAACCTGGGGGTCTGAAGATTTTTCATCCTTAAAAATCGCCCAAGTCTGCCATCTTGAAGCAAATTCAAATAACAATTTCTTTGACAAGTTTTTAAGACCTTGGAAACTTGTTCCATAATCAGTCTCAACACCATAAACCTCGATTTGTTCATCTCTGCCCTTGAAGTAATAATTTGTGACTTGAGAAACTCTTGCTTTATGATAATCTGAGGTTACAATCAAGATTCTTTTTTTGTCGTGTTGTTTTCTGTTTCTTAATTCTCTTGTGTTTGCTGGTGTGTTATGTGCATAAGCTGCTTCAAGATGAGAATCGTCTGGGAAATTGTCCCTTCTTCCTTTTAGTCTATAATCCTCTTTGAAAACTTCATCTAAAGATTTTAAAGAACCATCATTATTCATGCATTCATAACCATCTAAAAGAATTATTGGTTCATTACCATGTATTTTACTATGTAAAGAACTCATAAAACTGAATAGTTGGGCTGATTCTTGTCTTGCATGATCCTCTTCAACTTGACCTGAGCTGTGTATCACAATATAATCATATTCCCCCCTTATTGCTTTCATACCTGCCCGTTCATAATTAACTGGATGAATATTATTTGTCTTATATCTTGGAGAACAAGCAAGACAAACTGATAATGCTAATGTTCCAATTATTTTTTCTAATATTTTTGCCATTTTATTTTTTCTCCTTCATATAACTAGGGGTTATATTCACAAATGGGCGTATTCTGTGAAGTGTATTTCTCTCATACACCAGATACATGCGTCTCACATCAAGATAATAGCTGTATTCTTCTGCAGTTTTTGATTTAGGTATAAACACTTGTTCTAGTTGGTCAAGAAGTTTTACAACTTTCTCCCCAACTTCTTTTGAAGTATCTCCAAGTTTGTTTGCTGTTTGAGTAATATCTTGTTCTAATGCTCTTACCTCTGGGTTTTCATAAAGTTCTTTCATTTTATCCTTCTGTTTCGTCTAATTGTTTTAATTTTCTTCGATATTTTCTCATGTACCCTATATTAACTCCCATGAGCCCAAGTATTGTTCCCATCAGGGAAAACATTCCTGATCTAATTGAGTTTAATAAAGCGTCCCCATATTGTTTGTCTGCTATTTTATAAACTTGTATTTCAGGTAATTTTTCTCTTTCCTGATTTCTTTGGACTAATTTCTCTCTTCTTTGTTTTATTGAGTCTTCATAAGCAGAAACTACGGGAATAAAAGATGGAAATTCATCTGAAATCTTTTTTGTGTTGTATGACATATAATCAAAAGAGCTTGCAAGAGAATCAAGTCTTTTTATTTGATTCTCTGTTTGGATATATTCTTGAACTAAAGCAGATTCTTTGGTTTCTCTTAAAATACTAACTGGTTTTCCTTTGCCTGGATGAATACAGCCAAAATAAAAAATGCCTGCACCAACAAGGAAAGAGGTGACTACAGAAAGGGCTGGATAAAGCGTTGCCATTCTGTCTAGTTTTCTGTTGTATCTATTTCTGAGTGCTTGTTTTTCTGTGTCTTGTTTTTGTTGTTTCATTTTATTTAGATTTATTGTAATACTGGTTGAGGAATTTCTTGAGCAGAAGTTTTAGAAGTTGCCTCTTTATAAACACTTTCAATTTCAGTAATTGCTTCGTTGAAACTTTTTGTGTCTTCTTCAAGTATTATACTGTAAGTTTTTGAAAATTCACTGAATTTTTCTTTTTCTTTTAAATAAGCCTCATCTCCTTGACTTGCTACTGCAAGTGCTTGTTCATATAGTCTGTCTTGTTCCTCGCAAAGTAAGGCGCTGTAGAATGGTGTTTTTGCATTAAAAGTTGAATTACATTGATTTAATGTTCTTTCTAAACTAGATGAATTTCCTGCGATTTGAAGATTCTGTGTGACATAGGTTGTTAATGCATCGTACTCTCTTAAAATATCATTTCTGAAAAAGTATTGATAAAAAGGAGTGTCATCTACCTCTGGATGTACTGCTTTATTTTCCTTTAGTTTTTCAGTTATCTGATACAAACCTAAATCAGCGAATTTAAGTGCTAGTCTTGTATTTTCCACTTGATCCCCTTTTCTTAAAGGCATTAATTCTGAATATCTATTAGCAGTTTCTACGAATTCTCGCATGTGTTTAAAATTAAATATTTTTTGTTTTTCTAAATCAGAAATCATCGCAGTTAATGATTCAAGTTTTTCAGTCACTGATTGAACTTCTTGTTCATAAATGGGCATTTGTGCCTGAAAATAAGCAAACACCTCTTCACGTGAAAAACCTAATCCTTTTTCTAATGCTTCTCCTATTGTCTTTGAAGCTTCTACAGGACCGACTGGATTTACTATTTTTGGGGTTTCTAATGCTAGAATTGAATTTAATCTTTGCTCAAGTGTTTCATTTTCTTGAGGCTTTTTATCATCATATATCATAAAGTTGAACATGCCATCTAGAGCTAATTCTCTGTACTGTTGTTGATTACCTTGATAATGAGTAGAGCAATCTCTTACAAGCCTGAATAATCCTTCATTATCTGCTTCGTATTCCATAATTCCTTGAGTTTCAAATTTTACTTGGGCGATTAATCTTGGTGTTTCCATTTTTTAAGTATTAGTTTTATTATTATCTATGGCAACTTTCTGTTTCCCTATAACCAATTTTTTGACTTGGTTTTAAGGAGAATGGTTCAGATACAATTTGTATGTTGAGCATGTTTCTATGTTGTCTGTTATATAAATCTAGTTCTCTTATATCACTGTCTATAACTCCTTTAAAATATGTAATCATAGGGTCTTCTTTTTCTTGAGGTAGGGTCCCTTTTCTTTTTTGTTCTTCATATATTCTTAAACATTCTTCTTCTGCATTTCTTATACATGTTTTTTTCCACATTATCGCTTCTAAAAAATTTGCTCGAATTTCAGAAGGTGTTATAGCATTTTCAGATGGATTTACATTAACTCCTTCATATTCATCCCAAATCTTAAGTGTTCCGATTTCCATTTTTCAATGAATAACAAGGCAAAATTAGTTTAAAAACCTTTCTTTTTGTCACTACTATCTAATGATATGCTGAATATAAAAGAGAATAATTCTGTAAGTTTATATATCTCTATAAGTTCGAGATTGTTCTTGAAACTCGTTAAGAATAAAAACTCAACTTTACACTTATAGATGTAAAAAATGATTAATTTCACACCAGTTCATCAAATCTTCAATATAGGATACTTTCATGTTTATATATGGGGTTTAATGTTTGTCCTTGGTTTTGTTGTAGCAGGCATTTTCCTTTTAATTAAAGCTAGGAAGAAGAACATAAATCAAGAGTATATCCTTAATGTTTTGCTTTTATTGTTGCTTGGAGCAATTATTGGCGGAAGGCTTTTCTATGTTTTTGAACATGTTGGTTTCTTTTTGTCAAAACCATTGGAGATACTTGCATTTGGTAGAGGAGGAGAGACAAGCTATGGTGGAATAATCCTTGGGTTGTTTTTTGTGTGGCTTTATACCAAGAAGAACAAAACCCTACGATTTTCTGAATTGCTTGATTTGATTGCCCCATATGTGGTTCTAGGGGCATGTATTGCTAGAATCGGTTGTTTCTTGAACTGGGATGACTTTGGTATTGCTTCTGGCCTGCCTTGGGCAATTCAGACCATTGGGGATGTAGCCAGACATCCAACGCAATTGTATGAAAGCGCTTATTTGTTATTAATATTTAGCACTTTAATCTGGTTTAGAAAAATAAAGGATGATCCAAAACGAAAACAAACTGGTTTTAAGATGCTTTTAGAAAAGAAAGGTTCGTTATTCTTGTTTTTCTTGATTTTTTATTCTATATTCAGGTTTTTCAATGACTTCTTAAGAATTTATGAGAATTATTGGTTTGGTTTGGCATTCTCACAATGGATGTGCATTATTTTGTTTGCAGTAGGGACTTTAATTTTGTGGAAAAAGAAATAATTATTTCCCTTTTACTCTTTCGAGATATAAATCAACAAATCTTCTTTGTGCCTTTCCGCTGCACCAAAATCCTGTTGAAATTGCAGAAAGGATTTTATCTTGAGGAATTTTCATTTTTTCTAAGTCTTTTGCTATTGAAAAAATCCTTTTTTGGCCTGCAAGATAAGATAACTGCAGTAAAGTTTCTTCTAATCCAACCTCATCAAGATTATTTGGATCTTTTCTAAATCTTTCTATTCCTGATGCTTTAGCAAGTCTATAACCTGGAAAATCTTCATATCTTGGAAGACGATCTTTTTCATTTTCTTTTCCATCATATGCCCATCTTTCTAAATCATATAGGCTATATGCTAATTGTTGTAATTTTCTTGGTATATAGGTCAATCTGGATAGTTCTGCTATTTTAGCTTCTTTTTCAGTTAATCCAAACTTCTCAGGGTTTTTTGATATCTGCGTACCAATTAATTTTTCAGCATATAATGAAACTCCTTCATAACCGGGAGAATGAATAAATGCAACATAATCTTCTCCATCAGGAAATAAGCCATTGGGCACCATATTTCTAGAAATTTGATCTTTTGCTGCATGCATAATTTCATGACAAACTGTTTGAGTAAGATCTCCTTTTGAAAAAACATAAGTGTCTTGACCTTTTGGTTTGAAACAAGGAACTTGATCTGCTGAAATATCTATATAATAATTCATTCCGTCCCAAAAACCACAGGCTGTGCCATCTCCTGAAGATAATTCGAGGAAATAATCCTTTTTTGAGGCACTTTTTAAAAATTCAATATTTACTAAGAATTGATTTACTATTTCTTTTCTATTATTAATTTCTTTGACAAGCTGTCTTTTAAGTGTAATAAATGGTTCTTGTTGTGCCCTTAAAATTGCTTCTGAATCAATTTGTCTTGAATTTGGTTCAAACATAGCTTTTTTATATTCATGAATTAATTCATGGGGGTAATTTTCTAGTTTTACTCCCGAAATAACACTTCTGTAGATGCCTTGGCCAAAAACACGATATAAAAAAAGACTTACATTTTTATTTTTGAAATCAGTGGTATAATCTAAGTAAGATTTTACTGCTTTCATATTTGCTTTAATGTCTTGTACAATGAGACTATCAAAAGGATCAAGCCCATTGGTTATTTTAAAAAATCTTTCTTCTAGACTGCCTAGATGTTCTTTTATTTTGCGAATTGTCTCTGTGCTTATACATGGCCTAGGCCCATAGTAAGTCTCGTTAAGAAGCAAAGAAACTGCTTTATTTAACAGGATTCTTTCTTCATCTGCATCTCTTACTTCTTTTCTTTTAATCTCCCAAGGCAATTCGTATTTGAATTTCATTTTAATTTAAAAAATCTAAAGAGAAAATAGCTTTTTAAGTATTGTTGTTATATAGTTTGAGAAAAAAATAAATCTTTAATAAAATTATTCTGTCTTTTGGTCAAATAGAATATTTACTAATTCATCAATTGCTTTTTGTGCTAAAAAACACCGCAATATTCAAATTATCTCAGCCCAGCCAATCAAACGCCAGTGGCCTGTATAGTTCCTTGCAATCCCTACTCTGTCTCCTGCAAAAGGAACAATGGGAATTTTCAAAGTCAGTTCAGCAATATCCCCTTTTATTGAATTGACTAAACCGACTGTTGTTGTTGTATTGGCGCTCAACATAAGAAATTCATTTGTTTTCAGAGGTTCTATCTTAAGTTCTTTAGCATCTTTTTGACCGACTATTTCTTTGAATAATGAAGTCTTGATTTTTATTCTGTAAGTTATCTCAGGCAGAGTTTTTTCTAAGCTTGCAATGCACCCAGTTAGAGAATCAGACTTTGTCATAAAAGGATCAAAATCTGTTTGTATAGCTAAGGAACCTGATGGGAAAGCTTCTTCAAGTTCATTGTTCCCTGCTCTTAGGCCGATTATCTTTGTCTTAATTGTCCTGTAGATAGTTTGATCATGTTTCTTGAAACTATAACCTGGTTTTATCTCGATAATATCTCCTTTTCTTAATTTGCCTTTTTTTAATATCCCCCCTAAGACTCCCCCCTTAAGTTCTGAAATTTTTGTTCCTGGTTTGTTTACATCAAAAGTTCTTGCTATCAAAAAAATAGGATTTGAATCTAAGTCTCTTTTTGGAATCTCAATTTGGTTTATCTGTTCTAGAACTTTGTCAATATTAACGTTTTGTTGGGCGCATATTGGGATTATCGGGGAGTTTTCAGCAACACTGTTTTTCATGAATCCTCTTATTTTTTTATATTGTTCAAGGGCTTTTTCTTTTGAGACTAAATCAATCTTATTCTGAAGAATTATTATTTCCTTAACTCCTTTGCATTCTAATGCAAGCAAGTGTTCTTTTGTCTGTGGCTGGGGAAAAGGCTCATTAGCAGCTATTACTAACAAAGCTGTGTCAATGATTGCTGCTCCTCCCAACATAGTTGCCATCAGCATCTCATGTCCTGGGGCGTCAATAAAACTGACATATTTTACTGGCTCTGCTTTAGAACCACAAGGACATTTTCCTATGACATAGCCGCATTTATCACATTTGTTTATATAAACATCAGCATATCCTAATTTGATAGTAATCCCTCTTTTGAGTTCTTCGGAATGTTTGTCTGCCCAAATACCTGTTAGTCTGTACAGTATGGTGGTTTTTCCGTGGTCAATATGGCCAACTAATCCAATGTTCAACACAGGCTGTTTTGTAATTGTTGATTGCATAAATCTAAGAGAAAAAGAGAGTTTTTAAGGTTGTTGATTCATTTTCTGTTCCTCGACATATTGTTCCATCTTATTAAGATAACCTGCTTTTTCAAAAACTTTTCCTGCTTTTTTGCTAAGATCACAATACTCTAAATAGAGTTTTCTGAAATCAGGAGTAACAGAGTATGGATTATATCTATTAAGTGTATGGATAAGGTCGTTTACAACATATTCCAATCTTCCTAGAATTTTATCTATTTCTTTCAATGAACCTCTTTTATTGGTTTTTATCCACAACTTTATATCCTCTTTATGGGATTCAAGGAATTTAGGGATATTCTCAAGTCCTCTTTCTAAGTATGGTGTTAAAAATGCTTTGAGATCATCAGTTGATGTTGCTGCTTCTGTTAATTTTTCTCTTTCTTCTGGTTTTAATCCAGATAAATCTTCTCCAAAAAATTTTGTTGTCAAGTCTTGGGCTTCATTAAGAATTCTTCGTTTTTTTCTATTTTCGATTGCGTCTCCGAACCAACTCAAGTCTAATCTTTTCAATAGATTTTCATAAATTGTTCGGGGCATATTCCCCTGTTCTAAAAGGTCAACTGCTTCAGAAAAATTAACATATTTCTTTCCTATTCCTGTTTTCTTTTGTCTGCCATCTTGAAGTCTTTCTATCAAATATTTTCCAACTGGGTCTGATACTGTTGGTTTGTCAATTATGGCATATTCTATCCCCTCTTTAACAATATATTTTACCATTGGTAGAATTATTCCTTGTCATTTTAATATTTTATGGCTTTAGCTTCTCGCAGTAATCCAAGAAGATAGTTTATTCCTGCTCTTTCGCCTCTTTCTTTTGAGATAAAGTATGCATTTACTGCAGTCATAATAGCTTCAAAATGTTCTGTTTCAGAGTGTTCGTCAAATGAATAAATGAAAGGATTATGTCCTTTAGCTAAATCACTTATACTCTCTGGATCAGCTTCTCCTGGTAATAAAGTGTTCAATCTATTTGGATCTTCTCTTAATTGGTAGAAGGCATCCAATACATTTGCTAAAGGAATATCCTTGATAATTAGTCTTTCTTTTTTAGGTCCAGATTTAGCTAAAAAATGCACGCCTTCATGATAAAAAACATTATTTTCTGAATTTATTGGGTAAATTGATGCACAAACATGATATTTTCTACTATCTTCTGTTCCTTTAATTCTTGCATTAGTTGTAAATGGGGGATTATGTTTATTTATTTCCATATCTAATGAAAAACCAGAATTATTCATCATACCTTCTGCTAGAGCAGCTTTTTCACTTGTTTGAAGAGGTTCTCCGAATATGTCTACTAAATGTGAATAAACTTAATGCATTCTTGTAAAGTCTTTAGGATTATGAGAAAGGTTTATTCTCAAAGAATTTGGCCATATTATGGTTCCATATTTTTCTATTTCGCTCCTTAAAACAGCTTGCGCTTCTCCTATATTTCTGACTTGTGTTTTCATGATATATTAAGGTTTTATAGTATTTAAACCTTTTTATAAATGTCTCTTACAAGTAGTTACAAAATAGAATTATTGCGCAGCTTGCTCTGTTGGAGCTTCTGCGGGAGCATCGGTTTTAGGGACTTCTTCTTTTCCAAGAATTTTTGCTACTGTTTTTGAACCTGCTTTCACGACTTTTAGATTAATTTGGACCATGCTTTCAGTGATTATATTTGCGTGAACTGTTTTTTTGATTCTTAGGCCTTGAGGTTTCTTTGCTTTCATGCCTTTGCCCTTTATCATCAAAATTCTCTTTAAACCTGTTCCAGAAACACTTGCTAAAACAGGATGTCCAGAGATGTTAGAAGCGCCTGTTATCTCAAATTCATAGTCTGCAAAGTCAGGGAATTCTTTAATATTGGCTCCTTTGACAACTGAGCCTATTTTTTTTCCTATAAATGGTTCTAAAGCAGATTCTACATGAAATGTTTTTTTCTCTGCTGGTGAGCCGATGTCTAATTTGATTGGCATAAAAATTAGATTGAAATATAGTTTAAAAAGCTATCTGTAAAAGGCTTTGTCTGTATGTTGTTTATCTATATGTAGGTATCTGGGCGTAGTTATACCTGTGCTTCGGGAGTTCTTGAATACAGACTAGTTAATCTTGCTATTAATGATATTCTTGTAAGTTTATAACTGATTAACTTCTTATTCTGATTTTATTGTAATTTAATAATGACTAAAAAGATAGTTTTATAAATTGAATATTTTTTATATTTTATGGTTAAATTAAGTCAAGATCAATTGACTATGCTTAAAGAAGAGTATGGTAAACTGATAGGGATTTATCAAAGTCAAGTTGATGAATTATTTCATAAACATACGCAAGAAGATGGTGTAGCTAATCGCATCTGCCCAAAGTGTCATAATGACAACAATGTTGATAGTATTAAGAGAATTCAAGGTGAAGTAAAAGGAGAATTTCATTCTTCTTCAGACTATTTTTTGTTTGGAGGGTTTAGTTCCTCTAGCGGGAGTTTAGAAGGCCAGTTAGATACAAATCCAGTTCATAAATGCACCAAGTGTGGTAATGAATGGAAGTATACTGCTCATGAGTATTCTGATGATGCAGAAGAGGTAATGCGTTCAATGTTTTATCCTGTTTTTGAATATTTTAAATTTAAAAAACAGGCTGATGAAGCAAAATTTGATCCTGATGATTTGACTGAGAAATTTAATTCATTAGACGAGAAAGTCAAATATTATGTAAATCAAGCTAAAGATAAATTAGTACCACGAAGTGTTTTGAGAGACTATCCTGCTATGACTATTACTCAATTCTTGAAAAATAAGGGTTATAACCTCCCTTCATATATCAAAGATATAAGAGAGTGGGATGAGTCTTATTTTGAAGAATGGGGATGTAAAAAAATAGAACAGCCCAAAATTGAGAAGAAAAAGAGGAGAAAGTTTTTAGGAATATTTTAGTCATTCAAAACGCATTCTTTTGCGTCTTTGTCATTTCTTAACCTGACTATTTCTGGCAGGATGAACTCATTCTTTAGGGTTTTTTCCTTGAATTTGATTTTGGCGGTCAATAAAGGTTTGAGCCAAGAAATCTGTTCTTTGTTTTCTGAAAGATAGATTAAATCTTCTTTGGCTATTGTTGGGTCTTCAGAAATAATTGATTTCATCCTCGATTTTATATGCTGTTTTGTTTTTGGGTCCACGTTTTCTTCAGAAACTCTGCCAGCGTATCTGAAGGCGTCTGTTTTTTCATTGTATTTTGCTAAGATAATATCAGAAAAATTTTCAGCTTTTTTTACTAAGCCAGCTATAATAACATTAGTTTGGTTCAGGTTATTTATCTTTAACCAGGACCAGTTCTTTCCATTTGGGATGTATCTTGAATTCATTTCTTTCGCAACCATGCCATTAAGTTTTTGGTTTTCTATCTGTTTCCAGAGATCTTTTCCTTGCAAAGTGTAGGGCGCGATAGTTATATGGGGCCCGTTTTCTATAACTTTTTTTAGTTTCAATTTCCTTGATTTTAATGGTTCATTTGCTAGGCTGTAATTATCTATTTCCAGGATATCAAATATAATTACTGTTGCAGGAAATTGTTTGCTTTTCGTTTTGTTTTTAGAAGGGTTTTTTGAAAGTTCTCTTTGCTGCAATAAACTAGCATCAGGAACTTTCTTCTCATTCAAGACAATCAAAATCCCATCCAAAATACATGATTTTGTCTTGATATAGGCAGGCAAATCCAGCATTTCGGGATATAGCTCAATCAAGTCTTTTTTCTTTTTATTAAAAATAGCAATACTTCCTTTGTCTTTGTAGATTAGAACTCGGGTGCCGTCAAAACATGGCTCGAAAAGGTAGCCTACTAGGTTCGGCCTGTCTAGAATAGCCCTGTCCCCTAGCTGTGTTTTCATAGGTTCATAGATTTCCATGTTCTCTTTTGTACATAACCCTGAAAAGTATTCGGCTTAAATATTTTTCTTTGTCAAATTTTGGTCGATTTTGCTTTAAGAACAAATTGTTTTACTTTCTCTAAGTCTTTGCCCTGGTTGTTTTCTAGGTCTGTCCTGGTTTTTGAATCAACACCATATGGCTTTAATTTTTTTATTGCTTCTTGTACATTATCTGGGCCTAACCCCCCTGCGAGAATAACAGGAATTTTTATTTGTTCAATAATTTTTTTGCTTATTCCCCAATCATGAACTAAACCAGTTGCCCCAGTTTGATTGTCTCCTTGTTTGTAGGTGTCAAGAATGAGATAATCTGCTAATTTGCTGTATTCTCTTGCTAAATCAATGCTCTTTTCATCAATCACTGCTATTCCTAGCATTATCTTCAGTTTTGGAAATTTTTTTATTATATTTTTTACTGTACTGAGTTCATTTTCTTTTGGATAAATCTGCAGAATGTCTGGTTTTGTCTTGATGATTATTTCTTGTAATTCTTTTTCATCTAACGAGATAGACAGTACCACTTTTTTTGATTTTTTTAGAACATTGGATATTGTTCTGGCTTTTTCACAACTTATTTCTCGAGGATATTTGCCTTTTCCGACAAGCATTCCTACATGGTCTACCCCTAGCTCTTCAAGTTTTTTTGCTTCATCTTCATTTATAACTTCATATATCTGTACTATCATTTTATCTTTAATACAAAGGCGTTTATAATTTTTGCTTCTTTTTGGATAATTGATTTTTACAGCATGCTTTGATAGTTGCAAAAAGTCAAAAATCTGCTAATTTTTGCTTATGCTAGAAAATTATAAATTTTCTGCATACTATAAATGGTTCATTTCTAGTATAATAAAGTTTATAAACATAGATTTTTTCTCTTGTGATGGCAAATTCATGTCCGTGGTGCGGTAAACCACTTGAAAAAAAATTGGTTCAAAATAAAGATAAAATCAGAGAAATTTGTGCTAGATGTGGTTATAAAATAAGAGAATATAACAGGCCTGAGCAGCCTAAAAAAGCTGAAGAACAACAACCACAAGTCCTTGAAATCAGAGATTCTGAAAGACCGGTGTCCAAACAGAAGCCTATTTGGCCATGGATAATCGGGGGATTAGTAATAATTCTTGCAATAATCTTTATTGTGAAATACTGGATTTTATAATTTTCAATCTAAAAATAATTAAATCTTTATCTTTCTAAGTTTTAACTATCTTTCAGAAAACTTAGAAATTGGTTTTAAGGTTTAGTTCTTTAACTTGACTTCGCCAAATGCGAGTTAAGCTGCAATGGATTATGCTTCTAATCTCCTAACCTTTTTCAAAAATTCTTCGAAAACAAGAATCAAGGACAAAATCAAAATACTTTAAATTATGTCTGGCAAAGTCAAGTTAGAATGTTTGACTTCGCCAAATGCGAGTTACGCTGCAATAAATCCCATTGGGGTTTATTCTCAATTTCACAAAGAATTTTTCAAAGACAAAAGCTAAGAATCAAATCAAGATAATTTACACTTAAACCTATAGATGGCAAAGTCAAGCTATAAGTGTAAAGTCTACAATTATTTCGCTAATTTAACTGGAAGAACAACAGATTTAATTTATAATATGGGTCTTATGTGTTTAGTTAATATTTTTGTGGGGATTGATTTAGAGACAACATTCTAGGTTGGTTTTTGCTTCATGTAATACACGGATAGCATTAAAGTGAGCATAACCCCTTACAACATCTGCTTTGTTAAGCCTAGCAATCATACTTATGTGGTTCTCAACATCATCGGGACTATTTGTTCCAATATTAGAATTATTAAATAAAGTTGAAAGGTGATCTGGTGACAGATGAGTGTTTAAGACATCATCATAGACTGTAAACCGAACACCAGAGTCTACTGTGCATAGTATTTGCAAAGGATACTTCTCATGATACGAAAGAGATGCGTATATATCATCAGGCCTCCTTATTGAAGCAGGAATTTGTTCTTTTGGTTCACTGATATAGTCATAAAGGACATAAAGTTTTCTTGGTTCTTTTTTTGCTTTTTTTACCATTTTTTATTTATACTCTAGCGGATTTTGTTAGAACAGCATTTTATAGAATAGAGTCAAGACTCTTCTTTGCATTTCCTGCGTGGTGTATGGTTCTTGCAGCAAGATTATGCGCATAAGTTCTTACTACCTGCGCTTTGTTATAATCTGCAACCATCTTTATGAATTCCTCAGCATTAAATGGGTCATCAGTGCCAATATTTGAATTGTCAAAATAATTTGAGATACAATTTGTTGATTCTTCTCCGCATGTAAGATTATTATGAACCTTAAATTTGATCTCAGACCAGGCAGTGCACAAAAGTTCTGAAGGATATTTTTCTTGATAGCGAATAAATGCGTAGATGTCATTATTTCTTCTTTCTTTTTCAGGGACTTGTTTTTTGTCTTCTTGCAAATCTCCACGAACCAGACTATAGAGAACATAAAGTTTTCTTGGTTCCTGCTTTGTTTTTTGATTTATTGTTTTTACCATTTTTTTATTTTTTAGGTTAATTAGAGCAAGCTATGTGCTTCTTCCACCTCGACATGGTGTTTTCTGAGAGCATCAACCATTGATTGATATTGAAGGCCTTGTTTTATCAGTACAGTATAACTTGAGGGGTCTAAAACTGCTTCATTCTGTTTTACTAAATCATCAATAAATTCTATACAGTCTTTAAATTTTGGTGAATCATCACCAAAGAAAAAACCCTCTGTCTTGACTTCAAGTCCTGAATGAATTTCTCCAGAAGTTGCGGTGTATTTTATTGTATATTTGGAGGATTTAGCTGTAACATTTAACTTGAAATCTTTTGTTAACCAGCTCTGGACATTTGTCCATAATGTGCAGTAGATTGTATCTTCAGCTAGTTTTTCTGGAATTTTGTAGTATAGTTTAATTTTTCTTTGTTCCATGGCTTTTTACAAATTCATGATTTATAAAGAATATGCTAAAAAAACATATATATCATTGATTACAATATTCAGAAAGATATTAGGATTACTATCGAAGATATTGCAAAATTGGATCGTCTGCAGATAATACTGGTCTTGTTTCTCCACCAAAGTTCTCTGGATTTGCTAGTATCTCTAATGATCTAGTTAATTTGTAGAACTCTGGATCTTGTGAAAGTATTTGACCATATGTTTTTGTAACAAAACCTTTTGCTCCACCAAGTGTTTTTTTAGCACGAGCATAACCTAATGAAACAAGACTATCTCTAACTTTGTTGCCCCGGCTTACTATCTCCATTGAATCTCTTGTACCTGTGGTTCTTATTTGTTCCGCAACACTTAATCTTTCAGAGTTTTAACTAGACAATAAATTAGTCTATTTCTGTTTGAAATAAATTAAAGAAAATATCTTCAGATTTTAGAATCAATTGCCTTGAACATGCCTTAGTGTAGGGTCATCCCATGGCAAGACCAGCTTTGTTTCTGGACCAAAATTGTTTCTATCTCCAAGAATGTCTAATGACCTTACTAGTTTATAGAACTCTGGATCTTGCGAATATGTTTCTCCGTATCTTCTGGTTACATGAGCCTGAGCTCTACCCTTAATTTCTTTGGCTGTCATCTCCCCATAAGATATAAGACTATCTTCTGCTCTTTTTGCTGCACCCATGGTAGTCAATGACTCTCTTGTACCCCATGCTCTTATTCTTTCTGCAACACTTCTTCTTTCTGCCATCATGGATTTTTCAACTTGTTCTTTGGATTCTTTAGTATACAAAACTCTCATTAATTGAACCCCATAACCATCTCCTTTAAATCCCAGACCTGTGTAAGAACTATCTAGGGCTGTTTCTGATTGAGTTTGAATTTCATTTTCTTTTCCTCTTCTACCCATATCAACAGAATCACCAGTTGACATGACTGCTCCAGCAAGATTTACAATTGGCCTGTTTGTTGATCTTACAACATCAATTAATTTGCCTGATCTTATAACTCCCCCTGTAATACCATCAACAATATTATTCAATCTGTTATGTGCACTTGATAATGTTTGAGTTGTTTGTGCATAGATATATGAATTTTGAATACTAAAAACTGCTGTTACTTCTGAATAAACAAATTGGTCATCTTTTGTTTGTATCTTATCAGGATATCCATACCATAATTGTCCTTTTGTGCTATACTGTGAAATTGTTTGAATAGGCCATGGCAATTTGAATTTAAGTCCAGGACCTTCTTGGAATTTTGGAATTTCTAGGGCTTTTGGCCTTGATTTACAATATTCTTTAGTCTCTTCTATTACTTTAGCATTGTCTTCTGGATTTGGTTGATTAACCACATAAACAACAGGTTTTGTGCCCCATGATCTTACAAGAGTTTCCTCTGCTTGATGATTTTTATACATGCATGAACTTAACCACCATAGTGAAGCTCCGATTAATGTTGCTCCCCAAAATCTTTTACTCCATTTTCCCATTTTATTTTTCTCCTCCAAAAGGACTTAAAGGCAATAAAGGTGTTGCCTTACCATCTTTAGTTACCCATTTATCTCCAGTATTACTATAGAAACTTTGCCTTGCATCAAGCAATAATCTTGCTTTTGTAATCTCGGGGAATTTTCTATATTGAGATAATAATGAATTATATCTAGAAATATCTCCCTCACAATTGTTGGTTAGATCCATTGAATCTCCTTGAGCACCACTAATTGTGGCAGTCATCTTTCCTTCTGCTTCCTGAACTCTTCGGCTATACTCCCCTCTTGCTATTGCAATCTTTGATTCTTTAACTGAGTTAGCTTGATTAACTGAATCTATTGATGGAGCAACATTTGCTGGAGGATTTACTCCTTGAGTCTGGTAGATTGTAGCTTTTTGCCCTGTATGGAATGCATCGACTATTGTTTGCAATTCCTGTTGACCCTCTTTGCAGATCTGAGTTACTCTTTCTTTAGCAACTTCATCATAACCTGCATCTCCACATATTCTAGATAAAACTGCTTGTGCTCTATCCTTAATTAATTTATCTGGATTTACTAAAGAATAATTATAAGCTACTGGGTCAGAGACTTCCCACTGAACAGTCAATTCAACATCTGCCATGCTTCTGTCTCCAAGAAGTTGAAGATATTCACCCTGAAATTGACTTCCAACCTCATATTCACTTGTTTCTGCATCTTTTTTTGTTCTGAATCCAAGTTCAATTTTTCTTGGTTTTGATGTTGGAATTATTCTTTTTGATTGTATAAAAGGCCAAATAAATTGTGGAAAGCCAGGACCTCTTGTTTCAGTATATTTTCCTAATGTTTCAACAATAACATTAGAATCCTGGGGACAATAGAAACATGAAGTAATCAATAATAGACCCCCTAATATTCCTGCAGCAACAACTTTAATTGGCGTTTTCAATGTTTTCCATGCGTCATCTAATGTTTCGTCTAAGCTATCTTTTGTTGTCATGATAAAAAAGTGATTAAATTGCTTTTTAAATCTTTTGTTGTCATGTAACGATAAAGTGGGGGTAAAAAAACAGGGGTGAAGAATTTTTCCGACGGAAAATCAAGCAAAATTATATCCTAGCCATCAAAACTCTGATATCTGGTGAAAGAAGAAAAACATGATCATTTCTGCTTCTTAGTGCTCTGTAGACTCTTTGTAGCAATTCTCTTCGAGATTTATCCATATATAATTCCATATAATACTCTGGTTTGACTTGTTTTAAAATTTGCCAGAAAATTGAGCTTACATTCGGATAAGGATATCTTGTCAAGACAATTGAGTTGCAGATTTCTCCAGGAAAATCAACTCCGCGATTGCATTTTGTTGAGTATAGGACAGAAAGTTTTCCATCTTTAAAATCCTGTATTCTTTTTCCTAATCTGTCTTCATGTTGTTCCTGAAGAATCTTTTCTTTTGATATTATATCAAGATTATAAATATTTTTTTCATGCTCACTTGGAAGATCATTAAATGCAGTTATATGGACGAGAACAGGTTTTTTTGCTGAATTAATGCAGGCATTTAAAGCTAGAAGATATTTTTCTCTTGTTGCAAAACCTTTCTGAAAATTTTCATAAGAACAAGAGAATTCTTGGCCGGTTCTCTGTCTCGTTATTGTGCCAGGCATCTTTGTTTCAGCTTCAATAATCTTAAATTTTTTTATTGCAAAAACTTTCTTGAGGATATTTTCAGAGTGGATTGTTCCTGACATCAGAACTAGTATCTTGTTCTTTTCGATGAATTCTGCGAAGCGTTTTTCTAGATTGATGGTGACTAATCTGGCATAGATGTCTTTATCATCCATATAAAAAGAGACATATGTCTCGCCTTTAAGATGCTGGAAAGTCCTTGCAACTTCGTCAACATGGAAACAATAGTTTTCTTCATCACATTCAACTTTATCTAGAATATTTGAATCAATAAAATTTTCTAAAATCTCTATTATTTTTGTCTCTTTTAGCTGGATTATCTTTTCATTGCTTATCAAGTCATCGACTTGGGGATTGTTCAACAAACTTTTTGTTAAATGAATAAGTTCTCTTATCATCTCATTGACTTTCTCATTATGAGAGAACAGACTTCCCAGGGCAAGGTAGAATTTATTCAGATTTATCTTCTTTGAGTTTGAGAGATTATCTAAAAATTCGTCACATTCATCTATAATCTCAAGTTCTGTGTAAGGTTTTCTGTCCATAACTGTCTCTATCTTGTATTTTTCGCTGTTGAAAATCAAGACATCTGCATCAAAATAATCATGGAACTGCTCGTAATAGGGACACCCTTTTTTTCTTTGATAAATTCGAAATTTTCTTCCACTTAAACCATCATAGACTTTTTTCTTTGCCTCTAAATTCAAGTCAATTTCAGTCGGCATAATTGGAGACCAGTAAGGACAAACAGGCGCTATTGTTCTTCTCGTAACATCATTGATATTACCAAACATCTGGATGTCAGCATTTTCATTCCTTTTGAGATAATGGTATATTGCTTTTGAGTTTCTTTCTTTAATCTCGATTTTGCAAGGAAGCAAAGGATTATCACAGGAATCATCTTGTTCAATTTCTCTTGCTTTTGAGGAGAATTCAAAGAGTTTTTTTATCTTGCCTTCTGATTCTGGCAGTGGATTTTCTTGAATGTAGGGACATTTATGATTTTGTCTGCCTGTTATCACCCTGATTTTAAGTTTTTCACCATCTTTTTTCAATAAATACTTCTTATCCATATAATCATGTTCATACTGTTTCTGTAGATTTTTCACAGGAACAACAATGGAAGTTTTTCCAAGTTCTTTTGCTAAGTTCAATGCTATTGCCGACTTTCCTGTTCCACAAACACCATGGACAAAGATGACTTTGTTTCCTTCATCTATTGCTTGGAGAATTTCTTTAACCACATCTTCTTGAGATTTACCATTTGAGAAAACTAGTGGATCAAGTTTGTTTTCATTAATCCTGCCATTTTCCTCTTTTTTTTCATTCAAGCTCCACATTTTATCACCACATCAAGAATAAGAGATTTCATTTAAAAGGTTTATGGTGGTAAGTGGTAAGATTTTAAAACTATGTTTTGTTATATTCATCATGTCAATTAAAATAGACTACAAAAAATGTTGTTGGAAATTAGGGAAGTGTACTAGTTGTACTTGTGGAAAAGCTTGTGTAGGCTGTGTAGAAGCTTGCACTCAAGGTGCTTTATCTAGAAAGGATAAAGTTGTTGTTGATAAAACGAAGTGCATCTCATGTGGTTCTTGTATTGCTGCTTGCAAGCATGAGGCAATTAGTCTAGAATAAAGATTATCTTGTCCTATTTATCACATAAATCTTTAAATATAAGGAGTCCTAATTTTTTTATGGTAGTCACTGATCATATAGATGATATCGAGATGTATTCTGGCGGAGGTTCTTTTCGACCATCTCGTTCTAAAAGAGATTTTCCACAATTTGCTTTTTTTTCAGATTTGTATGATAAATGTGGGCATTTAAGAGAAACATCCAGATTTTCAGAACAAACTTGTTTAAGGGCTATGCACAAGACTAATGTTTCAAAAGGGGTTACTGCTAAGGCTGCTTTGGATAGTTTGGTTTCATACAGATTCTTGTTAAAGTTAGATACACTAAAAGGGGTAAGGTATTCTCCTTCAGAAGAAGCTCTTGTTTATGTATATGGTATTTTTTCTATGCACTGGGGCAAAGAACATAGAGATTCACTTACAGAAACCTACGAGAGGTTTTATGAAAGACCCCAATCCTAATTTCTCTTTAATACTTGACCTCGCCATCCATATGTTTAATATTAACATCCTAATCTTGATTTAGTCTTCTTGGACTTTTTTAAATCCTTACTGCACTTTCTAAGAACTTTTACTAATCTAATTAATTATACATACAGAAGAGAATTTGGCGAGGCCAAGGAAGTACCAAGCTTCGCCATCTATATGTTCAGTAGCTGTGTCCTAATCTTGATTTAGTCTTCTTGGACTTTTTTAAATCCTTACTGCACTTTCTAAGAACTTGACTTCGCCAGATATAAGTGTAAATTATTTAGATTTAATTCTTGATTTTTTTCAAAGAATTCTTCAGGAAAATCGACAAGTATGAAGAAGAGTTGCTTATCACTTACTCCGCATTGGCGAAGTCAAGTTAATAGTATACTTTTCTACAATAATGCTTAAATATTCGTGATATGAGTTTAGTTATGGCTAAGAATAAAACTGAAGGTCGGGTTGATAAGATGGATATTCTTAGGTTTGTTTATGCTTTAGGAAATAGCGGAGTTTTTCTTGATCATCATAGCTTGTATTTTGGTGAATCGGGGTTTGATGCTGGGGGAGTTTGGGAATATTCTTCGGGAAGAATTGTAAACCCAAGTAATTACAATACTCATGCTTTATCTGATTTCTTGCATATGCGGCATGGTACAAATGATGACCGGCTTTGCCGACCTAGACTTTATCATAATATAAAAACTTCTAAATTTCCCTTAAGTGAGATGAAAGAGAATTTTTATTTAACTTTACCCCTATATTGCTCAAAACAAGGTATTCCAAGACCATTAGCCAAAGAATATGTTGGTCAAATTAACAAACCCCAATTAGTCATGAAAATTGATGGACCTCCGGGAAGAATGGACATTGTCCAAAGAGCTGCTATTATTGCATCAACAAAAGATTCTCCGGATAGATTCTCTGATTTAAAAGATTTTTTCAAGTTTTGTCTTCCTGAACAACTAGAACTGCCGATTTTGTGGTCTCATGTTTCTGAATATGATTCAAAAGACAAATGCCCTAGAATTATTTTATGCCAAAGGTTTAAGCCAGTAGCAGACTATATCCGTCATGGAAGAGAGTTTGTGAGTTTGATAGGTAATCAACCATTTGTTGAAGGTTTAGTCCAAAGAGTAATTGATGCTTATGTCCATATGTCTTCTGATTTTAAGGTCTGAGCCATTCAACTTCCTTTTCTTCTAACCTAAGTTCCTGAGCAAGAGAATTAATCTGTTTTGGAGTCTTTAATGCAATTCTTAAGTATTCTAAATCTTCTTGAGCTTGTTTTTTTGATGTGTGGATTTTTTTAGCAAGTTTTTCAGCAATTGCTTTCCTTTGCAATTGTTTTTGTTTTATCATCCAGATTTTTAAGATTCTTGAAGGCATTTTGTATTTTATCATTGAGATTTTATCTTGTGCCTTTGCTATGGAAATCCCCTGTGTTATAAAATCGTAGATATAAGCTAAAAAACGCCAGTGTTGTCTTCGCATTATTCTTCCGCGATACATGTCAGCTAGACTTAACATCTCATAAGCTTGTGTCAGTTCAATGCCTTTGTATTCTAATGGAAGATTCTCATCAATCCATAAGAAAATATTATCTAAATCATGGTTCTGGACCTGGTCAAAAGATTTTCTTGAATCACGTGTCTGAAGAACTTTTTTTAGGGCATTGAAAATTGTTTCATCTTTTTCTCTTGAATCTAATAAATCAAGATCATTTTTAGTTATTTTTCTTTTTAAGATAGACAGGACTTCCAAGTCATTTATCGCTGCTCTTGCATCACTTTTTGTTTTTATAGCTAATTCTTTCAAAAGCTCTGGTTCAATGAGAATATTCTCTTTTTCTGCGATTTTATAAAGAATTTTTATCAAATCTCCTACTGAAAGTGTTTTTATCTCAAGATTGATTGAACTTGATTTGATTTTTCTTAATTTCTCATGATAGGGGTCAACACAAGTCATGATTATGGGGTAGGTTGTTGTTTCAATTAATCTTAAAAGTTCTTGTATTCCTCCTCGGTCTTCATGTCCGGAAATGCCTTCAAGTTCGTCTATAAGAATTATCTTGCTTTTGCAGAAAAGGGACTGTTGGCCTATTGCTTTCCCTATAATCTCTTGAATTTGGTCTTTGTTCCTGAAATCAGATGCATTTAATTCCATAGTCTCTAAGTTTAGGCTATTTGCTATTGCATGTACTAAAGAAGTCTTGCCGCTCCCGGGATTTCCGTACAAGAGAAGAGATTTTTTTGTCTGTTGCTTGAAATTCTTTATAAAATCAACTAGCTTGTGTTTAGCTTCTTCTTGTCCTATTATCTCTGAAACTTTCTTTGGACGATATTTTTCTTGCCACGGCATTTTATGTTATTAGGTATTTATTTAATTATAAGATAATGATATTTGTACTTAGGGATGGTTGATGTCAGCCAAATTTTCAGTTAGTGTTTTGCACTTTGTTTTTCACTGAAATTATTTTGCTTGAAAAAACAGTGCTTTTTCGGCACACCAAAAATCTTCTGATTTTTTAGTGTTTTCCTATGAAACTCGCAAGCAATGCTTCTAATTGAATATAATCATCTGAGCCCTCAACTATCCTAAATTCGATTTCAGCGCATCTTTCTATTAATTTGATTTTTGATTCTTCGCTAATCTTTAGATTCCAAATCTCTTGTTGGATTGATCTCACTATATCCAAGCCATTCAAACCTTGCTTTAGCATTAAATCAAGCAATAAATTTCTCGCATCAAGGAACTTTCCTTCAAGAGCGAATTCTAGAATCTTCTTCAGGAATTCTGGCTTGACTTCAGAAACAACTTCAAAAATGACTTGTTCATCTATATTCTTAGTTAAAGTTGCAGATGCTTGGAGGATATTTATAATCCTTCTTAAATCTCCTTTTGAAATCTCATAAATCGCATCAATCGCTTTTTGATTGATTTTGAATTTTTCATTTTTTGAGACTTGATTTATGAACTTTTCAATATCTTGTTTTTCTCTTGGCCTGAATTTAAAAATAGCACACCTAGATTGTATTGGGTCAATAATCTTGCTTGAGTTATTGCATGAGAGGATGAATCTACAGGTGGTTGTGAATTGCTCCATTGTTCTTCTTAATGCTTGCTGTGCTTCTTTTGTTAGAGCATCGCATTCATCTAATAGTATGACTTTGAAAGGAGCTTCCCCAATTGCCTTTGTTCTAGCAAAACTTTTAACTTCCTGTCTTACAACATCAATTCCTCGCGCATCAGAAGCATTTAATTCTAAGAAATTTTCGTGCCATGAATCTTGGAATAGTTTTTTCGCTATTATAAGGGAAGTTGCTGTTTTTCCGCTTCCAGCAGGACCTGCAAACAGTAAGTGGGGCATATTTTTAGCTTCTAAAAATGCCCTTATCCGTGAGATCACATGTTCGTTCCCAAAAATGTCATCCAGTTCTTTAGGACGATATTTCTCAGACCATATTTCTGAATTATAGTTGTCTTTTTCCTCAGCCATGGTTTACAGAATACCGGTTTTTTTATAAATGTTTCCTTTGAATTTTTTTATCTCTAGCATAATAATCTTTATACATCGGTGTTTTTTACTACAAAAACATGAAAATACTTTTAGCTGACGATAATGAGAAGTATGGAAAACCTTTCTCGGAGATATTAAGGAATAAAGGCCACGAAGTTGAATATGTTACAAATAAATTCAAACTTATTGAATATGCAAGAGAGAGAGTTTATGACCTTATTATCACGGATTATAATATGCCTCGTGGTATAGAAGGTTTAGAAGCTGTTGTTGAAATAAGAAAGTCTGATGCTGATACACCAATTATTCTTTGCAGTGAAAAATTTGAAGATATCCCGCAGATATTCGTAGATGTTCAGAAAGCTGTTGAAAAATATCCTAATGTTCGAGTTTTAACAAAAACAGAGGTTAGGTCCAGAGTTAATTCTGGTGAATTAGAGCAAGTTTTTTCTTTAGAATAAATCAATGGGACATTCTTCTTTTCTTAGATCTCTATAACCTAAAGAGATGTTTTACCAATAGACCCGTTATTATACCGATACATACAGACTGAATGTATTTCATTTTCTAACTATAATGAATTTTGGGCTTGAGAATTCGGGGATTACTGCAGTAATCGCTAGGCGACTGATTTCTGTCTTGAAAACAGGCTCTGTTATTGGAACTCCTGCTCGAAAAGAAAATTTTTTGATTATGTTTCTTATCTCTTGTTCGTCTAAATGTATATTCGTTTTTATGGATTTGTTCTTTTTATTTACTTTTACAGGGCTATTTGAACCATCACATTGTATCAAAGTAACTTCTGGATCTGAAACTAATTGATTTAAGTTTCCGAGATCAAGAAAATCTATTTTTTTTCCTAGGGGGACTGGAACATGTATCTTGTTGAATGAGGGGGGAGGGGGAAGAGCGATTGTTTGGATTGTTTTCTTAATTGTGGGGGCTAAAGTCGGAGTTGCAACTTGTTCAGAAACTGTTTTTTCTTCTAAAGCTTGAATCTGTTCTGCTTCTTCTTCTAAAGATATCAAATCATCTTTTATTTCATGAAGCCTGGCTTTATTCTCTTTTTCAGTTATTTCTTTATGGGCTTTTAGATGTTTTTTTGTTTTAATAACCTCAAGAAAAAAATCATTCATGAAAACTTCTGGAACCTGTAGTTCAGATTGTATCATTTTTTGTATCTATAAGTTATTATTAATTGAATATTTAATCCTCTTCTTGCAATATGCTGCTATTAGGCAGACAACGTTGATTGCGTAATTAGCTTTAAAGACATATAATTAAATCTAAAAGTTGAATTCTGGCAGAGGCTCTGGCTTAAATTCATCATCGCTTGAGCTTTCACTTGATTCTTCACCATCTTTTTCAACTTGAACTTCATCTGAATTATCCTCTTTTTGTTCTTCTGAACTTTCACTTGATTCTTCTTCATCTGAAATAGATTTTTTAAAACCTTCTGCGTCTTCTTTTTTTACTAGAACTTTCTCTTTTGTTGTTTTATGCATCAAAACAAGAGATTTTGCTATTGTCTTGTTCTGTTCTATAATATCATCCATTTTCGCTGACAAATTTCTTGATTCTGGATGGTCTTGAAAGTTTTTAGCAGCTGTTTCAAATAATTCGAGAAGAGCGTTTATTTTTTTATTCAGTTCTTTTGTTTCATATCCAATATTGGTTAGAGCTTCCTGCAATGCTACAAAGTTTTCTAAAAGGAGTTTATTTGTCTTGCTATCTGAATCATTATCCGAGACCTTAATTTTTTTTGGTTTTATCTTCGTTGATACTTCAGTGATAGTGACTGTCTTCTTGACTGTCTTACCTCTTTTAACCATGGTTAACACAGTTTAATTGAATTTAAAAAGATTTCTGATTAGTGTTTAGTGCAGATATCTCCTAAGAGACCATATGAATGATTTAGAATTAATCTTTACAATGCTTGGAGAAGCTTCAACTGCTACAATACTCCTCACTAGTCCCCTGAATGACATGTGCCGTGATTCTGCATGCTTCCACGCCTGGGGGATTTATCGCTCTTTCAAAAGTCAAATAATTCCATGGGCTCCCCAATCTTGCTTCTCTTCCATAAAGCCCCCTAATAAATTCTTTTCCTTCATCTTCAGAACTAGTGACATGTAATTCTGATAAAACTCCCGCTAATACCTCAAGAGTTTTTGTTGATTCTGCACCACAAAATCCCAAAGTCCTTCTTTTGAATTGCCGTAAACCCAATATCCCCCATTCTTCTGGGGTTTGGAATTCTGTTCTTTTTGAAGCGGATCTTGCCCCTTCTGCAAATTTTTGAAACTGCTCCGCGGATATTACAGATATTTTGTCTATCATCTTGATGAATAATTTTTTAGGTTTATAAACTTTTCTTTTTGTTATCTTTTATTAATGACAAAGATGTTATGTAGGGGGCAGGAAAGGAGATTAGTGTTTAGTGCATCAAGACAAGCATCAAAGCTAAGCCGATTATTATGAAGATAAACTGTAGTATAGACTCAATTGTTTTTGACTTTTTATGCAATTCAGGAATCAAATCTGTTGTTGCTATGTATATGAAACCACCTGCAGCAATGGGAATCAAGAAGTTTAAGTTGATAATATTAAATAGAAAGTAACCTACAATTGCTCCGACAAGAGCAGTTAAAGCAGTTAAGAAGTTGAATAACAAAGCTTTTTTCCTTTTCATGCCCCCATGAAGAAGTACTGCAAAATCCCCCATTTCTTGGGGAATTTCGTGTAGTAGTATGGAGAAACTGGTAATTATTCCTAAACTTATACTGGTTAAATATGCTGCAGATATGATTAAACCATCAAGGAAGTTATGGATTGAGTCTCCTACAAGATTAGTATAAACAAAGGGTTTTGTGTGAATTTTACAGTCATGTTCGTGGCAATGTCTCCAATTTAGAAATTTTTCCATAATAAAAAAGAGGACTATCCCGATTATTACAAAAATAAGAGAATAAGGACTTAATCCTAGAGATTCGGGAATTAGATGAAAAAAAGCACTCCCTAATAAAGTTCCTGAAGCCAAAGCTACAAAGAGTAGGAGTATCTTATCCAAGGTTTTTTGTTTTAAAGAAATAAAAACTAATCCGATAAGAGAGACCAAACTGATTATTATGACTGAAATCAAGATGTAAATAATGGTGGGTAACATTTTATTTTATTAAGTTTAATATTATTTTAACTGTTTTATTCAGATTATTCTTTTCTGTGTCAATTATTATATCTTTTTCTTTTGTTAAAGATAAGAGATGGTCTCTTTTTATTATGCTAAATCTTGTATTATCTCCCCTTTTTATATCTCTCTTAACAGCTTCGTCCAAGCTGCATTTCAGATGGAATGAGTAAATCTTATATTTTCTTCCATATTTCTTGATTGTTTTTTTTAAATCATCAGAATTCCTTTCTTGAACCAGAATGTTTTTGTTTAATTGCATCAAATTCTTGATTAAAAAGTCTACTGTTTTATTGGCAAGTATTCTAGCGTCATTTCTTCCCGAATGTTTTAGTAGTCTTTTTATTGCTTCTCTATCCACAAAAGCAAAATTCTTCAATTTCTTTCTTAATGCGTAACAAGTGGAACTCTTCCCAGAGGCTGTCGGTCCATCAATTAGGATTAGTTTTGACATAATATTCATTCCCCAGATTGTTTTTATATGTTTTGATTAAATTTATAAATTGATTTAAGCTAAACAAATTATGCGGGGGTGTCGGAGCCCGGTCAAACGAGTAGGACTTAAGATCGTATGAAACCAAGGTTTCCTAACAAGTCACCTTCCTTTCACAATAAAAAATCCTATGGCTTAGTGCCTGCGCAGGTTCGAATCCTGTCCCCCGCATACTATACTTTTGACTATTTTTTCCGAACTATTGAATGCTCCCAACTTTATCCCGACGATATATAAATGCGGTAGGGTTGATTCGAACATGAAAATAGATCCATACAACAACAAAGATAGATACGTAAAATGGAAAGAAAAAATTGAATTCGGAATTCCAGACATAAGCAAAGAGAATTCTAATCTGATAAAGCGGTATTTTGAAGACATGGAAAGTGGGCTAAATACTTCTTCTGTAAAAAGAGGTGCAAGAAGTTACCTTAGGATGAATTCTCTTAGAGTCAGGATTTTGTTTCTTGTAAAGCATTTTGAAAAGAAATTTGAATTGGATGATGTTACAAAAATTACAGAAGAGCAGATTGGCAAGTTCTTTTTAGATATGAGAAGTGGGAGAATAACGAAGCTAAATGGCGGCACTTTTATTTCAACTAAGGATTATGTGCAGGATTTCAAGGCTTTCTGGCACTGGTGGATGAAGATAAACAGGAAAAAAGACATCGAGATAAAAGACATCACTCAGGATTTAGATACTTCTGTGAGCAAGCCAAAATGGGTTTATATGACTGAAGGAGAGGTTAAGCTGTTATGCGAGAACGCAAAATATGAATACAAAGTATTAATGATGTTTTTGTTTGATTCGGGTATAAGGGCTCCAACCGAACTTATGAATGTGAAAGTTTCTGATTTGTTCAATAACTGCAAGGAACTTCATATAAGGGATGAAGTAAGCAAAACTTTTGGGAGAAAGATAAAATTATTGTTGTCTTCTGAAATTATAACGGAGTACATAAAGAATAAGAAACTCACCCATGACTCCTATTTATTTGATATTTCTCCGCCGGTCACTAATAAGTACCTTAAAAGGCTCGCATTTAAGCTATTTGGTGATAAAATCACGCTTGCAGGTGAAAAGTATGCCAATATCACTATGTATGATTTTAGGCATTGTTCTTGCTGTTATTGGCTTCCAAGGTACAAGAGCGAGAGTGCATTAAAGTATAGGTTTGGATGGAAGAAAACCGATAAGATTCACTATTATTCAGAACTTCTGGGAATGAAAGACACGATAGCAGAAGAGGACATGCTACTAGATGTTACGAAAACCGAAATAGAAAAAAGACTTGCTAAATCTGAAAAGAAAAATGAGATGCTAGAAGAAGAATTAGGTTTATTGAAAGAACAGATGAAACGAATTAATGAGGTTACTAATGGGATATATGCTAAAATAAAGAACAATCTTGCGGTTAATGAATAAAATGCTCAAAAAAACAAGAACAAGAAAAACCGAAAAGTCATGTTCAACAAACTTAGATAATCTAAATCGGAAAGCAAGGTTTCGAAAAGCCTTTAGGCAGAAACCTTGCAGGAGATAAAAAATAGAACAAGAAAGAAGAAAAGTTGTAATAAATGTTGACAAAGACAAGGGCTATTTTAGATTTAATGATCTAAATCATGACGAACTGATTTATTTGTATCATGAAGATTATAAGAGAACATTGCAATTTGACCTTAAAGGCGAGAAAGAATATTGGTTAGTAAGACTTGGAATAAAAGAAAGTGCAGAGCATTTTCTTCTCGTTAAACTTATTACTGATTACATCCAAGAGAATTATAAATTTCTTGTTTGGAATTACAAAACAAAGATGCCAGACATTATTTTTGAGCTAAAAAATAGAAAAGTAGCTATTGAAATTGAAACTGGAAAGAATTTAAAGAACAATAAGAAACAATTTATAGAAAAAGTTGAATGGCTTAACGAAAATTTTGGAGATAATTGGTTTTTTGTTGTAACAAACAGAAGTTTAGTAAAGAAATATAAGAAGTATGGCAAGACATTTACAAGAAAAAACATAATAAAAGGTATCGAAAGGTATGTTAAAAAAAGCATTAATCCCTGCATGTTAAAATCACGATATTTTGATTAAATAAAGGTGGGTGCTTGACGGATAAAAAGTTCAATTGGTGACAAAACGTCACCACATGTATTAGAGATACTAAATACTGAAGATTTAGCAATTAAATACAAAGCATAAAAAAGATTTAAATAGTAATTCTCCTTCTATAAAGAATGAAAGAGAGGCTTGTGCGTTATAAAGAATTTATCGAAAGGGAATACATCTCGGGTTTAACTAGAAACAAAGAATACTCCTTAGAAAGCTTAGACAAAAATCTATTAAAAAAAATCAAAAAAGGACAATTTAAGAGGATTGTTTTCACTGGCATGGGTTGTTCTGCCATAGTTTCCGATATGATTCAGGGTTTTTTCGTTTCAGAAAAGATTCCTATACCAGTTTTTGTTGTTAATGATTATAATTTTGAATATTTTATAGACCCAGAAATATTAAAGGATGGAAAAACACTAGTAATTATAAGTTCGTATAGTGGTCATTCTCAAGAACCAATAAAGGCGTATTATAAGTTTAAAGAATATACAAAAGATATTGTTTTCTTGACTTCGGGCGGAAAATTAGAACAAATTGCCAAAAAAGACAACATCTCAGTTATTTATTGGAAAATTGTCAATCCCGATAGGGAGTACCCTTTATTTCATGCACCGCAATACTTTAGCATTTTGTTGGATATATTCCATGAGTTAGGTTTTCTTAAAACCAATTATGAAAAGGAACTCAAAGAGACAGCAGAATATTTAAAGAATGAATTTTCAAAAAAGAAAATCAAAGAAGCTGAAGAAATAGCCAAAAAATTAAGAAATAGGGATATCATCCTTTTAGCATCTCCAAAGTGGATGACTGCTCTTTTGAAGTTGTCTAAGATGCATTTCAATGAGATTGCAATGACTGCTGCACATAGAAACTTTATACACGAATTTGGCCATAGTGAAGTAGCAATCTTCTCAGAGCCAAAAATTGAACATGGTCTTTTGATTTACAAAGATAAAAATGAAGATGATTACGTTAAAGCAAAAATTGAAAATATGCAAAAGATTTTTTCAGAAAAAGTACCTCAAAATAAGAAAATATCAGTTAGCATAATTGATATAAACCAAGATAATTTCTTCAAACAATTATTCTCTTCTTTGTTATTTATTCACTATATTACGTATTATCTGGGAATTTATTATAATGTTAAATCCAGAGAGCTTATCTCAAGATCTGCTGGAAATCCTTGGTATAACATTAAAACGATTAACGAAGAGCTAAAGTCATAATATGATTGATTTAAACTTTGGGGAGAATTATCAAAAAGAGATTCTTCTAAAAAAGAAAATAGAAGAAGAACTCGCAAAAAAGTTAGATGTTCAAAAAGATTTTGTTATGCTTAACTACGGCTCAAATAGTAATCTAATTTTATTCTTTTCTGCTTTTTCTAATAAATGCCTCAAAGAAAAGAAAAGACCATTAAAGGTTTTGTTAGATTACCCAAATTATTTTTTTACTATTAATCAACTTAAAGAATGGGATATTCAGCCTATTTCCATTAAAAGAGATAGGAATATGAACTTTCCAATAAAAGAATTTACTTCATCAATAAACAAGGCAGATGTTATATTATTAACTACCCCAAATAATCCCACTGGAAAACCAATTAGTGATAAAGATATTATTCAGATTATCCAAAAAACACCAAAAGAGACTATTGTTTTGATAGACCGAAGTTGTATTAACACCCTTCCAGAAATTTCAACTAAGGAAATCATTCATAGATTTAACAAGAAAATTGTCATTCTACATTCATTCTCAAAAAGCCACAATCTTTCTGATGAAAGAATTGGTTATCTAGTAACCAATAATAAGGAAATTGCTAAGTTCTTGTTCAACAAAAGAGACCTCAATCATAATATTCATGCAGTTGAAAGATGTCTTGAGGCAATTAATAATAGAAAGATAGTCGAGATGAATAAAAAAAGAATAAAAGATTGCAATAATCTCTTAAATAAATTTTTTAAAAATAATAAAGATTTTATTTATCTTCAATCTTCTTCAAATTTTGCTTTAATCTCCTTGCCAAATGGATTGGATTCAAAAATAGTAGAGGAAAATCTCAAGAAGAAAGGAATTTTGGTAATGGGTGGGCACAAGTTAGGGCTCGGGAATAGGTATATCAGAGTGCATATGACGGGCATAAAAGAAATTACTAAATTTTTAAATGAGTTGGTTAAAATTCCTAGAAATTAAAAAACGTCATTAAAATAACCAGCAACGAAATCAACATATACTCTAGAAACACCTTGCTTTTGCTTGTTTCTTGGTACAGGGTTGCCTGTTGTAGGGTCTACTGTCATTTCAGTACATTCTCCATTTGTTCCTGGTACTGAAAGGGATACAGACAATTCTAAACCCAATTCATTTGCTAATCCAGCACGTCTCTTATCCATAGCCGGTTCTGTTAATCTATAAGCTGTATCTTCTGCCATTTTAATCACTTTTTAAAGGAAAATAAGGTTTATAAATCTTTTTAATTCGTTCTTAAATAGGAGTAACAAAAGTATAAATACAAGTGGGTATTAAAACTAATATAAAATCAATATCAAGATAAACTTAACAAAAAAAGTTTCATCATCTTGGACAAAAACTATTACATCTGTCCCCCGCATGATTTTTACCGACGATAAAAATGAGAAATAAAAAAGATTCTAAGAAAACACAAATTGATTTAGTTGAGCAGTTCAAGAAGAGTTTAGAAGATGTGAAAGAAGGGAAAGTAAGAAGGGTGGCGTAAACTAAACTAATACAGAAAATGTATTAATCAGTACAGAAAAGGATTAATATGCAACATTAACTTTGATTCTATAGAAAGATATTCCAATAAGAAGACATCATTTCATCTGAAGTAAACTGAATTAGATCAAAATAATCTTCTTTTTTGAATTTGCTCAAGTCACTTTCATCTGCTTTTTTCAGTGCCTCGAGATAATCGTGTCTTTCTTTCTTTTGAATAACAATTGGCGGATAATCATTTCTTAATAAGATATAATTTAACAACATTCTTCCAACTCTGCCATTTCCATCAAAAAATGGATGAATTCTCTCAAATTTATGATGAAAGATTGTAGCTAGGACTAGGGGATGCAATTTGTTTTTATTTTCATTATGCCATTTCAGTAAAATGTCCATATCTGTTTTTACGAAGGGGGCAGGAGTTGCTTCAAAATTTGCTTTTACAACATGAATGTCTCGAGTTCTATAGCCCTTTCTTGCATCAATATTTTCAAGTAACTGGGAATGAATTTTTTGGATAAATTCATGATTAATCTCTTCTTTCAAATCAAATATATGAAAGAAAACTTTTTCAGTATTCTGTAGGTCATATATCTCTCTTAAGGTCTTATCTTTTGGAGTTAGTCCATCTTCTAACAGATTTTTAGTTTCTTCAAGGCTTATTGTATTCCCTTCAATAGAGGTTGTGTTAAAAGCAAATTCTATAACAAAATTCTTTAAAATCTCTTTTTTAGTCTCTATAACGTTTTTCTTGAAAACATGATTAAAATGCAATTTGCATGCTTCAATTTCATTAAGTTTCTCACCAATAAAGGTATCTTTCTTTAATTTCAATTCTTGTGCTTTTTCAAGAAAATGATTTGATTCAATAAAATTATGGATTGTTTTGTATGCTTTTCTTATCTTGTCTTTATATTTTGGCTGATTTTCCAGAGACTTTTTAGCTTCTTTAATTGAGTTTCCCAAATAAGCAATATCTTTAGCAATAATCTGTTTGCCTTTTCTTTCCGATGCTCTAAGATAATAATATGGCTTCTTGCCAACTACTTTCTTGTATATGTAAACCATACTTTGTTCAAGAAATCAGAGTTTATAAATCTTACCCTCTACATTTGATAATTGGCATTGTAGTGGGTAAACCAATAAAGAATGACATTCACCAAGGGTACATACCCCCTAGGTTATAGCCCAGTTGTTCTAGAAAATCGGACAACTGAGATATTTTGAGGTGGTGACATTTTGTCACCAACTGAAATTAAGGTTAAGAGGTGTGAGTTGTACACGATTTGTGGACAACCGATATTGAGTTATCGATGTTTTGTCGAAAACTGTGGCCAAAGATAATAATTTAACGATGTTTTAATTTTTGACTATGTGATGGCATCGCATAGTCTTCCCCATGGACTTTACTATATCATAGCATATTCCTTTTACCCTTCACAAGTGTATTTTTGATTTGTAAAGGGTAAGTTAGATTTCTTCAACTTTTACTTTGAAGAGTTTTTCTCCTTTTTCCAGTTTGTCCTCTATTTCTTTCTCTTCTTGGTGAATCCAGGTAGGATTGACTAGAAAGAGGCCTTCTGATGACGAGGCTTTGATTGGAGAGAGGGTTAGGGTGCGCATTTTGTTTTATCTTTTAACATCTGGGCAAGCTTAATTGGTAATATCTTCTGTATCAAGTCCTTACTAGAATGCGGATAATGCAAATTTTTTAGATCGCGACAATTAACATAACAATTTCTTCCTACCACTGAACTAAAAATTTCTTTTTCCAGAGGAGAAAACTCTCGTGGTTTACTGTTAAAAGGAGTATAAAACACATGTCTATCCCTAGTTTTTGAACCATCTGGTAGAGTTAACGTACCATCTGGATTTGAAGTGATAGTACCAGATAAACGATTATAGTAATCTAAAAAACAAGGAGGCAGACCACAACAAATAGCACACTCTAAATTGCCCAATTCTGAATTATCTAACCCATTTTCCCTTGCAGAAAGAAGAAAATTCAAAGCAATATTTTGTTTCCGTTTTTCATTTGGTTCAATACATACTGGATAAAGATTTGTTTTACCACCACTCAAAATTTTTTGATAGAGTTCAATTAAATCCCAACTAGGGTCTACCACTTTAAGACTAAATCGTTTTAAATCCTCTTGGTAAAGTCCATACCAACTTCTGAAAATATTGGGTGCTTTTCCTTTTTCTAATCTGCTATGCCAATTCTGCTCAAAATCCTTAAAATTATCAATTTCATCCTGTACGTGGGGTTTTGCTAGGGAATACACTGTTTTTGATTCGTATGTTACATGACTAGGTACTTTTCTTGTAACAAAGGTTGCTTCATAAAAATGATTATCTTTTGGTCGATACAGTAGATATTTGATGCTAAGAGCTTCATCCAACTTGGTTTCTCCTATAACAATAACTGGATCACTGAATTCAGATCTTACTTTCATAGGGTATTTCTCTAATGTTCTAAGCACGATGTTTTTGATTTGTTCTTTTGTTGCCATTTTTTCTCCAATAATTTCATCATTACATAATAACAACATAAAAACACATATTTATATTTAAGTGGTTGGTAAATTCCCACAAAATAGAAAGATTTAAAAGAACTAAACACTTGCAAGGTTTATGGACACAAAATTCCTTGAGGATCTTGGGTTAAGCAATACAGAAGCAAAGGTTTATCTTGCATTACTTGAACTTGGCTCGGTTACAGCAAACAAGATAGCTGAAAAATCAGGAATTCATAGAAGAACTGTCTACGATGTCCTTGAGATTCTGATTGAGAAAGGAATAGTTTCATTTTTTATTGAAGCAAATAAAAAATACTACCAGACTGAAAATCCTTCAAGATTTCTAGAACTTATTGAAGAAAGAAAAAAAGAATTTCAGAATATCTTACCGGTTTTATTGAAAAAAAGAGAATCTAGCAACAATATTTCTGAAATTTCTGTTTATAGGGGTAAGAAAGGCTTGATAAACATCTATGAAATGATGTTAAAGTCTAAAATAATCTATTCTTTTGGCTCAAGTGGAAAATTTAAAGAAACTTTAGGGGAAATCTACCATGACAGATGGATTGAACGATTGAGAAATAATAGATGCTGTTTCAGGTCTATACAAAGCATTTCAATCAAGGAGAAGGAAAAATACCCCAAAGAAGTGGTTATAAGGTACTTAGATGAAAAATTCATCTCACCCTCTTCAACAACAATCTGGGGGGATTATGTTTTTATTCAGATATTTTCAGAACAACCTTCTGGTGTTTTGATTAAAAGCAAGGAAGTCGCAGAATCTTACTTAAGATACTTTGAATTACTTTGGAAACAAGCAAAACCCTAAATCAACAGAAAAATATAAATATAATCTCGTCTTAAAATCATTGTAAAACAATAATCAAGATAAACTTAACAAAAAAAGTTTCACAATCTTGGACAAAAACTATTACATCTGTCCCCCGCATGATTTTCTTAGAAAGTTTTAAAAATAATCTTTTATAGGGATTATGTTAAAAATGAAAGATATTTTAGATGGAGAGATAAGCAGATGTTGTTGGGCTAAAATGGAGGTCTCGCATAAAACTGTTCTTTCTCTAGATAACCCTTCTTTGGATAATCATGATTTATACACCCTAGTTTATACTTGTAAGGAATGTCATGAACATACAATGCCTTTTCCGAAGGGTTCAAGAGAGTATTCTATGACCGCAGATGTATGTGCTTGGGCAAGAATGCTTCGTTCATATCAAGATGATAAAGGTACAACAAAAATTTGTGGCACTTGCGTAATGGGGAAAGCAGATTATTTCATGGATGTTGTTTCAAGTAAATGTTCGACTACTTATGCTCAGCACCAATTGCCCCAAATGTCTTCTAACTTTCCTGAAAAAGGAAAACAAGAAAGGATTGGTAAGGGTAAAAAATCTAACTTTGCTAGAAAACATGCTTGAGACTAATTCTTATTTTTCTTAAAAACATTAAATTTAAAAGTTCTCAATTCTCTTTTATTTTGGCAGTTCGAGCTTGCGTGCTAGTCCCACGCTAATCGCAAATGGACTTTATGGCGGGCTTCACAGGATGTGTGATTAAGAAGATTAAAAGTCCTGTTTCAAACGTTGACGTCTTGTCCTGTTTGGTTCTGCTTTAGCTAATCGGGTCAGTCTCGGAAGAGGGCAGCCCTAACCTATTGCGTGAACGCTTTCAGGGTAACAGGGCCGAGAATGATTCAGGATTAACTTTTAGTTTTCTTCTGAGCTATTCCTGGGAACTGCCGCTTTTTATTGTTGTTCTCCATAATAATAATCTTTAAATATCTGAGGGGTATATAAAAATATGACAAGTGAAAAACTATCTGTTTCTAACTCTTATCACGATGAACTTGAAAGAGTATTGTATTCGGGAAACAAAGGATTAACTCCTCCTGGTACAGTCAATGCAGTAAATTTTAGCCTTATTAGGTTGGTTAGAGAGCGGGGGAAGCTCACTAGTCTGGTTTTTTCCATGGATGACCAAGACTATTTGACCATCTCTTTTATGAAAGGTAATAGGGAGGAATCATCAAGGAAACTTCGTAAAGGATTATCAAGAGATGTTATGTCCAGAGTCCTTTATATGGGCAGAATGGTTTTGGCTCCTGAATACAAAATAGTAGAACCAGAAGGTGAATTTTCTGCAAATGTTGATGGAGCAAAATACAGATTTTTTGTTAAAACAAATGCATTAAATGACCCTTTGAAGGTAAAAAAATTAAGCATTGTTCGAGACGAATATGATATTTAATGTTCCATAGCTTTTTATCTTTTTAACAGTGTATTATGATCATAGGCATTTATGATGATTTGTTCGGGGTTGAACTTATTTTGAAATTAAAAAATAAAGAGAAAATTGGGAAAAAATAACTGTTTTCTAAAGATTTAAAAGATAAATAAGGCTTATCTTCTAATAAAAAATGGCATGGTGGAACATATTGCTTGCAATTGTTTTGAGTTTTCTTCCTATCATTGAACTTAGGGGTGGGATTCCCATGGCTATTCTTTCTGGAATTGATCCTTTGATTGCTTTTATATTGTGTGTTTTTGTCAATATTTTGATAACACCATTTGCTTTTTTCTTTCTTGATAAGATTCATGGCTGGCTTTTATCTTATACTTGGTACAAGAAATCAATAAATAAGATATTTGAAAAAACTAAAAAAAGAAGCGAAAAAGTCAAGAAGAGTATGGATAATTGGGGCATGTTCGCATTAGTTTTATTTGTATCAATTCCATTACCTGGAACCGGTGCTTGGACTGGTACTTTGATTGCGTGGATTTTGAAACTCAATAGAAAAAAAGCATTTTTAGCTATAAGTTTAGGGGTCATCATAGCAGGAATAATCGTTACATTAGCTGTAACTGGCTTGGTTGCTTTATTCAAGGTGTTTATTTAGAAAAAATTATTAAAGGCAAGTTTCTTAATGTTTAAGTAAAAAGAGGAAAAATGATTAAGAATAAGAGGGGCCAGTTTTTTGTCATATTCGCAGTTCTTTTAGGAGTTATTATCTTAGTTGGAGCGACTCAGATAAATAAAATCAGTTCTAAAAGTGATTTTAATGGTTTTAGATTAAGATGCGAAAATTATAAAAATGAGATTTTTGAGATAAGCAAATATGCTGTTATCCATGATAAAAGTCAGGAATTCACACTTTTAGACCAGTTTTCTAAGAATTTTTTTAGTTATACTAATCAGAGCTACAAAACAGAGATGTTCTATTTGTATGGAAATTCAACTAGCTTTATTTTTACTAATGCCAGTGATGGAAATCAAGAGTCTTATCTTGATACAACTGACATTACAATCCCTTACGGGAAGATAAGCAGGACATATAATTTTAATAAGGATAATAGATTCTATTTTTTGATTAAAATTGAAAAAGGGGGAGATATTTATGTCTGTGAATGAGTCAAACGTCTGTAAGTGTATGGTTGGTGATTGTTTTCAGCTTACTAAACTAATGAAAAATGGGAGCATATAAAATTAAAGATGCTACGCAATAAGAAAGGTATTTCAGAACTCATCTCCTATGTATTATTAATTGTAATGGGAATTGGAATTGCTGCCGGATTTTTTGTTTGGGTGAGATATGCTGCAGTTCCTCCACAAACTTCAGATTGTGATGATGTTGATCTGGATGTTTTCAATAATTGTACTTGTACGCTAAACCCAAACGGCGGTATAAATGGGGGAAGTTTAGAGTTCTGGATAAAAAATAGGGGAAATTTTAATGTCTATGGCTTAAGAATTATGGTATCTAATGATTCTATTTCTGGAAAAACCTCTGATATTTATATAAGGGGAAGTTCTAAGAATACGTACAAAGAGACTATTAATACTGGAGAGATAAAGATGATTTCTGGTAGTTATTATGATGCTGATGTTGTCAGAGCAATCAAGATAACACCATTCAGGATGATTGACGGAAATTTAACTGCTTGTACTCAAAAGAACTTTCCCATAGAATGTTGCTTGAACCAAGGTTCTGTCCCTCCTGGGGAACTTTAAATTAAAGAAATTAACAAACTTCAACTGGCTTTGTTCGGAAAGCGTTTTCTAAAGCTCTTGAAAAGTTCCTTCCTTTTCCAGTTTTTACCATATGATAAAACCAAGCATCTTTATCAAGACACATTGTGGAAAGACAAGGTTCACCATTTGGGAATTCTGATGGTTCTGTATCGTACCAATGGCCTCTGCTCATCCATAAAACGGGTTTACCTGTTCTTTTTATATAGTTTACAACTCTTTTTGGAACTTCAGTATTTTCAGAGAGTGCTTTTAATTCAACAAAAACTTGTTTACCTTCAAAATATGCATCAATTGTCCTTCCTCTTAATATCCATAAATCTAGTGGACTTGTAAAAGATTGTGATCCTGTTAGATAATGCAACTTAGTCTTTCCATATACTTCGTTGTATGGTCTTCCACCTGCTAAAAAATCTTCATTTGCATGAAGCAAGGCATCATCAACCCTTGGGTGTTCACCATATCCTCTTAATTTGTCTTGTTCTTGGATACTGATAACCCTAAGGCCTCCTCCAGAACGAAACCCATGCAATCTACCTCCTGCCCTTAATGCTGTTTCAATCCCTGTTAGTTTCATTTTGTTTATAGAAAAAACTTATTTATAAATCTTTTGTTTAATACTACTTTATAGTTAATACTTCTGAGTTTAGTAAAGATTTTTAAACTTTGTATTCATCTCAGAAACATGGAAAGCAAAAGAGGAATTTCTGCTGTAATTGCGACTGTTTTGTTAATTGTGATTGCAATCGCTCTTTTTGTCATAATCTACTTTTGGATAAATTCTATGCAACAAGAGACAATCTTAAAGTTCAACTCAGATATAAAACAATCTTGTTTAAATATTGATTTTAATGTAATCTGCAGTTCAGGAAGTGTGCAACTGCAGAATAATGCTAATGTTCCTCTTTGGAGAGCGGATATTTTTATTATTTCAGAAGGAAGTTCAAGAAAATTCCCTAATGGTCTCCAAGGACCTATTGGTTCAGGAGAATCTGCGAGTATGGACGGCATAACAGGCACTAAAGTAAAAGTTGTCCCTGTATTACTTGGAATATCGAAAAAAACAGGAACTGAAAAAGAATATGTCTGTAGCGACAAAGCAAGGACAGTTAATTGTCAGTAAAGTATAAAAACTCAAAATAACTTTAAATTAAAAGAAAGAAGAGGTAAAAAAATGAACTTTAAGAGCAAGAAAGGTATTGAACCAGTTATTGCTACTGTTCTTCTAATTGTAATAACAATTGCAGTAATAGGGATTGTTGCTGCTTTTTTATACCCTTACATCAGGGGTATGTTAGATAAAGAAACAGCTTGCAGAGATGTTAAAGTAGAAATTGATGCTAGCGGAACATTCACAAATGGTACTGCAAGTTATATTATGGTTAGTTATGGTTCTGGAAGCATAAATCAAACAAGAGTTGTTGTTCAAGCAAGCAGTCAAGGTTCTACAAAAAGTAGCGCTGATCCTCTAAATACACTAAATATCAATGAAGCGTATACATTTACAGTAAGTGTTCCCAATGCAATTAAAGTTGGAGCAATTCCTTATGTTATGTATAATGGAAAAGAATACATGTGTGAGAATGGAAAAGCTGAATTAACTAATATTCCCTCTCGTTAGAAAAATGTCAAAAAAAGGAGCTATCTGGATTTCTGCTGTTCTTTATATTCTAATTAGTTTAGCTGTACTGTCACTAGTTCTTGTGAGTGTACAGCCAATTATCAACAAAAATAGAGACAAAACAATTTTTTCCCAAAGTGAACAAATCTTAAGGAATATAGATAATACTATGGGAAGAGCTTCTGAAAACCAAGGAAACAGGTTTTCTAGTGATGTCAAGATAAGCAGAGGAAATCTGATTATTAATCCTTCTATGGATAGAATCGAATTTCAACTAAATGATTCTGCTTATCAATACAGTGAGGAAAATCAATCAATTAAACAAGGCAAAATCAATATACTCACTAAAAAGAACGGGGATAAATGGCAAGTTTCTATGTACTTAGATTATGCAGGGGTTTATAATCTAACTTTTGATAGACAAGACTTAAGAAACCGAGTCTTAGTTGAGTCTGGCCAAGATTATAGTTTGAGTTTTGAAAACACTGATTCTCAAAATAAGGTAATTGATATTACCTTGGGTTAAGTTTTTTGGGTTCTTTTTTATTATACTTTTTTTAGTTTAACCTTTTTTCATCAAGAAATAATGGGTTGTGTCTGCTCTTGGATCATAAATTGCGTGAAGTTCTATTGGCGTTGAACCTATGCTGCAATAAAATTCATCTCCATCTTTTTCTTCTCTGATTTCACGTCTATTTACTTTATTTATTCCAAGTGCTTTTGTATGTTTCAATGGAAATTGAAAAACCTTTCCCCCACCACTTAAACCATTTGTTTGATCCCAAAAATCAACGAATGGAAGAGTTATATCAGCCCAGCCATACTTTTTGGTACCATCAACCTTTGGATCAACTTTCACTTCAGCATATCCATCTCTAAGAATCTGCACTACCTGCGTTCTTCTTTGATGCGAATCATTGCTTACTAAGTTATTTCCTAATTCTACTTCATACGGAAGACCTAATTTGTTAACTTGTGCTAATCTTGCTAAAAGATCTTGTTTTCTGTTTATTTTTGCCATTTTAGTCTATAGACAAACCCCTTATCTTCGAGGCTTCTTTTTATCTTTAGTTTTTTCTTCTTTCATCAAGAAGAAGTGAGTTTGATCTGTGGTTTTATCATAAATTGCATGGATGTCTAAGGGAGAATAACCGTCACAATAAACATAACCAGTATATTCACTTCCATGCCATACTTTTTCTACTCCTGGGAGATTAAATACATCAGCATATTTTTCTTCAAATTCATAGCAAAGGGGACCTCCATGTGATCCTCTATAAAAATCATTACCCCAACCAGTAAATGGATAATCTTCACTCATTCCCGCAAGAACTTCTATTTTTCCGTCTTTTAGAATTTGATAAGGTTCCATAGAACCTTTTTTTGCAAGAATGTTCCCCGAATTTACCCTGTATGGGACTCCCAATTTTTTCACTTGAGCAATCCTTGCTAAAAGATCTTGTCTTCGATTTATTTTTGTTCCTTCCATTTTAATTATTATTAATTTAAAATTAATCTACTTCTTTGTTTTCTTTTGTCTTGGCATTAGGAAGTAGTGTGTTTGATCTGTATCTTTGTCATAAATTGCATGAATTTCTATTGGTGAATTTAATGAACATGCAACAATACCAACTACTCGCCTGTTAGCCCCATCATATACTTTTTCAAAGTCTGTTATTCCCAAAATCCCTAGATACTTTTCTGAAAATTTGTATCCACCTATTGTATCTGGATAATCCTTATGCATCTCAATAAAAGGATAATTTTTACTCACACCTGCAAGAACTTCTATTTTTCCATCTTTTAGAATTTGAAGGGGTTCTTTAGCACCTTCACCTTTTAGACCATTTCCCGATTCTGTTTTATACGGAAGACCTAATTTGTTAACTTGTGCTAATCTTGCTAAAAGATCTTGTCTTCGATTTATTTTTGTTCCTTCCATTTTAACACATAAAACATAAGTTTATAGTTTATAAATCTTATTATTTTAGTAATTTTTAAGTAGTTAACTTATCTAAAATCAAATTAAGTAATCTTTAAATAATACTCTAAGCTATTTTAATTATGTTTGACATAAAGTTTGTAAGAGAGCATGAAAAAGAGATAAGAGATTCAATGCAAAGAAGAGGCAAAAATCTTGAGATACTTGATAGTCTGATAAAGAATGACAAAGAATTCAGAGAATTAAAACAACAAGTTGATGACTTAAGACATGAGAGAAATGTTATTTCTGAGAAAATAAATGAAGCTAAGAAGAAAAATGAAGATGTAAAAAAGATTATTCTGAAAGCAAAGTCTATTCCAGAAGAGCTAAAAGCATTAGAACCAAAATTAAAGGGATTAGAAGAAGAAATTTGGAAACTAAGCCAAGAAATACCCAATATAATGGACAAAGACGTCCCAATTGGAAAAGACTCTGCAGAGAATAAAACAATAAGGACAATAGGAAAGGTAAAAAATCTTGGTTTTGAAGTAAAAAGCCATATTGAGATTGCTGAAAAATTAGGTGCTAATTTTGATGTTGGAAGAGAGAATACTGGAAATGGTTTTAATTATCTGATTGGAGACATGGCTGAACTTGACCTTTCTTTGGTACATTATGGTTTGGATTTTGTTAAGAGCAAGGGATTCAAACTAGTTATGCCCCCAATGATGTTAAGAGAAGAAGCAATTGGCGGAACAATCAATATAAATGATTTCAAGGATATGATTTACAAAGTTGAAGGGGAAGACCTTTATTTAATCGGAACAGCTGAAAATTCATTAGTCTCTTTGTTCAAAAACAAAACTTTTTCAGAAGATGAACTTCCTGTAAAGATTTCAGCTTATACTCCTTGTTTTAGGAAAGAAATCGGAGCTCATGGGATTGATACTAAGGGATTGTTCAGAATGCATCAGTTCAATAAAGTTGAGCAAGTTGTTTTCTGTAAGCCTGAAGATTCTAAGAAAATGCTTGAAGAAATGCAGAAGATTTCAGAAGATTTATTTAAATCTTTAGAAATTCCATTCAGGACAATTGAAATCTGTTCTGGAGATTTGGGGAATAAACAAGCAAAACAATATGACCTTGAATTATGGTCTCCAAGACAAGAAAAATACATGGAAGAAGGTTCTGCAAGCAATTGTAAAGAGTATCAGGCAATACAACTGAATACAAAATATATTGACCAGAAAGGAGAAAAGAAATATGTCCATATTCTGAATAATACAATGATTGCTACTCCAAGACCAATGGTGGCTATATTAGAGAACTGCCAGCAAAAAGATGGAAGTGTATTAGTTCCTAAACCTTTAATCAAGTACATCGGTAAGAAAGTTCTAGGAAAGATTGAAAAGAAAGAGAAAAAAGCCAGAAAAGAAAAAGCTAAGAAGGCTGTGAAGAAAAAGGTCAAGAAAAAGAAAAGAGGATAATTGTTCTTTAGATTGATAATCTTTATAAACTTGTTATAATCTTGATGAATATGTTTTGGCCAACTTATAGACGTTTAACTTCATTTATTCCAATTCCAACTACATGGTTTGAAAATCTTCATGGTGCTCAAAGATTGAGTACATATGAGCATCATAGAACAGAGTATGGGTGGGAAGCTAGCGCTATTTTTGATATTCCAGGTTACAAGCATCTTTGTGGTGCTACATTTAATGAATACTCTGGGCGCGGAAAAACAAAAGTGGATGCAATAAAAAACTGCCATTTCATGGTCAGACAAGATGCAGATATGTACAAAAAGATGAAAAAAGCTCTTGAACAGGAAGTAGCTGTTTCATGTTTGTAATCTTTCTAAAAAAGAAAAGATAATTAAATACATTTTCCTTGTGGTGTTATCCTAATTAAATTAAAAAGAGGAGGTAAAAAATGGTTGATTACATGTCAATGATGAACCCATATGAAAACTTCAACTGGGCTGCTTTAGGAGTATTTGCTTTTGTTTATGTAATCTTCGGATTAGCAATATACCTTTACACAGCATTAGCTTTAATGGCAATTGCTAAGAAAACAGGGACCAAGAATGGGTAGCTTGCATTTATTCCCATAGCAAACATATATCTGTTGACACAGATAGTTGGAATCTCTGGCTGGTGGACTTTAGGAATATTGGTGGCAGTAATTCCTTTTGCTGGAGGAATTTTAGTAGGCATTGGAATGGTATACTTGTACTGGAAAACAGCTGAAAAAGTAGGAAAACCAGGATGGTGGGGAATATTGATGATAATCCCGATTGTTGGCTGGATTCTTTTAGGAATAATGGCTTGGGGCAAATAATTTTTTATTTTTTTTCTTTTATTTTTATTTTTTATGCAAAACATTTAAAAATAGCTAATTGATGATATTCTTGAGGTGATAAGTACCTCAGAGCTTATTCTGAGAAAATTTAAAATGACAGGACAGGGACAATGGACACGAGCTGGGCCGGGAATAATAATCAATTTGGGTTTATCCTCTGATGGAGTTAGTTTAGATAATCATATTATTGAAGCAAATGGTAGAAAATTTTCTTTATTAGAAGCTTCTGTTATGGACACGAAAGGAGAAGTTTCATTTGACTGTTTGAATGACGCTTTAGCTAAAGTAGCATTAATTGGTGGATTGCATGGTGAACCAAGAACATTAGTTGCGATAACTAAAGACGAAAGTCCGGTTTATGCAGAAGTCAATTATCAATATGACACAGATCTTAATCATGGGTTAAGAAATTTAATAGATTATCCTAGGATTGCAAGTATAAACAGTTTTGGCTTTGGTAATTGGCCAGACTTAGATGCGTTTCTAGCAAATCTAACTATTTCTCATGATCCTGGGACTGTTGTACCTATCCTGGTAGTTGATCCCTCTTTAAGACTAAAACCTTATGGAAAAAACAAGGTTGATGACAGTGTTGAAAGAGTTGATGGAAATCCTTGCCCTGAACTTGAGAAATTTGCTGGTAAAGAATATGATGGTTCACTTAATTTCCCTGAATTAGACAAGTTTAAAGGATTTCAATTTGGTAACGGAGAATTTGCTTATGTTTATGGTGTTAGTCACAGGGGTAAAAGTCTTATGGTTACTGGATTTTTGAACCAGGCCCCAAAATTAGGAGAAAAATATGCAGCTTATGATAGTGAATGGGAAATTCAAGCTATTAAACATGAGAAGTTTGAGGATGAATTTAGAGGAAAAGACCCAAAATACAGAAAAAAACAGTTTTCACAACATCTTAATCTTGTTTTAAAACATTTAGCATATCATCCGCCATTATCCCCATTACAACAAAGGGCGAAAATAGTGGAAGATGATAAACTATTTTGGTATACTCTTGTTGCAAGACAAGGATTAGATGTCAAAGAAGTAGCTCCGCTATACACTGACAAAAGTCCTGTTACTCCATGGTACCAGGCTAAAGACAATCAGTCTGGTGCTGAATTTACTATGGGCTGGAGATGGAGAGTTGATGAATTAAGAGTCTCATTTGCTAAACCTGTTCCTTCAAAATCATTAGAGCAAGCTTTTGGAAATATAGACACAACGAAACATTCAGAGGATAATGATGGTTTAACTAGTTTTTACATGATTCATGCTTGGGGTAGAGACAATACGCAAAAATATCTTTCACAATTAATTGAAATTGCTAGAGGAAGTTAAAAATGGATGAGATAGTAAAAGGAAAACCGAGGAAGTCAGAATTGGATGAAAATGTAAAAAGAAAACTTAAGCAAGGTTTAGATCAAATAGTCAGTTATAAAATGAATCATGTGGGTTTAATGCAATTCTTGGTTGGTGGCGTTTATCAGTTAAATATAAGTTCATCTAGTGAAACAGATAGTTGGTCTATAGGATATACTACCCGAAGAACAAGAAAGCAAGGGGATCAAGGAGCTAATATTATCTTTGATTTTTCTGATTATAAAGTTGAGGGCCAAAGGATACATGCCTCTGGAAACAACCTTGGGGGAGTAGTTGTTGACGAGGCTCTTGAATTTGTTCATAAGCTATCTCATGAATTTGGATTTCTATATCTTGGGCATAAATATAATCTAATACCAAACAAAATCCAACAAGAAATTGAAAGGTTACGATTTCAGATAGATGCTTAATTTAAATTCATAATCTCGAAAAGATAAACTTAAAAACCAATTTTCTTTTACTTTTGTTCGAGGCTAAGGAAAAAATGTTAAAGAAATTAGGACTAGCTTTGTTACTAACAAGCGGAATTTTTGTGTCTAACGCACTAGGCTCTCTTGAATCAAAAGTTGATACTTTTAATTACAGAATTGAGGGGGAAGCATCTATTCTTTTGGGAATAAAACATATCAAAAAACATGCTTATTTTAGGGCAATATACAAAGATGGAAAACTGGATCAAGCCGAATTATACACTCCTGAGATTGTATTGCCAAGAGGAAGAGCTGATTCTACAAAATATTCATTTGAAGTAGTAAATGATTCGATTCACTACAATGAAACAAAATATAGGTCATTCGCATGTCCCAGAGATACTACCTTTAATATTAATGACATGGATAAAATTGCTTTAGCATTATTAGCTGATTTGATGCGAGTTAAAAGCGAACAGGACCTTATTGAAATTAAAGAAAAGTATCCTACTGCTTTTTATAATATTGACAAAATGTATGTTGCAATGAAATTTACTGAAGGAAAAATGAGGGTGAGGAAAGAGATAGAAACAGAAGACAGTTTTGTTCCAGAAACTTTAGCATATGTTGATATTTCTTCAAAAGCAATTCCTTTAGTAAATAAGGTAAGTCTTTTTGCAAGATTAGGCGGGAAAGGGCTAGAATTTAGAGAAGGTTTTGCACAATATCCCCTTCTGTTTTCCGCCCGAGTCATGATTTATGAAGAATGATGAAAAAAAGATTTATAAGTGTTAGAGAATTATGATATTATGACAATTACCAAGAAGAAAATCATTAAAACTGAAGAACCAGCTAAAAGACACATAAAGATATTAGCTGTGGGTGATTTGCATGGTGATTCCAGGCAAGCGCAAAAATTAGCGGACCAAGCTTTCAAAGAAAAAGTGGATTTAGTTGTTCTTTCAGGAGATTTGACTTTTGCAGAACAATCTGTTGATTATCTTGTAGGGCCTTTTGCAAGACTTAAACTTAACACTATATTTATTCCTGGAAATCATGAAACAATGGCAACTGCTAATTTTCTTGAAAAAAGATATCAGCCATATGCTAAGAATATGCATGCAAAAGGAGAAACCATAAATAACACGGGAATTTTTGCAGCAGGCGGAGCGAATATTGGCTTGTTTCATTTAAGTGAGAAAGAGATTTATGAAGCTTTGAAAAAAGGATTTGAAAAAGTAAAAGATGCTAAGATAAAGATAATGATCACACATGTCCATCCTTCTGGTTCTCTTATGGCCAAATTATCTAATCTAGTTCCAGGCTCAGCAGGAGTAAGAAAAGCTATTGAAAGATTAAAGCCTGATTTAGCAATATGTTCTCATGTACATGAAGCTGAAGGCATTGAAGAGAGGATAGGCAATACTAAAGTCATCAATGTAGGAAGAAAAGGAAGAATTATTGAGATTTAAATTAAACTTTATTTGGGTCCCATTTCACTTCTTTGTCTACCCTTAGTTGATAAGTGTAATCTCTGGAATTAAGTCCCAGGGCATGGTAATACGATTTTAGTGCATGCGTAGTATCTTTTTCCATTTTTCCTATAACTCCCTTGTTTTCACAATCTTTGCAGACAAGATAAGTATAACTATTATCCTTGTCTTTTTGAATAATTCGCATTTGTCTTTCTCTTTTCACTAAACCCTGTTCTATTAATTCTAAGAGATACTCCTTTTTAGTATTAAGAAATATCCTTCTAGGATTTCTATCTCTTGTATCCCCCTCTCCATCTTCGGGAATTTTTAGTGCATAATCATAAAGCTTTCTGATTTTTCTTAAAACCGCTTTTTCAGAAACATCTAGTGTAAGCCCAAGAGTGATACTACTGAATGAAGGAGCTGCATAAAAAACATCACATCCAGAAGAATATTTTTCATTTCTATCTATTGCAATTGTTGGAACAATTGGTCGGCAGTGTTCACAAATTCCATCTAATGTTTTATCTCCAGGCATACGACCTCCTAAAGCATCTGAGAATTCTTTTAATTGCTCAAATTGTTGGGGTGTTACAAGATAACCTGACCATGCATCAAAATTTTTAAATCCTGCTTTAAGTTTAGCTAATCTTTCTCTTATTCTTCTTTCTTCAATTTCAAGACCCTGTTTTATTAGAGTATAGCCCCTTAATTGTTGTGTTTCTGGTTCTCCTTCTCCCATAAAATCAACCATTCTTTGAGGTTTATAAGAATTATGCTAAAAAAACATATATGTTGTTTATAGTTTCTATGAATGGTGCTTAACTAAGACAAGATTTATCCATTTCTTTTCTTTGTCATGTTCGAGGTGATAACCTTGGTCATAAACAGTGAAGCCGACTCTGGTTATTTCGTCCAATAATTCACTTTCTGTCCACTTCTTTCTAAATCTTTTCATTTTTTTATTATAATCTGTTTTTTCAAAAAATCCTTCTTCTGATTTCTCATGAATTGTTGTTGCTATGAAAGCGGCACCATCATCATCCAGCAAATCAAAAATTTTCTCTAGCACCATTGAAGCATCATGTCTTGGGAATAAATGAATAAATGCTTTTGCAAAAATTCCTTCAAATCTGGATTTTCCAAAGTCATATGCTAAAAAATCCCCAAAAAGATATTTTGTTTTTGGAGCTGCTTTCTGCGAAATCCGAAGAATCTCTCTTGAAAAATCTATGGCTGTTGTCTCGAACCCTTCTTTTTCAAAATAAGAGAGATTCAATCCTGAACCCGGACCAAGCTCCAAAACTTTAGCTTTGGTAAAGTGATTTTTTATATACTCAATAAAAGGTGCTGCTATTTTTCTGTCAGAGATAACATAATCTTGCATCTTTCTTCTGTATTCTTCTGCAAGATGGTCATAAACCTCTTGATTTGATTTGATATACTCTTTCATGTCAAAACTTGATTTTTACATAGATATAAATTTATCGTATCCTTCTGATTGTCAAGCAGAATATATAACTTTATTAAACCTGAAAATCTTTATCTAAAATGGACCTCAACAATATCGGCGAAGACTTTTATAATGAAATCTGGGGAGATGAAAAAGTCAGATTACATAGTTCTTGTGTTATTGAAGCTTGTTTGAATATGATAAAAGACACTGACCTTGATTCTGAAATTTTTATTATCGCTGGTTGGATACATGATTTGGGGAGAAAGATAGATGTTGCTGAACACCCAAAGATAAGCTTGGATTTTTTAGATAAATTTTTAGAGAAAAATAAACAATTTTTAGAGAAAAAGGAATTGCTTTCAGACTGTATCTTGAATCATAAAAAATCAGGCAAACCAAATTCAGTTTATGGAATGATTTTTCAAGCAGCTGATAAAGCTGCTTTGTATAATAAGAGATGGAAAGCTAGTAATTTCACATTTTCGTGATTTATAATGTTTCTAGTAAAGAGTATATTCCTTCAGAATCAACACTAAAATAATGCAATAATTCTTTAATAGAACCTGTTTTCCCTTTCTCAAAACCACGTTCAACTACCCTTGATGGATGAATTCCACTAATAGCTAACTGTCTGTAAACTGGGAATCCCAGAATAGAGGGATTTCCGTTATAAACTATCGCCAAGGGCCGGTTATTTTCTACTAGGTGTTCTATGCCAGACGGATTTTTTACATTTACTACATTCACTACTCTGGCTTTTTTTCCTGTTTTATCATAGAATGATTTTGAAGCATCTAAGACTTCTTTGAAAAGCATACCATTTGAAACTAATGTGCAGTCAGCTGGTTCATTTTGAAAATTAGCTGCATAGCAATCAGCTTCTTTAAACCCACCAAAATCAAAAGGAGTCATGAGTTTATGTGTTCTAATAAACTTTGGACCTGGTTCATTTAATGCTTTGTTCATCACATAAAACCAATCTAGTTTAGAAGATGGTTCGTAAAGATCTATTCCGGGCATTGTTAAAATAACTCCTGGCTGTCCTGATGATTGATGAGTAAAACCATTTTTTGCAGCTGCTAGCCCGGGTTCAACAGAATATATTATTGCCTTGTCTTTTGCTTGAGCAAGGACATTCATTTGATCTACGAATCTGTAGACAAAAGCATCTCCACATAGAACAATGACTTCTGAACTTGGTTCTGTTGTCTTGATTCCATGTAACATCGCAAGAACATGCTGTTCCCTTATTCCGACATTGATATAATGCAGGTTTGGAATCGCAAATTTTCCTTCATCATAAACTAATGTCCTAGGCGGATAATCTGCTGTCAGCACATAGATATTCTTGGATTTTCCAAATTCAGACAATCCTTGAAGATATTCAAATAGATAGTCATATGAGGTCTCTAGTTTTCCATTGTTTTGTGGACTGATACATATTTTATCTGGAATTTCTGTGCTAACTCTTATTTGGGGCTTGTTCTTTCGGGTTATTTTCTTTTTTGGAATCTGGATATTCTTTCCTTCAATCTGTTTGGTAAGCTGGTCTATTTCTTCTTCAATTGGAACGTTGTTTCTTTTTGTATCTTCTGGATTATTATGATAAACATGATATCCATTATAACTGCTTTTCGCTCCCTTAATTCCATTTCCTTTTGTTGTACTAGCAATTATACAAACAGGGCCTTTTTTAGAAAGTTCAAGGGCCTGTTTATATGCAAAATAAATATCAGGAACACTATTCCCCTTTTCTAACTTAATCACTTGATAACCATATCCCCGCCAGACCTGACTTATGTCTGTTTTTTTATCGGTTTTATTTGTTGATGTAGATAATTGTTTCTTGTTTTGGTCAATTATGACTATTAAACCATCTAAAGAAAGATTTGCAGCATGCCTTGCAGCTTCTCCTATACTTCCTTCTTGTTCTTCACCATCCCCTATAAAACAAAAGACCCTGTTTTCAAGACCTCTTTTTCTAAATGAAAGTCTTGAACCAACTGCATATGAAAGGACCATTCCAAGATTTCCTGAGGGAGTTATGTCTACCCCAGGAGTTATCTCCATATTCTCATGCCCTGGAAGTCTTGAGCCAAATTTTCTATATTCTGACATTTCTTCTTGTTTTAGCCAACCTAGCAGAGCAAAAAGATTATATCTCAAAGGTCCAAGATGCCCTCTTGCTACAATATAATCTCTGTTGGGATCTTTGGGATCATCAGAATTTAATTGAAGAAAGTCTGAAAAATATAGGACAGACATTAGTTCATTGCTTGAACAACAGCCCCCGACATGGCCTGTCTGGGCTTGAAAGATTGTCCTTAGCATGTTTCTTTTCACTAGCTTAGAGATTAACCCCAGATTTTCAAGTTCTTCCTTGATATCCTTGTGTTCATTAGTTTTCATTTTTAGTTATACTTGTTCTTATTTTAGGGTTATAAAAACTTTATTGTACTCAAAAGCACATCTTTGTGGTGTTCATGTTTCGTAATTCTTTGTCTTGAGTGTGTGAATTGCATCACAGCAGATTATAAATGCTTTGGTTGTCCATAAATCTCCGTCAGGAGAGTCATATGCTTGTTCATAGGATACCATTACCGGAACTTCTCTACTGCAGACTGGGCAAGCACGAGATATATGTGGCTTGAAATCTTCAGCAGTCTCTATTTCATGGTCTATACTTAGTGCATAATAATAAGCAGTAGAATATTTTCCCGGGTAATAATACCATGAAGGATAGGGTTTTGGTTTTTTTCCTTTATGTATCAAGAATTCTTCTTTTGTTTTTTTAAGCCCTTGAAGTGCGGTACAAATCTCTTCTAACATATTCACTTTCTTTTCAGTTGTCTTCAATTCATCTTCTTTTCTCTTTCTTTCTTGTCTAGTTTCTTCTAAAAGTGCTATGTAATCTGTAGAAGACCTTTTTTTTGTTTTAGTCATTTTTTAAGTTTATTTTAATTTCTCTTTATATAATAACTTGCCACATTTTTGACAACAATACCCCATCCCTCTTTCTATAACATCGGGAAAATCGGGGACATCAAAACCAAAACTTCCGATAAGATATGAGTTCATGGGATTATCATGTTTCTCTTGATATGGTTCTGGTTTTATCTCACTTTTGGAGTATAGTATGTCACATTTTTCACAATAAAAAATTCCTTTTCTTTCAAGTTCACCAAGTCTTGCTACAAGAGTTCGAACTTTTTCTGATTTTTGTTCCATTTTTCTTTTTTGACAAAAAAAATTCCTATGGTTCGTAGACACTATCATGCATAGCAAATGGTGCCAAACAGTCTCTAGTCTTTAGAAAGTCAAATAATCCGATTGGTGGATTGATGAACCAGAAACTGTAAGTTTCGTATACTTTGTTTTCCCTGAATTCATTTTTTGCCCTTTCTCCAAAGCAGCTATTTACAACCAACTGTGTTTTTTGATTAGTACGATAGACTATATTCAGTTCTTCCTCAAAACTGAGGGCATAATCTTTGACACGAAATCTTTTGTCTGCATTTGCTATTAATCCTAAAGAAATTGGGCTTTTTATTGTTCCAAGAACCATTGCACACTCACTTCCTTCTTGAACATGCAACTCATTTTTTGGAATCTCTGCAGAGAAACTGAGAACGTCGTCAATAGTTGATTTTTCAATTTCAACCATGGGTCTTTTTATCATTTTTAACCTCCTGTTAGTTTAATTGTGATAATAATATACAGACTTGTAAAAGATAACTATCTTTTTGTCAGAAAAAACGTAATAGCGTTGTATGGGCTTTTATTGATTATGTTTTGCATACTTTAGTATTAAATCTAGCCTCTTTTCTGGTGAGACTGGAGGAATCGAAACTAATTTGTAGCCGAATTCGCCGTAAACTCTGGCTATTGAATGATGTAATTTTCTTGCTCTTATATCATCTTCTCTTCTAACACTATCATTTTCATAAGAAGGAAGTGGTTCTAGTAGAAAAATAATAGAATAGCCTGCATTTTTTGATGCTTGTATGAACTCAGTGGGAATTCGTGCTTCAGATTCAAGATAAAATGCAATGGGGTCATGCAATCCCCTGTCTAGAAAAACTTTAGTTTCTCTGGGGATAGCTTGTTCAAGGGATAATTGTCCTTCAAGGACTTTTTTTTGAAAAGCTCTTTTGTTTTTCCAAGGAAGAACATCTCCGTGAACTTGAAGTTGTTCTGTTATAATCTCTCTTGCAATTTCCTTGCATGTAGGGAAGCCCTCTTTTTTTAAAAGTTCTATTATTGTTGACTTTCCGACTCCTGGGCCACCAGTTAGGACAAATTTCTTTGATCTTTGTAGCATAATAACCTACGAGTTGTAAAAAATATCTACTTTTTTGACAAAAAAAATGTAATAGTGTTGTATTTTATAATAAAGCTTAAATATGCTAAATTTTATAGGTTAAATGATTAATACTGAAATAATCAAAAATATCAATGATTTTGTCTATAGCAAGCCAAGATCTGTTGATGAAATCGCAAAACATATAAACAAAAACTGGCGAACTGCTAATTCTTATGTTGAGAGAATAGAAAAAGAACAGGGGACAATATCAGTAAAGACTTTTAGGGAAGGGACAAGGGGTGCATTGAAAATTGTTTTCTGGAATAATGTTGAAAGGATACATTCTACTAATCTACAGGAGAAACTTTTCAAGAAAATTGAGATTGCAAGAAGAAAATGGGATTTCAGTCCTTCTGAGATTGTACAATATATAAACGAAAAGAAAAAGAGAATTATCCTGATGAATCAAAAAAAATATAATTCTCCAGAAAACCTCGATGATTTTGTAAGGTTCCTAAGGCAAGCACAAAAACAAATTCTGTTCTTTTCAGGAAATCTGACTTTTAGCAACCTTTCGTATCATGACAAAAAAATAAAAGAAATCCTGGAAGAACTTGCAAGAAGAAATGTTTCTATAAAAGTTTTAACAAGGGTGGATTTAGCTGGATTAGATAATATCAAGAATCTGCTTGCAATAAACGAAAGATTGGGAAAGAAGATAATCGAGATAAGACATTGTTATCAACCATTAAGAACAACGATTATAGACAATAAAGAAATCAGATTCAAAGAAACATTGAAAAAAGAAGATTATGCCGGGGATGAATTAAAAGAAACAACCCATCTTCTTTATGAGGTACATGACAAAGAATGGATTGATTGGCTTCAAAAAGTTTTTTGGAATCTATTTTCAAGTTCAATTTCTGCTGAAGAAAGAATAAAACATTTAAAAACTATAGAAAAATATGATTTTTCTAAGCAATTAAGTTAAGTGTAATTTAAGTCTATAGAAAAGTAAAACTTTTCTAAGCATTCAAACTGAATTTGAAGCAATTGAATTAAAAAATGTTTAATGAAAAAAAATGTGGCGACCATTGTTTAGAAAGAATTGCTGGGGCACTAAAGAAAAAAGAAATCCATGTTGCCTGGGATGAAGACACGAGTTTTGATGAAGTAGTTCATACAATAAACTCGTGTTTTGAAAAAGGTTCTGCAGAACATAGGGAATTATTTCAGATTGCTTTTATGAGGGATGATCTTAAGAGAAGAGATTTAGAATATTCTGAAGATAATTTAAGGAGATTAATTGAAGATTCAGAATATCAAAAGAGATTTCATGAAGAATATGACCGAAGATATGGGGAATCTTAAAAATACAATTTTATGCTTTATGCATGCAAAAAATTAATGGATATATGCTCTAAATCTCACATGTTCTTCGTCTAAACCAAGTTTTTTAGAAAATTCAAGTGCTTTTTGTTTGTTTAAATCAGGGAATAGAATAAAACTCACATAAGGCTCAATTTTCTCTTTTAAACATGTTTTTATGAAATCTAAAACAGAATCAAATGCTTTTTCCGGATTTTTTGGATTATGTAATTTATTATACTCTTGCTTTGAAAAAGCATTTAATGATATAGAAATGACGTCTAAGCCAGCTTTTTTCAGTTCTTGAGCGACATTTTTTTTAGGATTGTAAAATTGAGCTTGTCCATTTGTGTTTAATCTTATTTCTGCTTTAGATATCTTCTTAATAAATTTGATAATCTTCAGGATATAATCTAGATGAATAGTTGGTTCTCCTAAACCACAAAAAACAACCATCTTTGGATTGTGTTTAATTAATTCTTGTTCTACTTGACTGAGAATTTCGTTTATTTCTGGTTTTTTATCAAGATAAAGCGTGTTTTCTGTTGTTCTTTGCAATTTTTCTTTGTCACAAAAAACACAATTATTAGTGCATCTATATTTCTCGACGATATTTAAATAAAGTATTTTTTTATTACTTTTTATATAATATGTTATTTTCCCCATTTTTTTTCTAAATGATTTTTACAATTTAAATTTAATCGGGCTTATGGGCCATCATCTAGAACATGGGCAGAGACATACTGAATGCTTTTTTTGTCTAATAAAAAACCATATACCCTAAAGAGCTTATAAATTTCCTGTGTAAGCCCGACCTCTGGATCTACCGTCCCCGATTTATGATATGAGCCATCAGAATCATGTCCTTTTTTTCTATAAGTCGCTTTTCCAATCTTTAAATCGTTTAAATTTTGTGTCAAAGAATATGCTTCTTGGTCTTGTTCAGGCGCTCCAATTGGATTAACAATTTGAACAATGCAATCTGTTCCCTTTTCTTCTATTTTTATGTAATCTAAGATTCTTAATACTGTTTCGCGCTCGCATTGATTTAATTTATCGGCTAGACCTTTTATTTTATGTTTGAGTTCTCTTGCGATATCACAAACTGAAGAAAAACCGCCTGTGGGAGTCATACCTGAAGTATCAACTTGACTTGGATCAAAGGTCATTTTATTACTATTAGGCCCAAGTTTTTAAGCTTTGTTGTGATGATTAGACTTTTTAGTCAAAATTTTTTACCATATAACTTTCTTTTAATTTGTAACCTAGATTCTTGTAATATTCTCTTACACCAACACCTGAGATGACTTTTATTTCTTTACAATTTTTTTGTTTTGCTATTTTTTCTGCTTCTTCCATTAGTTGTTTTCCCAATCCAGTGTGTTGTGTTTTGCCTTGTTCTCTTTTTCCTAATTCTAATGCTGAACCATAAACATGCAATTCACGAACTAGAAGGATTTTTTCATTATGGTTAATTCTTAATCTTATCAGGCCAAATATTATATCGTCATCATTTATCATTTCTATAAAATATTCTGCGCCTTTTGATGATTCATATTCCATAGTATTAAGGTGCAAGTTGTTGTTAATCTGTTTTTTATCTCGTAAAGCAAATCCTATTTCACGACATCTGATGCAGTTGCATTTTTGCCCTTGTTTTTTCATTTCTTCTTGTATCATTTTCCTCAGATCAATTCTCTTTGTACCTGCAATCATATATTCTGGAGGGATTTCTCGCATTATTCTCATTATCCTGCAATATTTTGGAACAAATTTCTTGAAATGCGATATAAGTGTAATTAGTTGTCTTTCGTTGTATGGGGTGTATTTCCCAGAGTAGTATAATTTTTCAAGTGCAGCGCCCTTTATGACTTGACAGGGATAGATTTTCAGTTGATCTGGTCTAAAATCGGGGTCTTTGAATATCTTTTCAAACATCTCAATATCTTTTGATTGGTTTGAGAATGGCAAACCCGGCATTATATGATAACCTACTTTAAAACCTGCATCTTTCAATCTTTTAGTTGCTTGGATAACATCTTGAACAGTATGTTTTCTTTTGATTTTTTTATAAATTCCATCATCTAATGCTTGAACTCCTAATTCAACTCGGGTGCATCCAAATTCTAGCATTCTTTTTATCAAACTTGGAGTACAAACATCTGGTCGAGTTTCTATGCAAAGAGCGATGCATCTATGTTCTGCTGTTTCATTAAGTTTTTTTGCTTTAGCAAGTTGTTTTTTGAGGTTTGACATGGATAAGTGTTTGGTGTGTGTATAATTAAGGTTTATTTTTTTTCTGGGTTTTGTTAATGATAAAGAATTCATAGCATTATAGCAATCAATTATGAATTGATATTGATACTTTGTAGAACAAGAAAGAAAAGTCCCACCAAGGATAATTAGCTCTATCTTGTCAGTCGGATGTTTCATTGCCTTGAATGATTCTATTCTAGCTTGAACTTGCTTCAAAGCATCGTAATTCAAACACATTGCCCTCATAATTGCTGGACTTCTTGGAGTGTAGGATTGGGGAACATTCAAGCTTGGGCAGTATAAACAAGTTCCATGCTTGCAAGGCATTGGTTTGATTACTACTGCTATTGGAGTAACTCCTGAAATTGTTTTAGTTGGTTTGCGCATAACTTTCAAAGAAATATCAGGTTAAAAATCATTGGTATTTTAACCTATAACTTATTAATGGAGTAGCTTTTGTAATTTTGGTTGTAATTCTTCATAACGACAACCTAATTCTTGTCTTAATCTCTCAATACATTCAGAGATCTTTTCACCCTTTTTACCATATCTCATGGCATATGCAGTAGCTTCTGGTTGACAATCTGCAGTATTAGGTATTTTTAAGTATTCTATTGCAATTGCTCTTTCTCCTTTGCTCAATTTACCAACAAAGCGATTTATTTTCTTTTCTTCAGGACTTCTTTTTTTCATTTTAATCTAATTTTTATAAGTGAGGCGTATTTATAAAACTTATCTTTATTGTTTTTTTAAACCAAAATTCGTTAGATTTATAAGTAAAGTATTTTTTTAAGTCTAATGGACAAAAGAATTCTAGTTATTGGAGCAGCTGGACAGATTGGTTCTGAACTTGTTCCTGAATTAAGAAAATTATATGGAAAAGATAATGTCGTAGCTTGTATGCATTCTAAGAAACTTTGTTATGAACTAGAAGACGGACCTTCTGCTTGCGTAGATGTCACGAAAAAAGAAGAAATTGAATCAGCTATCAAAAAGTATCAAATTAATGAGATTTATCATCTTGCTGCCATGTTATCAGCTACTGGGGAGCAAGACCCAATGAAAGCATGGGATATTAATATGAACAGCCTGATACATGTTCTTGAAGTTGCTAAAGAGTATAAAGAAAATGGGCATAATATTAGGATATTTTGGCCTAGTTCAATTGCTGTTTTTGGACCAACAACACCTAAGAAAGCGCCACAAGAAACGATTCTTGAACCTAGTACAATGTATGGAATTACAAAAGTTGCTGGTGAGCTTCTTTGTTCTTATTACAAGAATAAATTTGGAGTTGATGCCAGAGGATTAAGGTTTCCCGGGATTATTAGCTATAAAACCTTGCCTGGTGGTGGAACCACGGATTATGCTGTTGCCATATTCTATGAAGCAATCAAGAACAAAAAATATGATTGTTTTGTCTGTGAAGGCACTAGACTTCCCATGATGTATATGCCTGATTGCATCAAGTCGATAATTATGCTAATGGACGCTCCTTTAGAGAACTTGAAACATGTTTGTTATAATGTGGCTGCAATGAGTTTTTCAGCTAAAGAACTTTATCTGGAGATAAAAAGATATATACCCGACTTTGTTTGTGAGAACAATCCTGATTTTAGACAAAAAATAGCTGATTCTTGGCCGCAAGAGCTTGATGATTCTGTTGCAAGAAAAGAATGGTCCTGGAAACCGGATTATGATTTAAGTAGAATGACAAAAGAGATGTTTGAAAAGATTTCTGAAAAATTACAATAAAGTTATCATAAAAAGACCTTGCACATTTGAACAAAACAAGGAAAGATATTTAAATTACTTCTTATATTAACTATTATCAGAAGATGGTGAAAACAAAAGAACTTCGAATTTTGATAAAACCCCTAATTTTTTCAGTGGTTGTTGTCTTAATATGGTATTTTATTAATTATTTATTTGGCTCGAGTTTCTTTTTATCTAATTTAAAACTAGATGAGGGAATTATGGCCAGTGGTACAATAGCTATCCTGGGCATATTCTACGCACTATTGACTGCTTTTGTTTTCACAACAGTTTGGCAGCAGTGGGTTGCTATTGAAGAATCGATTAAAACAAAGAATAAGGAAGAATTTATAAAACATAAAGACAAAAGAATTCCCTTTACAGTAAAGTTACTTGTTTTTTTATTTTCTGTATTTTTGATTTTGGCTTTTTTTCTTATATCTTTTAAAAACATTATTACAGGTGTTTTTTCAATATTTGTAATTTCTTTTATTCTGTTTATATACTGGCAAGTTATTCTTGATCTTGACGATCCATTTACTGGAATTTGGAATGTAAATGTTCCAAAAGAATGGCAAAGTCTGGTTTAATAATCATGGATAAGAAAAAAATTCCAAACCAAGAAAAAGTCTGGGATGCTGTTGCTAGTGATTGGAGAAAATTCAGAGTAGCCCCTGTTAAAGAAGTAATTGATTTTTTGAAAGATAAACAAGGAAATATCTTAGATCTTTCTTGCGGAAGCGGCAGAAACTTCTGTAAAGTCAATGGAACTCTCTATGGGATTGATTTCTCGAAACAACAGCTAAAATATGCTGAAGATTATGCTAAAGAAAAGGGGTTTAATGTTATTCTAAAAAAAGCAGGAGCTGAAAAACTGCCCTTTGAAGATAATTTCTTTGATGCTTGTATCTTTATTGCAAGTCTGCATTGTATTGAAGATGAAAAGAAAAGAAAACAGGCTTTAGAAGAGACTTATAGGGTTTTGAAACCAAATGCGGGTTTATTACTGACTGTTTGGGACAAGAATCAAGCAAGATTTAGAAAAGAAAAAAAAGATTTTTTATTATCTTGGACAGTTGATGGGCCAAGAAGAATAAGATATTATTATCTTTACGAAAAAGACGAGTTAAAAAAACTTGTTGAAAGTGTTGGATTTAAAATTGAAAAGATATTTGACAATACCCAACCAGATGGCCTTACTTCTAAAAGGAATATAGTTGTTTATGTTCGAAAATGAAGAATTGAATTCTACAACATAAATGCTTAAAAATCAATAAAATATGTCTTAATCATGAGAAATAAATTGCAGATCTGCGGGAATATAATCGCAAGCAGTCCTGATGAATTAACTGAAAGAGTTCAGGTTTTAGAATCATGCCCGCATATAGACATTGTGCATCTTGATGTGATGGATGGCTTATTTGTTAGAAATAAATCCTTAGATTTTTTAGAAGATTATTTCAAACTTCCAGAACTTAAGAAGCAAAAAAAGTACCATCTGCATTTAATGGTTCATCAACCAAGGGATTGGATCAGTGATATGATGTCCCTTAATCCTAACTTTATACATTCAATTGATACTTTTATTATTCATTACGAATCAGCTGACATCAAAGATCTTAGAGAAGCGCTTATGTCCGCTAGTTGGTTTGGAAAAGCAGGATTAGCTATTAATCCTAAAACCCCGGTTAGTGAAATCAATTATCTTATTACTTTTCCTTATAAAAAAAGACCTTTGGTTAGTTCAGTTTGTGTTCTGGGAGTTGAACCTGGTCAGTATAACGCTCTCTATGACCCGTCCACTTTAAAAAAAGCAGAAGAAATCAGAAAAATAAGAGACTCTATTTGCCCTATTGATGTGATTGCAGATGGTGCAGTCAACGATAAGTCTTCTAAAAAACTTTATGATGCGGGTTATAATATACTTGCTTCTGGTTCTTATGTTATGAAAAATCCAGATAAACTTGAACCAGATGAAGCTGCTAGGATTATGAGAGAAAATATTACAAGAAGATCTTTGTGAAAATCTTTAAAAAATTGTTCTACTACTTTTTTCTAGGGAATCAGAAGATTTTCTGCATGCTAAAACCCCTAAGTTTTTAACATTAAGAAATAATTAGACTGTATTAACAAATGCATGCACTTCTAAGGTTCTTCTTGAGTGTGTGCCATTATCAGTATGAGAAATTCTTGCTCTATGCAATACACGTTCCCCCATCCTCCTTATTACATAAATACCTATTGCATCTTTAGGAAAAGTCATTAATAAGTCTAATGCGCCCCTTACAGTTCCTTTCCAGGATTCTTGTTTTGAATGTTCGTAGCTAGGTTGGTGGCCATATTCACTTACTACTGCAGGCGTTTCTTCACCCAAAGAACGCAGTTTAGCAATAATCTCTTTTCTTAATATGCGGGGGTAATGTTCTGGCATTGCCATTTTTAATTTAGTTCTTATTTAAATTTAAATTATTTAATTAATATAACAAAAAAAGATAGAAAAACATCTTTTTCAGATGATTATTCTATTTTTACCCTGCTTTTCTAGACTTATGAAGAAAAGATGGTTTAAAAACTTTTTGAAAATCTTTAAAAATGCGGCTTGGTTAAGTATTCATGGCCAAACTTACAAGAAAAGAATTGATTAGTCAGTACTTGAATTTCTTTAAATTAAAGAAACATTCTGTATTGCCAAATGCAAGCTTGATTCCTGAAAATGATCCAACTGTTCTGTTTACTACCGCTGGAATGCATCCCCTTGTTCCTTTTATTTTGGGGCAGAAACATCCACAAGGAAACAGGCTTGTAAATGTACAAAGATGTATAAGAACAGGGGATATAGACGAAGTCGGAGATGCTTTTCATCATACTTTTTTTGAGATGTTAGGAAACTGGAGTTTAGGAGATTATTGGAAAACAGAAGCTGTAGAAATGAGCTTTGATTTTTTGACCCAAGTTTTAAAACTTCAAAAAGAGAAATTAAGCGTAACTTGTTTTAAAGGAGATGGGGATGCTCCCAAAGATGAAGAATCTTCTGAAGCATGGAAAAATTTGGGAATTTCAGAAGATAAAATTGTTTTTCTTGGAAAAGAAGATAATTTTTGGGGACCTGCTGGAAAAACAGGGCCATGCGGACCATGTTCTGAGATGTTCTACTTTGTAGGAACAGGAAAACCTTCTGAAAGTTCAAATCCAGAAACAAAAGAAAAAGAATGGTGCGAAATCTGGAATGATGTTTTTATGGGATATAATAAGACGAGTGGGGGAAATTTAGAACAGATGAAAAGAAAAGTTATTGATACTGGGATGGGTGTTGAAAGAACTCTCTGTGTTTTGAATAATCAAAAAGATGATTATCTTGGAGAGACTTTTGTTGAGGTCATAAACGAAATCTGTTACTTAAGCCAGAAAAGATATGGACTCAATCAAGACCATACGAGGGCAATGAGAATAATAGCAGACCATATCAAAGCAAGTGTCTTTATCTTGAATGAGAGCATAACTCCTGGAAATGTTGAGCAAGGGTATGTCTTAAGAAGATTAATAAGAAGAGCAATTAAATTTGTCAGATTCTTAAATGTTGAAAAAAATTTCTGCAAAAGATTAGCTAAACTCTTTGTGAATTAATATAAAGAAAATTATCCTGAATTCGAACATAGTGAAGATTTTATCTTAAACGAAATTGAAAAAGAAGAACTAAAATTCAGAGAAACTCTTGAAAAAGGAATCAAAGAGTTTGAAAAAATGTTTAGAGAGCATAAAGGAAAGGTTTTTTCAGGGGAATATGCTTTTTTATTATATCAAAGTTTTGGTTTTCCTGTTGAAATAACAAAAGACCTTTGCAAAGAGCATAACCTAGAAGTTGATGAAAAAGAATTCAATTCTGAAATGGAGAAACATCAAGAACTATCAAGACAGTCTAATCAGGGAAAGTTCAAATCAGGTTTGCAAGACAACTCTGAACAGACAACTAAACTGCATACTGCAACTCATTTGTTGAATCAGGCATTAAGAGAAGTTTTGAAACAAGATATCAGACAAAGGGGTTCAAATATCACTAGCGAAAGACTGAGATTTGATTTTAATTTTGACAGGAAATTGACTGAACAAGAGCTAAAAGAAGTCGAATATGTTGTCAACAAAAAAATCCAAGAAGGATTAAAAGTTGAAAGAAAAGAGATGGATGTTGATAAAGCAGTAAAATTAGGGGCTCAAGCTGTTTTCAAAGAAAGATATGGGGACAAAGTATCGGTATATGTAATTTGCTCAGAGAATAAAGACATAAAAACTAAGGGGGAAAAGCCTTTTTCTTGTGAAATATGCGCTGGCCCGCATGTTGAGAATATAAAATCTCTGGGATATTTTAAAATCATAAAAGAAGAAGCTGTTGCTGCTGGGGTCAGAAGAATTAAAGCGATACTTGAATAATGCTCCTCGGACTTTAGCCTGAGGTATCTGTAATATAAAAAACACGACAATGAAAATTAACTTCGCCAATGCGAGTTAAGTTGCAATAGATTATACTTCCAAGCCCCCAAGCTTTTTCAAAACTCCTTCGAAAACAGAAATCAAAGATAAAATCTAAATAATTTACACTTATCTCTGGCGAAGTTAATCCTTAAAGTTGGAGATGACAATTCCCCCATCGGCTTAAAAGCCAAGGTATTCTTGCCATATATGCAATAAAAAGATATAAATGCTTTTAAATGAGCTTTTAATTAAATAAACATGTTGGGAGCTAATGGCAGTGTTTTGACTCGTGATGAATGGCCTGACAGGTCAAGAAGACAGTCTAGAGTAAAAGTGGATATGGCTCCTGCCCGATATATTGACAGAAAAGTGAGGGAACAAACATGTCCTTCATTAGCGATGTTAATAGAAAATGAAAGAGTTAGGTTTGTGACTTATCATGGTGTTTCTCAAGACCCTGAAATTTCCAAACAATATTTATTGACTTATTTTGGAGAAATTGAAATTAAACTAAACTGTCTGTTAAATACTCAAGACCATAATTTGCTGTTCTATGAAAACGGACAGAGAATACTATCCCCTGAAAATTTTGGCTTGCAAATTGATTTTGATGATAGACAACTTAAAAAATTAGGCATAAAAAAAGTGTATGGCGTTGCGCAGGGCAATGCACATCTACTTTTAAGACACAAACTGAGTGGAGCATATCTCGGGATACGAGGCCAAAAAATAAAAGATTAAAATGACAACAGGATATGAAAGAAGTACTGAACAAGGACGTTATCGAAGAGACGAAACAGTTGAAGAAACTGTAACTCTAAGAAGAACATTAAAAGAATGGATTGAAAGAGATAGTGTCAAGTTTGAGTCTCTTTATTCTGAAAAATTTCAAAATCCTAAACTTTCTAGGGAATATCTTCTTACATATTTTGGAGATGTTGTTGTTGAGCTCTACAAAAGAACAGATGAAACAAGACCTGCAGAGTTGTCTTATGACGGATATAACCACATACTTCAACCAACATTGCTTTGTACTGCAATATGGGCTAAGAAAGATGACTTGCTCCTAGGTTTTAATTATAATAATGTTAGTGGTACTAATCGTGTATTTGAAGAAGGACTAGTCCACCTCATATTAAAAAAAGAAGATAAGGGCGCTATTTTAAAAATAAGGGCAAAACAAGTTCCACCTTGTGCTTGAATAGAAAAATTAAAGTGATGCTTGAAAAAAAATACCTAAATGCTTTTAAATTCTGTTTTTTATGTTATTCTATGAAATCAATTTTTAATACTTTCCCAAATGGTTTAGGCCATGGTTTTATTTGTTATCTGGATAATGGCCTTGTCTTTGCTTATGCCCCTACTCTTAATAGAAACATGGTTGTCTTTAAAAGTGAGGAACCAGGTTCAATGATTCCAAGGGATGTCTATCAGAAGACCTTAGAACCAAAATTATGCCTTGATTTAAAATTTGATGAGGTCTTACATTTAAAGAAAGAAGGGGGAGCAAAGAAATGTCCTGACTCCTATTTTAGAAAAGATTGTCCTGAAAAACATGATGCTACTGAAGATGGTTGTCCTTGGTGTATTTATCATGTCGCAAATACAGGAGATTTAACCAGATCGTGGTTAAAACTAACGCAATTAGCTAAAATGGATGTTCAAGAAACAAGAGAGTTGGGAAAAGGAGATGATGAATTAGTTATGGATATTTTTGCCCCATTCATAAAATCAAATCTTGTTAGCCCAGAATTTTTAAGACAAGGACTAGAAGACTCTGTTTCTAAGATATGAAGAGTTTTTATGAAAATGTTACCTTGGGGATAATTGATTTTGTGAATACTTATATTTTGATTCTTGAATAAAAATATTAAGATTAATTTTCAAGACCAAATTTCTTTATTAATTTATCTGCCATATACTCTATAGATGTGCCAATTTGGGTAAAAACTTCTCCAGGTTGGTATGGTGATAATTTTGCTAGAAGTGATTTATCTGCACTAGAACGAATTAAATAAGGCGTATTTGTTAGGCGACATTCTTTAGCAACTTGAAAACCCCCAGCACAATATCTTTCTTGTTCACTTAAAACTTTTAAAACTTCAGAATCAACTTCTCTAAACCCTACTTGCATAGTGCATAAGAATACACCCCTTGGATTTTTAGTTTTAATATAATGTCTAAACTGATCCAGATTATTAAACTCAATTGACTCGAACCCCCGAAGAGTCTTGTAAATCATATGAGCAAGAATCTCTACATAAACTCCGCCACTATCAGGGCAGTATAAAACAACTTTTTTCTCTGTATTTGGTGTTTTTATTTGTGTCATTTTTAACCTTTAGCAAGACTAGCATTCATCTTTTCTCTTATTCCTGGAGAAATCTCCACATGATAATGCTTGCTTATCTCATTTATAGTAATAATATTGGTAGTTCCACCCATTCTTGCTAACTCATCAAATGCTTTGAAGATTGTTGCTGGTTCAACATCAAAATGGGTGATTGCTTTTATATCCACGTTTTTTATGTTTCTATTTGTGAATCTATATAAGTATCCTTTTTGAACTGATTCTGGTTGATAAACTGGTTCAACTTGTTTAATTACTCCTCTTTTTCCTAAACCTTCTAAGATGCTTGTTCGTCTATACTGACCATATGAAATCTCTTCATTAGCAAGTTCTTGAAGTGTTTCCTCTGAAATTTCGTGGCCTGTTGATTCTTTAACATCTTGGAAAAATTGTTCTGCTCTTTCATCTAAATGGCAGGAAACATCTCCATTTGTTAGTTTAGACTTATAGTGTTGTTGAACAATCTCTGGAGGAAAAGTAAAATTGAATGATGCCCTTAATTTTTTTGATTTTCTGTAACCTTCACTATAGTACGCTTCTTCTAATAGTCTTGAACTAGTATTTAATAGGATTTCTGGGGGAACTGGAACATGAGTAAATTCTGAGAGCTGTTGAATTTCTTTTATATAATTTCCTTCAGAATCTGGATTTGCCTTTGCATACCATCTTAAACTTTCTTCATATGCTCTTATTGTGCCTGCTTCAATATCTTCTCTAGATGCTGTTTTCTTTACTTCTTCTCTTCTGCCTTTTACTTCTTCTCTTTTACCTTTTAAGTGGCTTAAAAGTCTCTTTGCATCTTCTTCTTTAACTCCTACTAATCTTAAAAGGCTCATGTAATTTTTATTAAAAGAGATTTATAAATATTATTATTCTATAGTGATACCTTAAAAAATACCCCACGTATGTTTATAAGCCCCGTTTTTTATAATTGCTATGAAAATCGGTTTAGTTGGAAAATTTGATGATTGGCATGTAGGAGCTTTTTTTGGACAGCTTAAAGCAAGAATAGTCCATCACCCCAAATTCTCAGGAAGTGTAGATGAATTGAATACTTGTCTATGCCATGAACTTGCCTTAGGGGGCTTTGATGTACTTGTCTCGCATTCTTGTAATAAATATTTTAGTGATGAAAAACCTGAAAGTTGTTGGACAGTTACTGGGCGTGTAGTTGAAAGCAATCCAAAAACCCAGTTTTATATATTTGCAATGAACAAACCTGCAAGAAAAGCTATTATTGGAGAACATAGTAATCTAATCTATGTAGATGAACAAAATAATGAAGCTTTTTTTAATAATCCTTTTGAATATATGCAAGAACATAAGATGTAAAGACAGTATTGCGTTGCATCTATAATCTGCGATGTACCTTCTTCTTGACTTTATCAATTCTAATATTTTTAACTTAACTTCGCCAATGCGGGTTATGTTGTAATAGATTATGCCCCACTCTCTTAAACTTTTTTTAAGAATTCTTCGAAAACAAAAAGTAAGAACAAAATCAAAATATCTTATATTTACACCACAGATAGCGAAGTCAAGTTTTTAAGAATCAGCTAATACAGACCTTGCATATGTGGAGAAATTTATGAACTATCAGCAATTGTCGCAATTGACATAACACTCTTCTTCATGCATTCTATCACACTTATAATTGAGAAGAATCTGAAATGTCTTTGTTTCAAGAACATTGAGATATCCTAAGTCTTTTTCAACTGAAACTCCATCATCTGTCGAACAAATCACAATAACATTAGCAGCTTGTGTAGTGCCTAAATTAGTTACTCCGCCATCTACTCTTCCAAAACATCCTTTTTCAAAACCTAACTGATTTACCATCTGATGATATACTCTTAATCTTGGCTTTTCTGCTGATTTTACTAAATTTGTAGTGTCTGCCACAGCTGATTGTATTACATCCTGGTTTTTATTGCTTGATTGTTGCGCAGTATTAAAGAAAGTTGACCTTTGTTCTGGATTTGAGAACAAGAGATAACAGATTAAGACAATCAATGCTATAATCACTACCAAAATCAAGGTTTTGAGTGCACTTGGAACATTGTATCTGCTTTTTATGTTCCTCTTAATCTTGTGCTTCATATCCCTCATCTTGTCTGTGCTATAATCTGCTCCACAATGGGGGCATTTCTCTTCCCTTAGCATGGTACCACACTTTCTGCAGTATGTCATGATTATAAAGTTAATATAAGCTTAAAAAATTAACTAAATGGCTTATAATGGATAGATACGGGCTAATTAATAGTTATATAAACATTGATTGAATAATTTTTAAGTCTAATTCTCACTCAGTCTCTAAGTGTAAAAGTTATAACCTAAGCTCTAGGCATTGTTTCTCTATCTATTGTCTTTCTAAGCTATAACTCGCAATAAACTACGGTATTTAATCCAAGCTCATTGTCATCAAAATGTCTTCTGTCTCATTCATGACTTCTTGCATAATCTGCTTGTCACTCATCTTAGCTTCTTCTTGATATTTTAATGCCTTGCTTGCAGCAGCCATTGCACCTATTTTTTCCTGACCTTTCATCTTAAGGTCAGTCATAATAAATTGCATAATCTCTTCTGTGTCTGCTTTTGGATTAAGTTTTCTATAACTTAATGCTTTGGAAGCAGCGGTCATCATAGCTATCTTTATTTTTTCTTCACTACCCATTTTTTGATTAAAAAAGATGTTGTTCTAGATTTAAAAAGATTATGGTGCACTAAAAGATAGATACTTTTTAGTATTTTCTTATACCAAAGGAAGTATCTAAATATTTTGGTTTTCTTACTGGGACAAGATTTTTGTCATAGGGACCTGGTCCGATTGTCCATAGTACTGGTGTTTCAAAACTCCTGGTTATATTAAAAGCATTTGTTCTTCTTTTTGAGGCAATTGCTCTTCTAAAACCATTTCTTATATCATAATCTCCTTTTAAGAATTTATAAAACATGGTAGCCACATCATTTCCAGCATCGCCGTTTTCTAGGTGGTGCATCATATGAGTTATATCCAAAGGGAAAAACTTTGCTCTTTTTGGAAAATATTTTGAAGCATAATCTAAAGGAAAAACATCATCTTTTGGGGAGTGCAAAATTGCTAGGGGCATTTTTTCTTTTGAAAGAACATTTTCTGGATTTGAGCTTTTGACTAAAAAATTTACCCAATCTTGAAAAATTTCATCTGGATTTCCAAGAACTGGAACTTTTCCCTTTGTGCAACAATCGTGAATATATTTTTCTAAAGCTTTAATGCCTTTTTCTCCCTTATACGGAAAAACTTCATGAAAAACTTCTTGTGAATGGAATGATCCGCCCATAATAAAAACTCTGTCAATTGAAGATGAAAATTTCTCAACAAGGTTTGAAGCTAGGATTGCTCCGACTGAATATCCTCCCACAATTATTCTTGAAAGTGAATTGTCTCTTAGTGCTTTGAAGAGAGTGTTCACTTGTTTTTGTGATTCTGTAAAAGAGAATTCTCCTTTTGGCTTAATATTCAATCCACTGTATGTCTGGCCGATTCCAGGATATATTGGTATGTAAACTGAAAAACCATAATCCTGCAATGATTCTGCAAGAACTTGCATATTCTGCAATCCTGGAAAACCTGGAACAAGAAAAATATCACCAAGTGTTGTTGTTGGGTCTTCAAAATCATAAAAATTTGGATATCTAACTAGTCTTGATCCATTAATATTATGGAGCTCTGGACTTGGCCTTTGAAAATTTTTTCTTATTTCTGGCTTGTGTTTTATGCCATAAGAAATCTCTTTTTGAATAATAGAATCAAGCATCTTTACCTCCTAGAATGGTGGAACAGGACGATACTCTTGCAATAAAGAAAGAACTTTTCTAGAATCTGCACTACCCTGTTGTATGTCACTTGGTCTTAGATTAAAGTCATTATAGCCCGGTTTTTGTTTTATTTCTGAAACAAAATCTTGAACAAATTTTCCTTCTTCTTCTGGTTCTATTTTTCCATTTCCACTTGTATCTGCATAAAAGGTCAGAGCTCGAGAATAATAGTTTTTTAATTTCCAATTGGGAATTGTTTCAACAATTCCAGTAATTGTAAAAAAAGCAACAGCACCACCAAGAACTACAATATTCCCAATACTCTGAAGATTAGATTTTGTTGTCATTTTATCACCAATCCTCGGAGGTTGCTGTAGCATCAAGTAAAATGCCCCCGGCATATAATCTAACCTTATTTTCTGAATCTCTTATCTCATTTAATCTAGATTCTAGATTCTCCCTTAATTTTTTTAATCCATATGACGATACGCGTTTGACATCTCTTATTGCTGACATTGTGGGGATATCCTTAACTTCCATTTTTCCGGTTTTTCCTTTAAGATACTCTTGAACCTCATAGTCTAATCTTTCAAAAGCTTTATCCGCATGAATACACAATACATGTTCGGGCATATTGTCCTGTCTTAATGAAATAAAAATATCCCCTGGAATAAAGACCGCATTAAAATAATTTGGGTTTTCCCCATGGTACACTTTCAGTATATATGCTTGTTTAATTTTAGTTGTCATTTTATCTCCTTGGATGCTCGACTTCATTGTTCCATGAAATTGTTCGAGCATCTACGCCTTTTGCATCTAAATCATGCGGGCATGGCCCGTGATTTTGATAATATGATATGATGCGCTGTTCTCGAGCTTGCGCTGCTCTTACTGTTGGACCAATGATTAAAGTAGAATATAATATGGGAATAACAAAGGTTATAGCTGTTGACTGGATTATATGCACTATCAAAGATGTTCGGCGATTTGATTTTACTGTATTAGCATAACTTTTTCTATAAGTCTCACTTGCATCTGCAGGAATTGGCCTTCCACTACTTCCATCATCTGAACCTTTCGCATGATCTCGATATTCTGCTTGACTATGAGTTACATCCCAGAAGTTATCGCGTGTCATTTTTCACTCCCCTATATGGCTTTAATTCTTTTCCTACTTCCATTACTCTACCCCTTGCCATATATTCATTATTTGAAATAGGAAAATACTGAAACCCCATATGCATTAATGCTGATAAGATGAAATCACCCCGAATGCTACTAGACTGTGCTCTTTGGATAATTGATAAGACTTGACCGATGAAAATGTCATGGCTGTCCATTTTAATAACTTCTTTTAAAGAACATGTTAAACTTAGTGGAGATTCTCCTACTAAAGGAATGTCATCTACAATTTCTTTTGTTAAGCCAGTGGCTAGGAATTTATCAACATCTCTTCCAGAAACTAAACCACAGTAATCTGCATCCATTACATATGCCTGTGCGGGATACACATAATTCATTCCAAAAAATCCTTCATCTTTAATTCTTCCATATCCATTTCTAGTTGGTCTTAAACTTACATAAACCTGACCTGAAGAAACTTGCCCTGCATAACTTACTGTTGTCAAATTTGCTCCAGATTCGTTATTATCTTTGTAACTCACTAAAACAACTGGCAATGGAATTGGCATAACTCCTAGCTTACATGAACTTGGATCGATTATTTTTGTTTCTGTCATTTTCCACTCCTTAACAATGATCTTGCTCTCGTAACCTCACTAATTTCTTCTTGACCTTCTATTAGTTTTAGTTGATTATGTCTTCTTGCGAATTGATAATTTTCTTGTTTTTCGCTAATAAACCTGTATAACTTGTCTAGTTTATTTTCTAGTCTAGAGTTCGATTCGCTGTACAATCCTGTGATACATGAACCTCGTGAATATACTTCAACATAAGAGTCACAATACGACGGAGAACCTACGACTTTAATTCTAAAAGATTTGTAATATGCACTATATACTTCTGTACTTGGCCTAGGATATTCTTCTTTTCTAAATGTTTTTTGCCAAGCTTCAGCTGGAACCATTTTTGCTAATTTGATGCATTCGTCCAACGTTAATTCGTCTGGTTTTTGTTTTGGTTTTGTCATTTTATTCCCCGTATGGCTTCCCATATTTCTTTAGCCTTTCATTAGCTTCTCTTGTCTCTTCAACGTACTTTGCTTTTCCATCAAGAGAATAAACCCCTTTAAATTTCACAAATACCAAGAATCCTTGTTGTTTTACATAATCTCCGACATCATTCAATGCATTTTCTAGGCTTGTTGCTTTGACTTTATGTGTTTTATTAGCTTCTGGGTCTGTCCAGGGTTCGTATCCTTGGGTTGTCTTTCCCGTGCATGGATTAATTCTTGGACACCAAGTCTCTGTTTTTAATACATAAAGCTTTTTCTTCAATCCAAAACTTCTTGTCTTTTTTGGGATTCTTTTTATAACAAGACTTTCGTCTGATTCTGAGCTTTCGTTTTCTTCTATTTCGTCGATTGTCATTCTTCCTCCCAATGAAATTGCTGATAACCGAGAACATCGAGAGATGCTCTGACTAAATCTTCTCTTTTTTCTAAAGGCAAGTCAAAGCCCACGGAGTCATCTAAATAAATTGCTAAAATATTGTCAGAAGGATAATCTTGGGGGTCGTAATTTCTTTCAATCATCTTTCCTAAAAGAGAAATCAATCCTGTATGTTTATGGAGATCCCATGAATTTTGAGATATATTATCAAATCCTTGAATAATTCCTAGTTGTTTATAGTGTTTTAGAATATTTGCAGGATATTGATGTGCTAATCCTGAATTAGGATTATCTTTATGTTGTTTGTCTTCATCACACCTTCCGAAATATAATGAAAGCATCATTGTGCTTCCTCCTTTGGGATGAGAGCTGTACCCATAAGATATTCACTATAAGGCCCATAAGGATGCACATCGATTATAGCTTCGGCTCCAAAATCTATGCCTCTTCTTGTTATTCTGGCTAATGCACTTTCATATTCCTGCTCTCTACTGTATCCTGAACACCCAGAAACTAATTTAAAATTATAATCTGAAAGAGATTTATTGACTGATTGGACGTATGCTTCTGCAGAAATTGTTAAAACATAGTATAATCCTTTTTCTTCTAATTTGTTTATTTCTGCAATTTTTTCAAGTCTTGGATCTGGCACATCAATTTTTTCTACAGATGAACAATTCATAAATAAACATAATGCTGCTGCTGAAACTAAAGTACAAAGTGTTCTTTTTGTTCTTGTTTTCATTTTAATCTCCGTATTTATGTGAGTATACTCTTTGGGCCATTGTTTGTAGACGAGTGCCAAGTGTTCTCTTTTGTTCGTTGAGACTAACTTTTGCAGAATCTTGCGCTTTCGCTACAACTTCACTTAGTGGCGTATAATTAATATTTCCTTCAGAATCTTTGCTTGCAATGAATGCGTCGTAGTGAGGAATATCCATTGTTATTGAAAAATCCGATGACTTCACAACTAGGTCATCTAATCCATCTTCATTAACATCTAGACTATAGACTTTCTTTGCTCTGCCGATGCTAGACCCAGTATGATTAAATACATATGCTGAAGTTACCACTGATACTGCTAATGCTGCTGTCCATATTATTCTTTCTTTTGTTTTCATTTTACATTGTCCTCCCGTGGAAGATGAAGTGTGTAAAAATTATCTGAGTTGAGCATATACTTCACAACTTGATCGAAAGTTAGTGATGTATCTGATCTGTTTTCATAGACTGAATGAATTTTATTATCAGCACTAAAATCAAACAGACCTTTAAAATTGTTAAAATAAATATAATGCGATTGATTATCCTTTCCAATGTATTCTATAACTCGGTTGTCCAAACCTATTTGTTTTGCTTCTTTTGTTGAAGAATCCAAAACCCTCACTACTTTATACTCTTCATTTACTGGTTTTTTAGCAGGATGGTATAGATCATAAAAACCTAGAGCTGCTGCTAAACAAACTAACCCTGCTAGGATTGTTTTTCCTTTGTTTCTTCTTATTAAATCTTTTAGTGTCATTTTATTCAGCTGTCCTCCTGTTAAAATAAACTGCACCTGGAAAACGAGGAAGTTCTTTTATTGCTGGTGAACTTTGTTCTAAATCAAATCTATAGAATTGCACTGGAAAACATAGTGTGGGAATCACAACGTTTCCATGAGGTGCTTGTACGATACTTGAATAGGGTTTGCCTAGAACAAAAGCCCCTTGAATTTTATCTTGAACATACCGACCACTACTATCGCTCTGATTTATTGCTTCTTTTAATTGTTCAACTTCCTGTCGAGATAATATGGCTAATTGATCTGCATGAATCATATCCGGATCAAGATATTTATCTGAGAATATCTTTATTATTATTGGACTTCCGATAGGAACAACTCCACCCAGTTCTCCTCGTGCATGGAACCCACGTATCAAATGAAATTCAATTGGGCATTTAGGATTTCCAAATCCCAGATTTACTGCTTCTGCTTCTATTAGAAGTTGTTCTTCCAATGGTTTTATATGTCTTTCTTCTGTCATTTTCTTGTTTTTTCTTTGGTTTTCCAATTTAATCATCACATTTTTCCTGAGAGTTTGGGAAATTTATAAAAAAATAAAAAAATAAAAAAATTAATTAAAACCTACATATGCGCTAACTGATTTGTCGCTTGATGCTTTTCCTTCGAGTGTTACTTTGCCTGCTTTGTAAGTCACTATTGTTCCAATTGTTGAAGTTCCTTTCTCAAAAGAGTATGTTTCACTAGCAGAGAAACTTAAACCATTTCCTGCGCTGAATCCTAACTCTCCTGTTGCTGAAGTCACTTTTGTGCCTTTTCCTGAAACACTTACTTTTCCAGCTAAACCGCTCTTACTTTTTGAAGCTGTTCCTGTAAAGTAGGGCATGTCTTCTGGACCTCTTCCAATAACCACATAGTCGCACCATAAGGCAGGACCATTTGGTGTTGTAGACCCTGAGGCATTTTCAGCTAAGTTGCTTGTAACTTTCCAATCTTTTGTTTTTGGTGTGTAACTTATTGCTTCAAAGGTTCCAAAATTTCCAGTCATTGTCCCTAGATATGCTCCAAGATCATCTCCATAACCTTTTGACAAACCTAATCCAAGTTTTTCGTTCTTGGTAGTTGCATATACTGCATTAACTGTTGGCTCGCCTTTTGTATAAACTTCAATTCCCGCTGCTTGCAAGTCTAATCCAAGTTTTTTTGCATTCACTTGGGCAAATGGAGCGTAACATACTAGTCCTTTTCCTTCTTTGCCTAAGTCAAAAGTCATCCATGCTGGTTCTGCATATATGTAAAAACCCTTGATATCTTTTCCAATATCTGGACTTACATGAAGTTGCTTGCTATCTCTCTTGTCATCGTATCTCACTATTCCGAAGAAATCAGTGTTCAATGCGTTGAAGTTCCCAACAGCTTTTATTGAAGTATGCTCTAAAGAGTCGCCTTCAACTAATCTCATTCCTATTAACTTTGAATGGGGTGCAACAAGAGTAGCTCTTGCTTTAGTCTGTTTTCCATTAGTAAAGAAGTCTCCACTAACTGAAACTCCTTTAGCTTGCGCAAACCCTAGTGTTGCTAAAAGCGCTGTTAAGGTCAATAAACTTTTTGCGTTTTTCATTTTATCCTCCTTGTTAATTTATTATCGAAATTTTGATTTTGATTTGATTTATTTTTTATCTTTAGTTAATGCTTTTTCAAGCTTGCTAAAACGAATTGTTGCAATACTACCTTCTCCTATTCCTTGCCATACTTCTGCACAAAGGTATAATGCTCCTGCAGTTATCACCGAAGTCAAATTTACTTTATCTCTTGAAACTGCATAAACCCCCCACATAAGAGAAGCAAATTTTAGGGGCATTGTACAATATATCAATGCAGTAGATCCCTTTGTTCCCTTATCGTAATCAGTTGTCATTTTGTTTTTCCTCGATGTTTTGTTTTGTCTATTTTGTTTGGTTGTTGCCTTTCTATTCACTCTTTAATGGTAACAACCCGATAATACTTAGAAATCTAGTGATTTATACTTTTTTATTATACTATATATACTTGTATAAATGTATATACAAAAACAAAAAGTTTATAAATAGATATAAATTAATCCTTATATGTACAAACCAAATTTAGACAAAACTTTAGATAAGAGTATAAGAAAGAAACATAAAAAGGTCTTGAGTCTCATATCACACCATAAAAAGAACTTTAAGGTTCTTGGTTTTAAGATAAATGTTCAGAAGAAGGCATTCCCCCCTTGTCCTGATTCAATTATTCTTGCAAATTTTTTATCAAAAATAAAAAATGTTGATTCTTCTTTAGATATGGGCACAGGATCTGGAATTCAGGCTCTAGTTTTATCTAAAAAGTCAAAAAAAGTTCTGGCTGTTGACATCAATCCCTATGCAATAAAATCTATCGAGGAGAACATAAGAATAAATCAGATAAAGAATATTGAAGCAAAACAGAGTAATGTTTTCTCTAATGTTAAGGAAAAATTTGATTTGATTGTGTTTAATCCTCCGTTCAGATACTTCAAACCTAAAAGTTTACTTGAAAAAGCTATGACTGATCATAATTACACAAGTTTAACCTCTTTTTTTAAAAATGCAAGAAAACATCTGAATAAAAATGGAAAAATTTATTTGATTTTTTCAAATTCTGGGGATTTAGCTTATTTAGAAGGATTAATTAAGAATAATCGATTCTCATCTAAAATAATTAAAAGAGTTTATTCTCAATTACTTGGGTGGGATATCAAAGAATTAAAGAATTATTATATTATTTATGAAATAAAATGAAAAGAAAGATTGTCAAACAAGGAGCAGCAACTTTGATGGTTAGCTTGCCTTCAAAATGGGCAAAGCAGTTTAATTTGAAGAAAGGAGATGAAATTGATGTAATTGAAAGCGGGAAGAGACTTATTCTTGGAATAAGCACTGAAAAAAAAGAAAAAACCAGAGTTTCTGTTGATATTTCAGGTTATCATCCTCTGATTAATAGGGTATTGTTATCATTGTATATCAAAGGAGTTGATGAACTTGAAGTAAATTTCTCAGATTATAGCGAAATTAAGGATTTTCAGAAGAGGACGATTACAGAACTTCTGGGTTTTGAGATAATGAAACAAACGCAAAACAGCATTGTCATTAAAGACATAACTGAAATGACTGACCAAAATATTGTATATATCATCGCGAGGATATTCTTGATACTAGACTCTATGATTGAAGAATTGATAAATGGATTAGAAAAAAAGCAGAAACTAGAGCCGATTATTGAAATTGATGCCTCTGTAAACAAATTTGTCAATTTCTGTTTAAGGGTTTTGAATAAAAAAGGTTACGAAGATGTAAACAAAACACAACAAGTTTATGCTATTGTCAGTGGTTTGGAAGAAGTGGGAGACATTTTAAAAGAGATTGCAAGAAGGGTTGAGAAACTAAAAAGCAAAGAAAAAGTCACAAAAGAAGATATTGAAATATTGAAGAACATACGGAAGTTTTTGGATATGTACCGGAAGCTTTTCTTGAGTTTCAATAAAGTGGATGCTGTAGCATTTTCTAAAGAATACAAAAAAATTAAAGAAAAAATTGATGAAAATTCAGTTATTGAACGTTATCTGTATGAATTGAATGAAACAATAATCAGGATGAATAATCATCTACTTGTGCTTGCTTTGTGAAACTAATCTAGAAGCATCTTGTGTTAAAGTTTTAGCATTATAATTTGTTTTTACTATTGTTGGCAAAGCATCTTTCAAAGCCAAATATGCTACAAGAATCCTGTCTGTAGCTTCCCTATCATCGGAGGCCATTGTTCTTCTAAATTCCCCATAACTCCTGCTTGAAGCATCAATCTGTGCTTGACCTGCGTCATATAATCCTGCTACATAGCCTGCTACTGCAGGTGCTAACATTACTTTGCCATCTTTTATAGAAGCTTTTATATTATCTAAAAGAATTCTTCCTGCAATGTGAACATCTATCCCGCGATTATCTTCCATACCTGACATGCCCATACGTGCACGCTCTGATAAGTAAATATTATCTTTTGCTGGCCAAAGCATAGTACCAAAGGCGCCTGGTTTTTGCCCATTTTTATACATTGTTGTAGAAGCATAATGAATTGCTCGCAATAAATCTGCATCTGACTCTCTTCTTCTATTAACTACATCAAATAGCCACTCATCATTGGATTTTCTAAGTAACTTTGGGTCAGATGGGGCATATGCTTGAATTATTGAATCAATTAAAGCATCATCATCTGTCTGAAAGACTTTTCTTGCAAGTTGTCTTGGGTCCATCTCAAAAAAATCTTTTTTTGTTATTGCTGAGTCTATAGTCCCTCCCCTAAAAAATGGATCACCTACACCAGGAACTGTATTCTCTGAATAATCTATTTGTTCTAACCAACTAATTGGTTCTGGTTCAACAGTCATACTCTTGCAGTTACGCATTCCCCATATTGCAAAAGAAGATAATGCAGTTATAATTGCTGTTCTGTATGCAAATCTAAATGCTCTTCTTGCTTCCTTGGGTTTTGTACATGAGACTTCTCTGGTTTTTACAGGAGTTATATTACTGACTACACTATCAATTGTTTTATCTCTGTTAGATATGGTGGATGTTCTTCTTAATTTTAGATAGTTATCATTATATGTTTTTACTGCAGAAGCCATTTGGGTCAAGCCCAATTCTTCCATGCTTCGCAAAGCTTGAGAGTAAAACATGTCTGCTTGATCTTCCAGATTTTTCCTATCTTTTCCTGAAAATCTTTGTGAAAGATCAAGGAACCTCGTTGCTCTTGTAAGAGTTTTTTCAATCAATCTTCTTTGGAAAGTAGCATTGAATTGTTCTTTTGAAACATTTATCTCATTTTTATATTTTTCATAAGCATTATCAACTAAATCTTTTATGACCCCGGGGTCTTGAATTCCAGAAGTCAAAACTAGCTCTGCAATAGGATCCTCGAACAAGTTGAAATATGTATGTTCAAAATCACAATGGATTGTATCCCCATGTACGCTATCAACAAGAATATTTCCAGTGTGAGTATCTGTGTTTACAATGTGTTTGCTTCTTTCTCTATAAAATGAGTTAAATTCTGAGTTAAATGCTTTTCTTAAATTTTCAAGTAATGGTTCTTGTTTTATCCTTCTTCTTGAAAGTTTTCCTTTTTTAGTCACTTTTTGCTGCAATCCTGGAACTGCTCTTAAAGCAAACCCATTTAGGAATTGTGTCATTGCATCCTGGCTGTCTACAATATAATTCCCTGGAAGAAAATTTCTTATAAAATCAGTCCAAGCATAGTTTCTTTTTAAGAAATAATCTCCATTTTCATCTTTCATATCCCTATATGCTGTCATGACTCTGCTTATTTCAAGACTGTCTAAAAGATGTTCTTTGAGAATCTCACCTTTTTCAACATCTGTTTCAGCTCTTCTCAATACATCTGTAAGTCTATCATGCTCTATATAAGGTTCAACACTTAGTTTTGATTCTAGTTTTTCATCATAACTAGTAATGTTAATTTTTGGTCCTCTAAGAAAACCAGATTCCTGTAATGTCATAAGAAACTCTTGAACTCTTCTTGACCTTTCAAATTTATCTTGTTTTCCTGATTTCTTTGCTCTGAATTTTAAAGTCAAACCAGGCATTTGATACAATAATGTATAGAAAGCTCCGCCATCTAAAGCTGTAGCTGTTCTCTGTGTATCATCCTTGATTAGTAATTGAGGCCCGCGTGACGATCCATAATCAGTAACTCTATTATGCGCTATTTCCTGCGCTTCTGCTATTCTTCTTTTCAAATCTATTGGAGTTGATGGACTTTTCAACATAGCTTCTATGTTTTTTTCTATGAGCTCTTTATAGGTCCATTCATCATCCCTGTCAACTGGTTTAAAGTCTAGAATAGTTTCTTCATCAATAACCTCATCTTTGCTTTCTTTGATGACACCTTTTTCATCAATTGATACTGCCATCTTGACCTCCTTCATCTTGTTTTAGTTTAATTCCGGCCTTTTCTGGTGCTGATTCTAGTTCAAAAATTTTTCTTGTTAAATCCATAAATATGCCAAGTGTCGGACCAATCAATGGTGAAATCATAATAAGAGAGTTTACTCCATAACTTACCTTTGCTGTATCTATCTTATGTTCCGAAAGTAAAGTCCCAATTGATAAAGCAGTTGCATAAACTGGGACTTGAAATGTATTGAATGCTGCAAGATCCACTATATACTCTTGTGCTTTTCCTGTATCAACAAAATAATCTGCGATTTCAGAATATCCTTGATTTGATGTTGCTGTAAGCCCGGCTAAAATAGAAGCACCATAAAACAATCCTTTTCTTATTGTTTCTTTAACATGCTTGTTCTCTCTTGTCCTTACTGTTTTTCTGAATAAAAAATTTCTCCATTTTCCGTACAATGCGCCTGTACCCAGATTTATTGCTGTTGCTGAAGCTCTTTCAACAGCTATGCCTAATATACTCATACCTGCAAAGGTATCTATTGTAGCTCCAACAGCTAAAGAATAAATTACAGCCCCGCTTGTATCAAGTGTACTTTCTAATCCTTTCTTGGGTTTTTTAGTTTCAAGATTAGTTTCCATTTTCATCCTCCAAAATATTTATAGTGATTTCAGCGATTGTTCCTGGTTTTAATTGAGATTCAAGAATTCGTGGGATAACTATAATAGCTTGAGAGCCATGCTTTGCTATTCTCTTTGTAATTATGAACTTCTTGTTATTTTGTTTAGACATTTTAGTAATTTTTATCACTATAGAGTATACATATTTTATGTATAAATAAGGCGAGAATGGTTTATAAAGCTTTCGCTATGTAATCATTTAGAAGTGACATATTTAGGTTATATCTAATTAGTTTATACACCCTCGTGTGTATAAAAATCAATTAAGCTTGCTTTTCTTCTTTATGTTTCTTGATAGAAATTATCAAACAGATTATCATTATTGCAAAAAAGAAACCTAGAAGAGCATAAAGAATCCAACTGGTCAGGAAATTAATCTTGTTTAGAATCGTTAAAGAAAAGATGCATGCCAGACATATTATCATTATCCATGTGGATAAGTCAAGTGATTTTAATATTTTTTTGCACATTTTTAACTTGAAAACGGCCTTAATTCATATTCGCAAATTTTTTCTAAAACTGTTTCTTGTTCTCCAGGATATGTTTCTAATTGTAAATCATAATAAAAAGTCCTGTAATCTTCAACCTCTTTTCCATTCCAAGGAACGAAACCTCTACAACAAATTCCTTCTTCTGTAAAAATTCCATTTACTTGCCCCCATCTTCCATCATATTGTCGATATTTTGCTGATGAATCAACTAAGTGATTAAATCTAGCTCTTTCTTGTTTTTTTAATTTTGGTTTCATCTTATTCTAATTTTTCTTATTTTTTGTACTTTTTAGATTTATCCCATAAAATCTCAAAGTGATTTTTATAACTTAAAGCGATTTTCTTATTCTTTATTAAAATGAATATTGGTTTTGGTAAAATCATATGTATAGAAACATAATCCCCAAAGATACATGTTGTGGCTTCGCTTTTTATATCAAGAAACCCATATTCAAAATCCTTTAACATGAATGGCTCTTGACTTTTAAGTTCTTTATTCCCTATTATCCTTATTTTTATGCCCTTTTTTGCCGCCTGTTTTGCCATTGCTGGCAGTTCATATAAGGTGAAAAACATCAAACCTGTCGAACCAAAGGCACAAAATTCCTTTTCTTTTAATGCAAGATTGACAAAAGTTCTAATCCCTTCTTTTCCTTCATAAATTTTAACTTCTATATCTTGTTTTTCTTCGGTTTTTATCTTTTTTAGTTCTTGAATTAAATCAGAAATAACAATTTCTTTTGATTTCAACGGGTTTAGTAGATTATCTGGACTAGAACAGGAGAATAGTTTCTTCTTTTCCTTGATGATGTATGAAACTTGGCCTTTTTCTATAAGGTGATTTAGAATTGTATAAGTTAATGTTCTGTCTATGCCTAGATTTTTGGCAATTTGATTAGCTGAAAGCTCTCCTTTTTTCACAAGTTCAAGATAGATTTTGGCTTCATTTCCTGTTAATCCTGCTTCTTGAAGTTTTTCTTGAATTTCCATAGAAGTTCAAGTTTTTTGAATTTAAAAATGTTGTTATTAAACATAACAACTTAGTTTTATATCTATTACTTCGCTTGCTTAATTACGAGGTTAAAATGTTAGACAAATATCTTAAAACGCAAGGATACAATTTAAGAGAGAGATTAAATTTTTATTTTGGGCTTGCAATCCCCCCAATAGTAACTACTTTGGGTACATATTATTTATTGGATAAAACAATAAAGACTGATGATCCCTTATCAATTGCTGGCAAAATTGTTCTTTCTCTTTTGCCGAATGTTCCTTTATTTCCCTTTGAAATTGGAACATCGCAAGGATTGATTTTAGTCTCATTATTACAATTAAGAAATAGAAAGGCTAAACAAAAACGGGGTTTAGAGAAGCATGTACTTTAATCATTCTAAATAAATAGCTGGCTTTCCAGGTTTCGCTTTAGATGCTTTATTCTGGGGGTCAATCTTGTTTTTGTCATTTGATACGAATAGGGTTATTGGTATGTTAAGAGACTTCTGAAGTTTTAGGAGATTGTCTTGATACAACTTAAGCTCAGGCGGGATAACATACAGATATACCTTGTTTACACTCTGTTTTTTTTCACTTAACAACCTAACTATGTTATTTATGTCTTGAACTGTTTTTTCAACAGCTTGTTCTTGCTGTTCAAGTTTCTCGTTTATCTTGTTCTCTTGGACTTTTGGCCAGGACTCAAGAGATAGGAAAGTCTTGTTTCCTAGATTATGCCAGAGTTCTTCGGTGATATGCGGACAAAATGGATGCAATAATTTGAGAATTATTTCATAGTTCTCTCTTTTAATTGATTCCGACATAGAATCTATGCATCCGGTAATTGCGATAATTGCTTTGGGATATTCAAAATTCTCAATATTTTCAGAAACTTTTTTTATTGCTGAATGAATCTTGTTCTCTTGCAAGGGATTTGATTCTGGGGAGATTTTATCTTTTAATCTTATTAATTTGTTGATTATTCTAAAACTTCCTTCAACTCCTTCATCTGTCCACTCCATTGGCTTGTCTGGAGAAGAGACGAAAGTCAGGAATAATCTTGCAGTATCAATTCCGTACTTCTCTGATATTTCTGTTTGAAACACTACATTCCCTAGACTTTTTGACATCTTTTTTCCATCTTTGTAAACTATACCTTGATTGAACAATCGAGTAAAAGGCTCGTCAAAATTCACCATCTTAATATCTTTCAAAAATTTTGTCAAGAATCGTGCATAAATACAATGACCCACAGCGTGTTCTACTCCCCCAATGTACTGATCAACAGGCATCCAGTAATTGACTTTTTTAGAATCAAATGGCTTTTCTGAGTTTTTCGAATCGCAGTATCTTAAGAAATACCACGAAGAATCCATAAATCCCCCCAGAGTATCTGTTTCTCTTCGAGCTTTTCCCTTACATTTAGGGCAAGTTGTATTTATGAAGTCTTTATTATAAACTAAAGGGTTTCCTGCAACTTTGAAATCAACTTTTTCTGGAAGAAGAACGGGAAGTTGATTTTCTGGAACAGGAACAATTCCACACTTATCGCAGTAGATAATTGGAATTGGTGTTCCCCAGTATCTTTGTCTTGAGATAAGCCAGTCTCTTATCTTATAATTAGTTGTTTTCTTTCCTAATTTGTTCTTTTCTAAGAACTTTGTGATTTCTTCAATTGCAACATCATTTTTTAGACCATTGAACTTATCTGAATTGACTAGATTTCCCCATCCTGTATATGCCCCCTTTTTCCAATCATGATCATTTGGAGGATTTGGACAACCAATTACTTGTTTCATAGTAATTTTATATTTCTCTGCAAATTCAAAATCTCGTTGATCATGAGATGGAACAGCCATAACCATTCCGCTTCCGTAGTCAGCTAAAACAAAATTTCCTGCCCAAATAGGCACATGTTCTTTAGTTATAGGATTTATTGCATATGAACCAGTAAATGCTCCTTCTTTATCAAGTTCTTCTGTATTTTTTGGGTCAGTTGCTTTTACTTTCTTCAAGAATTTCTCAACTTCTTTTTTCTGTTTTTCGGTTACTAAGGACATCAGCTTTGGATGCTGAGCTGAGATGACCATGAATGTAACTCCATAGATAGTATCTGGCCTTGTTGTGAAAATAGGCCATTTTTCTTTTGAAGTTATTTTTTCTAAAAGTTCCGGAAATTCTTCTGTTCCCATAGCACCAATATCATAATGGCCATGATTCTTAAGTTCGATTATTTTTCCACCTATGACCCGGTTAAATATTTTAAGGCTTTTTTTGCCATCTTCTTCTTCATTATCTGAAGTAAAGTAAATAATCTCTTTAACTCTGTTTTTAACTGTTTTATCAATATTATAATCATAAAAAACTTTTTTATACTCTTTATCTGCGATTTTCCATGGAGCAACTAGAATCAGTTTTTTGACTTTTGTTTTTGTATCCCCCAACCACCTCACGAGAAAAGCACAGCCTCTACTGTGGCCAATTAGAATTGTGTTTTCATTTACCTCTAATTTATCAAAGATATTTTTCCAATCAGCATAAGTCGCTTTTTCATGTAGGGGCATAAGGGGAGTTTCAGTTTTGATGCCTTTTTTCTCTAATTGTCTTTTTGTCCAGGGCATCCAGTGTTTGTCATAACCTTCACAATCATCAGAATCCCCACCATGAACAATAATAACCTGGGATATTTCACTTTCAGGATTTTCTATCTCAAAATCAATTTCGGTTCCATGAGATTTACCAATCCAGTTCTTCTGCATTGTCTTTATTTTGTCAGACCATTGGATTTTATCTAAATCATTGAGAAGTCGGTCAGCATAATCAGTTATTTTGAAGAACCATTGCTCCATTTCTTTAGTTTGAACATCTTTTCCACATCTCCAACATTTTCCTGATTCAGCTTCTTCATTTGCTAAAACTGATTGGCAAGTCTCACAATAATTTACAGGTGCTTTTTTCCTGTAAGCTAAACCATGTTCTAGAAGTTTAAGGAAGAAAAATTGATTCCATTTGTAGTATTCTGGCTCATGACTTGCTATAACCCTAGACCAATCATAGCTGTTTCCTAAAGCTTTTTGATACTCCATTATTTTTTTAATTGAAGCTTCAGCATAAATTTTTGGATGAATTCCTTCTTTTTTGGACGCGGTTTCTGCAGGCAATCCAAAAGAGTCATAACCTATTGGATAAAGAACATTAAATTGATTCATTCTTTTGTATCTTGCAAAAACATCTCCAATGGTATAGTTTCTAACGTGGCCAACATGTAAGAATGAAGCACTGGGATAGGGATACATTTCGAGAACATAACATTTTTTTCCTTTTCCTTCAACTGATTTGAAAATCTGGGATTTTTCCCATTCAGACTGCCATTTTTTCTCTATCTCAAGGAAGTTTACTAGTTGTTCTGGATTATCTTCTCTCTTTTCTTCTTTTTTAACTTGTTTTATTGATTTTTCAGACTTCTTTTTCATTATATTACCAAGAAAAAGTGAGATTTAAAGTTTTCGCTTATTTATCAGAGAAGATTTATAAATAATAAAGATTATATAAGACTGTAAAATTGGTGATAAAATGCGATTAAAAGAGATGCAAAAAGAAGTGAATAAAGTAATGAAACTCTGGAAAATCAAAAAAGGAGAATCACATACAAAAGAGTTGGTCTATATTCATCTTGTTGAGGAAGTTGGAGAAGTTGCGAGACAGCTAGTAAATCAAGGGGTTAGAAAAGAACAATATGACCCTGAAAAATTTGAACATGATATCGGTGATGTAATTGTATTCTGCACTTATCTTGCTTCTCTTTATGGACTTGATGTTGAAGAAATTGTAAAAAAAGTCATAAAAGAAGACAATATTTTCTTAGATAAGGTCAAGAAGATTGACCTCGAATCATCTTAAGAATGTCTTTGAAATTCTCTTTTTCTTGTTTTACTAGATTTGATTCTTCTTGCATATTTTTCTCTTTAAGATGAGAAATCCAATCATCTATGGTTATCTTCTTGTTTAAATATAGCATTTCATTATAGAAATCTTCTATCAGATCAATGACCAGATCTGGTTTTTCATTTATTTTCTTGCTCAACCAGACTAGAGCTATAACCCTATTATCTAACAAAGTAGGAATGAGCTCTTCTTTGGAAAATAATCTTCTGTAAAGGTCATTTAGATTATTATTTTCTTTTGCTCTTCTTAAAAATTCTTCAAGTCTTGAGAATGTATCAAATCTGGAGTATATTGAATCAAATGAACCTTGTCCCAAATATTTGTCAACTGCTATCTCTATTTCTTTGCTATTGCTAGCGAATAGAGCATCAATCATGATAGTGTTCCTGTTCTTCTTCTCAAGTAGACTGTAGTATAGTTTTGTGCTAGGGGATAATAAAGCATATATCCCATGGAAATAGGGTTTATTTTTCATAAATTCTTTTATATCTAAGCCATTGCTAACCCAAGCTCTCAAAAATACATATTCTGGAAATTTCAATTTGTGTGGGCTTGAACCTTTTCTTATCCTTCTTTCAATTCTTCCGCCAAGACATTGTAAAAGATATATCCAAAAAGGATTTGAATGTGTTTCAATCACATTTTCATTATCATTATCGAATCCTTTCATACCTTCTGCAAAATGATATATTGAATGTATCATCTCCTGTAATTTTGTAGAATCCCACTGGTCGGTTATTGTGAAATCAGTGCCTTTTTCAGTAATGCCTATTGGAAATATTTTTCTGGAGTCTATCTGCACTAGGTAGAAAGGATGTTTTCCTACCATCTTGATATATTTATTCAGTTGGCTGAATTCTTTTTTTGCCTTGAAAATACTTGTGTTTAGGATTTTGATATTAAATCTTGAATCAAAAGGAAGATCTTTACCCAGATTCTCTTTATATGCTTTCTTGACCTCTTTAAGAGCTTCTGATTTCTCCTTGAATGAGTATTTATATCCTAAAAAGTCTTTAAGAAAAAGTTTTCTTGGTTTTGGAAGCATCAATTCATATGGGATCACATCTTTTTTCAAAAAAATACTAGCAACCTGGTTATAATCGGAATTTTCTTTTAATCTGAAAATGTCATTTTCCTGGTCATATTCTAAGCTATCTAGGTTAAGATGTGGAAATCTTTGTTTAGGGAATTCGCCTTTTTCTAGATTGTACGATGCCCTGAATGTAAGATACTTCTTGGATAATTTTCCATAGAGATATTCTATTTCCATCCAAGCATGAATTGTAAATTCATTTATCTTTGAAAAAAAACTTGTTTTCATTTTTTTATTATTGCTTTGACTGCACTGACACCTTTTTCATATGTGAAATGATGTTTTTTAGGCTTAGAGCTAAAATAAAGTATTGCGTTTTTAATACTTTCTTCCATTGTATTGTCTAGAATCTTGAATTGCTTTAATATTACTCCTTTATTGAATGTAGTGACTTTTCCTACTAGAGAATTATTATATGGAAATTGAGCTACAATTGCTTTTCCTGATTTATCTATTACTGTCATTATCCTGTACTTGTCAATGTTTGATTTTGAAAACGCATTTTTCCTGTTTATTTTACCATTAAGGGATGTATTCAGGCATATCCTGTTCTTCTGTTTTGTCAAATAAACAATATTTGAGCTCAAAGCATTATTTTCTTTACTGCATAATATCGGTTTTTCCCCAGGATATAACTCAAAAAGCATAGAAATTATATGGGGGCCTTCGATACCAAGAGCATTTAATTTTTTGTCTACAAATCTTCCTTTTTTCATGTCCGGAATCCTGTTTTTGCTAAATTCAATGTATATATCGTATCTCTTAAATGAATTTTTTTTCATCTCTTCTAAAGTTCTTTTCAATATTTTTGAGAAGAGATAGTTCTCATTCACAAAGACATGAACAGAAGGATTTTTTTTTAATATCTCTTGAATTTGCTTTATTTGTTTCTCAGAATTTACTATGGGCTTCTCTATTAGAATATTCGCGTTATTGTCTTTAGAGACAATCTTCTTAAAAACAGGAAAATGCTGGCTAGTATCTGTGCAGATGTCATACAAAAACGGCTTTTCTAAATTTTTAAATTCCTTCATTGCTTCCTTAAAATCTAAAAAAGCATTTTTTTCACCTTTTATCTTTGATTTATCCCTGTCAACTATTATTACATTGCCCCCATATTTCTTAAGATACTTCTGATGTATCCTCCCCACTTTCCCATATCCTATTAAAATTATTTTACGCATTTTTATGTGAGGTAGAGTATAATTGATTGATGTCTGGAATATTATTTTTCTTTAGATATGAAACAAGTGAATCTATCAAACCTTTTGTCTTTGAAATATTTTTCAATGATTTTTTATCATGAACATAGAATGGAGTTACTGATTCAATTGCTGTTGCTCCTGCCATGAACGTCTGTACAAAAGAATCTAAGTCAGATGCACATCCTCCTGTCGCTATAATAGGAATATTAACATGTTTCTTCACACTCTCAACCATAAGGAGAACAGCTGAATGAAGAGCTTTTCCAGTATAACCCCCTTTTTCATTTCCTAGAAGATGGTCCCCGATATTGTAGTTAAAGAACCTATTCTTTACAATTCCCGTATAAAACCCTGTTCCTGGGAATATGTTTGAGATTACAAGAGCATCGGCTCCTGCTTTTTCTGCGCTTTTTGAAATCTCAATAATATCACAATTCCATCCAGTCAATTTTGGGATGAGAACAGCGTCTTTGAACCCTTTTTTATTCAATCTTGACTTTAGTTCTTTAATTATCTTGTAGACTTTCTTTGAATCTTGTGCTATCACGATTGTTTTTTCTTTATCTTCAGATGAATGCGGGCATGAAAGGTTTAATTCAAGAGCATCGGCCCCAGCAATCAAGTACCTCATGGACATAGCATAAAGTTCATCAATGATCTTTTTCATAGATGGGCTTGATATCGAGGCTATACTTCCAATTATCTTCTTTTTAGGATATTTTTGCTTGAATATCTTCAGTTCTGAACACATCGTTTCTATTCCGGGATTTGCCATCCCTGACGCTACTAATAAACTGAAACTATCTTTTCCGAATGATGATACTTGTGGCATCTTGTAACCTTCTCTTTTTTCCATAGTCGTTGTTTTTGTAACGATGGCACCAATTGAATCTTTACATGTCTTGTAGATGGCTTCAAAATTATCAGAAGATATATTAAAATCATAGGACCCTATAATCAATGGGGAATTCAAAGTCAATTTTGAGATTTGGATTGTCATTTTATCTGTAGACTTCAGTTATATACAAAACAGGCATGTCTTTTGCTCTAATTTTATAAAATAACTCCATATTTATACTATTTGTTCCTATTATCATGAGATTTTTGAAACTCCTATTAAAAAGATAACCACAAGTGGTATACTCTGTCCCTTGCTTGATAAACCTTTCAAGAGTCTCTTTATCGTCTATATTCTTGTACCATTTAAGATATAATTTTTTTCTTTCTTTGAGAAGATTCTTAAGTGTCTTATTATTTAACCCCGCAATCATCTTTTTTATTGCTTTCTCACTCTCATTCCATTCTAAATCCCAAATCCTGTTTCCAAAACTTTCTCTTATCAAGACAACCTTATAAGAAATATTCAGATTTTTCATCATGTTTTTCATCTCTTTGTCTACTTTCTTTAAACTCTGAGTTATCTTGTTATGGAATGTTGCTTTTGTTTCATCAAGTCTGCTCAGATTCTCTCCTGTATCCTCGTAATCTGCTATTCCGATTATTATCCTTATCTTCAATTTGTTTTTATTCATAAACAAAGAAAATTTTTGAAGGAATTCTAAAGATTTTCGAGAAACCAGGCCTATCCCCTCATTGAGCTTGTTCTCCCCAGAGTACCTGAACCCTTTGCCTGATTCTCGCTCATAGGCATAATCAGGGCATACCATAATAAAGACATTAGCTCTTATCTTTTTTGATGTCTCAAGCCATTTTGAGATGTTATCGAATTTCTCTTGTCCAATCTCAATTATACCTGTTGATTTCAGAAGATGTGCAAAATCTTTTATAAAACCAGACCCATGTTCTTGGATAGAATCAAAAAAATTTCTGTTCTTGTCTTTTTTCCTTATGTTCCCCCAAGGATACCCATATTTTTTGATGTTCTTTTCAAAATCCCTTAAGTAATCTGAATATATCTGGTTAGAAATCACATTCAAGAGGCCTATCCTGAATATTGCGACAGAAAAGGGATAAGGTTTTTTGTTCTTGAAGGATTGGTTCACCATACAACCTATCCTCTTCTTACTTTTTTTATCAAACAAGAAAAGTGACCTGAATTTATCTATACCCCAAGAATCTTTTTCTGATACTATCCTTATCTTATAATGTTTTGAGAGATATTCTGCAACTTTCTTGCTTTTTTCTCCATCATAGACAACAAATTCAACTGCCATAATGAGTGCATTATTTCTTTTTCTTTATCTCTCCCCCAAAGATAAAAGATTTTTTTGCACCATAACCATATCCTTCTGCTGAACCGCCTGCTTCTAGAACAAGTTCACGCATCTCATCCGCAGTTCTGTCAATTTGATCTATGAAAATATCAACACTATTTCCAAATTCTTTTAAATCATACAAATCTGTTTGGAATAATTTCCTTTGCATCGCATTATTGTCATAAACATCAATATCTTTTAATTCTGGAAAAGTCTCTATGACTTTGCTGAACAGGGGGGTTCCTGGAAGCACTAGAACTCTGTTGACTCTTATTTTTCTAAAGCCCAATTTTATCAGTCTTTTAACAAAATTGATATGATTCTGAAGGCTTTTCTTGTTTTCACCTGGCAAACCCACTATAAAACTGCCATCAACATCTATGCCTTTTGTCAAACAATTTTTTGTAGCTTTAAGATACTGAGTTATTGTCTCTTTTTTGTTTATATTCTTCAAGATTCGATTATCTCCTGCTTCATATCCTATGAATATCATCCTGAAATTCAAGTCTTTCATACATCTTATTATCTCATCATTCAACAACTGGTCTGCTCTTGCATATGATTTGAATGTAACTTTTTTTGTCAAGAAAGGATTATTTTTTCCAATTATCAAAAAATCATGTGCTTTTTTGAACCATGCTTCACTTTGAAGAAGACTATCACTCCTATCCCAGATTTCTGTCAAGTTATACTTTTTTATATAATAAAGAATCTCTTTAGAATACGCTTCTGGGGATCTGTATCTTATTCCTCCTTCAAATCTTCCACAAAAAACACAATGGGGAATGTTTACACAACCTTTTTGACTGTAGAACTGCATCATCCTGAAGTTTTTTCCAAAAATCTCTTGTTGTTTCTTGAAATATGGCTTAAAATCAACTAAGTCATAAGCTGGCGTTGGTAGTGTCTTTATTTCAGGGCATTTAACTGGATTATGGATTATTTTGTCTTTTTCACGATAGATTAGGTTGGGTACTTTATTTAAGGTAATTTTTCCTTCAAGATACTTTATATAATGCAACAAAGATTCTTCACCATCATCATAAACTACTGCATCGACTTCTTTATGATTCTTCAAGATATTATTGCTAAGAAAGCTTGAATAATGCCCCCCTAATATAACGTGGGCTTTATTATTTTTAGAGAATTTTGCAAGTTCAATCATATTCCTATAGTTTGTGAGGTCACAGTTAAAGCCTACTAAATCTGGCTTCCAGGAAGTTATCTCTTTTTTTATATGCTCTAAACTAAGATGACAACCATCAAGTATCTTGATTTTGACTGATGACTTTTTTTCTCTTAAATAAGCTGCAAGTGCAAGAAGATTTATTGGTGGAGAAACGCCCAAGTCACGGGTCTTGTCATATTTCTCTTCATTTACAGGAGGATAAGACAAAAGTAATTTCATTTTTTCCCTTCTTTTGACATTGTCTGTATGTTATAATCTTAATTGAGTTAATCTTTATTATTTACACTTTGTTTTTCGCTATGTCTGATGAATACAGCTATATTTTTAAATTTATCAGAAAGGGATGTAATTCAACTTGATCATGTCGTGATTCAATATCAACTCATAGGAATCAATTATCTCTGAAAAATCTTTTTTTATATCTGAAATAAATGAATTCAAATCTTCTAAGTCAGTTATTGCTGCATTTATCTCAAAATCAAAATTTCCTATCCTCTTTGAACAAAACATAACGTTTTTCTTGTTAGTACACCATGAAACAAGCTTAGATTCGTGGTTTTTTGAAAAATTCCTTGTTTTTAATAATATAACATAATGATAAAATCCTAGTTTCGCCATATTGAATATAGCCCTATTGGCGATAATAAGTTCTTTAGTGAGGTTTTTCAGCCTATATTTTGTAATGTCAATAGAAAGTTTTGTTTTCTCAGCTAAATCCACTATGGAGAGATTTGCATTTTGAGCCAAGATTTTTAGGATTTTCTTATCGCTATCATCTATTTTAATTTGTGTGCCATCAGAAGAATATCTGTCAATTTTCAGCTCCTGTTTCTGGTCTAGAAGGATTTTTTGATATTTGAAAATCTTTGTATAAACAATGATGCTTATGAAATAGTCTTTTATCAAGTCCTTAAACTTGCTTTTCAAATCAGTCATCACATTGTCCAGTTCAAGAATGTTTTTTACAGCTATTGAGATGCTGTAGTCATAGGAACCTGAGGTCCTAAGGCAATGGATTATATTTGGATTTTCAAGAACTTCTTTGATAAACTCTTTTTCTTGTTCTGTATTGTTTAATTTGAAGAAAACCTTGTAGGTTTTATATCCTAATAACCCAAGGTTAATCGAACATACGTATTTTTTAATGACTTGTTGATTTTCTAAGTTATTAATCCTATAGGAAACAACATTCCTTCCAACATGCAATCTTTTTGCTATTTTTGATATTGGTTCACGACAGTTTATATCAAGTTCGCAAAGAATTTTCTTGTCAATCAAGTCTAAATGCGGTAGATTATGTACCATTTTAATCATAAAAGGGACTAATTTATAAATCTTTGCTTTTTTTGTTGATTTTTCACAGCCAGATTTTAACTATTTGGGGATACTATCCGTAGTATGCCTAAAGATAAGATGAATAAACGAATCAATAAAAAAAACAAAATGAATAAAATCTTGGTTGCTGGCTGGTCATTCACTAGGATGTGCAATCTTAGATGCATACATTGTTATAATTCCTCTGGAAAATGCACTGAAGATGAATTGACTTTAAAAGAAGCTTTTAAAGTTGCAGATAAATTAAAAAAAGCAGGAGTATCTGCTGTTAATTTTGGTGGGGGAGAATGTGCTTTAAGAAAAGATTTCATTGAATTATGCAAATACCTTAAAAAAATAGGAATAAAAATATCTTATACCACTAATGGAACGACTTTTGATATTATTAGACCTTATTTGTATTTATTTCATGATATTGGGGTAAGCATAGACTTTGCTGACGCTGAGAAACATGATTATTTTCGGGGCAGAGTTGGGACATTTGATAAAGCAATCAAAACTATAAAAGAGTTAGTTGCCCGGGGAATTGACACTGAGGTTGTTACATGTATAACTAAATTAAACTGTTCTGAACAAGAGTTAGAGAAATTATACTATCTAGTTAAATCCCTTAAAGTCAATTATTGGAGACTTAATAGATTTAGGACAAATGGGCGTGGAATTGACAATAAAAACTATCTTGCCTTAAACCAGGGGGATTTGAAAACAGCTTATGGTTTTCTTGCAAAGAAGATGAATGATTCTGTTTCAGCACCTGACCCGATTTTTAGGGCTGCTTTTGGCGGAAAATACTTCATAGAAGGAGATCCCTCTGGATTCAGTGCGTTTAGGATTCAAGCTAATGGAGAAGTAAGCCCTTCTGTGTTTTTATCAAAATCTGGCGGGAATATAAAAAATAAGTCTGTAAAACAGATTTTTAATTCAAAGGTATTCAAAGATATTAGGAACAGAAAACCCCGAGGAAAATGCAGAAATTGTCCATCATATGGGCATTGCAAAGGAGGAGATGCAGGGGCTTCATTCTTGGAATATGGGCATTTTAATGGGCCTGACCCATTATGTTGGCTTAAACCTGGTGAAAAAAGATCATTGGTCGTAAAATACACGCCAAAAAAATGGAATGTCCATGAATTGTACTTATGCACAATCTACATTCCCATTAAAAATCATAAAAAATAAAAATGGAACATAGAAAACTCCCAAAACTTGATCTAAATATCACAAATAGATGCAATTTCAAGTGTGTCCATTGTGCATTTAATTCTGGAGTTCTGAAAATGACTGAACTTTCTGTTAAAGAGATTAAAAAAATCCTTGAAGAAACAAAAGAACTCGGGGGCGAGAAAATAGATATAACTGGCGGAGAGCCTACTTTAAGGCAAGATCTTAATGAGATAATAAAAATTGCCAAGTCGCTGGATTATAAAGTAGAACTTGTAACTAATGGGTCTTTGTTGAACAAGAACAAGTTAAGAGAGCTTCAAGAAATTGGGCTTGATTCAATTGCTATAAGTTTAGATGGCCCAGATTATGAATCTTATAATAAAATAAGGAAAGTTGACAAAAAAACCTATTCACGCGTCATAAAAACTATTAAAGAAGCTTTAGAATTAGGAATTTATACTAAGATAAATACAGTTGCATTTGATTCAAATCTTAAAAATTTAGAAAAAATAACTGAGTTTTGCATAAAAAACAGAATTAATGAACATGGAATCTATTATTTTACTCCTATTGGCAGAGGTTATAATGGAAAGCAAAAAGCAATAGAACCAATCAAATGGCTTAAATTTATCAGAAGAAAATTATTAAAATACCATAATCAGATAAAATTGTCTATAGAAGTGCCGATAATTGAAAAAGATTTTCCTAAAACTGAAATTGATTGCATATTAAAAGAAGACCCTTATCATCTTCAGATTCTGCCAGATGGTAGAGTGTATCCTTGTGTAATACTTGATTATTATAATAAACCAATTGGAGATCTGAAAAAAACATCTGTCAAGGAGATATGGGATAACAAAAAACTTTGGGATGCTTGTCTTAAAGATATTTGTTCTGATATTTTTGAGAAAAATTGCGGATTTTGTGTGAATTTCAGTAATTTTAACTTTAAAAAATACAAAAAAGACTACAAATTTGTCTGCCCTCTAAGAAAATTTTTAGTCCAAGACCTAAAATGAGGGGATATTTTATTGTCTGTGAAGGATTGGACGCAGCTGGCAAAACAACCACAATACAGAAGTCTATCAAATACCTAGAGGAGGGAGGTTTTCCTATAGTCTATAACAAAGGATTAAAATCAAATAACATTTTTGGAAAGTTTTCAAGACATTTTCCATCAACATTATCACTTTTGATTGAGACGATATATTCTGATCTTAGTTTTGTCAAAAAAAACATTATAAAAGGAAAAATTATTATTCAAGATAGGTGGTTTTATTCTATTTTTGCACATAACCCCAAGAACAAGAAAGATAAATTTCTTGAGAAAATATTTACACCTTTTCTATCAAAACCAGATTTGTTTATTTATTTTTCTGTCTCATTGGAAGAAAGGATAAAAAGACTTGAAAAAACTAAGGAAAACCAAGATCATAGATATCTATTAGAAAATCCATCTGTCATTGATGAACGAGAAAAAAGATTTTTATATTATTTTAATGAATCTGATGCAAAAAAAGTCCTTATTGACACTACAAATAAGTCTGAAAATGAAAGCGGGTATATGCTTTACAAGTCCATTCATGCTCTTCTAAAACCCTTTTTTGAGAAAAGTAGATAAAAAAATAGTAAAATATGCAAAAAGTGTAATTAAATAATCAAAATTACTCTTTTTTAAGCTTTTTTACTAGCAGATTTTATTTATTAGTGCATACTATTAGTAGTGCGACCAGGAGACAAAAATGACAGAAGAACAAACTGACAGACAAAAATTCTTTACAGAGCTGCAAGAAGAAATTTATAAAGATTTTGACAAAAGTTTAGATGACAGAATCAGAAAGTCATTAAAAGAATTTGAAAAATTATCTGAAACAGGAAGATTTCCTATCCGTTTTCCAAGAGGAACTCTTGAATCTGTTATGAAACAAGAACCATATCTAAGTTTTAGAGACTATCTAAAAAAAGCAGCTACACAAGAAGCTGGACACTATATTGGTTCAATGTTCCAAGATGAAATCAAGCGGATATTGACTGAATTAGAATATCTTGTTAGATGGGATCAACCATTTCTTCTTTTTGATAAAAAATATGCGGGATTGATGAAGAGAATTGGTTTAATCTCTTATGTAAGCAAAGACCCCAAGTCTAAACAAGATATCTATCAGATTACTGAAAAAGGAAAAAAACTTTACCAAAGTTTTTCAGGAGGAGAAAATGGCAAGAAGGCTTGATGAACAATTAAAAGAAGTATTCAATCTCATCCAGACCAGATGCTACCAAGCTCAAACTGAGTATTTGGATGGCAATTTGATGGAGGCCATGATTGCGGACCAAAGAATTGAGATGTTAGAAACAGTTGTCACAGACCTCAATGAAAAATTTGGTACAAAATATGAACTAAAGCCCACAGAGAAATATCAAAAATATGAAAAATGGAATAATAAAGTTCAGGAGGAAGTATATGGTAATAGAAGAAACAAAGCATAAAGAAGAAAAAAGAAAAAGGGCTGCAGTTTATCCTATTTCAGGAGACCCTTTCCATAATGGACATCTTTATGTCCTTGAAACAGCTTTGAAAGACGGTCTTTTTGATAAAGTCTATTTAACATTAGGGAACAATTCTCAAAAAAAACATCTTTTCAGTTTAGATGAGAGAATTGATTTAGCTGAAAAAGCGATTTATGGCAGTCTTCCAAAAGAACTTGCTGATAAAAATCATGTTGAAGTAACTTCTTATAATGGCATAATGAGAAATTATGCTTTAGAAAAAGGAGCTAAGTTTATCATCCGTGGAATCAGAGAAAGCAAAGATGCTGATTTTGAAAGAGCTCTTTCGGATTATAATGCAGAATATGGCTTAAGGACAATACTTGCTCTTACAAGAGAAGATCTTGGAAGTGTAAGCTCTTCTATGGTTAAGGAAATTGTCAAAGAAGCTGGTTTTGTTGATAAGTATGTACATCCTGCTGTAAAGCAAGCTCTTGAAGAAAAAATCAGGAATGTCGAGCTTGTTGCTGTAACAGGGAACCTAGGTTCTGGGAAAAGCTCTTTTTCAAAAGAATTTGCCCAGTATTGCAATGAACATGGGTTGGAAGCAAATCATATTGACCTTGATAAAGTTATACAAGGATTTTATCATAAAAATAATGTTTTCTACAAACAAGTAAGACAAGAAATTGAAGAGAACTTCGGCAATGTTTTTGAAGGTGATGAGTTAGACAGAAAAAAACTTTCTGCAATTGTTTTCGGAGATGACAAAAAAAGAGCAAAGCTAACTAGAATATTGAAAATCCCGACTATTATTGCTCTTGAGAACCTGATTAAGGACATGCAAGGGCTTGTCTTGATTGACGCAGCTTATTTTGTTGAATATAATCTTCTTCCATTGACGAACTACAATGCGATTCTTGTTAGATGTGATGAAGAAGAAAGGATTAGAAGAGTCTATAAAAGAGATATTATGACTGAAGAAGAACTTAAGAAAAAAGTTAAATCTCAAATTCCTTCCGGGCAGTTAAAAAAGAAAATCTTAGAATATCAAGAAGAAAAACAGCATGGTTTCTTCTACGAAGTTGACAAAACACATGATATTGATTTCAAAGCTGTTTATGATCAGATACTAAATAAATTCCCATTTTTGAAAAATGTTAGAAAACAAGTTGATTGAGCAATGGAAATCTCTTTACCTCAGATTAGGTGGAAGAGAAAACGAAGCTGAAGTTGTTATAATGCCTTTGATGAGCCTTTATTCTCCAAAACATAGACCTTATCATAACTTAGATCATATTTCAATAAGCATTGATGAATTGCATAAAGTAAAGCACTTGTCTGATAATCCTGATGAGATTGAGTTCGCTATATGGATGCACGATGCTATTTACAATCCTAAGTTAGAGGATAATGAAGAAAAAAGTGCTGACTTGGCCCAGATAATTGCAAATGCTATTGGTTTGCCCAAAGAAAAAGGAAAAAGGATATATACTCTTGTTATGGCCACTAAGCACAATAATTACGAATCTACAAATGACGGTAAATTGATTGCTGATATTGATATGATTATTCTAGGGGTTACAAAATCTGAATTTGATAAATATTCTAGGGAGATTGAACAAGAATATTCCTTTGTTGATAAATTAACATATACAAAACATAGGATAAAATTTGTAAAGAATATGCTTGCAAAAGATAGAATCTATCAAACTGACTATTTCAGGAATAAATATGAACAACAAGCAAGACAAAATCTTACTGAACATTTACGAGAGCTAGAAAAAGACATACGTAACTTTAATTGCAATATATTTGCTATTTATGGCTTAGACACAGTCACTTGAAGAAAGAATCTACTAAAGTATAATCTTTAAGAAAACCTTCGGGATTCCATCTTCTAGCAAGACCTACATTTATTAGTGTGCCTAATTTGAATATAAGTCCGTAATCTGGCTTAAGTGAACTTAATTTGACATATTTCTTGTCTTTGAACATGGTTCCATCTCTCCATACTAAACCTGGTGTTGAACTTCTTTTATAATTTGTAAAAACAATAGTCTCTTCATATTTTTCTGCAATCTGAATTCCTATAACGTCTCTTTTATCTGAATATACAATATATTTTCCTGGTTTTGGGGTCCTTGATACTAAATTCAAAGAAGATGTTGTATCTAACATCATTTGTTTTTCATCTGGTGCAAGGTCTTCACTCCTTTCTACCACCCTACATGACGCTAAAGTTACTTTATCATCTAATGTCATGATTATGAACAAGAAATTGAGTTTAAATCTTTTATTGTGCTCTTTGTCTACTTTAATTAAGCTTTTATGTTCAATGTACTCTGAGATTCAACTAAACTAGAACCAATTCCTTTTCCAATTAGATAAAATGCCTTGTCCTGCAAACCGTATAGTCTAAGAAGAAGATTTGAAGAAATCTTATAGTCTTTTATTTTTGCTTCTTTTCCAGTTATTTGTTCAACATAATAAAGGGTCTCATCTTCGCCCCCTAATTCATCTACTAGACCAAGATTTTTTGCTTCTTCTCCAATGTAAAACATTCCTGTAGCTAACTCACGGACTTTTTCTTCTGAAAGATTCCTGTTTAGAGCAACTTCTTTTATGAAAGCATTATAGATTATATTGATTTTCTGTTTTAACAATAAACGTTCCTCATCTGAAAGCTCCCTATAGGGAGACATTGTGTCTTTATACTTGCCTGCGTTCAATTGTTCATAAGTTATATTATAGTAGTCTAGCAAGCCAGAGAATTCTAAATAGGATGCTAAAACTCCGATTGAACCTGTGATACTTAATTGGTGTGTTATGACATGATCACAAGCTGAAGCAATCCAATATGCTCCTGATGTGCCTTGTTCTCTTATCAATGCTACAGTCAATTTTCCAGAAGTTTTTGCTTTTTTGATTGCCTGAGCAATTTCACTTGAAGCAACTGCACTTCCCCCCGGAGAATTAATCTCGAATATAATTGCTTTTATGTTCTTGTTCCCTGAAGCATCTTCTATAAAATTGATTACATCGCTTGAGTATGTATTTCCATCTGGAATCAAAGAAGAACCTGAGAGAATTGTTCCATCAATATGAATCAAAGCTGTATTTGCATTGCTTGTATCTGGAGCTTGTATCAATAATAAGAAGAAACATAGCATGAATGCTATTGCCAGTATGACAATGGCTACAACAAAGCCTGCATGAGAATGATTTTTGTCATTTAAAGTGTTCACTTGTATTCTTCTTGCCTCTTTTTTCATGATGTTGTTAAGTAAAACTAGTTTATAAAGTTTCTATAACATTATAAAAGATGCTCAAACGAAACATTTATAAATAGTCACTATTATTTAATAGTAACTAAAACAGCATATAAAAACTAAAACATAAAATGACTGGATTGCTAGAAAAAATTAAAGACCGGTTCTCTAACAGACCTCCCGAACATGATGTAACTGAATTTGGTGGAGATGTTACTAACGAATTACCTGTTAATGATAATCTTACTGAAACTTTTGAAAAACCAAAATCTTCTCATGTTGGACGAATACTCACTAATGCACTTTTTGCAGGTTTAATGGGGATTGTTGCTACTTTTTCAATATATTTTGTTCCTAAAAACTCTACAACTATTGTTTATGGTTTACATGGCCCAAGGATAGATAAAAACAAAACATATCAGACTGTAGGGCCACATTTCAAAATCCCTTTTGTTGAAAAAACATTTAATGTTCCCAACTATGTTAGACAAGAGTCTAAATGGGGCCATCTTTTTAGTGGGGACAACAATGAAATTTCCGTTGATATTTCGGTGGATTATAAGATGAAGAATCCGTGGGATTATTTCAAATGTATGGAAAAAGCACGAAGATTAGGATATGAGGAAAAGCAGTTCTTGGAGGTATTCGCTGTAGGAAATGTCAATGATGTTTTATCTAGTATGCCTCTTGACTCAATTATGTCAAACAGAAAGGATGCAGACCGAAAAATAATGTCAGGATTACAGAATGAATTAGATAGGCAAGGTTCTGGCTTAGAAGTTTTGAGTTATCGAACTAACGTAATTTATCTAGACAAGCCAAGACATAAATAGTTTCTTAAAATAATTAAGTTTCTCCTCGAACCATAATTTTTCCTCGACGTAAAAACCTTAATTCTTAGAACCGAAAGGTTTAAATAGTAGCTACTTCTCTGTGTATACATCAAAATATATATACATACGGAGACACAAAACAAAATGTCACAACAATTACACCCGCTTTCAGGAGCTGATTTGAGTACGCTTATTGCAAATAGGACTAAATTTAGTGGCAGTGACGCAAAAGGAGGACCTGGGCATCAAGAATATGATTTTAATAATGTAAAAACAAAATATGATCTACAATCTGGACCAAGTTATTCGCCCAAAGGGGCTTATGCGGGTGCAGGAACCAATTATGGAATGAATATGGGAAGTGGATATTCTGGCCCAAGTATTGGTCCTGGATATTCAAGGAGAGGATTATGAGTGACTTATTTGATGAAGTAGTTGTATGCAGTAATTGCGGAAAAAGAATGGGAAAACTGGTTATAATAAAAAATGGATTTAAAATAAGGGCATTGAGATGTGACAAATGCCAAAAGATAATACATCATCCAAGTGATATTGAAGAATATAAACGATTTGTTCAATTAAAACAAAGACCTTTTGCAGTCAAATTAAGAATGGTTGGAAATAGTTATACTGTTTCAATCCCAAGAGAGATTGTTGATTTTCACAGGGAGCAAGAACAAATGCATCGCGAACAAGAACAAGTTCATCAACGATTCGCTAAAATACAGAATGAGATGATTAAGATGTTTTTAGAAGATGTTGGCAGAATTTCATTGTGTTTTCCAGGAGCAATGGAAGAACGACAAGAAAAACAACAAGAAAAGGAAAGAGAATTAAAAAATAAAATTAAAATAAAAGAAGCACAATAATAAATAAAAATCAAACAAAACATCTATAAGTAAAGGATAAAGCTAATTGTTTTTCAAGAAAATCTCCTGAAACACGGAGAAGAAAAAGGCATTTATCACTTACAGATAATATATACAAACACAAACATGGCTGAAAAAGAAGAAAAAAATAAAGAAATAAAATTGAAAGTAATGGAAGCTCTGCAAGAAGATGCTTACAAAGGCATTGCTAGAATTGATTCTAATACTATGAAACAATTGAATGTAAGGCCTGGAGATGTCATCTTAGTCAAAGGAGGAAGAGAGAGTGTTGCAATTGTTGATAGAGCTTATCCTGCTGATATTGGCGAGAATATAATAAGAATTGATGGAATTTTAAGAAGAAATGCTAAAACTGGAATTGGTGAACAAGTCATGGTCATAAAAGCTGAAATAAAAGAAGCTAAGAAAGTAACTATTGCGCCTGCCCAAAAAGGAATTGTAGTTGAAGCAAATCCAGAAGCTTTTAGAAGAGGATTATTGGGAAGAGCCATTGTTGCAGGAGATATCGTTGTACTTGGGGGAGCAAAAAGAAGGATGGATCTTATGTCAGATGAGTTCAGCTCGGGAGATTTTGAAAAAATTATTGGAGATATGTTCGGGGGCATGGGAGTGAATCTTGGAAATTTTGGTGGAGTCACACAAGTCAAATTCTTAATAGTTAATACCAATCCTAAACTACCAGTGTATATTTCTGAAAATACTGAAATCATGCTAAATCCTAAAGCAGTGGATATTATCGAAGAAAGAATTCCTGATGTCACCTATGAAGATATTGGGGGATTAGATGAAGAAATCAAGAAAATTCGAGAGATGGTTGAACTTCCATTAAAACATCCTGAAGTTTTTACTAGACTTGGAATAGAACCTCCTAAAGGAGTTTTACTTTATGGGCCGCCTGGAACAGGAAAGACATTATTAGCTAAAGCAGTAGCAAATGAAAGTGAAGCTAACTTTATTTTGCTTAATGGACCAGAAATTATGAGCAAATTTTATGGAGAAAGTGAAGCTAGACTAAGAGAAATTTTCAAAGAGGCTAGAGAAAAATCACCATCAATTATCTTTGTAGATGAAATTGATTCAATTGCACCAAAGAGAGAAGAAGTAACCGGAGAAGTGGAAAGAAGAGTAGTATCACAAATGTTATCATTAATGGATGGATTAGAAGCCAGAGGAAAGGTTATCGTCATTGCAGCTACAAATAGACCAAATGCAATAGACCCTGCACTAAGAAGACCGGGAAGATTTGATAGAGAAA
>CAZRGF010000003.1:0-94332 GCA_964599615.1 Candidatus Woesearchaeota archaeon
TTCAAAAACTGTAAAGGCAGAACTCTTTCTGGTTTTGCCCAACCTGGATGGAATTGTTTTAGATGTTCTGGCTTAATAACAATTGAAACAAATCCTGTTTTTTCATTTATTGAATATGCAGCTCTATACAAATGCCTTGGAGAAATTAAAATAGTATCTATTTCAAGAACAGAAAAGGGATTAAAGACTTTTTTTCCTTCCTTATCTGGTTTGTACATCAATTCAACTGGTTTTCCCATAGACAAAGCAATATCCTTCGGATCAGACATATCAAGAATATGCTCCCTTAATGGACTTTCAATCATGCTTTTTAAATAAGCTGCAATGATTCTTGGTCCTTCTGGAAAAAAATTCTTTATCTCAACATTATTTACAATTTCAGGAAAAGCATTATAACTTAATCCAACATGAAAACCAGAACCTCCAGAAAATTTTAATCCAAAATTTCTGACACCATGAAAAAATAAAGCTTCACAAAGAAGAAAAGCAGCTATTTTTGAATATTCTAAGAATTTGCAGTCAATATCAAGCATCAAATCCCAACCTAGTCTCAACTTGCCTAATTGTTCTTGGTTAAGCCCTGTTCCGATTTCTAATGGATTGCTCCATATTTCTTCTGAAACATGGAAGCTTGTTGCTCCTTTTTCAACATAACCTAGAATATCTCCAGCATATTCAACAGCATCTGGTCTTTTTCCGAATCCTTCCCCATATCTTGGAACAAATTCCCTATTCCTTGCTTGGCTGACAAGAGCTTCTTGAATATCTTTTCTTTTATAATATTCCCGAGCAACTATTCTTATTCGGTCAATTTTGTCTATCATGTTTATCTGCATGTCTATATGTTTAAATCAATCTTATCCAGTTGTTTTTCTTCTAAAACCCCTTAAATTGATACCACTTATACCTAGCTTATCCAAAGCCAAACCTTTTTCTAACCCAATTATTAATCCCCCGTTTAAAAATCAATTTAATTCAAATTTAAATAATTAATTGCATTGAAAAACAATCTTATTCTTCGAAATAATGTGAAATATCGGTTCCTGAACCTTCTTGCTGAAGTTTTAAAATAAAATAAAAATTCTGGTCTTCAAATGGCTTAGATAATTGCCTATTAATATACTTTCCAATGGGGTTAGAGAGATATTTGAAATAGGTATAACCTTCTACAGACAATCTGAATGGAGATATCTGTGATATTCTGGAGATGCTGAAATAGTCTTTTCTTATATTATCATCTTGGCTTTCTGTTTTTGCCATACTCAAAACTTCATCTTTGCTCAAATCAAAAACAATCCGTGGTTTTTTGTCAATATCCCATTCAAGTGCCAAAGAATTATTGCCCCTTGTAAATCTAAATCCGAAATCATAATCTTTGCCTTTAAAAGTTATAGGAAATCTTTTAGATAATCCAGTTCCAGAACCAACTTCTAAACTACCCGAATTGTAGAGGTTTGTTGCAACTTGTTCCCTTATTTTTTGGTATAATCTGTCATAAACTCTATCCTCTGAACTAAAAACCAGATTACATTGCCCCTCAGAATCAAAAATATCTTTTTCAGAACTTGAGATATAACTAGGGCCAGTTCCTGCAGAAGCAACGTTAAATTTTCTTCGGTAGATTTCATTTCCCCTTATTGCTTCAACAATATATTGCCCCGGCGGAATCTCGTTAACATTTTCAAATAAAAATTTATCAAATTCACTTGGGCTAATTTCTCTTCCAGGATTTTTGATAAAATAAACTTCTGAAAAATGTTGGAACTCGCTTTTTTGAGGATCATTCAATAATACTTTTACACTCATTGAGCTTTTATTGGAACGGAGGTTTGTTGTCACTAAACCCTTGCTTTGTACATCCCAATCTCCCACAGTAACATCTGCTTCTCTTAATCCATTGCCATTATTGACTAAAATCTCTAAACCTTTGTAACGGCCTTTTTCCATGCTAACAGGCACATCAGCTTGGAAATAATCTTCGCCCCTTTCACTTACAGGATATCTCTCAACACCATTTTCTGTTTTGAAAACAACTTCCTTTGCACTAAAAGCGATTTCTCTTGGACAGGAAAATCTGAAAACCAACTCTTTCCTTTCTATATTATCCAAAAACAAATTTATTCCTCTTCCATAAACTGTTTTGCCTTCATATATAAGAAAATCATCTCCGACATCAACAGACATTGGATCTAAATTAACTTCAAAACTGCTTGTATTACCTAGACCAATGGGTTTTACTTTATATTGCCCATCCGGAAGTTCTATCAAAAATCCAGCTGTATCCCCTGCAGGCAAAAATCTAGGCATATACTCGGTATAAGGAGTTCTTCCTTCTCTTTGCAAAGAAAAACCATGCCCTGTTGACAAATCAGCATCAGAATAGACTCTGAAAAGAAAACTGGCATTATGCTCATTATTCCTTACTGTAAAAGTTTCTTGTGCTTCTACCCCTTTTATTCCAACCAAAGCTAAAAGAAAAGCTAAGGGGATTATCCCAGTTGATTTATTCATAATAAACCCACTTGCCTCAATTTTTTAAAGATTATTGTGTTATTATTGTATTCAAAGAGGACACAAATAAGGCATATTTTCACAACAAACTTTAAAAACCAATGAATATTAAAGCTAAAAGTAAGGGGCTATAGAAAAAGATGTTATTAAAACTACAAGAACCAAAAGTATTCGCAGATGCAATTGCCCTGCTTTCAGAACTAGTTCTAGAAGTCAAAATAAAAGTCTCTAAAACAGGTTTGGAAATAGTTGCTATTGACCCTGCAAATGTAGCTTTAGTTGAATTAAAACTCCCTTCAACTTCATTTTCAAAGTTTGAAGTAGAAAAAAACGAAGAATTAGGCCTCAATCTTGAGGATTTCAAGCAGATTTTGAGAAGAGCACCCTTGGGTTCAGCCTTAATTTTTGAAAAAGAGGACAATTATCTTAAAGTTGAGATTGAAGACAAAACCAAGAGAAAATTTTCTTTAGCATTGATAAACATAGACGCAGAAGAGAAAAAAGTTCCTGAATTGACATTCAATTCAAAAGTCGAGCTTGATTCAAGCACTTTTTCAGAGATAATAAATGATGCTGTTATTGTAGCAGATTCATGTTCTTTTACAGCCCTCCAAGATTTATTTGTTATTGAAGCAAAAGGAACATTGCATAGGTCAAGAACAGAGCTTTCAAGTGACGAAGCAAAAATAGCTTCAGAATCACAGCAAAAAGCAAAATATTCGTTAGACTATCTAGTCAAGTTTTCAAAAGCAGCCAAGTTTGCAGAAAAAGTTTCGATAAACTTTTCCCAAGACTATCCGGCTAGATTTGATTTCAAGAACACTTCTTTGCAATTAAGTTTCATTCTTGCTCCAAGAGTTGAGGAAGAGTAAAAATATTATTTTCTATGGGGGATATACTAAATTCGAAGAGCTTCTCCGATTTTGTGTCCTACAGCATACGCTCCCATCAATAACGTTGCCATTGCTGGTGCAGCAAGAGCTATGCTAAAAGCAGTTACTGTTTTGTCATATCTTGAATCTTGAAATTCATCATGTCTTAATCTTTTTACTAATCCATGAACTGCATCTCCAATTACGGGAATTGCAATCATTGCGCCTGTTGTAACTCCGTTTGCAATTAATTGAGTTTTTTCATATTGCATTGATTGTCCAGAATATCCTTCTGAAAGACCCCAAATTCCATGCGCTAAAGCAGGAACTGTCCAATATGCTCCAATCAGTATGTTTTGTAATTTTGAATTCATTTTAATCACTTCCTATTTAGAATCTGCATTTACTTTGTAAATGGTATAACCTATTTCTCCGTCAACAACATATCTAATTGTTTTTTTGTGTTCATACGTTCTTTCAGTTGAACTTGAATTTTCATTTGCTTTTCCTAGTATCCCCCCCAAGGCACTTGCGTTTTCACTAGATTGTGAATCCTTGGTTGAAGCTGTTAATCCTAAAACTTGTTCGTCCATATCAAAATCAGAATGTTTTATTGTAACACCATCTACAACTAAAACATATTCTTTTCCCATTTCTTTAGCCATCCCTACAAGTCCTAAAAGACCTTTCTCTCTTGCATTTTCTTCTGTTGAAATTCTATAAACACCTTTTAAGTTTGGTAATAAAGACATCTCAGAACCAATATCTCTGATTAAATCGCTTTGAGATGCAATAGCATACTTTCCTTGTGTAATCTTTTCAGCTTCCAAATCAGATGGCAATTTTCCAAAATAAAGAACAGTTCTATTTTGTTCAATAATCTGTTCAAGTCGATTCTGTGTTTGTTCAAGCTGAACTTGTTGTTGTCTCTGCACATTTGCCTGTGCCACTTTATTTAAAATGCCTTCACTCGGAACATTTTTACAACAGGTATATGCATTCCAAAGTTCTATTACCAATGGTTCATAAATCTCATTTTTAGATGCGGGAGAATCTCCTCTTTCACTTGAAACGACCTTTCCATTTTCAATTATTGTAACATTATCAGTACGATCATTCAAGTGAAGATCTGAATATGAATCATTTATTATGATTTCACTTTTTCCGTCTTTTATTGAAATTTTAGCATATGGCACTGCTCCGTCAAACATAGTGCCTCTTTCAACAGTTACAGGCATTCCATTGTATTCAAATAAGTCTAATTTTCTACTACTGCAACCAGTAATAGCTAATGGACTAAGCAACATGCCGATTAACAATACTTCATTTATCGCTCTTCTTATTTTTGATTTAATTATCATTTTAATTTCCTCCTAAGATAAAGTTCTCTGCTTTGATTCTTCTTCTTTGAGACATTAATCTGTTATCATCGAGGTTATACATATCTTCCATTGCTTCATAGATTGTCTTCCAAGCTTCTGGACATGCTTTTGGTTTTTCAGTTAATCTGAATTCTGGAACATACCCTTTGCTTGGGGCATACTTTCCAAATTCGTAAATCTCTCTCTCTTTCATTGTTGGAAAATAAGCTTTTGCAGAAGTGCAATCATGATGATCTTTTCCTGAACTAATTACTGCATAAGGAACTAGAAAATCAAGTTCTTGAGTAAATGCTTTTTTGCCACAAGCTGACATTTTATATCTGTCTGCTTCATCGCAAAGTTTCCATCCTAGTCCTTTTACAACTTCTTGCCCAGCTTTCTGTGGCATATCTAAATCAAAAATAGCAGCATCATATTGCATAGTCTCAAGTTGTTCCATTCCTTCTTCTAATGATTTTGCATAAGTTACTTCAACATCTCTGCCATTAAGCTCACTTTCTTGCAATTTGTCTGTACGAAATCCTGGCCTAGCAACCTGTTCTAAAGTTATTCCTGATTTTCGGCCTTCAAAATAAAGCCTTGCAGCTCTGATATTCTCTTCGCAATCGTCTACAATAAGTAATTTTAGTTTTTTTGTTTCCATTTTAGTTTCCTCCTTGTCTTGATTGACAAGTTTCAAGAAGATAGCCACGGACAGCAAATAGTGCAATTGGTTTTTTCACAGCTTTATCGGCTCCTAGACTTAATGCTTGTTTTTCAAGATCTGAACCAGGCAACATTGCAGCACTGTTCATTACAATTACAGCTCTTGGAAGTTTTTTCCTTGCATATGTTATGACTTCCATGCCTTCACTTCCCCCTGAAGTCAATTGCAGATCAGTCAAAACAGCGTCATAATTATTTGAATCAAGTTTTGCTACTGATTGTTCTAGAGTTTCAGCTGTATCAACTTCAAAAGACCCGCTAAATGCTCTTCCCAAAGAGCCCAAATATTGTACCTCATCGTCAACAACTAATAATCTTGGATTTTTGTCTGCCATTTTAGTTTCCTCCTTGAGATTTATGCTTAAAATATGCTTTTGCAGTTCTTGTTCCAATTCCTTTTGAATATGGAGCCATTGAAACTTCTCCAAATCTTCTAAGAAGTTGTGAGCACATCTCCATAAATTGCATTGAAACTCCATCAAAATCTCCGCTCATTACTTCCTCATAAGGATCTCTAGTTACCATTAACTCTAATTCAGATTCTGCATCTTTGATTCCAAATTCTGAAGATTCAACTAGCCTAACAGTTGCCATGCATATCTCGCCATAATCTTTATTTTTGTATTTTCCATCATGGTACATTCCTTTTGCTTTTGCAACTAATTCTTTTAGTTGAGTTCTGTATTCTTCATCTGAAATTTGTGTTTCCATTTTAGTCGGCCTCCTGTTTAGCATCTTCTATTTTATTTAGATCAATTGTATACTCTGGACCAAGTTCTCCTTCTTCTTTTGCCCAAGCAATTTTTATTCTTGAAGCGTCTATAGCCACAGCATAAGCGTTTCTAAATCCCCATAATTCTTCTCTATCTTGATTTGGATTAGACATATGCCTTGTAACTATTTGCTGAGAAACATATTTACCAATACCCTTGAGAGTATCTCTTGGTGTTTTTGGCATACAATATACTTGGAGCCATTCTTTCCATTGAATACCTCCACCATCTTCACTCCATTCATGTTCATTTATTTTTGCAACAACTACTTTATATTGATCTGTTTCCAAATAAGCAACACCAGTTGGACCACCAGACCAATGCATGCCCCAAGTTGCATCGCTGTATCTACCTAGCATCTTAGCTACTCCAGGCATTTGTATTTCTGCCTCTGCAATTTTTTCTTCAATTGTTTTTTGTTTTGTTTCCATTTTAATCATCTCCGAAAGCGGCAACATAAACCACATTTGATTGCTGTGATGTGTTGTCACTGTCTAATAGTTATAAGAAAAGCATGTATATATATCTTTTGCATATTAAACATATGCAGACTATGTTTTAGTAAGATTTATAAAACAAGCCTGTTTTCTAGGTATATTGATGAACATGAAAAGAAAAGTCATAAAACAAAGAAGCTCGTATACAATAACCCTGCCAGTAAAATGGATAAAACAGCTTAATCTTAGACCAAGTTCAGAAATTGACGTCAATGAAATAGGCAAAAAACTAATTGTTTCTGCTGAAAAATCCAATGAGAAAAAGTCAATTGAAATAAACATAAGTAATCTGGCGTCTGGCTTTGTCTGGCGAGAGGTTCTAGGATTATATAGAAAAGGATATGACGAGATAATTATCAATCATAAGGATCAGATTTCTTTGCTTAGAGAAATTGCTAATTATTTAATTGGTTTTGAAATAACTAAACAGGAAGAAAATAAGGTGATTATTGAAGACATTGCTGGATTGGAAAATGCTAATTTTGAAATTATCTTCAAAAGAGTGGGTTTTATACTCACTGATTTAAGCCAAGAATTCTATCAATTGCTTCAGAATAAAATCAAAGAAAACGAAATTATAGTTTTAGATAGAAATCTTGATAAATTTACAGATTATTGCCTGAGATTTTTGAATAAGAAAGGTTTAGAATCATTCGAGGACATCCCAATTTATTATCATCTTGTCTCACAGATAGAATATATTGGGGATGTCTATAAAGAAGCTGTTTTTTCAAAACCCAAAAAAGAAGAGATTGCCTTATTTGAAAAAACAAATAACATCATAAAATTATTTATTGAGTCAATAAATGCCAAAACACCAGAAAAAAAAGAAAAAATTTTAAAAACCTACGAAGAGATAAAAAAACTAGAGAAGTTATTATCAAAAAAAGAAACAACTTCTTCTATTTATCTCAAGATAATAAATACTTCAATAAAAAACTGCATCAATCTTTTGTTTTAATTATCCTAAAAGATAAAAAAATCAAGCTTCTGCTAACTGTCTTTGTTGCTCTGTTCTGTATTGTGCATGTAACTCCGGCATTTTGTCGTAAACATCTTTGGGAACTACTTGGATTTCACAAACTTTGTTAGAGTGTTCACCATATGAAACCTTTAAATGCAAAGCCCTATACCCACTTTTATCAGGTTTAGTTAGATGGTCTTTCTCATTACCAACCCAATATCCTTTGTTTTTTAATGATTCTAGATTTCTTTTAAGATTATAAAAGACAACAACTGCCCCAAGATCATCTCGAACAACAAGCCTTACTCTTCCAACATCTTCAATATTATACTTGGGATCAACTTTTTCTTTTAATTTTAATTTTCTTCCCAAGCTTTCAGGTGTTTTTAGACTAACATCCACTCTTGAAACAGGACAATATCCTTTATGAGTAGACAAATAAGAATAATCAATGCCTTTTCTTTCAGTTTCTGCTTCATTTCCCATAAACATGAATGATAACAATCCCCCAATAGACTCAGTAAAACCATAAGAATCATTAACACAATAAAAATAGTCTCTAAATCTTGGGTCCTCAAAATCAACAGGACATCCAGCTCTTGCTATTTCTTCTAACCTTTCATTTGCTTTTCTTGAAAAACCCGCTTTAATAGTTACCATTTTAATCTCCTTTTAAGCCTTAAATGCTAAGTATATAAGGGGTTTTTCCTTTATAAGCCTTTCTACTTGTAACTACTCAATAGTTGCACTATTTTAGTTAAATTTATAAACTCCTCCGCTATGGGAATTGTATGAAGAAAACAGATTTTGAAAAAATTGCAAGTCCTGGCGATTTAGTCCTTATTACAGCTAATGTCGGAGAAGGATTCAGATTAACCAGAAATTCTGCTTATATTGGGGTGTATCATCCTGGAAAACAAGGACGAGACTTCAGATTAACTGATCAAATTTCATTTGATGCAGTCAATTCTTCAGATCCTGGAATGGGATTTGACTCTGGGTTTAATTTAGAGTATGTGTTTGTACGTTCAGTTGAAAGAATTTTAACAGCACAACAAGTTGGTGCAATGGGCAATAAGGTTTTTGGACCAAATGCTGAAAAAGAATATGTTCGTTTCTTTCGTAAATACCTTTCATAAATAAATTCAGTTAAAAACTATTTTTTTCGAGGAAAAACATTTCTAAAACCATTAAGAAAAGTCTCAAATGCAAGCTCATTCCCGCCTTGATTCCAATCTCTTGAATTAAAAATAACTCCTCCGAGTTCTCTGACTTTCTGTATCAAAGCTATATGAAATCTATCTCCCAGATTCCAAGCATCATTTGCAGTTTCAATCAATGCAGGAATTCCTTTGCTAGTTGCGTATTCTATTAGATGAAGTCCAGCAAATCTTCGGGGGGAGTAGCGTACATCTTTAAGGGGGTATGTTTTTGGATCAATGTCTTCAGTTGAGATAGCAAAACTAGTTATTAAACAAGCATGATATTTCCCAGAATCGAGCATCCCTATTGCCTCTTTTAGATTATAAGTCGAATCATGCTCCATATCAAAGTCAAAATCAAGTTCATGGTTAAGATGTTCATACACCGCACTTAATAGTCCCCTTCCAAAAACTTCATGCACTCCTAAAAGTCTTTTTCTTTCAGAAGTTATTGGTTTTCCAGTTGCTTCATCAATTTGTGTTCCTCCATCAATTACATCTGCCATCTCAAAATTGCTCTTTCTGGATATATAAGCATTTATGTGATAATAGTCAAATATTCCCAACCCTGGAATATTTTTATCCAAACCATAAAAATAAGCTTATTTTTGGGGTTAGTAAAATTGACTAATTTTACAAACTTTTATAAATAACATTTTCTTAAAAAAAACATGAATAGTAAAAGAGGACAATTGACTATAATCATTATTATAGCAGTAATAATAGTTGCTTTAGGATTATTGACATACTTTTTATGGCCAAGAATAAATTCTTTGTTCATGAGCCAAGACCAAGCTTCTAGTTTTTTAGCAAGCCAAGTAGAGCCATTAAGGCAGGCTGTTGCAGATTGTATTGAAGAAAATTCCTTGCCAGCATTTGAGGCAATGGGCCTTCAAGCAGGATATTACGACACAACAGGACTTTCTACTTTTTACTCCACAGGCAGGGATTTCATTGTCGTTATGTATAAAGACGCAAGCAAGCAGAGAGTGAACAAACTTCCTGCATTGAATCAGATAGAAGAACAATATCAGGTATTTTTAGAAACCGAAGGCAACCAGAAAATAGACAAGTGTTTGAATAATCTCGCTTCTTTCAAAAGGAATATGGATATTGAAGCAGGTACAAGAACAATAACCCCTTTGATTTATAATGATGTCATTGTGCTTTATGTAGACTGGCCGATGAAGATCTCAAAGAAAACAATTTCAAATGAAGCACAACAGAACATAAACCAAAAACAGGCCATGTTACTGATTCCCCTCGGATATCTTTGGCAGACAGCAAATAAAGTAGTTGACTGTGAAACCCAAGTTGACTGCAAGTATGAGGGACTTGTCTGGGACCAGGATAACTGGAATAATCCTTTCAGACTACAATATATATCAAAAGAAGCTATAAATATAAATAAAGACCAAGTTGTATTCCTCCTAGAGAGCATTCCCTACAGGCCAAATGAATTAGCTTATCAATTCAACTTCGCAATTGACCGGACTTGATTGCTCAAATAAATTGATAAAATAATAACTAAAACTAACCAAGATACAGACAATAAAAAGCGAAACACTACAGAGAATAAAATTTCCGATATCAATGTAAAAACACTAAACAAGATATAAAAAAACATAAATATTAAAAAACGAAGTGCAGATAAAAAATAAATAAAAGATTTGGCTGACAACAGCCAGATATAAGTGATATTAACCCTTATAGACCTAAAACCTACAAAAAAAATGGTGAATAAAAAAGAGATAGCAAAAAAAACAATCTTCCTAGTCGCAATTATATTCTTTTTAACAATGACCTTATGGATAGTAAAAGCAGCTGAACAAGAAGGTTGCTGTTTAGATACTGGAAAAGGTCAGCAATGTGTCCAGACTTTAAAGACAGAATGCGACGGAAGATTCTTTACAGGTCCTCCCTATGATTGTTCGAATATTGAGGAATGCAAGACACAGGTCTGCATCCCAAAACAAAAAGATTTAGCTTGTCTAAGAAATAAACAAGTTGCAGAATGTCTTGCAATGGATGGAGTTCCTGACCCAAAACAATTAGAAGAGATTCCTCAATGCAAACCTGGCTGTTGTATTATCTCAAATGGTGTTAAAGCAGAAGTCCTACAATTCAGACAATGCGAAAATCTCACTTTAGCCCTTGGGTATAAATTAGAGGATATAAATTTTTTAGATAATACCACTAGTCAAATAGATTGTAAAAAACAAGGTTCTCCATCTGATCTTGGCTGTTGTGTTGTTGGTGATGGTTCTTGCACTTATGGCCCAAGAGAAAATTGTGAACAAAACTTTTTGCCTTTAGCAGGAGGATTATATTGCAGAGACGTTGCTCAATGCGCTTTGACAAGTCATAATTATTTTGATTGCGGAAAATTAGCCGGAACAGAAACAGACATCTATTGGTATGATTCTCAAGGAAACCAAGAAGAATTATATGACAATCCAGATACCTCAGACATAGACGGAAATTGTGATTATCCTGAAGCAATTTGCCAAAAATCAAAAACAGTTGCTTATTGCAAATCAACAACATGTGAAGTCGAAGGAACTAGTCAAGAAATGTCTTCTGCTTCACCAAAAGTAACTCAAAAAAAAGTAAAAGAGACTTTACTTACAGGAACCTCGATTTGTTATAATTTCTACACAACATACGGAGATTCAAGGATGAATGACCGAAGCACTGGCTTGCAAAATCAAGTGCTACATTGTGGTTTTGGAAAAATAGAAATAGAAGGCCTAGGACAAGACAGGCAGAAATTATGTTTTCCTAGTAATGCAAGCTCACAAGGCCCATTAGCCGCATATCATGCAAATGTAGTAGATAATAAATGGCAGAATTGTTCTCAATGTGGAAATGGAAGATTACTTGGAGAAGCAGGAAATCAATTAGGTGACTTCTTAGGACCAGCATGGATAGGTTTTCCAACAGGAAGAATGTGGGCAAGTGCTCTTGGGGGTTATTGTAATAAAGAAATGTGTGAAGGTTCAGCAAGAGCTAAAGGCTTTGGACTTTGTACTTATCATCAAGATCTTAGTGCAATCGGCTTCGGAACACCAGTTGGTTCATGTGACCCAAGATATCCCCCTGGATTAACTCAAAGTCAATGCACTCAATGTGGCGGTGGTGGAGATGCTACTTGGAACTTATGTACAAGAGCAGAATGTTACAGCAAAGGAGATTGTTCTTTCAAACCAGCATCTGGCTGGTTAAAAGCAGGAACATTTGCCTGGTACTTAGTCGGAATGTCAATATCAGAGAGAGTTGGACAGATTATCCCCGAATGTATTGCAACCCCAATATATTGCGCAACACTAGGAAAATCAGAACCAGCTTGCTTGCATCCATCAAACTTAAATGTCTTATCATGTCTTGGAGATAGAGGAAAAAATTACGCTCTTGGAGCACCGATCTGGTTGCTTGCATCAGGAGGACTAAAATGGGCTTTTGATGCAGCAAGTGGCGCAATCACAAGCAAGATAACAGGTTCAATAGGAGAAGCAATAACAAACGGAATTTCAGGATCTCAAAAAGAAGAAACTAAAAAAGCAGACCCTGCAGTAGTACCGCCAGTTGCACCAACACCCGGAACCGGATAAACATAATAAAAAATTAAAGGAAATATACACAATAAAAACATTGAAAATAAATTATCAATAAAAATCAACTAAACAACATACATCAAAAAAACATAAATAAGTTAAACTAAATGCGCAAGACAACGTTGTGCTAATTATCAGCAGTCTTGCAAGACATTGAGCGATTCAACTTATAGGCATAAACAACATACATCACAAAAAAACTAAAAAATGAATAAATATATTATTCCAATTGTAGCAGCACTCGCATTAACTTCAGTTGCAAAAGCATCAGAAACAAAATCAGCAGTAACACAAAATATGCAAGTATCAATATCCGTAGCTTTTGATAAATTGAGTTTAATGGAAGTTTTTGCAGATTCTGCAGTTCCTTTGAAATATTTCAACAAATCTTTTTCAGTAAGAGATGTATCATCAAACACTCCCCTAAAGACACTTGTCAAATTATTGGAATCTTATGATATCCAAGACAGCACAGTTTCAGAAGAATTAAGGACAACTATTCCTGCCCAAGGCTGGCATAATTTTTATCAGACAAAGCAATGCAGAAAGCAAGCAGCATTGCTTGATGAAAAATTCAAAGACACTGAAATAAAATTAAAAGAAGACAGTCTTACATCAGAAGTAAAAATTTATTTAAAAGAAGACGAATTTAATCTTGGATTAGAAACAGAAGGAGGCAGTTACAACTGGGTATTAAGATGAAAAAAATGCTGATAATTATATTAATATCACTTATATCTGTAATTTGTTTAAATCGCCCTGTTTCTGCAACCATGCAAACAGTAACTGGAAGCGCGGGTAGCGGGGTAGCAACTGTTTCTTTAACATATCCCACAGAGATTCTTGTTGATCAAGTATCAACTGTTACCTGTGGGTTAACGTATCCCGGAAATAACTGGCTCAAAGGAACAAATACATTAGTGCTCATAATTGCAAACAAACCAAGATATAATCAATACGCTAATCCAAAAAAACTTTTAGAACGCATACTATGGATGCAAACTTGGACGCCTGCTGTAGTAAAGAGTGAAGGATCTTTTAAAGATAACCTTTTTATAAGTGTAAGTGGAGATGTAGCTGGGTCCGAATATAGCGAAAGAATATTTCGATTACCCCCAGGCACACAAACTCTTGCTGATGCTAAAGCAGAGTATTATATTGACTGCTTTGCTTATGATAACAAAGTTACAAGTAGACCAGACATCTATTTAGCAAAAGCATCTTTTGGCTCTGCCCCAGGTGTAATTAAAATCGTTGATAAACTTAGTGAAGAAACTAAAAGCAGCAGTCGAATCGAAGATAGTGGCAGCAGTACAAGCGACTGTTCAAACAAAATAAAGGATAACACTGAAAAAGAAATATATCGTCAACTAAGCATGGCAGAACAAAAAGCAGTATCTATGGAATTAAACTACATCTCAAAAAAGAACGACGTCCAAGCAGAAGGAATGAAAAGCTATAAAAATTATTTTGCAGATGCTCAAAAGGAGATATGCGATTATTGGAATACTCACACTTCATAAAAATGGAAAATAAAAAAATAATTGCAATTTTGATTTGCCTAGTAATACTTATCCCTTTAATTAGTAAAATCGTTTTATCTGGAGCACTTACCTCAGAAAAACAAGACGAATTATTAAAAGCGCTTAAGGATTTTAATTCGGGTACAGTAAGTGAAAAATCAACGAGTAATAAAGGAGGGGGAGGTTCAACACCACCAAATACCTGTAATTCACAAGACACAAAAGACATAGACTGGAGTTGTGTTGAACTAGGAACAGAATACTCCCAATTAAAGGGCCTACCTCTTGGAACAGTATCTCCATCTATTATTGTCGGTAAAGATGCCTGGCAATGTGTACGAGGTTTATGTCCTGGTGAATCTGATGCTTGTTGTAAATCAGCTACGACAGAAACTAAGCCAGATGAAACAAAAGTACCAGCAAAAGATTGTACCTCAATTCAAGCAGGACAAGAAAATGAATCACAAACAGGAACCTGTGTTGAAAAAGCAGAACAATGTAAAACCACAGAAGGTTACACTCTCGAAACAGATAAAAAAGAATGCCCAGGACTATGTTGTATCCCAAAAAAATGTGCAGGAACAACTGCTAAAACCTGGGAAGAACAAAAAGCACTATGTAAAGATGGCGCAGCATTGCTTCCAGCAGTGTTTACACCAGCCGAAATAGCCGCGGGATATGTATGTTGTCAATCAAAAGAACCTGCAAGAGAAGTTCCAAAAAAACCAGGAACATGGGGAAGACTAGGGATATGCTTCAAGTTTGAGGTATTTAGCTCAGATGAAGGGAAATGGTGCGACAAAGCAATAGGGATAGTCACTGATTCGGATAAGTCAGGTTTAAGCACTACAGATGCTGGTTCATTAAAAACCAAATTAGAAGCAATTAGAAATGAAAAAAAGCCATCAACTAAATTAGATAAAATAGATGATTATAATAAAGCTGCAAACACATTAAAACAAGAATTAACAAATAAAGCAGGCACCAATCCTACTGATGCTGCAAAAAAAACACTTGAATCTCAACAACAAGCAATAGAATCATCGCAGGATTCTATTGATAAAATCAAAAAAATATACGCAGTAACACAATTCGAATGTATCTTAAATTATATATCTGTTGCAACAGGCATAGTTAAAACAGGAATGCTAGTATTTGGCTCAGGAGACAGAGAAATGGGCTCATGTACTGCAGAAGTTCCAATAAGGGGAACAACACTTTGTTCAACTTGTAATGAAGATCCTTTCAGAATATGCACAAAAGAAAGATGCCAGATACTAGGAGATTGCATCTCAGTTGCTCAAAATGATGCTAAACAATATGCTTGCATTCCTGGAAAATGCGAAGATTTAGGAAATCCTATATTCAAGGAAGGGACAGTAGAACTGATTGCAAAAGGAGATTCTCTTCCAAGCTCAAATAAAGCTGACTTAGTAGCAGACCAAATCCTTAACACACAAAAGTTGACAATAGTTTCAGGAAAGATAAAGACAGAAATTAATACAGGAAAACCAATTGCATTCAACACAAGGATAATCTCTGTGAATGTAACAACAGACCAACCAGCAAAATGCAAGTTTATTCTTGATAAGAAAAATTCTAGTTTCTCAGAAATGTCTGACTTTGAAGAAAATGACTTCCCAACATACAAAAGCAAAGCATCTTATCAAGTAGCATATGTGATGCTTCCTGGAGAAATTTCCAGAGACACAAATCATAGAATATATATCAAATGTCAAAATGCCTGTGGTGTAGAACCAACAGCAGATTATGACCAAAACGTAATTACCTTCACTTTAGATAAAAAACCAGATGAACTACCTCCAGAAATAGTTTATGTTGACCCTGCAGTTGGCTCAATTATCTCATCAGATATAGGATATGCAAATGCAAGTTTCTGGTTAGATGAACAAGGAACATGCAAATTCTCAGATGCTTCAATCAATTTCACAATCGACTACAATGGCTCAAAAGCAATGGTTCCATTCAATCAATTAAGTCCTGGAATAAATTCAAGTGTTGTTGCAGGCATGTGCTCTTCAGGAAAATGTCTTGATAGAAACGCACAATGTGCAAGATGCTGGCTCAAATTAGATTTAAGCAAAGGCTATGAACTAATAAACCTAAGCTCAGAAGAATTTAATGAAACAAGATTCTATCACTTATTGATAAGATGCAATGATGTTGCAGGAAATATTATGACCGAGGATTCAGTTTTAGACTATAATTTTATGACAGCTCCTGGCTACCAGATTAACATTACAATGCCAGAAGAAGGGCAAAAATCTTTTGAGACTGAACCAGAAATAGCAGTGACAAGTTTTGAAAGAACAACACAATGCAAATACAAGATTTTCAACCAATCTGTTCCAACAGACCCTCCAAAATGGAATGATATGTACTTCATTGATGAAGCATTCGCAAAAACACATCAAGGTAAGTATAATGGGTCTTTAGAAGGCACATTAGCAGGCAAGGTTTATGCATTAGCTGCTTTATGCAGAGATCAATATGGATTAGAAGCCCGAGATTCTGTGACTTTCATTGTCTTGAAAGATACAATAGCACCGATCCTAGTAAGAACATATCACGACACTTATACTGGAGACTTTTTAGCAGTTGAAACAGATGAAAAATCTACATGCTCATATTCTTTCTCAGGATGCAATTTCAATTTCTCTGAAGGAGTTATGATGGCTGGAACAGAAGAATACATACACGGAACTTATTGGAAAGAAAAGACGTATTTCATAAAATGCTATGACAAATGGGGCAACTTCCCAACAGAAACTCCAGGCAGAGGAACAAATAGCACATCATACAATTATTGCACAGCAATTCTCAAGCCTTTTGAGATTCCGATGATTGGATAATTTCAATAAAAATGTTCGGTTCTGATAATTAAAAGGTTTTTCTTTATTTTGGAGGATTTAAAATCCCAAAGGCGATTAATGCAGAAAGAATAATTATACCAATTAAGGCTATGGGGATAATGACTGCAAGAAGAGCAAAGGTTTTTCCCTTTAAGTTAGGGTTTTTCTTGATTTTATCTAATGCAATTAGACCTAAGACAAAAGCTAATGGTGAGAAGATTGGAATACAATAAAAAGCAATATAAGGCAGATAGAATTTTCCTTCTGGTTTGTTAGTAACTTGAGGTTTTTCTTTTTTAGGTTTTAACGGTTTATCCTCTTTTAAAAACCACTTGAATATACTCATTTTTGTTTAATCCTCAATATGATTTAAACCTTTTTTTATTTTTACCTACCCATCTAATTAAGTGTTTAAAGACGCTAAAATAAAGAAACCCAAGACCAATAAGAAGGAGGATAACACCCATGACTATATTTCCCTTAAGTGGGGGAAAAACTCCTAAAGGTAACAAACTATAAAGTGTTAAAACAACACCAATAAAAAACACAATAAACCATCTATCCAATTTTCTTCTTTTCTCATTTCTTTCTTTATACTCCTCTTTCGAAACAATTCTTACTTCAAATGGTTCGACCATATTTCTTCAATCTTCTCTAGAATTTAAATCTTTTTCTTTTATTTTCTACTTAGATATAATGCAATAATCTCAAACAGAATTGCAATAAGTATTTCTCTTATTTGTCCTAAAATAACTAATTTTAGTTCTGTTGTATTACTCGGTTTTACTACAAAGAACATGACCATAGCCCAGATGAAACTGGCTAATGCTAATATATGAAAAATAATGCATACTACCTTCTTAGATGAATTCTTTTCATATTTATTTACAGAATAATTTTCTTTCTTTTCAGTTTTTTGTTCTAATTTTCTTGCTTCTTGATGTTCCTTTTCTACTTCATTAAAAAAGCTCTTTATTCCCATTTTAATTATCTTTCTTCTGCTCCCCAACTAAATTTTAACAAACCCAAGTTTACTTCAAATCCAAAATTTTTCTTAAATTCTGGCTGATTTTCTATGATATTTATAGCTTCAGGGAATAATCTTAAAATAAAAAATAGATTAGCACCGTTTATATTCCCTATTCCTCCTCCACTCAGAAGAATTTTCAGATCATTAAGATAATCATAAGCATGATTTATTTTATTACTATCCCATCCAGTTTCATTGATAACTTCTTGCGTTCCAACTTGTCTTTTATTCTTATTTATAAGTTCATCATAAAAGAATAATAATAACTCCCCCGCATCTTTTTGTACTCCCATCTTATACAAGATTTTTTCAAGAATTTAAACTTTTTGCTCTATTATTATGGATTTATTGCAATTTAAATAATTTTTTGTGCCAAAAAAAGGATTTATCATGAATAAACTCATGATACCCTCGGGTTCATAAAATTTGAGTTCCCCTAAGCATTAAGACACAAAAATAAAATTATTTGTCATCAAAAGATTTATATATATTACTAAATATCAATACACTATGGGATTTAAGGAAGAAATAACAGGAGAGGGGATACCTACAAAAAATAGAATGCATTGTCCAAAATGCGGTAATGAAATATTTAATTATAAGGATCCAGAGTATTCAAATTTTTTTACAAATAATTTTATTCTTAAGTGTCCTGCTTGTGGCTGGTGGAAGTATGGTAGTAAACATCCTTTAGCCCATAAAAATAAAAGTACATTTAATGAATGAAAAAATGGGGAGTTGATTTTTTCTAAATTGAAGCCAATCGCCAAGGAAAACCAATCTACACATACAAAACAGGGTTATCAGAAATATGATAAAGCTGTTCATGTATTAAAGGAAGTTGCAAAACTTTCCAAAGTATCACATGATACGGTTCATAAGGTAAAGTTTATAGAATCCAAAGCAGATGAAGAAACAAAGAAGAAGTTACCTTCATCATCTTTCTCTACCCTCTTCAAGAATTTAAACTTTTCTTTTTAAATACATTATTCTTCAAAAACAGAATAAAATAATATGTAAAGAGAACAACTAAAAAATAAACGAATGTAACAAAAAAACAACTTCCAATTAACTCCCAAGAATTAGAAATTTGGGGTTTAAGTTCAGTATAAAGTGCAAAAAATAAGCCAGATAACAATCCTGATAAAAGTCCGATTAAGAATGAAGGGACATGTTCCTTAAAACGATCATTTTCCATAAAAATTTAGAATTCTTAAGAATTTAAACCTTTTTCTTTCTTGAACATAATAGTTCTATGGGTTCGGAGGGATTCGAACCCCCATCCACCGCTTTCTACAGGTAGTATTTTGGTTTCTCTACCTTCCTAGAGTTTCTCTTTACAAAGAGAAACTGTAGTCTGGAGGCGGTGAGTCTAGCCATTGACCTACGAACCCTTGATTATATTAAGAAATTATGATTTTAAAACCTTATCTATAACCTATGTTAGAAAAATGATTTTGGGGTTAACCCCAAATATCTTCAACTCTTATTACATGCCAGCCGAACTGTGTTTTACACATCACAATTTGTCCTTTCTTACCATTGAAAACAGCTTGTTCAAACTCTCTTACCATCTGCCCCCTTCCAAATTCTCCCAGACTTCCCCCTTTTTTTCTAGAAGGGCATAATGATTTTTCCTGAGCAAGTTTTTCAAAACTCTCTCCTTTTTGTATCCTTGCTAAAATGTCTTTAGCTTCTTGTTCTGTTTTCACAAGTATGTGGCTTGCTTTAGCTTTATTTGCCATAAATAAAATACAAAATCCGGGATTATAAACCTTTTTCTTTGTTTAGACTTGACTTCGCCAAATTCTTACATCTGTATGTGTAATGACTCGTAGTATCAATTGTTTTTATACTTAATTTTGTCAAATGCGAGTTATGTATTAAAAGACTTTTATGCTTTATCCGATTTTCTTAAGAACTCTCCAAAAATAAACAATCAACTCAAAATACTTTACACTTATCGATGGCGAAGTCAAGTTTAGAATTAGTCCCAAATTCTAAACATTTTTGTTCTAAGAACTCCAAACCCATTTCTATTTTAATTTGGGGCGAAGATAAAATAAAAATCTTATTACTTTTTGAGCATAGTCTATATCAAACCTTTTACCATAATAAGCAATCCCATTCCTAGAATACCTCAGATTATTTAAGAATTGAACATCTAGTTCTGGAAAATTTAATTTTCTCAAATAAGAAACTTCAGATTCATGGGCATAACTTCCAAAAGCATTATACCCCTTAATAAGCATTTTTGCCCTTATTGTTTCCATAATAATATCATAAGATAATTTTATTATGCTATTTGAATTTTTGCTGTTGATGCCGATTTTCTGGATAATTTCTTTAACAGCAGATAATTGCTCTTCAGATTCTTTTATTAAAAATTTTGCTCTAACAATATCTGGCTTTTGGATTTTAACAATGCCTTCTTTGATAAATTCTTCAAAAGTTTTTAATGGATTTATAGTTCTACCCCCCCAACCAAAATAATTCCATTGTAAATATTAGTTCTAAGTTCTTTATGAATCTCCTTAAATGAAAGATAAAAGTTGATTCTTATTTCTTTTCCAAGTATCTTTTCAAATTTTTCAAGATTGACTTTCTTTTCACTTGAATCAATAACTGCCAGGTCTATATCTGAATTAAAAATATCGTCTCCTCGAGAATAACTTCCAAAAACAATAATTGTACATCCAGGAAACTCATTGAATAAAAATTCATAAAGCCCAGATTCATAAATCTGCTTCAAGTTATCTGCCCTTTTCATCCCCATCAATAAAATATTTTCTCTGTTAAGTTCTATAGAAAGTCTTTTTGATTCTTTGTCTTTAGAAACCTGAATAAAATTTTCTTTTTCTAAACCAGGCAATGCCTTCGAAATAGCTGGGGGTGAAACTTGCAAAGCTATTGACAATGCCCGGGCAGTAAAAGATTTCCCTGTATTAATAAAAAGATATCTTAAAATCTTTTCCTGCAAAAGTGTTAACTTAGGTTTAAAGGTATTAACCATAGTTTATTAGTATTAACTAAAGTTTATAAATCTTTTTGTTCAGATTATCTTCAGATTAAATTCTTTCGCTTTATCTTGACTTTGCCAAATGCGAGATATGTATTAATAGACTGTCATGCTTTACCTGATTTTCTTAAAAACTCTCTGAAAACAATCAATCAAATCAAGATAATTTACACTTATAGCTGGCGAAGTCAAGCTTTTTCAATAGAAATAGCATAATTCTTCCCACAATCATCCACCTTGTTTTAAGAATCCTACTAAATAGTTATACTGCTCTGATTTATTTTCCATTAACCAAAGTGTAAATTCTAAAGGACTTTGATGTGCTGAATTTGGTGAATCTTTGTGGCATCTGGCGCAAAGCAATATGCCATTCTTTGTATCGAATATTAACTGAGGAAAATATTTTTTCACACTATTAAAAGAGATTATATGGTGTGGATGCTTCCTTGGAAATTCTCCGTTTTCTTTGATGATATTTAAATCCCTATTGCATCTTTGGCAAATTCCCCCATCCCTCTCTATTATGGACAATTTCCAAAGTTTTAATCGAATATTAAATTCTTTGGCTGCCTGATTCTTTTGATAACTCTTAGTTAACTTATGCCTCTCTTTGAATCTTTTTAATTTCTCTTTTTTAGTCAGTCTTTTCATTTTTGTATATGGCAATTAAGTTCCAGAATTGCCATCCTTCACTTTATCTATAAGTATTAAGCATAATTTTAAATACATTGCTACTGGCTAAGAAGCTTTTCACTGTCGTGTTTTTATATTACAGATGTTTTGAGTTTAGTCAGTCTCTTCATTTTTGTATATCTTCTACAACAACAATGTATTTAAAACTTTTTTATCTTAAAAATCATGAGAAAACAAGGACTCGTCAGGAAAGCTGAAATTTTATTGGATTTAATAAATCCTTACCAAATAAAAATAAACTTGGAACAATGCCAACAATACTTGGAAATGGCTACAGAATTTTATAGAAAATCCCATAAAAGATTTTCAGAACGAATTATATCTTTAAGAGACGTTCTTGACTATGTCTAAACATCCTGCGGCAGAATAGTTGTTCTATGATTCGATAAAGCCCTTTCAGCTGCTTTTTTTATAATCTCCTCTATTTTCTTGTTCAGAGCATCAGCTAGCTCAACAGAAACCCTCAAGCCCTTATCTTTAGGCAATGCCTCTTTGATTTTATTTTTAACAACCAAGTCTACCATGTTTAGATGATGTAAAAACTAAAAAAATTGCTTTGAATAAAAAACCCTAAATTCCTAGCATTCTGGTTTTATTTTTCCTATAATCTTAAACATGTTACAGTCACAGTCAACACATTTGCCCTTAACTGCCCATGTTCCTGGTTTGATTTCAGTAGCAACAGGGTCTTTAATTTTTTTCTGTGCCTTGCATCTCATGCATCTTCCTTCAAATTGTTTCTTTGCTTCAGCCATTTTTTTGTTTTCCTCCTTTGAGATTTAAATATTATTTAACGACGATATTAACAAAAAACTTTGCCCTTTTTAAATATTCCGAAACCAGATTTTCTATTTATCTACTTGATTTCGCCAAATGCGAGTTATGTTGAAATAGATTATGCATAGTCAGTTCTAAATTTTCAGAAATTTCTTCGAAAACAAAAGCTAAGAATCAAACCGAAATAATTTACACTTATCTCTGGCGAAGTTAATTCTTAGATACTTAACTTTGCCAAATGCGAGAGACGTATTAATAGACTGTCATGCTTTACCTGACTTTCTTAAAAACTCTCTGAAAACAATCAATCAAATTAAGATAATCTACACATATAGATGGCGAAGTTAAGTATATAACCGGAATGCGATTAATCCCAACTAACTTAATCTAGTTGGCCTTACCTTACTAAGTATTTTCCCATGGTCCATAACATCATCCAACATAACTTCTACCAAGCAACCGAAATCTCCTTGTCCCCCCACCCAACGTGTTTTTGCAAAAGAATGATCACAGTGATGACAAACAGAAGAACATATTCTATCAGTTTCATCAAAGCGATTAAGATGCCTTCTGCTTTCCAAATCCGATTCACAACTGCCAATATTCACATAAACCGAGGCAGTTGAAATCCCCACCCTCTTCCCTTTAAAATGAAAATCAGCAGGGTCTATCACTAAATTTTTTTCTTGCAGTTCTCGTCCAGACATGTCCTTTAATGACAAAGCAATGCCGTATTCTGAATTTCCTGGAACTAACTTCAAAGCTTCCAAGTAAATCAACTTCCCTCCACAAATGCTAATCCCTCTTGATCCAAGCTCTCTGCACAATATTTTTGGAATTTGACCATTGCCCCTATAAGCATCAGGAGCAGATCTTAGAACAACCCCAAATTGGAAGGTAAATGTTCCCTTAAAATCCGTCCCCCTATACATTTCATCTATTAATACATCTAAATTATTATTTTCTTTAATAGTTTTTGGAGCAACTTTTGCAGGAACTAATTGCGGGAAAGCCATATAAAAGCAGATATTAGACAGTAAAGAAGTTTTGCCAAAATCACCCTCAACTCTTCCTGGCGCCCTTAATATTTTTAACGCTTTTTTTGAAAAACCTTGTTCAGATAGAGAATTGACATATGCCTGATAACTAGACAATCTGTCAACAGTTTCTATAACAAGTGTTCCGATCTGCTTTTTTTCATAAAGCGGAATTTCTCTTGACATGATTTATGAATACTTATCCACTTTTTAAACATTTCGTTAATGTCATTCTAGAATTAATACTATTTCACAATCATTTTTTCAATAACTTTTCCGCCATTAAATCTAATAATCAGGCCACAAGTTCGGTCTAGAGAATCTAGAACATCCTGGTCTTTAATTTCTTCGCATCCATCAACAAAAACAATTACGTCTCTTGTTTTCTCAGTTATCTTTGTTTCATCACAATCCCTGTAATTAAAATCCAAACAAACAATCTTTTCTTTATCTGCATAAACCATCTCTCCTTTCTTTGTTTTCTTAACTTTTCCGCCAATTAAGGTAATTATCTCCCCTTCTTTAGCTTCTCTTAAAACAATTGGCCAAACTACCTTGCCTAAGTCATAAGCAGCCATCGGTAGATTTTCTTTAACAGAAGAGAGATTATAAACATCAACCAAGGTATTAATAGTATAGATCGATTTTCCTTGCTCAAGCCTTTCAATCAAAGCTTCTGCACTAGGAGTTCTTCTGGAGGGATCAACATTAAATGACTTGTAGGCTTTTCGCATAGCTTCGATTCTTTCTGTTCTCACTATATTCACTTGATTTTTCAATTTTTCAAGTTCAGGATCAGATTTTTTTATCTTAACTCCAGAAATAATTGCATAACTTGTCTTTAATCCTAATTTTTTAGCTTCGTCAGAAATTAAAACTTTAGAATTCATTTTTACTTCTTTTTTCCTTCTTCTAATGGCTTCATCAAAGGAAAAATAACACATTCTCTTATTGGTTTATCCATCAGGTAAGAAAACAATCTTTCAGAAACCCCAAATCCACAAGTTGGTGGCATTCCGTATCTCAAAGCTTCAACAAATTCCTTGTCATGTTCTTGCGCTTCTTTGTCTCCTTTTTCTTTCAGTTCCATCTGCCTCTTGAACCTCTCTTCCTGATCAATTGGATCATTGAGTTCAGAATAGCCATTCCCCATCTCACTTCCAGCTATAATCACTTGGAATTGTTCTACTTTTTTATTATCTTCTCTGCTCCTTTTAGCAAGAGGAGACACTTCAACAGGTTGATTAATCAAAAATCCTGGCCCAGACAAGCTAGTTCTGCAGTATTTCCAAAGAACATCTACTAATCGCCATTTATCCACATTAGGATCATATTCCATCTTCAATTTATCTAATTTGTCTTGAATCTTATCTTTATCATCTTTGTAGATATTTATTCCTGTTTTTTCTTTGATTAAAGTCTCATAATCATACAATTGCCATTTTTGTCCTAAATCAATCTCATATCCATGGGTCTTGAATTTCAAAGTTCCTAAAACCGCCATTGCAACTTTTTTATACAATTCTTCAACAAGATTCATTCCAGCTTTAAAATCAGCATAAGCCCAATAAAATTCCATTTGACTATAATCTTGCAAATGTTCCATGTCCATGCCCTCATTTCTGAACTGTCTTCCAATCTCAAATGTCTTTTCATATCCTGCTACCATAAGTTTTTTTTGCCATAATTCGCCCATCGAAATCCTTAAAAATACATCTACGTCTAAAGTATTATGATGTGTTTTGAAAGGCGTCGCTGCTGCTCCGCCTGTACAAGTTTCTAAAACAGGAGTTTCTACTTCCAGAAAACCTCGTTCAATTAAAAAATCCCGCATAGTCTTCCAGAATTTTGCTTTTTTGATGAACAATTCTTTTACTTCTGGATTCATTAATATATCAAGATATCTTTTCCTGTACCTTTCTTCCACATCTTGCAACCCGTGGAATTTTTCAGGCATAGGCAAAATAGCTTTTGTCAGAATATTCGATTTTGTGACCATGACACTCAGTTCTCCTCTTTTTGTTCTGAAAATTGTTCCCTCTGCTCCAATAAAATCTCCTGTATCAATGTTCTTTATCTCACTTGAAATTTTGTCTTTGAAAACAAGCTGAATCTTTCCACTTCCATCTTGAAGAGAAACAAAATTAATTTGTCCCATGTCTCTTACAGACATCGCTCTACCACAGACCTTAACTTTGGTCTTATCCTCTTGCTCATTTTTCAAATCTTTGAACTTCTCCTGCAATTCTTTAGCTAAATGAGTTCTCTCATAACTATAGGGATAAGGTTCAATGCCTTTTTTTCTGAGCTCATCGATTTTTTTCAGTCTTTCTTTGACAATCTCTTCTTCACGTGCCATGGATTGTTAAGATATGTGGATTTAAAAATCTTTCAAATTAAGAAAAAAGAAAAAAGATTTCAATCCTTGAAGTAAGCAACTAAAGCTTCTGTTTGTAAACCATAGCTTTCTCTAGATTGATGGGATAACGACAAAATTCTGAAATATCTAGCATCTTTAAAATGAAAATTTCGCTCACTAAAAACAGCATCTGCTAGTTTATCAGCCAATCTTTCTTCCCTGCTACCTGAACAATCTCTTTCGTCGACATAATAATCCCAAAGAGTAGAGTCTACTAAGCTTGATTCCAAGTAAACCTTACCTCTTGCACTTGATTCATCCAATTGTTTTGGAGAACCAACGGGGCAATTTTGTAATCCTTCCTCAAGATTTAACATTTTTCCTTTCATTTTGTTTCTCCCACAGGTTTATCTGAAAAAATCGCAGTTGAATAGCAGGTACATCTATTGTCATAACTGCAGTAGTGAACAATATACTTTGGCTCTAGACCTTCTGCTTCCAACAAGTCTCTAGCATTCGCTACCTTGGAATGAAGTTGTCCGACATCTATATCATGATGTGCAACTACTGCCGTTAGAAAACACTTTTGTCGTGCTTCTTCCTCAGTTATTTTTTCTAATCCTTCTGTAAATGTGGTCATTTTATTTTCCTCCTTGTTTTATTTAATTGTATCCTTAAAAAGCGAAACAATCGCTTCAATTGCCCGTCCCCTTATACTCGGGGCAGGAATTTCATCATGGTATAAAACTCTCCAGTATTTGGCATCCGGATATTCCCCCCTTAATTTATCTATTTCTGAATGTAATGCTCTTATTCTTTCGTCATCTTCTGGGTGAGGGCACATAGTTGTGGCATAAAAATCATCCATACCCGGAATAGAGTATCTAACTAATTCAGTTCCCAAATAAATCTTACCCTTTGCTCCTGCTTCATCTAATTGAGTAAAACCTACGGTGCTATAATGGGTTTTTTGGAGACCTTTTTCTAGATTTCTCCATAAAATACGTGGAATTTTTGTTTGTTCTTTTTTTTCTGTCATTTTGTTTTTCTCCTTTGTTTTTATTTATTTTTTAATTATCAAGTGTTGTTTTTCACCACTTGATAATAGTTATATGAAACCCACTTATTTAAACATTTGTTGTAATCTTAACAACAACAAAAACACAAGATTTTTATATGCCCAGAGAATAGAAAGAATAGTATAACATGACAATAAATAATGAAATTCTTCAAGAAATCGGCTTAAGCACAACAGAATCAAAGGTTTATCTTGCACTATTAACCTTAGGAAGTGCCCTAGCTGGTGAAATCACTAGACAAGCTGAAATAAACCGAACAAATGTCTACGATGCACTTGAAAGGCTTGTTTCTAAAGGGCTTGTTACATATTCTATAAGCGCAAATAGAAAAGTGTTTGAACCAGTCAGTCCATCAAGATTAAAAGAAATTATTAAAGAAAAAGAAGAAAGATTAAATTCTTTGATTCCAGAGTTGGAAACAAAGTTCAAAGAAAGTAAGCAGAAAGAAGAAGCTTTAATTTTCAAAGGAAAAAAAGGCATAAAGTCAATATTTGAAGATATTCTTAAAGAAAAACAAGAACTTTTGGTCTATGGTGCTGAAAGTAAGTTTCAAGAAATGTTTCCAGCTTATCAAAAAGAGTGGAATAAAGAAAGAGCAAAGTTCAGAATAAATGTCAAGATGATTTATAATGAAAAAGTGAAAAGTAAAAAGAAACACGAAGGATTAAAACTTATCTCTATGAAGTTTCTGCCAGAAACTTATGATTTTCCCTCTACCATTTTGATATATGGCGATAAAGTTGTAACGGTTGTCTGGACAGAGCTCCCATTAGGATTTATGATAAAAAGTCAAGAAGCTGTAAAAAGCAATATAAATTTCTTTGATCTACTCTGGAAAATTGCTAAAAATTAAAGAATTAGACATAAAAACCGCATTTCTTGCAAATATCTAAATAAAATTTGCCTTTTCTTGAATCTATTCTAAAATCTTGATAATCTTTGGAACACCAGACTTGTGACAAGCTCTCATTTCTTAAATCACCAAAAACAAATTCTCCAAAAAAATCATTGCAGCAAGCAAGAAACTTTCCTTCTACGTTAACTGCAACATTGTTACTGGGGATGATGCATCTTTGCATTTTACAATATTCCCCAGCTGAAGCATTTCCACGATTTGCCTTAATTCCAAGTCTCCTGTAGACTATCCCTTTTCTTTCACCTTTCACTGATTTTTCAAACCATTCTAAAAATTTCTCGGGTTTTCTTCCTTCATGCCCTGTTACAATAAACAAATTGACTCCACTTTCTCTTAATCTTGAGTAAACCTCTTCATTTAAGTAATCGCCATTGCTATAAATCCATATTCTCGCCCTAGGAAGTTTTTGCCTAGTAAAAGAGATTAATTCAGGAAGTCTAGTATCTAATAAAGGTTCTCCATAAAGATGGGGCGCAACAACTCCCACATAATCCATGACCTCTAAATCAAAAATTATTTTTTTGAATAATTCTTCAGGCATCAATCTTTTTTCTCTTTTGTATTCAGAATTTGGACAATAAGAACAAGCCCTGTTGCATTCGGTTGTAGTCTCTATCTCTATTTTCGAAAAAATATTAAAATTGCCCTTTCTTAAAAAATATCTTGTTCTCCAGAGTAAGATTTTATCAATTTCATGAGAATTTAGTTCAAACGGCGTGGGGTATAATGAGAGCGATGCTTTTTTCAAGATTTTTTCTAAGTTCATAAATCCCCTAGAATAATCGATTTTTAAGTATTTATATCATAAAACACAACTACTTATCAAACTCATTTAAAACAATAGAGGTCTGTGTTCTTTCTACCCCTTCCATTTTTCTCAATCTTTTTATCAGAAACTCATTCAAATCTTTTATGCTATTCACCCTTACTTTCGCTAGAATATCTGTTAGACCAGTAATGGTATAAACTTGCGTTATCCCTTCTACTTTCAAAATCTCTTTTGCAATCATATCTTGATCTTTGCCAATTCCCTCTATGTGGTCTTTTCCAACACTGATTAAAATCCATGCTTGAACCATTCTTCCTAATTTGATTTCATCAATATCAATAGTATACTTTTTTATAACTTTGTTTTGCTCAAGTTTCTTGATTCTGTGGTGTATAGTAGTTATAGGCAGATTTAGTTTTCTTGAAAGCTTGCTAGTTGAAAGTTTAGAATCTTCTCTTAGTGCACGTATTATCTTATTATCTTTATCGTCGATTCTTAATTCCATTTTTCCGATTATCTTCTATTTATGGAACAAACATTCCACTATTTAAATACTTTTTGGTTTTTTAGGCATATTATTCCTTATTTTCTCACATATTCTTATATACAACTAATCATTAAACCCATTAGAGACAAAATGGTTAAAGGAACTCCTGAAGAAACAAAAAATTCCATGGAGAGGATGTATCAAGATAGGACTCTTGTAACTCTACCAGGAATTCTTTCAAGTATGTTTGGAGTTTTATTTGGGATTACAGCAATTTATCATACAATCCATTTATTTAAAGGAAAAAAAAGTGGAATCTGGACAAGATTAGCAATTTTGATAGAATACACCACTGCTTCCATCTTAATCTGTATCCCATTTAACAAACCAGTTCTAGGATTACTGGTTGGATCTTCAATTGGAATTCTAATTAATCTCCTCGATTTTATCTTAGAACAATTTCAGATTCACCCAACAAGAAAATTAAATAAAAAATCAAAAAAATAAATCAAAAATTTTGAAATTAAATTTTAGGAGGTATAAAAATGAAAACCTTGGACCAAAGCGTTACAGTTAATCAATTAGGAGAACCAGTCATAAAAGTTAGCAAAGACAACAGAATTGAAGTAGATTTTGAATGGTTATTGAAGTATGGGGGATATCCTGCGACCTCAGTTCTTGCACCCGCACTAGAAATTTCTGGGATTCACTACCAATTTTCCCACCAATCTGGAAAATCCAAGATAGTGAGAAGCCTGTTAAGAGGTTTAACCAATTATGTAAAACAATATGGCGAAATGAGTGTCAGAACATTTGCAGAATCTCAATATTTCAGAACATCCAAATCTTCAGCACAAGCAGCATAGCTAACCCCAAAAAAATGGAATCTGAATTAGAATTTGCTGATTTGAAAAAACAGAAGATTCAAGATTTAGAAAAGCAAGAAGCTGAATTAGATGAACTCTGCGATGAAGAACTTTATTTAACTTAGTTTTTATTTTAATTTACTTTGCTCGCAGATCAAGTTCATTCTGCAAGAGGGTAAGTGATTGACTTGCAAAATACATAACTTTTCCCAAAGAAATCTTCTGGGTAATTTTTTCAACAGATTTCTTCTCCTGTTTTGGGATTCCTTCATGATCTCCAAGAACAAAAACAGAGTTATTGTCAAGTTTAGCATTTCTCAATTGTTCACCACTAACATCTAACAAGTAAATGCTTTTTCCTTCTTTCTTTAAATCCTCAACAACATCAAGAAAACTTTTTCTTTCAATGAAACATGAATCAAAAACTTCTATTTTCTGGCCTTTCTTGTATTTGTAAAGCATCTTCTTGATTAATCCAGCAACATCTTTCTTAGAAAAAAAATCTTTGTTTTTTTCATTTATCTCCAATATAATGTGTTTTGGTGGATCTGGCTGTCCATAAAAAACAAGATGAAGCCTTACTTCTGGCCTTATTGCATTTGAGACAAAAAAGCTATTAATAACAAAATGGCACACAATATCCATTCTTCCAGCATCTTTTAATCTTGAATCATCAAAATTCCCTGTTGTACATGCTTTTGATGAAAAATAGATGAATTCTCTCATGTTTATTCTAAACATACAAGATTTTTAAACTTATATCTATAATTTATGATGCTCCACATTTTCGAAACATCCTTCTAGAACAAAAACATACAAACCACATAAAAACTGAAAATTTATAACCCAAAAGTCTTCTGGAACTCTTTCATCTGCAAAAGGCTAGTTAAAAAGTCTTTTCCTTTCTTGGTTATAGCAATCTGTTTCTTCTCTTTCTCAAAAGTCTCATTCACCAGTCCTTTGCTCTTCATTTCCCCTAGATACGCCTTCATTTGAGCATAAGAAAGATTAGATTTATACATTAAATGCGTTGGTTTTATCTGCCCATTTTTTTCAGAAATGCATTTAAGCATATCCAGAATAATATCTACCCTAGTTCTTTTTGAGTCTCTTACCATGGTAAAATATGACTATCATTAGATACAAGAGGATTATAAATGCTACTAATTGGAGCAAGCCCGCCAGTATATATGTTGCGGGATTTATAGCCACAAAGACAAGCAGCATATAGCTTATGAACAGAATGATGAAAGCGATTGACAAAACTAAAGATCTTTTTAAATTTACTTTTCTATAAACACGATAGTAATTAAAGGAAATGATTAAAGAGAATAAGGCAGCTGTAGCAGCGAAGAAATGAAATGCCACTGAAGTCAATATTGCCAATACCATGATTAAGTAGATTACTATCAAATGATTTAATCTTGAAACTTTATTGTTCTTTTTTGAATTGTTATATAAAAAATAAAACCCTAACAAAGCAAATAGCCTATAAAAAAAGCCAGCCACATAGTTCACTATCTCCAATGGCCTTGTAGCCCTAGAGGCGATTATTACATTTCCAAGATGGAAAAAGCTAGTCAAATCATAGTAAATCTTAAGGTTCATGAATATCTCAAAGAATTCGCCTAAACCAATCAGCAAAAAAGATATCCCTAGATAAAAGAAGCTCTTGTTTTTGCTTAACTTATAATAACTCCAGCTGGTTATAGTAAAAGCTACAAGTATGATAAAACTAAAAAAATCTATTATCAAATCAGGCGCAAAAAACCACTGTGGAGGCAGAATTAATCCCATCCTCGATAAAACTTTTTTCACTTTAAAAACTTTATGAATTTGAATTCTATATCTTGATTATGTATCTCCTTTTCACAATTGATTTAAAAACCAAGTCTCTAGTGTTTTTGGAGGTGAAAAAATGCAGATTCAACACAAACAAAATCTGACCGGAGATCAAACAGAAGATACAAAACAACTCTTAAGATACATAACTGGAAAAAGTTCAAAAATGCCTAGACTGGACAAAGGACAACAAAGAGAAATTTTGATGTTAACAAATTTAGGCCTTAAAAACTATGAAATACAATATCTCATGCATCTCAAGAACAAAGAGAAGTTGGAACAGAAGTGGAAGAGGTAGTATTCTCTTTCCTTTGACAAGCAAAAAACGCAGGCGTAACCTGATTTAATTTGCTCTTAAATTTTTTAGCATAGAACAAACCTTACAAACTTCATTCCTAGAAGGCTCACCGCACTCCTTGCAGTAAACTAATTTTCCAATAATCTTTTTCCGCATCTCTTTTTGAATATCAAGAAAATTCAAGACCAAATTTTCTTTCAAGTTGGAATTTTCTTTTTCGAGGATGTCCAATTCTTTTCTTATCTTATGCCTCAAAGCTCCAACAACGCAGGGGCATCTTTGATAAAGGACAGGAAAGTTATTTTTTCTAGAATAAAGTTCAACATCTTTCTCTTTCATGAAATACAAAGGTTTTATTCTCGCGACAAATTTCTTATCTTTGATACTTCCAGTCAAAGGTCCAAGATTAATCCCAAGCATCGGATTTCCATGCATGAGATTCATGAAAACATTCTGAGCTTCATCATCAAGATTATGGCCTGTAGCAATCTTGTCTGCCCCAAGCTCACGAGATTTTTTATTGATAATCCACCTCCTTATTATCCCACAAACAGTGCATTGTCTTAATTTGGCTTTTTCTTTTAAAACAGATTTGACATAACACATAGCATAACCGATTTCTTTTCTTACATCGTAGACATGCAATGGAATCTTATGTTCAAGACAAAACTTTCTGACATCTAGCTCATTTTCATCGCTCCATTTTCCCATAAGCAGGTTGATATGGATTGCATGGACATTATATCCAAATTTTCTAAGAAGATAAGTTACAACAGTAGAATCCTTGCCTCCAGACATTGCTACAACAATCTTGTCATTCTTCGAAACAAGATTGTACTTTTTGATGGTCTTTTTTACTTTAAGTTCAAATTCACTTGGTTTCATAAAATCCTAAATACAACTAACTTAAAAACATTTTTAAATCTCCTAAACATAATTTGAGTATAAAAAAGAGGGTAAAATGCAATACGAGGATTATGTTCACTTAAATTACACACCAAGGAAATCTGATTTAATCTGTGAGTTCTACGCAGATCCCTCTAAAAATCAGACTCTAAAAAGAGCAGCTGGAGCAGTCGCATCTGAATCTTCTGTCGGAACCTGGACAAATGTTACTACATCTACAAAAAAAACAGGAAAACTTGCTGCAAAAGTTTATGAAATTAATAGTAAAAACAGGATTTTCAAAATAGCTTACCCTATTGATTTATTTGAACCAGGGAACATGCCCCAAATACTTTCAAGCATAGCTGGGAATATATTCGGGATGAAGATTGTAGATAACTTAAAATTATTAGATATACATTTTCCAGAAAAAATAATCAATAGTTTTAAAGGCCCAGAATATGGAATTCTTGGAATTAGAAAAAAACTCAAGATAATTGACAGGCCATTAGTAGGAACAATAGTCAAACCAAAAGTAGGTTTGCACCCAAAAGAACAGGCAAGAGTAGCTTACAATGCCTGGATTGGTGGCTGTGACATAGTAAAAGATGATGAGAATCTTTCAAGTCTCAAGTTCAATAAATTCAGAACCAGAGTTATAGAAGTCCTAAAAACTAAGGAAAAAGCTGAAAAAATTACTGGTGAGAAAAAGATGTACATGCCCAACATCACCGCTGAAACATTTGAGATGTTAAGAAGGATGAAGTTCGTTAAAGACCATGGAGGAATTTGCACGATGGTAGACATTTTAACAATGGGCTGGAGTTCTTTACAAACTGTTCGGAATTATAATGATGATCTGAAATTGATTATTCATGCCCATAGGGCAGGCCACGCAGCATTAACTAGAGAAAGAAAACATGGAATTTCAATGTTAACCATATCAAAAATATCAAGACTAATAGGAGTAGATCAATTGCATATCGGAACAATGATTGGAAAAATGCAGGGAAAAGAAGAAATCCCCATTATTGACCAGGAAATAGAAGAATCAATGATTATGCCAAAAAAAGGACTTTTCTTCATAAAAGGGGGCCATATGTTGGAACAAAACTGGGGCAAGATAAAACCAGTTTTTGCTGTCTGCTCAGGAGGTTTAAATCCAGTTCATGCCCCATATTTAATAAATCATCTCGGAAGAAACATCATCTTGCAGTTTGGCGGCGGCATTCATGGACATAAGATGGGAACAATCGCTGGTTCAAGAGCATGCAGACAAGCTGTTAATGCAACTTTAAATGGAATTTCTCTACAAGACTACGCATTAAATCACAAAGAACTTGCTCAAGCACTAAAACAATGGGACTAAAAGATTTTCATTTTTTGGCAATTCTCCACATTAACTCAAAATAATTCCGATAACCATCTGCAATCTCTTTATTTTTTATAACAATCGCAATTGGTTTCTTGGCCCAGAGAATTATGGCAGTTTTATCTCCATAAATATTAACAGCAACCGGGCTTGAATACTTTTTAGGAAGATATTTTATTTCAGCTAAAGGAATTTTTTTCATCTCCCTGTCCTCTGCAATTATCCTCACCCTTACTTTTTTCTCTTTTCTTGCTTTGTCATACCACTTAAAATAAAAATTTAGGGTTTCATATGCTTTTGAAGAAGCTCCAAGAATCAATATTTCTTTGTTACTCAGCTGATCCTCAAAAATACTTTTCAACCCTTCCTTGCCTTTATAAAAATTTGTTTCTTCTTTTTCCTTTGTTTTAAGATATTTAAATCCCAAATCTTGGATAAACGGACCAAGTATATCTTCTTTCTCTTTTATAATTTGCATAATCCTGCTGGGATTAACTGCCTGAAACAATTTCCTATTGTTCTTGAGAATATATCCCACAAGACCTTTTTTAATCAGCATCTCAGTAGTATCATAAACTGTTCTTCTATGCAAACCGCTATTCCTTGAAATTTCTCCAGCTAAACTAGGCCCAAGATCTAATAATGAAAGATAGACTTTAGACTCATTCTCAGTTAAACCCGCTTCTTTCAATTCATTTACCATAAACTTGAGATATTTACTTGTTTATATATTTTTCTAATGTGGAGGTAAATATCACCACACAAATCTAAATACATTTTTGTATCTAGTATATTGAGCGAAATAATAAATTTAACAGGAGGTTAAAATGACAGAAAAATTAGAAAAACAGATAATAGAATTAATTGCAACTGATAGATTAAGCATTCCCATGTCTAGTCTTTCAAGCAAATTAACAAGAACCAAACAAAAACTAGCAGAGCATATGGACTTATCGGAACATGACAATGATTATGTTGGTGAAAGAGTATATGCCCGAGTTGAAGAAGAATACAGTACTCAAAAAGCTAGAACCATAAGAGAAGCTGTTGATGATTTCTCAGAGAGATATCCTTCCTATGGAAAAATCCTAAATGGAATGATTGAAGCTAAGAGAGAATCAAAAGATACTTCTTTGTATTTTGGAGTTATGCCTAGCAAAAAATTGAATTCACAAGATTATGTAGAAGTTATGAAAAGTCTTGGATTCACAGGAAATGCAGCAAGTGCCCTATATCCTAGTTTAATGAATGCAAGTAGAAGAATCTCAAAGAAAAGAGATGAAGATAGAAGCATCTTATTGAAATAGGTAATCAGAAAATCTATCCGAATTGTTAAAAAATTTATTTTTTTAGTCTCTAGAAAATCTAAAAATTTTCTGGAGGTATTTTTTCTTTTTTCTAAATTCTTGCCCCTCTTAACAAATTAGCATTACTTACCACAGTAATCGAAGAAAGGGCCATAGCAATTTCAGCAATCACTGGATGCAATAATCCTGCTATTGCCACTGGGACAGCAACTGAATTGTAGGCAAAAGCCCAGAATAAATTTTGTTTGATTTTTCTGAAAGTAGCTCTTGAAAGTTTTATTGAAGAAACAACCCCCATAAGATTTCCTCTTGTCAGTATGATATCCCCTGCCTCTATGGCAATATCTGTCCCTGTTCCCAGAGCAATTCCAACATTAGCTTGTTTTAAAGCGGGGGCGTCATTTATTCCATCTCCAACAAAAGCAACCATCCCTATTTCTTGCAATTGTTCTACTTTCCTTGATTTCTCCTCTGGAAGAACATTTGCAATAACTTCATTGATTCCCACCTGATTTGCAATTGCTCTAGCTGTTTTCTCGTTATCTCCTGTAATCATGATTGTCCTGAAATTCATTTTTTTTAATTCTAAAATCGCCTTGAAAGAATCTTCTTTGACTGCATCAGCAACACCAATAATCCCCAGAACCTTTTTATTCTCTGTAACAACCATGGTAGTATACCCTTTATTTTCAAATTCCTCTATCTTATCTTCATAATTTTTCAAAGAAATCTTCTTTTCTTTCATTAAAAAGGAATTCCCAATAAGAATATCTTTATTATTAATCTTTCCTTCAACTCCTTTTCCCCTTATAATCTTAAATCCCTTGACTTGTTTGAATTTTTTTAATCCCCCATATCCCACAATTGCCTTTGCAACAGGATGTTCAGATAATTTTTCTAAACTGGAAGCAATTTCTAGCATTTTTTCTTTGTCTTTAGATAAAACTTCTCTGACTTCGGGCTTTCCTTTAGTTATTGTCCCTGTTTTATCAAAAACAATTATCTTGACTTCTTTCATAGTCTGGATAGCTTCACCTTTCCTGATTAAAATACCTTTTTTAGCACCTATCCCCGTTCCAACCATCAAAGCAGTGGGGGTAGCTAATCCCAATGCACATGGACAAGCAATTACAAGAACAGAAATAGCAACTTCAAGAGCTCTGCTTAAACCAAAATTAGACAAAAAAAGCCAGCTAAAAAAAGTTAGTAACGAAATAATTAAAATAACAGGAACAAAAACACTTGTTATTTTATCAGCAAGTTTTTGAATCGGGATTTTAGATCCTTGAGCTTCTTCAACAAGTTTTATAATATGCGATAAAAAAGTATCTTTTCCTATCTTAGCTGCTTTAATGTATAGAATTCCATCCTGATTAACAGTTGCCCCAATAACAAAACTTCCTTTTATTTTATCGACAGGCATACTCTCTCCTGAAATCATGCTTTCATCAACAGAACTTTCACCCCTAATAACAACCCCATCAGTTGGAATCTTTTCTCCTGGCTTGACTATCATCACGTCATTTAACTTTATCTCAGAAATATCCATCTCCAATTCTTTATTTCCTTTCAAAATCCTTGCTTTTTTAGCCCCTAATTCCAACAACTTCTTGATTTCCTGGCTAGCTTTTCCCCTTGCTCTTGATTCAACAAATTTTCCGGTTAAGAAAAAAGCCATGATCATCGAAGAGATTCCAGAATAATCTTGGATTGAGAAGAACAAACTGAATAATCCAGTCAAGAAAGCAATAACAGTACCCAACATAATTAAAGAATCCATATTAAACTGCATGGTTGTAAAACCCCTTAATCCTGATTTGATTGTTTTAAAACCAAAGATAAAAATAACTGGAAATGCCAAAATAAGAAGAATAATTGTCATGATTTTATCAGGAAAAATCATAATCTCAAAAATTCTAGACAAAAACATGATTATTGCGCTGGGAATAGTAAAAACCCAGGCCCAAGTCATCCTGTTTTTCCAAAAATCAGATTCATCTAATTTATTTTTAAAATTTTTTTTTAATTCCGAATCTGAGATCGAATATCCTAACTTCTTTACAGTTTCTATAACTTTACTCTCTGCAGTCTCATCCTCCACATCAACATAAAGCTTGCTTGCAGCAAAATTCACATTAACATTTTTTATTCCTTTTATTTTTTGGACTGTCCTTTCAATATTAGCCGCACAGCTAGCACAATGCATTCCTTGAAGCTCAAACACTTTTTTTATCATTTTATATACAAGTTTTATGATTCTCTAATTTTTAGATATTGTTTTCTACATTTTTGACAGCAAAAATCTTTTGCTTCATCTTCTAAAGTCATGCCACACATTTTACAACCCTTTCCAAGTTCGCTATACACTTTCTGATGACAAATAAAACAAGTCATGTTTTTCATTTTTACCTCCTAAAATTTAATTAAAATTATCCACCACAACTACAAGTTCCGCTAGACGCTCCACAACTTCCCCCCGAAGATTCGGGAGAAACAGAAGCAATTTGCTGCGGAGTTGCAGTCCCGTTAGCTGTTACAATAAAACTCCCCTTTAACATTCCCATTCCACAAGTAAAGACTATTGTCCCAGTCTTATCTGGAGTAAATTCAATCACATTTAATCCTTGCTTCAATTTAACATCTACCTTATAGGCATTCATCACCAGCTCTTGATTACATCCGGTTAATTCCACAACATTGACATTCCATTTTACAGGAACCCCTTTTTGCAAAACAAAAGAGCTAGGCAAATAGCCCGAAGCATCTACTTGCATATCTACCACCTGTGAACCATTGACTATTCCAACAGAGTTAGTAGCAGAATCTCCCACAATGCCTGCTTTAATAGAATTATAGCTGAATTGACTGCCTGTTAAATCCAGTCCCCTATTTAACATAATCAACCCAAGGATTAGTACAATTATTGCAGATACCTTTAATATTCTCCCAGTAGTCTTGTGACTTATCACACTTGCAAGACTCCCAAAACCAATCATAACTGGTAAAGTCCCTAATCCAAACGCAAACAAACTGGCAGCACCACTAATCAAACTCCCTGTGCCAACAGCATAAAGATACATTGCCTGTAAAGGCCCACATGCTATGAATAAACCATTCAACAGCCCGGTTACTAGGGGCCTAGAGTATGGTCCGCTAAATTTTCTAGATTCTTTGCTGGCAAATCTTGATAAAAATTGGGGATTAAATTGTAATTTTCGAAAAAACTTCAAGCCAAACATACTTAATGAATAAAAAATCATGAATACTCCTGCTAAAATCGCAACCCATCCCCTTAACCCCGCAGAGAATGCAATCACTCCCCCAATTAATCCAAATACTGCCCCCATGACTGTGTAAGATACTACCTTGCTTCCACCATAAACTAGATGTTGTTTAAATCCCTTATGCCCTTTCTCTAGATTCTTAGCAGTATAAGAAACAACAAAACCTCCACACATCGCAATGCAATGAAATCCAGTTAATATCCCCGCAGTAAATAATAATACCAAGCTTGTTTTTTCACCTACATCTGGAAGTTTTAATTCAGGGATGCTTGGTTTAATAAGATAAAAGAGAATGATAACTAAAACTACAATAAAAAGAGTTGCAAATATCCCCCATGTCTTCTTTCCTTGTTTCACATTCTCTATTGTTTTCATATTCTCTGGTTTGTTTTCTTCGTTCATGTTATCTTGTATCCTAAGTTCTCAATTTCTTTTTTAATTTCTTTTTCAGTTATCTTCTCTGGATTAAAATCAATTTCTGCTTTCTCGCTTGAAAAATTCACACTAATTCTATTAACCTTATTTTCAAGTTCTTGCTCAATCCCCATTGCGCATGAGTTACAATGCATCCCCTTGATATTCAGTTTTATTTTCATTTTTGATTAGTATCTCACACAAGAGCCCCATAAAATGTTTTGCTCTTGCGCAAAAGCACAATTTATTAAAAAGAAACGCCTTTTAAATCATTGTTTGTAACTAGTTTCAGACAATTAGTTTATAAACCTCAGATCGATAATTAAAAAATGACGATAATAAAGATAGATCATTTGACTAAAAAATTTAAGGAACTTGTTGCTGTAAATGATATTTCCTTCAGCATAGAAGAAGGAGAAATTTTTGGATTTTTAGGCCCTAACGGTGCTGGCAAGTCAACTACCTTGTCTATGTTGTCTACTTTGCTAGTTCCAACAAATGGTTCTGCACTAGTTAATAACTTTGATATTATCAAACAAAAAAATCAAGTTAGAAAATCAATTGGCATGGTTTTTCAAGATCCTACTTTAGATGATGAATTAACCGCCTATGAAAACATGGATTTTCATGCCAGACTTTATGATGTTTCAAAACTAACCAAGAAGAAAAAGATTTTAGAATTATTAAAATTAGTTGATTTAGACACTAGGAAAAATGATCTTGTAAAAACATTTTCCGGAGGAATGAAACGTAGGCTAGAAATTGCTCGGGGTTTATTGCATGAGCCAAAAGTTCTGTTCCTCGACGAACCAACACTTGGCTTAGACCCCCAAACCCGAAACAAAATTTGGGAATACATCCAAAAATTGAATACAGAAAAGAAACTGACTATTCTTTTGACAACACACTACATGGATGAAGCAGACAAATTATGCAACAGAGTAGCGATAATAGACCATGGAAAAATAATTGCTATAGATACAACAAACAATCTAAAAAAACAAATTGGTGGTGAATTAATCTCAATTCAAACTGAAAATAAAGAAAAACTAGATATTTTCTTAGAAAAATGTAGATGGTGCAAAAACATTAAACAACATGACGGCTTTATTACAATAAATGTAGATCATGCTGAAAAAGTTCTTCCTGAAATAATGAAAATTTCAAACAGAAGTAAGATAAAAATTCTCTCCATATCAATAAATAAACCAACTTTAGAAGATGTTTTCTTGTATTTCACTGGAAAAACTATTCGAGAACAAGAATCATCTGCTTCCGACAGAATGCGTTTTAGAGGAAGAATGCATCAAAAGAGATAAAATGACAGCGGTATACACCCTCTGGTTGAGAAATGTAAAAAAATATTTACGAAGTAAGAGCAGAATAATTGGAAGTTTAGCCCAGCCATTATTTTTCTTAGTTATCCTTGGTTTTGGTTTAAAATCAATAGCACTTCCTGGAATTCAAAGCAATTATCTTGGTTTCGTTTTTCCAGGAATAATTGCTATGACCATTCTCTTTACATCTATTTTTTCAGGAATTCAGGTAATCTGGGATAAACAGTTTGGTTTTTTAAAAGAAACTCTGGTAGCTCCTGTCTCTAGAACAAGTATTATGATAGGACAGACTCTTGGTGGGGCAACAACTTCACTGATTCAAGGCACATTGATTTTGATTTTGGGCTTGATAATCACTGGAACCCACATAAATCTTTTAGGGATTATTGTTGCTCTCGTATTCATGATTTTGATTGGGCTGTCTTTAACAGCAGTAGGAATCACTATAGCCTCAAGAATGGAAGATATGCAGGGTTTTCAATTAATAATGAATTTCTTGATTATGCCTTTATTCCTGCTCTCAGGTGCATTATTCCCTCTAAGTTCAGCACCAAAATTCTTGCAAATACTCGCTTATATTGATCCCGTAACCTATGGTGTTGAAGGCATAAGATACGGTCTTCTTGGCACTTCCCAGATAAACCCCTTAATCTGTTTACTAGTTTTAATTGCTTTCACAATAGTCATCACAGTTGTAGGTGGAATCTCTTTTAGAAGAATAAAACTTTAATTTCTAGATATCTATTTCAACAACACAACATTGGTCATTCCCCTTCGCATTCTCTGGATAAGTTGTCTTCCCTCTAACCTATCTAAAATCCGGGTTACTTTGACTTTATCAAACCCTGATTTTTCTACAAGATCAGACTGGAAAATAGTTCCTTTATTATCTAATAGTGTTTGATAAACTTTTTTTTCTTCTTGATCAAGTAATCCTAAGTTCTGCTCTTTATTTTTCAAGTGGTTATTTTGATTTTCACTTATTTTTTCCTTCACTTTCCTGATAACTATCTGTTTTTCTTCCTTGGAAAACAATAAAACTAAACCAATGACAATAATTACTGCAATCAAAGCTATAGAAGTATAGGTCTGGGTCCTGATTGTTCCGTACATCGGGCAAGTGGTTCCATGTGAACAGCTTGTGTCAACAATAGTGGTCAAAGCAGTATTAAAAAGAATGACAATTACGCCGATTATTACTGCCATCCCAATTATCAACAATCCAACGTATTTATTTCTCATGATTATGTTTTATAATAAACTCTAAAATTATTTAATAAACTAACAATTTTCTTAGTAGTTTGACCTTTATAACCAACAGCACTATCGTCTAAACAAACTGATGCAAGAGGTTTTCCTTTATTCTCTTGTTTATAAGAGGGATTTTCATTAAAGTAATCTATTGGGATTTTATACCTTTTACAATATTCCTTAAGAAAAGAATCCCCACGAGTAGAGTAAACTAAAATTTTATGTCCTTGTTTTTTTAAAATTTTTATCGCATCAACAACATTTTTATTCGGTTTTCCTGCTATTCCCCTGATAAATTTTCCGTCATACTTAGCAATAACACCCTCAAAATCAAATGCAAACGTTCTTATTTTCACTTTTTATCCCCACACTTGAATTTATCATCAAAATTCTTTTCATGCTCTTGATTTCTCTTATGTCTCTCCTCTAATTCTTTAGGAATCTTTTTTCCTTTTTTCTTCATATAATCATAAATCGATTCACTTAATGCTTGTTCTGCAAGCAATGAACAATGCACTTTAATTGCGGGCAATCCCCCTAGCTCATTGACCACATCTTTATTAGTTATTTTCAAAGCTTCTTGAATCGTCTTGTTTTTGGCTAATTCAATTATAACATCGGAGGTAGCAATAGCAGCAGCACACCCCAATGTTTGGAATTTTATTTTATCGATTATATCTTTTCCCTTGATCTCCTTGACTTTGATATAAACATACATTATATCCCCACAAGTCATATTCCCGACTTTCCCAATTCCATCTGGATTCTCTATTTTTCCAACATTCTTTGGTTTCAAAAAATGTTGCATTACTTTTTCGTTGTATTGGACCATTTTACCTTTATGTTAATAGATTTTGTCTTTATTTTCTCTATCCGATTTATTTTCGCTATTGAAATCAGAGATAATTTTTACACTTAACTTTTATCTTTTTGATCTTAAATCATCTTTTTTTGCTCTTCTCATTATTGCTTTGGCAGCATAATACCCCGCACCAAAGACTATGACGCCCGGAATCAATGCGATACCCAAAGCAGGAGCCAAAGCAGCTACCCCGATTGTACCTACAACCCCTGCCCCAACTGATTCCAGAATTGCGCTGATCCGAGGTATATCCTTTTCAACATTTTTTTGCAAGCCATCAATCTGCATAATGAGTTTCCCATTCTTGAATATCTTGACTTTATGTTCTTCTTCGGAACATAAAATCGAAGTATTTCCTTTCATTGAAGCAGTGAATCCAGCAGCATGCCTTGTCCCATAACCTACAAAAGGCTTTGTCTTCCTGATCATAGCACCATATGCCAAGACATTTCCTTGCGTATCAACTATGACTGCACCGTCAATTGCCGCTATGCTCTTAAGTATTTTTTCAGCTCCCTTGTCAAAAAGATTGAAATTCTTGACTTTTTGTTTTATCAAAATGCTGTAATCTACCTTATCCCCTATGACAAACAATGCACCCTCTCCTTCTTTGGCAAGATGCACAGCTATGCTCAATATTTTTTCTTCAATTTTTTTCAAAGTATTTGGTTTTTTTGCTTTTTTTGCCATCTTTGTAATTTATATGTTATTTACTTGTTATAAGGGTTATGTGTGATTCTCGTTCCTTTATTTTTATCTTTTTATTGATTGATTTAGCTCCTTAAGTAGTTCATGAATTTCAATTCCATGAGCTAAAGCCCCTTCTTCCAAGGTTTCTTCCATAGCCATTGGACATCCCATTGCACAGAACATATTATGTTTCATAAAAACTTGTCCAGTTTCTGGGAATCTAGTTATGATTTCATGAAAAGTCATATTCTTAGTAATAACTTCTTTCTTTTCTGCTTTATTTATTTTTTTCTTTACCATTCTTGATATTTTTTATATTTTCTTTATTTTATTTCACAATCTCCAATCCAATTATTAACACGTATAGGGCTGTTACCACCCCTTCCCAAAAGGACTTATTTTCCTCAGTGAATTTATAATCTCTTTGATTGTCTTTATTACATAATCTATATCTTCTCCTGTGTTGTCTTTTCCCAAAGTTAGTCTCAAACTTCCATGAGCTTGTTCTGGCTTTAATCCTATTGCACTTAGAACATGGCTTGGTTCTAAACTTTTTGAAGAGCATGCACTTCCGGTTGAGACACAAATCCCTTTTTCATCTAATCTTAGCAACAATGCTTCTCCTTCAACACCTTCAAAGGAGATATTAACATTATTATAAATTCTTTTTTCTTTTGAGCCATTTAATCTAGTTCCGGGCATTTTCAAAAGTTCATCAATAATATTCAGTTGTAATTTTCTCAGTCTTTCAGTTTCAAATTTAATTCTTGCTTTACATAATTCAGTTGCTTTTGCCATCCCTACAGCTCCTGAAACATTTTCTGTTCCACTTCTTAAACCTGTTTCATGTCCTCCGCCATGTGTAATTGGAACAATTTTCACATTTTGATTAATATAAAGAAAACCAACCCCTTTTGGCCCATAAATTTTATGCCCTGAAACACTTAACAAATCAATATTCATTTTCTTGACATCAAGATCTAACTTACCATAGCTTTGAACAGCATCTGTATGAAAATAAATTTTATGTTTTTTGCATATTTTTCCAATTTCTTCTATTGGCTGGATTGTTCCTATTTCATTGTTGACATGCATAATACTAACAAGAATTGTTTCTTTAGTAATTGCTTTTTCAACATCTTTTGGATTAACTAATCCCTCTTCATTAACATCGAGCCAGGTTACTTTCCAACCCATTTTTTCTAAATACTTACAAGTTTCCCTGACAGCAGGGTGCTCTATCTTGCTTGTGATAATATGGTTTTTCTGATCCTTTGTGCCAAATGCAGCATTATCTGAAAATGCAACTCCCATAATAGCTAAATTATCAGATTCTGTTCCACCTGAAGTAAAAATGATTTCACTTGACCTCGCCCCAATAAAATCAGCAATCTGTTTTCTTGCTTTTTCTAACGCGTCTCTTGCTTCTCCCCCAAGTGCATGAAGAGAAGAAGCATTCCCAAACTTCTCAGTAAAATAGGGTTTCATAGCTTCAAAGACTTCTAAAGCCATCGGTGTTGTTGCAGCATGATCTAAATATACTCGCTTCATTTTATCTCCTTTAGATATCCAGGGACGGGGATATTTTTATAGTCTTCAATTAGATTTTCTCCATTTAATATTCTTGAAAAACATTCTGCTTCTAATTTAGCATCTTCAAGAGCATTATGGAAGCCTCTTTCATCTTTAATTCCACAAAATTTCGCAACATTTTTCAAACCCATATCACTTTTTTTATCTTTAATTAAATACTTCCCAGTTAACTTTAAATATTTACATGCTGCCAGACTGTGCAAATCCAAAGCTTTGTAAGAAAAAGGGAATTCTAGCCCATATCTTCTTGCTCTAATTTCTAAAAAAGAGACATCAAATTGAGGATGCATACACATAAAGTTCTTAATTTTTGTTTCCCCACACCATTTAAAAAAATTCTTTAACATCTCTTTTTGACCTTGTTTGTTCTTATCTCTTAATTGCTCTTCTGTTTTTCCGATTATCTCAAAAAGTTTTCTTTTTCCTTTTTCAAAGACAATATCTGCAGAGTCTATTTTCGCTTCTTGAAAAAATTGTCTTTGGAAATTATCAAAATCAATCGCCCCAATTTGAAAAATTCCCGATCTCTCAAAATCCACCCCACTAGTTTCTATATCCACCACAATCATTTCAATCCCCAAGATAGTTGACGTATTAGGAAATTCCCCCAACTATCAAAATTTACTATATCCCTAACAATCATTTTATCTTGGTTTTTTTTCAAACATGCAAGAACACATGCTTAAAACTCCTTTATTATATTTTTTGCACATCTTGCAAGACAACCCGTTTTTTTTAGTCAAACTAACAAGAGCCATTATTTCTTTAACTACTTTTTTATTGTCTTTAATAATCTCCTTGGCGGATTGTTGAAAATCTCTCTCCATGGTTTTTGGAAATTTTATTTCATTAGCTCTTTTTTTTGATAAATACTGGCTTATTGCTGCTTCTGAGGTCCCTAGAATTTCTGCTATCTTTTTTTGTTTAAGTCCGTGTCTCTCAGCAAGAACCTTAGCTAACTCCCTTCTTACTGCGGGGATAATATACCATACTTCAATTTCCTGAGGCAATGAATACATCTTTTCTTAACTATAGTGAACTATTTAAATCTTTCTGTAACTTAATCCGATAAAAACCCTTCAATAATTAGTAACTATAAAGTAACACTAGATACAAAGATTTAAAAAAGTAAAAATCATCCTAAAAGATGGAAAATCTTGATTCAGGGGACAAACAAAAAATTGCTTTAAAGACCCATATCCAAGATACAGAAAGGAAAATTTTTGGCACTACATTGGATGATTACAAATCTGTTCAAGATAAACTTCTACCTTTTATAAAAGAAGGTAAAGAAGATGGAATGACTAAATTCTTATCAAGATTATATTTGTATTATGCTTTAAGATGCACTGGCGAAGAATCTCTTGTTTATATGCATAGGGCAGTTGCATTGAACCCAAAAATTGAATTAACCTCCCCAACATCAAATCCTGAATCTCTTCCTTGGGAAGATGAACAAGAAAAAACACCAGGATATGTCAGAATTCTAGAAGCTTACATAGGGGATATAAAAAAAGAGACACAAGAAAAAGGCATTCAACCCTTAGATTTTCATGAAATTAGATACAAGATGATAAAATCTGGAGAAATTCCAGATCCACATATTTATTCTTCAACCTTAGATGAATTAACTGATGAAGAATTCCAAAGAGAAAAAAGAAGAGTCGCAAAACAAGAAATGGGAGTAGGTTCTTTTTTATCAGAAATGCTATTATCAAGTCAACAAGACAAAAGAGATAGAGAAAGATGGAAAAAAGGCACACAACTTCCAAAAGTCTCATTCGAACAGCTGGAGACTATTTTCTCTTCAAAATATCCAAGACATGTGATAATCGATCCAGAAGCTATTGGCGGAATAAGTCTTCAACCATCCAGAAGATATGATAACATAGATCAAGCCTGTGATATGATCTGCCTTGAAATTTCAAAAAGATTGTCTAGAAGGTTAGATGCATATAGATTTAGACAAGGTACTGCAAAAGAAGAGATTGAAATTGAAGGACTTGGAAAAATGAAAATTACAATTTCGGGTGGAGAAGGAGCTTTCACATATATTTCAGAAATTAAATCGGATAAATTTAGAATATGGAATTGTAGGGGCACGGGAAGAAAGTATCTTGATAGACGAAATGATATTGCGCTACCAACAGACATCGAAATCAATGATGATGGTCTACAGACAAAATTGACGCTTTATGAAGATGATTCTGGAATTTTTTTAGAAAGATATGGTTTGAAGTATACAAATAAAAGAGTAGAAGCATTTGGACAAGGCCTGACAAGTGATGGTAAAAGAGATGACCTGTACCCTTCTAGACAAGACTTAGAAAAAACAGAAAATCCTGAACTCAGAGAATTCTTGATTAGAAAAGGAGTTATGAAAAAAAGTTTTATACCCGATGAGATGATTTTTGATTCTAGCGAATTTGAGAAATATACAAAAAATCCTGCAGGATATAAAAAGTTTTTTGCAGAAATGGAACTACCTTCTCAATTGAGCTATAGAAAAGAAAGTAGAACAATAAGTGATTGGTTAGTCCGCAAGGTTTTGAAAAGAATTGTCTTGACTCCTGAAAGAAGAGATCAAGCAAAAACCCAACCAGCACCTATTCCCTATCCTGAGAAAATAGGCCCATTATACACCTGGATTCCACTTGGGGACGCTGAAAAGATTGAGATAATCGGCAAGGACTCAGATAAAGCTTACCCCGATGAAAGAAATGCTATAGACCCGAGATGGAGACTAATCCCATGGGATATACCCGGAAAATTCCCCGAAGAAACACAGGAAGGATTTATATGGTGTGGGGTTGGTCCTGCAGCAGAAAATGCCCCTTCTGATCTTTATGATATTCCGGGCCATCATATGGATTCTGGGAGTCTTTTTGACTATAGAAATCAGCTTGTCCAGATTACTCCAAAACACGGCGAAGAAGTTTATGTTGTAGATTATCAAGCTTGGGATGATTACAGAGAAACTGCATTTAAGACAACTGAGACATTATCCTCAAAACAACTTTCTGAATTATACTCTGCTCTTGCAAATACATTTGTTCCAATAAATGAATATAAGGGAAATTATAAAAAACCAACAGTAGTTATTTCCAGAGCTTTAGGACTTGACGAAGTTGAATTAGTCAAAGGCACTATTTATGATCCTCGAAAAGAAGAAGAATAATCCCTCTGATTAGCTAATCAGCATTTTTAAGATAATTTTAAGAAAGATAATTCTAAATTAAAAACAAAAAGAAATAGAAAAAGGAAATACAACTAACTAAAATTGCTCTTTCCTCTTTTTTGGATTCAAATTATGAAATTAAATCTTGACTTTATTCAAAGGAGTCATCTTTTCCCAGTTTGCATTAAACAATTCTTGCAATGTTCCACCAAAAAAAGGACTATTAACCCAGACACCAACATCATAATTTGGATGTACTTCTGTGTCATTCAAAAGCATAACCAACATCTCTTTGCTGTCGCTCAAGGTAAATCGAGATTTCAATTTTCCACTTCTGATTTCTGCATATTTACTTAGTTCTTTTGCTGCTTTGTAATTCTTCGCGTCTATTGGTGCAGAAATTCTAACTGAAACTCCTTTTTTCTTAGCTTTTTCTAAAGCTGATTTCAAGCTTTCAAATTTTCTAGTCAATCCTTCAGCAGTTGTTGCAATAACAACGCCTTTCTCTGAGTTTCTTATGATCATGTCCATATGATCATAGATATTATTTCTTCCCCTTATTGCTCCAGATAAGTCTGTTGGTTCAATGTATTTTATCCCTGTTGTGAACAATGTGTCAAGTTCTTCCAAAACATCTGTTCCTCTCAACTCATCAAGTCTTTTTGACATATCGCTTGCGTCTCTTGCTACATTTCTTTTAACTCGCTCTACAACTTCTACAGGTTTCAACGCAATGAATTTTATTGGTTTTCCCAATTTCATTACAATAAAACCTTTTTTTTCGAGACTTTCTAAAATGTCGTAAGTTCTTGATCTTGGTACATTAGAGATGTCACTCAACTCTCCTGCTGTAGAAACACCTCGGGATAATAGCGCTGCCCACACTCTTACCTCGTATAAATTCAATCCAAAAATTTTTCTTAACCTTCCCAAAAACTCTTCCTTAACAATCATTTTTTAAAATTTTTTAACTTGCATTAGATTAAAATACAAGTTAATGTTCTTAGTTTATAGTAGTATTTAAAGCTTTCTGTTAAATTACCCTCTATAAATCATCACTCAGTAGAAAATTTAAAGGACCAGAAAACCGACAAAAAACATTATTTAAGTGATTAAAAAGACAGTTCGATTGCTCTCTCTTTAATTTTCTCCTTGAAATTATTTTTAAAATCACACTTTTTCTCAAAATCAATTTTATTGCAGTTGATTTTCTTTAGGATTTCAGACGCATGTTTATTGATAATGCTCTTCATGTAATCATCGGTCTTTAAGTTAAGGAGTATTGGATTTTCTTTTTTTAACCCTGCTTTTTTTCTGCAATCCTGGACTATTCTTATAAACTCTCTTGCATAACCCTCTTCTTCTAATTCTGCTGTAATCTTAGTGTTCAAGGAGACTTCAAAAACTCCTTCTTTAGACTTTTCAAAATCTATTTTTTTTACATTTATTCTTTTGAGGACAATTTCTTGGATATCTTTGTCAAGAGATCTATCATTTTTGATTTTTACAGAAGACAAAGGCCACCTTACCCCTATCCCTGCGGCAGACCTTGCTGCCAAAGCTTTCTCTATAATCTCCATTGCAAAAGAAAATTCTTCTTCTAATTTCTTGTTAATTTTCTTTTCATCAAATTTAGGCCATAAACAAAGATGAATTGATTCTTCTTCCAGGTCTAATTTTTCTTTCAATTCTTGATAAATTTTTTCAGTTATAAACGGCATTACAGGAGCACAAAGTTTTATCAAATCAAGATAAACCTCTTTTAAAACAAATTTTGCACCCTCATCCCCCAAGGAAATTCTTTCTCTGATAGTTTGTATATACCCTCTGCTCAAATCATTCAACCAAAATTCTTGCAAAGCTCTAACAGCAAGATGTGGATGCAACTCTTCTATCTCAGAAGTCGTTTTTTTGATTAAAAAATTTAATTTAGATAAAATCCACTTATCCTCTATTTCAAGTTTTGAAACTTTTTTTGATTTTTCAACAAGATTATGCATATTATAAAGAATATTGATACTATTTGCTGGTTCTTTGAGCACAGTAAATCCAAATTTTAATTCTTGGGAGGGATCTTGCAGACAATAAAGCAGTCTAATTGGATCTGCCCCAATTTTTTTCACAGCATCGTCAAACCAAATTGTATTTCCTTTGCTTTTATGCATCTCCTCTCCTTTTTCATCTTTTAAGGTCTCGTAACCAAAAAGTGCTTTGAATGGAGCTTTTCCTGTTAACGTTACGCTAGCCCAGAACAAGGCATTAAACCATCCCCTAAATTGGCCAGGCATATTCTCGGTAATTAAATCAGCGGGAAACCAATTTTCCCATTCTTTTTTATTTGTCAGGTAAGGTCCAACTGTAGAAAATGGGACAATCCCTGCATCTAACCATGCATCCCCTACATCTTTTATTCTCTCAACTTCTTTTCCGCATTTCCCACATTTTATTTTTATTTCATCTATCCATGGTCTGTGAATTTCAGGCAATTGATCAACTTTTTTCTTATCAATCGCTTTTTCTTTTAATTCTTCTAGACTTCCGATAACTTCGATGTGCCCGCATTTACATTCCCATATAGGCAGAGGCAGACCCCAATATCTTTTTCTTGAAATCAACCAATCCCCCATATTCCCAAACCAATCTTCTTGCCTTATTTTACCATACTCTGGATACCAGGTTATTTTTTTATTCTCCTTGATTAATTTGTCCCTTATCTCTTTACATTTTACATACCACTCATTAACAAGTCTAAAGACTAATTCTTCTCCACATCTCCAACAATGTGGATATCTATGTTTTATTGGTTCAAGTTTATAGATAAAGCCCCTTGCTTCTAAATCTTCTAGAACCATCTTATTTGCTTCAGAATATTTTTTAGAACTGAATTCTTCATAATCTTCTTCAAAAGTTCCATCCTCTTTCAATGGAGAAATTGCTGGAAGACCTTCTCTTTTTCCTAAATCAAAATCTTCTGCACCACATCCCGGGGCAATATGGACAATTCCTGTCCCCTCTTCTCCTGAAGCTAATTCCCACAATACCACTTTGTGCGGAGCTCCTTTTTGTGGTTTTAGATTAGCATAAGGCATGATATATTCAACATCTTTAAGTTCTTTGCCTAATTTGTTCTCAAATATCTCATAATCTCCGTTCAATTCTTCTAGTCTAGATTCAGCAAGCCAATAGAATTTTCCATTATGCTGGACTTTTACATAAAGGACATTTTCATTTACTGCTATTGCCACGTCAGCAGGAACTGTCCAAGGAGTTGTTGTAAAAATTAAAAAATATTCATTTGGTTTTTTCTTTAAAGGGAATTGCATAAACAAAGCAGTATGGGTTACTTCCTTATAACCCTCTGTTGCGATATCGTGCTTTGAACTCGCAGTCCCGCATCTCCAGCACCATGGGACTGTGTCTTTCCCTTTGTAAAGCCAACCCTGCTCAAAATATTTTTTTAATAGATACCAATTATGCAGATTATTATTATCCGTCATAGTATAATAAGAATTATCCCAGTCCATCCAGTATCCAAGCCTTATTGATTGTTCAGTTTGAATTTTAGAAAATTTTTCAGCTCTTTTTTTACAAGATTTGACAAAATTAAGTATTCCAAATTTTTCAATATCCTGTTTATTCTTTAATCCTAAATCTTTTTCTTCTTCTCTCTCAACCCATAGCCCTTGGCAATCAAAACCATTCTGATATCTTTGGTCAAAACCCTGCATTGCTTTAAACCTCTGGAACAAGTCTTTGTATGTTCTACCCCAAGCATGATGCACGCCCATAGGGTTGTTTGCGGTTATTGGACCATCAAGAAAACTCCACTTTTTTTTGCCTTTATTTTTCTTTCTAAGCTTATCAAATACGTGATTATCCTGCCAAAACCTAAGGATTTCTTCTTCATTAGCATTAAAGTTATACATATCTTAGATAGAAAGATGTAGTTTTAAAAGGTTTTGTATAAAAGATTAAGTCCTGTCTTGAAGAGCCCGAAAAGTTATAAAACAAAATAAAAACGCTCAAAAACTTTTAGTTTTTGGCGTGCCGAAAAACAAAGGTTTTTCATGCAAATAAAAACAAGAAATTTAGCCATCACCAAGTTCGTCTTCACCTACGTCATTGTCTTTGACATCATCGTCACTTTCGTCACCGAAATCATCGTCATCATCAAAGTCGTCTTCTTTATCATCGTCTTTTGGCATTATTTTTTACCTCCTTTAGGGATAGTTTTTAAAAAAAAGAATTCCTTTATAAATTTTACTATGGTGCAGAATATACTCAAAAAAGTTTAAATACTTCAGAATTAAATTGCTGCTAGCCTTTTTTGCTTTCTCTTCCTTTTCTCTCTCTTAATCCTCTTTCTTTGCCATTTCCATCTCATCTGTCTTTTCTTTTTCCATCTTCTTGATGAGCGTTTCATGGTCGATTATTTGAAAGATTTCTTAAACTCTTTAGAAATTTCGTTGTTTTTATCTTTAATTCTCGATACAGCATCAAGCAGCACTTTTTTAGCGTCCTTGCCCTTAGTTTTTAGAACAAGTATCGGGTTTTCAGAAGGATTGGCCCTTCTCCAAGCACTGACTTCAACACTAGAATCTTCCCAAAGTTCGTTTCTTAATAATTCAGCTATAGTCAAATTGTCCATCTCTATCTCGATCTCGTTCTTATCCTGTTTTAATATATTGATGTTCATGTTATTATTCCTCGTTTATGGTTTAAAAACCTTATGATAATGAAAACTATCAGAAATTAGATAGATTTAAATCAAAGATGCTATTCTTTCAAGAAATTGAATGTTTCTTTTAAAAATTCTTTGATCTTCACTTTTTTAGAAGCTTCTTCATTAAATTCAACATTTTGCTCATTGTTTTCATTGAGAGTTATATCCTTCTCTATTTCTTCAATTATTTCTTGTTTTTCTTTTACTTTTTCTTTTTCAAGATCTTCTACAAATTCTCTTTCTTCTAAAAAAGCGACTTTTTCAGCTTCTTTTATCTCTTTTTCTTTTAATTCTTGGGCTTTTTTCGCTTCTCTCTCTTCCTTTACTTTTCTAGCTCTTTCCCATAAATCATTCATGCTCGGGCATGTTTTTGGTTTTTCCTCATTTGGCACTTTGGGCTTGCCCCTCGCTTCCCATCTTTCACCCATCTTCTTTGATTCTTCTTCAAGAATAATCGCATTATTGGTTCTTGCACATTTTTCGCATAATCTTAACGGCCTATTATCTGCGATAGTATCAAAAAGTCTTTCTTCTTCAGTTCCACATTCTTCACAACCAAGTTCAAAATCCATACTAGACATAACTTTCAACAATATTTAAAAGTTATGGTGGTATATTATATTATAAATTTAGTAAAATGATATCCATTGTAATCCCTGCCTATAACGAATCCAGAAGAATTTTAAGGACGTTAGAGGAGTATCATTCTTTTTTCACAGAAAAACTTAGGGATGATTTTGAATTGATAATAGTGCCAAATAGCTGCAAAGACAACACCCTGGAAGTGGTTGAAAATTTTTCTAAAAATAAGAAGAACATAATCATTTGTAATCTCCCCGATAAAGGCAAAGGGGGTGCAGTTATAAAAGGATTTGAAATAGCTAAAGGCAACTTTATAGGATTTGTAGACGCAGATAACAGCACAAATCCAGAGAATTTTTTTAAATTATACGAGAATATTGGAAATTTTGATGGGATAATAGCTTCAAGAAGAATAAAGGGAGCAAAAATAGATCCCCCTAGAACATTTTTTCAAAACGCATCTAGCTGGTTTTTTAATAAAACTGTAAAAATTCTTTTGAATTTGAAATATGAAGATACTCAGTGTGGGGCCAAATTATTCAAAAAAGAAACCGCCAAAGAAGTTATAAACAAAATTAGTGAAAAAGGCTGGATTTTTGATGTAGACCTCTTGCAGATATGCAAAAAGAATAACTTTCAGATACATGAATACCCCATAATCTGGACAGATTCTAAAGGCTCGGTACTAACTCTTTCAGATGGGATAGAATCGTTCATCAAATTATTCAGATATAGTCTGAAAAACTAATATGCTCAAGCCCATTTATCTTTTTTTCTATTCTTTTTAAATGCCCATAGGGCAGAACCGATAAAATTCAGAATCAAGCTTATTCCTGTTCCACAGACAAAAGCAATATTCCTTGGCCAAAATTCTCCTCCAAGTATTGAAATTAATAGCGTAAAAACTAAGAAATTCACCAAAGAGGTTAAACCATAGACAATTAGCCATTTGGGAAGTTGATGCAAAACTTTTTCTTGACTTGCCTTGAAAGTAAATTTTCTATTAGCAAAAAAATTCCACACCATTGAAAGAACTATTGCTAAAATTCTTGATATTTGGAGCATTATCAGTTCCTTGCCCAATAGAAGACTAAAAAGATTAAAAAAAGCCCAGTCTATGAGTGTTGCAATACCCCCAACAAAACAGAATATTCCAAATCTTAAAAAAGTTTTTTTCTTTATCATAACGCACATTTCTCTTATTATTAATCCATGATTTTTTAATTATAAATAATTTGTGTTAAAAAAGGATAATTAAAAAAAGGCATAAAATATGTAAACCTATGTAATCCTTGTTATACTGATAAGATGAAGCTCCTCAGGCTAAAACTCGAGGCACCTATAACATGAAAAACATGATAATGAAAATTAACTTAACTTTGCCAAATGCGAGATACGTATTAATCGACTGTCATACTTTACCTGATTTTCTTAAGAACTCTTCGGAAACAATCAATCAAATTAAAATAATTTACACTTATAGTTGGCAAAGTCAACACTTAAAATTGGAGGATGGCGATTCTGAAGCTTGGTCGCCATTTATGCAATGAGCCCCCTAACAAAGGAACAGAAGATAGATAAGAAGAAAACCCAAAAACTTATTATTTTTATAGTGTTGGTTATCCTCTTTCTTGTTGGCTTTTTAATAAGATTCTTTCCATTACGAACCGGTTTTCATTATTGGGATGAAACTGTTTATTTGCAACATGCAGAAATAATCTCCGGAACACGTCCAATAGATAATTATAATGAATTTAATATAAGGCCACCCCTTATTTCCTTGCTCATTTCTTTAATTTCTTTGTTAGGGCATAATCTTATTATGGCGCATCTTGCTATCTCCCTATTCTCTGCATTGGGCATAATCTTTATTTTTTTCTTAGGAAAAGAGATATTTAACAAAAAAATTGCTTTGCTTGCTTCATTTTTTTACACTTTTCTTCCTTTAAGTATAGTCTTATCACATGATATTCTTGTGGACACAATATTGCCGACTTTCTGGATTTTAACCTTTTTATTCACTTTTAAAACAATCAAGAATAAGAAAGTCACTCCCGCTATTCTTACAGGAGTTTTCTTAGGTTTGTCTATCCTCCTGAAATTTTCTTCAATTATCCTTCTACCTTTCATATTCATCATTTTTTTTATTGAATATCTTAGTTATAACAAAGATAAAAAAACAAAAAAGAGAATTTTCTCCTCTTTCTTAAACATTTTAAAAAACAAGAAATTTTGGCTGATAATTATCTCTACAATTATAATACTGTCTCCCTATCTTGTTTGGGAAACAATCTATTTTGACAATCCTGTATACAGCATAGTTAGGGGATTTTTAGTTATTGAAGGTGATGCCACCAGTTTCTTAACATATCTCTCAGAATTCAACAAATTATTTCCCTATGTCCTTCTTGCTGGCTTGGTTTTCCTTTTTTTAGCTAAATTTAAAAATAAAACCAGCACTGCAGAAACTTGTCTTTTATTGACAACTATCATTTTCTTTTTTTTGATGTGTCTCATCTCCCATAAAGAAATTCGCTATCTTATGCCTCTCACCCCAATGTTAGTTCTTCTTTCTGCAAAGGGTTTTTTTGATTTTTTAGGATTTTTCAAGAGTAGATACCTAAAAGTATTATTGCTAGTTATCCTTGTTTTTGTATCTGTAATTTATTCAGTAAACATAACCAGATCAATCAATACTAATCTCCTTAATGTAAATGTCTTGATTATAAATGAGGAAAATAGTCTCACAGAAACAGGAGCATGGCTTAACATAAATCTTCCAGCAAATGCAACAATCTACGCTAACACGCAATATGCGCTAATAGCGTATTATTCTAATAGAAAAGTTGAAGTCCTGCCTTTTTGGAGAAGTTTTCAAAATAATCTTACTGAAGTAATGGACAAAGAAGGTTATTATGTCTTATTTGAAAATGTCCCCAGAGAACCAACATTCGAATTTGTTCAAAAAGACCCAAGATTTAGGTTTATAAAAGAGTTTAATTCAGAGGGAGATAGAATATTAGTCTACAGATATGACCCTAACTGAGTATTACCCAAAATACGGTTCAAGCTCTTCTTTATCATGGAATCCGATAAAAACCTTGTCACCGATGACTGTAGTTGGGAAATAAGTGACGTTGTAGACTTCTTTCAAAGCGCCTATTGTCCCCAAATCAATATCTCCATCAAGTGAATAGACTTTTACTTTATCATAACCATACTTGTTTGCAAAATATCCTAAAAGATATCCCTGTCTTTCGCTAGCATCAATAAAATCTTGCTTATTTGAATAAAAGAATAGAATCGTGACATATTTTTCATTGCATTTCTCAGCTCTTTCTTTTATGAGTAAATAATGTCTTATCAAAAGTAGGGTATAGGGTTTTTTCAAGTCTATAACTCTTGGGTCATTTTTCCCTATCTGATCCTCTAGCAATATCAATTTATCTCCAAGCTCATCTATTTTACCACCCAAAGAATAAACAAAGTAATTATTGCAGGGGTAGTCTTCAACTAAAGAATTTTGGACTTCTAAATCAGAAAGCTCCAGACTTAAACCAGTTTCAATGTTCTGGATATTTTTATATTTCTGGTCTGTTAAAAACTGTCCAAACAGTAATCCTGCCACAAATAAAAGAATTGTCACAGCAAAAACTGCGACATACTTTGTAACATTTATTTGTCTTTCAGGATATTTGGCCATTTTTTCTATTTCTATTTACATTTTCGTGATTTTTAAGTATTATTGTGTTAAAATATTTGATTAACTTACCACTTCTTCAAAAACATCTTTAATGACCGTATATATGGCTGTTGGCAGCCAAATCTTCAGTTACTTTCTGCGCTATCGCTTTTAGCTTTAATTTCTATTTCTGGAGATTATACCCTTTGTTTTTCCTGAATTTCTTGAAGATAATGTAAAAGTCTGCCGGAAACAAATTAACAATACTTCGTGCTTATACACTTATCGCTGTCCACTCTATTAATAATACCTAAGCCCCCACTTCATCTTTCCACCGAATAATTTGTATACAAATGGGGCAACCCACCAAATCGCGTATAAAAACCAGTAGGTAAATGAAAATAAGATAAATGGCCAAAACATCTTGTTCTTATCTTTTACACTTCTTTTAGCAATTAAAATCGATAAAAAAGTAAAAATCAGGGCTATAATCATTAACAATATGAATGGATTTGTGATAAAGTTGGATAACACTTCTGTGATATATTTCCATTTTATTGTTTTAAGTTCAACTGAGAACAGGCTTGTTCCAGTGACGCTTAATTGAGTAAGCTTGTCTATCACAAATAAAAGGTTTTTATAAATAAAATAAATAAAAACTAGGAGGGTCAATCCGACAGAGATGAATGCAGCAGGAATCAACAATAAAGCCAAGTAGCCATATCTTGGATTGAACATCTCTTTGTTTTTGAGAATATTTTTTGTAAATCCATAATACCATCGCATCCTTTGATTTAACAGAGGCATAAATTTATTCGGTGCAACAGTATAAACTGGTGCATTGATAGAATTCTCAATTTTGTAATTATGTTTTTGCATCCTCAGAGCAATTTCTATGTCTTCAGTCAGATTATTTGTATCAAACCCGCCATATTTTTGAAAAAAACTCTTTTTGTATATAGAAAAAGGCCCAGGGGTGACATGAATGCAGTTCAATAAGCCAAAAACCTTTCTTAAAAAAATCCCCAGGGTATATTCTACATATTGTATGTTTTGCAAATACCCTTTGGGTTTATAAACAGTCATTGAAGGTGTGACTGCCATCACTCTTTTGTCTTGGAAATAACCCATCATGTTCTTCAAAGCTTCAGGAGAAGCAAAAGAGTCTGAGTCTAATGTTACAATAAATTCTCCTTTTGCATGTTTAATTCCAAAATTCTTGGCATCAGCCGCCCCCCCATTTTCTTTATGTAATGGTCTTATCCTATGGTCCTTCAATGCCATTTTCTTCATCTCCTCTAATGTGTTGTCTGTACTGCCATCATCTACTAATATAATCTCCATCTTGTTCTTAGGATAATTTAGGGCTTGAACAGATTCAACTGACTTTCTTATATTCTTTCCTTCATTAAAAGCAGGCAAAACAAAAGAAACAAAAGGCACGTTTTTAGAATCTGTCAAGTCAATTACAGGATCTTTTATCCTATGCCTATATTCTAATAATGTAATAAAAAAGAATACTGTTGTGAATAAACCGAAGAAACTGGTTATACACACTAATATGTAGTATATCACTAAGTCTTGCATTAATATCTTTAATTCTAATCCTATAAAAAGATTTATGTGATGATTTTTAAACAAAAAATTAAGTTAAAATCTTAGAAACAGCTAAAAACAAGAATGCAATAATCAGGAGTATAGCCGAATGTTTTATTCCAGCTTTTACCTTGCCTTCCCCTAATTTTCCAGTAACTAATCCTGTAAAAAATGCCTGAACCAGGATTAAGATGAAAAATGCCCTGTCAAGAATACTAGAAGTTTCTGATTTTGCAACTGTCGCTGTTCCTGAAAGGTCTGTTGAAAAAGAATTGAAGATAAGGGGCATGAACTTGACTTGAACAAAAACCATTACAACTAAAAAAATCAAGAAGATTATGTACCCTTGAATGATCAGGCTATAAACCCCTGAAGATCTTTCTTTCTTAATCTCTTCAATCTGAGTAATGCTCACGACAACTGCATCAAGGATGCTTGAAATTTCTCCCCCAGAACTATCTGCCTGCAAAATCAAGGCAATTGATCTAGAGACAATATTATTATCCACTTCCTGAGCAAAATTCTGGAATGCTTGTCTTACAGAAATGCCGAGTTCTATTTGACTAGCTAGTTTTTTGGTATGTTCTGTCAATGGCCCGTATTCTTTGTTTCCTACCATAACAATTGCCTTAGACAGAGGGGTCCCAGATTTTACAGCTTCAACAAGATTCCGGGCAAATTCTAAAAAAAGTTCTTCTTTTTCTTTATTTCTAGACTCCTTAGCTAAAAAAGACAATAAAAAAGGTAGAGCTATAATAATAACTGCAATCCCAATAGCAAGGAACAAAAATTTGGATTTTAATAAAAATACAAACGCAGTTATCATTATCAAAACTCCGATGAGGATTGAAACAATTTTTACTTTTTTAGTCATCTTTAAATTATGTTTACATGTTTAATTCTTGTTTATATTATTACTTTTTTGAACACAATCGCGCACATTTGCACTTATCAACTTAGTCGCCTCGTTTGTTTTTTTGCTTATATCCCTCTTTTTCATGTTTAAGTCTCCGGTTGTGTCAGATTTAAAAATATGATGAATAAAATATTTAATATAATTATCGCAATGACTCCAACATTAGCTAAAAAAGAAAGAGAAAAATTCCCCAAACTTGCCCCAAGGCTGCTCATAAAAGACAAGACAAGCATCAAGATCAATGGGGCAGCGATTAATAGCGCAGTGTATATATCTGAATACAGCCCAATAGTAGAAGAATACCTTTCCCTGGAAAGTTTGTAATCCAGGAGAGCATCTTTTGATTTCTCCTTGATGTACAGGAGTATATTCCCTCCAGAAGATACAATTGAAGTAAAACCATTCAAGAATTCAGCAAATTTTTTATTGCTTGATTGCTGGGCAACATTCTTCAAAGCAGTGCTTAAATCGTAACCGTATATATTAATCTGATTTGATACTTTTTTCATTTGCCTGCTGAAAAATAGATACTCTTTTGAATCAGCCATTATCGAGAATATCTTCTGCGGCGCTATCTTGCTGGAAGCTACCGCAGACATGTGCGCTAAAGCAAAAGGCATTTCATTTTCTAATTTTTTGGAGTTGCTGCCCACCTGAATTTTAGGGTAATAAACAAGAAAAATAAAAAACGCCATAGGAATTATCAATGCAATGACCATATTCCCCACCAGAATCAAAGGGCTTTTTCCCAGAGAAAGCGCGATAAAAACAGCTAAAAAGATTATTAAAGAAATAAAAAACAGAAGTAAACACATCGAAAGATAGGATACTGGTATGTAGGGCATGTCTGCTTGTTTTAGGTCCTTGTCTAAAAAATTAAAAGTATTGGCCAAAGATTTAGAAAGTCCCTTAAACAATTTGCTGGAGAACATGATAAACTGAGAGGGTTTTTGAATTTCCTGTTTTTCTTCAGTCACTTCCTTGGCTTTAAATCTTCTTATTTTCAATTCTTCCACATATTTCTTTTTATCTTCTTTTTTGATGAAAACATCGCCGCTTGTTGTAGAAACTCTTACATAACTTTTCGTTTCCTTGGCCTTGCTGAATTTTGGTGCTTCTTGAATATTAGCTGAACCAGAGTTTAGGTTATTTATGAAACTTTCTGTGCTTTTGTGGATTATCTCTATCTGATTTATTATCCCCGAACAAGATTTTTCTAAAAATCCTCTTTCCTGTTTTGAAGCTGACCTATAGAGGTTGGAAAAAAGAAGCAATTCATTTGCTAATTTTTCTTCTTTTAAAATGTCTTCTTTCAAAAAATTTATTTCTGAATTCATTTCTCATTAAATTGATTTCATCTCAAGCTTAATTGTTGAGATAGATCTCTTGATTTCCTCATTTAATTTTTCCATCCTCACCTTGATCATCGCAGCATTTTTCATATCAGAAGTCCCTTCAAGAACCATAATCTCTTCTTTCAAGGAAGAAATCAACTGAGATAAAACCAAGATATTTTCTTCTGGTAACATTTTTATTTAATCCCGAATTTTTCTAAAACCGCTGTTGGATTTTTATAATAATCATTTACTATCCTCTGAATTTCAGCAAAGCCTGAAATATTTTTCTTGAAAATCTGATAAATTAATTTTGTTCTTAAGCCAAATTCTTCAATCAACTGTTCTTTTTGCAGCCCATATCTGGTGCAGATCTTGTTGAAGACTTCACTATCAGTTTTGAAATAAAATTTATCTTTTTGTGAATCCCATTTGATTATCTGGTTAGATTCTGCTTGCCCTTTGTCATTTACTCTTTTGATTTCAACAACTTCTCTAACTCTTCGAGTCTCTTGATTCCCGACAACAGCGTGTGTCATTACAGTTAAAACATCCAGAACATTTAAGGAAGTGGGACTCAGACTAATTGGTGGTGTTGATAATCTGGTTATTACAGAATCTATTGAATCTGCATGGATAGTAGCCATAGACGGATGACCAGAAGCCATTCCCTGGAATAAAACCGATGCTTCTTTTCCTCTTACTTCCCCCACGATGACATAATCGGGATTTTGCCTGAAACTCTCTTTAAGAAGATCGAATAAATCAATTTCTCCTACCCCCGAAACCCCGCTTCTAGCAACTGATGGAAGCCAGTTCTCTCTAGGCAATTGTAATTCTCTTGTATCTTCTATTGAAACAACTCTCGCTTCTGGCGGGATAAAAAATGCTATTGCATTCAACAAAGTAGTTTTTCCTGCTCCTGTTCCCCCTGTAATCAAGACATTACACTTATACTGCATCAGTATCCAGAAATAAGCTAAAATTTCAGGACTTAATGTATTGGCTTTGATTAATTGCAATGGGGTAATAGGTTCTTTAGTAAATTTCCTTATGGTAAACGTTGGTCCTTTGCTTGAGATGTCTGTAGTAAAAGTAGCATTGACCCTTGAACCATCTGGCAGAGTTCCATCTAATAAAGGAGAGGCATAAGAAACATATTTGCCACACTTTTGGGCTAATTTTTCAACAAAATTGGATAATTTAGAAATTTCAGAATAAATTAGATTTGTTCTCAAATTTCTGTAAGTTCTGTGGACAATGTACACTGGAGAATTGATTCCATTGCATTCAATGTCTTCTATAAAAAAATCTCTGAGCAAAGGCTCTGCTTCATTAAAACCAATGAAATCCCTGTAGAGATAATATAAAAGCCGGGAATAAGTCTCTTGCGCGACTTTCTCCCCCAATTCTCCTAAAACTACTTTAAGCATCTTGTCAAGATAAGACAGAACATTATTTTTTTCAACTGTTCCTAGATTAATCATCTCAGTCATTGCTTTCTCAACTTCAAACAACAATTGTCTTTCCCTATTATCTAACAAAGGTTCTTCAATCTCATAGACCACCTCCCCTATTTCTGAATTCCAGTAAATATGGCAAGAGACATAAGGAACAATTAGAGCATATCTGACATCAATCTTGGTTTTATCTGAAAATTTCATCAAAGTAGGAATTTCGGGATTAGTATTAATCACTGGATTGGGTGCTGAAGGCAAACCTCTAGGCGCACTTCTATCCATAGATTTGAATTTAGGAACAGCTTTCATTTTTTTACCTCTCTTTTTATACCCTTTATCAAGGAGAAAATTGTATTTAAATTTAACTCACAAGAAGTTTTAAATACAATTTTCTTTTAACTAGAATATGAAACAAACCCGCCAGATTATTGCGCAAGGAGCAGAAGCAGTGTTAGTAAAACAAGGGGGTTTCTTGATTAAGAACCGGATCAAAAAAAGTTACAGAAATGAAACTCTTGATAAAAACCTAAGACTTAAAAGAACAAGACATGAATCAAAAATAATTGAAAAAGCATCTGAATTTATCCCAGTCCCAAAAATTTTGGAAACAACATCAGATAAGATAAAGATGTCTTTTATAGAAGGAAAAAAACTTTCTGAATTTCTTGAAAAAGCAGATGAAAAAGAACAAGAGAAGATTTGCAGACAAATTGCCAATAACATCTCAAAACTGCATGAGAATCACATTATCCATGGTGATCTGACAACAAGCAATATGATATGGAAAAAATCTGAAAACAAGGTGTATTTTATTGATTTTGGACTTTCATTTCACAGCCAGAGGATAGAAGACAAAGCAGTTGACTTGCATCTATTAAAACAGGCGCTTGAATCAAAACACTTTAAAAATTACGAATTCTTGCTTAAAAACTGCCTGGACAATTATAAATGGAAAGATTCTAAAGCTGTCTTAAAACAGCTTGAAAAAGTTGAATCTCGAGGAAGATATAAAAATAAACAGCACATAGACTAAACAATAAGTTTAAAAAACCACAAAAGCCATAGATATAATACGAAATACAGACTAAAATGGGAAGAATAAAATCATTGCCAATAAAAAGAACAACGCGTGAGTTGTTAGAGAAATATCCTAGTCTTTTTACAAAAGATTTTGAATATAACAAAAAAGTAGTTGCGAGGATAGTTGAAGCAGATAAAAAGACAAGAAATGGCATTTCAGGTTATCTTGCCAGACTAGTCAAGAAAAACAAAAAGAAATAGTGATATAATTCTTAGATATTACCACATCAAAAAATATATAAATCTTGATGGATATGATAGTTATAATGAGATGCAGTATTAATTTCAAAGATCTCAAAAACTCAAACTAAATAAACACACTAAATTACAAAGATAAAATGACACCAAACAATGAAAATACAGTTCTCATTGGTGGAAAACCATTCATGAACTACGTAACTGGCGTAGTAATGCAATTTACGACAAAAGGAGCAAAAGAAGTAGCAATAAAAGCCAGAGGAAAGTTCATAAGCAGAGCAGTAGATGTCGCAGAAGTATCAACAAAGAGATTCCTTAAAGAACAGAACATTGTAGTTAAGGACATAAAGATAGACAGCGAAGAATTTGAGAACCAAGAAAAACGAAAAGTGAATGTTTCCATAATTGAGATAACCTTAATCAAGAAAACAGCTTAAAGAAAATTTAATTTTTATTTTATTTTTTTATTTTTAGAAAAGCGAAGCGCAAATTTAAATCACCAATTTAATTAAAGGGATATGTTAAAAATACTAAAAGGAGATTATTCCTTGATTTTTTTAATAATTTCCAATTTAATCCCCATTTTTGGAATTCTTTTTCTTAAATGGGATATATTTTACATGCTGTTCTATTACTGGCTAGAAAGTGCAGTAATTGGTTTTTTCACAATAATAAAGATGGCAACAGCCCAAGGTACACCGCAGGGCACGATTCCAAAAAATCTTAATGCAAAATCAGAAAAATATACCCGAATTACACTTAAATCTTTTTTAATTCCATTTTTTATTCTGCACTTCGGAGCATTTATGTTTGTTCATTTAGTTTTTATAATCGCCATTGCCCTAACAGGAAACAATTTGGCGAACACAGCCGCCTTTAGTTTTCATATTGGTTTAAACTCAACAAGCAATAGTTTAAATTCTACTGGAATTAATCCCCAGGAGATTAAAGAAGTTTTATCAACTATCCTGAAGGTATTTCTTTTTTCAGTGTTTTTATTATTAAGTCATGGAATTTCTTTTTTCACTAATTTTATCGGAAAAAAAGAATACAAAGAAACAGATGTTACAAAAGTAATGTCTTCACCATATTCTAGGGTAATAATCATGCAAATGGTGATTGTCATTGGGGCGTTTATCTTGGCTTTAACAAAAGCACCGATTATGATCGGAATTTTATTTATAGGCATTAAAACATTTTTTGATGTCAAGGCCCATATAAAAGAACATTCCAAACTACCGGAAAAACCAGTATTAAACAAAAAGAATTATTTTATCTCTTCCTTAAATAAAGGACAATTCAAAACATAGGTCTCAAACTCGCCGCCTTCGCCAGCAACATTTATTTTGTATTTTTCATAAATCTTATTCAATTCAATTATCACCTTTTTATCAATAATCTTTCCAACCCAGTCATCGTTTAAACCTTCAGCAGCAACTTTCACAATCTTGACCTTAAATTTATTCTTTACCAATTCCTCTAAAAATTTTAATTGATCTTTTCCCCATAAAGGGTTTATACAGATTAAACTAAGTTTATCACAGATAGCTTGAATTCTTGAAGCCTGATAATTAGAAGCTAAAGCGCCAGTGACTATGCCTTCAATTTGATATTTCTCCTTAGAAATTTTTATTACTTTTTCTAGTTCTTTCAGTTCCTTCTCTTTTATGCCTTCAGTTTCTTGAAAAACAACAGGCAAAGCCATTGCATTTGCTTGTTTTTCAATGTCTTCCCGAGAAACAGATTGAAACATGTAACTACCTGGATTTTTCGAGATGATTGTTATCAAGCAGATAAGCTCATGTCCTTGTTTTTTAGCCAAGTAAGCGCTATACATTGAATCTTTCCCTCCACTGAATAAAACCCCAAGTCTCATCTTTGTCCCCTAACTTTATCTTCTAACTTTAAAGTTTGAATATATCTATTCAAATAAGTTTCCTCGCTTGGGATAGAATAAAATCTTGTCTCAAGCCATTTTATTATTACAGAAATTGCAGTTTCAAAATCAACATAATCTGCACCAATTCCAAGAACATTACTGTTATTATGTTTTCTCGAAGTTTCTGCTTCCTTAACACTTAAACATCTTGCAGGAATAACCCTTTTATGTTTAGAAGCTGGAATTAAAATCCCTATGCCAGAACCGCATATTCCTATTCCCACCTTGTTTAGATAATCTTTTTCAATTTCTAATCCGATTTTATCAGATATTTCTGGATAGTCACATCTTTCTTTTGAATAAGTCCCGACATCTATAATTTCATAACCTTCTTTAGTCAAAACCTCCCTTATCCTCCCCTTATACTCAAAACCTCGATGGTCAGAACCTAAGACAATTGTCTTTTTTTTATAATCCCCAATAGGTATCGTACAACCTTCACTTATTATAACTTCTTCTGTATTTCCCATATGCTCACCAATTAAATTTCTATATTAAAACAAAGTACACGGTTTTAAAAAACCTTTTAAATCCCTTGATTATAGCTAATTATACCTAAGATTATGGCTGTGTATCTCAGTGGTAGAGAGCCGCTCTCATAAGGCGGATGCCGGGAGTTCAATCCTCCCCACAGCCATATTTGAGTTAAAAAGAGGTAAGTTTTAATAGAGGAATTTGGTTTGCAACGTCGTGAACTCAGAGTTCATCAAACCAACTAACTGGTTCATTTAACTTATAAAAAAATGGTGAAAAAAACAATAATTTTGCCTATATTATTATTAATTCTAATCCTTTCCCTCTTTCTCTCAGGTTGCGTAACCCAACAAGCAATAAAAAATACAGACTTACAAAACAAAGAAAAAACAATAGTTACCAAAATAATTGACGGCGACACCGTAGTTATTCAAGGTGGTGAACATGTTAGACTTTTAGGAATAGATACTCCTGAAAAAGGCGAGCCATATTACTCTGATGCTAAAAATTATTTAGAAACAAGAGTTTTTATGAAAGAAGTTTATATTGAATCAGATGCAGAAGACAAAGACCAATATGATAGACTATTAAGATACATTTGGCTCGATGATTCTTTAGTTAATCTCGAGATAGTCCAACATGGACTTGCAATAGCAAGATTCTATGACAATATGAAATACAAAACAGAAATTCAAGAAGCTGAAGCTCTTGCCATAAACCAGAAAATCGGCATCTGGTCCCAATTAGATAATAATCAAAACAATTCACCACAAACCCGGGCATCAATAGACAATCAAGTTATAACACTTAACAATACAGACGTTATAGACTCTACACTTACTGATGATTCCTGTGTCTCATTAGGTTGTCCGCAAGGCACATTGTATGTTGCATCAAAGAATTCAGACAAATATCATAAATGTTCATGTTCATTTGCAAAAAGAATCTCCCAACAAAACCTTGTTTGCTTTTCAAGTAAGGAAGAAGCTGAAAAAAATCACCAAGCTTGTTCTTCTTGCAAGCCCTAATCCTCTTTCTTGCCTTGTCTTTTCCTGAAATAATCCAGGCTTAGATTATTTTTTAATAAAAAAGATTCAAATTCTTTAGGATTAGAAACATTATTCTTTAAAACCCCTTCATAAATGTTATAAGACATGCCCATTCTCAAAAGTTTTCTTTTAAGATAATAATTTTTAAGTTCTAGTATGATTCTTCTTTTTTCTTTTGTCAATAATGGTTTTATCCATCTATCATGATCGGCACTATCTGGTTTTTCAGTACAAAAGAATAAATCAACTGCCCATTTTCCTTTTCGATTATAATCAAAACCCATGACTAATCCACTTAGATGTTCATAAGAGCGGACTTTAATATTTTCAGCATTCTTTTCTGAAAGTTCTCCTTTTACATACTTAACCGCTTGTTTAGGAGTGACTGCCTTATACAAATGAACATGAAAATCAATATCTCTTTTAACAACAGTTCCTAAAGAAACACTTCCAACAAGATATGCTTTACCTGTTTCTTTTAGGATATTTTCAAGGTCTAATCTTTTTATTATTTCAAAAGCGATTCTTCTCCTTTTTTCTGATATCTCAATTAAATTCATTTTTCAAACCCTGAAAACGTCCCCACGAGGAATTGCACCCCGGTCCTCTCCTCCGCAAGGAGATATTCTATCTGCTGAACTATGGGGACCTGATAAGAGAAAATATCTTGATTTTATAATCTTAACTACTTGATTTATTGACAAGAACAAAATTAATAACACCTACAGATGGCTGAAAGCCAAATTTTCAAAATCTGCTCTTCGCTTTTCCTGATTAAAATAATTTCTTCTGTTCTTCCAAAACAGCTTTTCCATATTCTCCATCAAAACCAGGTTCAACCTTGACTTTTCCTACCCTATTTCTCAAAATCAAAGAAGCTAATTTTTCATCACAGACTTTTCTTAAGTCTACTTCTGGTGTGTTCATCAAAATCTCAAATTCATTTCCAAATTTGTTAATCAAAGAATCATATTCTGACCAGACTTTTTTGCTGGACATGGCATTTCCTACAATCAAAGAGATTAACTCATGTAAAGGAAGCATTGAATAAAAAGGCAAGGCATTTTCAGGCTTGTATCCTTCTGGCCTATCAGCTAATTTTTCAACTCTGTTCAAGACTCCTATTGTCAATGGTTTGCTGCAAATAGGGCAGGTATTATTCCTTTTTTTGCTTTCTTGTGGTGAGCAAGAAAATTTGCAGAACCTATGTCCATCAAAATGATATTTGCCGTAATTGGGGTCAACTTCAATTGTTCCCATTAGTCCCTCTTTTGTTCTTATAGCGTTTATCAAATTCTTGTAACTTAATTCTTTCAAATCAAAAATAGTTGATTCTCTTCCTATCCTCCAAGGCCAATAACTATGCAAATCAGAAAAAGAAAGTATTGAAAATTTATCTAATCTAGATAATCTCCAGTTCATATCGGGGCTAGAAGACATTCCTGTTTCAAAAGAATAAATATGTTTGACCTGGTCTTGGAAAGCTTCTTCCATTGAATCAAAACCAGTTGCAGAGCCAAAAACACCAAACCATGGTGTCCAGATATGCGCAGGAATGATTTCAATTTCATCGGAGATATTTTTTAAACTTTCAGTAAACTCTATGCAAGAAATATTAAAAATAGGCCTGCCATCATAATCAATTCTTCCGTGTTTCAGTAGATAACTTGTAATCTGGTCAACTACTTCAAAACTTGGAGCTAATATAACAAGATGAATTCTTCTTCCTTTTCCCCCCTGCGAATACATCAAGGAAATTTCTCCTTGTAATACAAAAGGAAAACCATTTTTAGTCTTCAAAATGCCATTTTCTTCATGAAGCTCTTGTTTTAGTTCTTTGATCCATAAAGGATGAGTAAAATCTCCGGTTCCTAAAATATTAACCCCCTTGATTTTAGCCCATTTCTCCAGATTAGCGACATTCAAATCATGACTAGTTGCTCTTGCAAATCTTGAATGTATATGTAAATCAGTTATATATCTCATGTTCTATTTTTATTTAATCTCTATAAGTTTATAATTGATTTTATTTAGTAGTTCTGGCGCATCTAACTCTATGCGCAACGTTGCAGAACCAAATTTATGGATTAATTAACTTTAATTAACACTTAACTCACTTTTTAGTTACTCTTTCCTCTTAACCTATATTTTCTACTACCGGTTTATTTAAATATTATGTGGTGATAAAATATCATAAAAAAATGGGTAACCAAGAGGACCTTTTAGAAATCATAAAAAATGCTTCTCCAGAAGAAGCTGAACAATATCTTTTAGCGCTTATGCCTCAATTAAAAATAAGAATGGATCCTGGAAGGAGACCTAGCTGGGATTCTAAATTTATGTTAGAAGCTAAACTAGCAGTAGTGCGTTCAACTTGTATATCCAGACCAACAGGAGCAGTTATTGTAAGAGACAACAGAATACTAACAACAGGTTATAATGGGGCATTGTCTGGAATGCCAGATTGTCTTAGTGATGGGGCCTGTTATAGGAGAGCATATAACCTACCAGAAGGTCCTTCAAAATATGATTTTTGCAGATCTTCACATGCAGAAAAAAATGCAATTGCATTTGCCGCACGAGACGGCATAAAAATCGAGGGAGCAACACTATATTGTACTCTTCATCCATGCATTGATTGCGCAAAATTAATAGTAGCTTCAGGAATAAAAGAAGTAGTATATGAACTAGGATACGAATCCGGAGATAAAGAAAGAGATAATCATTGGATGAAATTTCTTAAAGATTGTAAGATAAAAGTAAGGCAATATGTTCCTTCCGAATTAGACAAAGCTTATGCTATAGCATTTCTTGCCCAAGAATATACCTCTGCTAGAATGCTCAAGCCACAGAAATAAAACAAAAATAAAATGACATACGCAACAGTAGAACCAAGAATAGAAATTATTGATTACTGCCCAAAAGTTGTTGACAAAGATGGAAAAGTCATTCTGACTCCCGATAATATTATTGCTTTAAGTTCTATGAGGGTTAGAAATAATCTCAATATGTACCAAAACCTAAAAAAGATGGAAGAAGGAGATAAGGATATTGGAAAAAAATTAAAAACCACAACAATCGGTTCAACAGGAAGAGGACATGCTTCAGCAACTACCTCGATTTATGTGGCTATCGATTTTGGTGGAACATGTTCAAAATTAGTTGATTCTATGTTTACAGGAGCCAAATTCGGAACATCCTTGATGCCTTCTGGAAGAGCAACAGGAATAAACCGAGAACAAATTGTAATCCCCAAAGCAATTGCAGAACACCCCGACGCAGAAGTTCGAAGAATCTATATCGAAGCTTCGGAATATAATATTGATTTGTATGAAAAACTTCTGGCTAGGGAAGTAAACCAAGATGCAGCAGGCAAGATAGTCCAGTATGGGATTTATGGGGGGGGCTTCACTGTAATGCCTCTAGAAACAATAATCGGATTTGCTCTTGATTATGAACTAAACCCCAAGGCGATTCCAGAAGAGGGAAAACAAATCCTCAAACAAATTGAACACAGCATGAAAAGAATAGGCGCAAGCCAAACATATGCGGCTAGAAAAAATGCGGCTAGAGCAAGCTACCCCAATCCCAATATATTCAAATTTTCAGATAATCATATTTCAGATCTTGTCAAAGAACATCCAGAAATTTTGGTTAATCCGAGAATAATTCATCTAAAAAACCTAGAATCTAAACGAAGAGACTTGAGCCTAGAAGATTCTCTAGAATTTGGTAAGGAGATCAGACAAGACCCTAAACAAGTGATTGAAAATTGGCAGAAATTTTTGGTAGACAGAAAAGATATTGTTGATGCTTATAATCTGACAAGTGAAGTCCAAATTGCCTCTGTAATTCCCTGGAGAGTTTGGGGTGAAGTTAAAAGACACAGGACAATGCCCCAAAATGCCGAGTCAATTTATCTTGCTGTTGACAGAGCTAAAAACGTTTTATATGAAACAGATCTTGATAATCCTGGAAAAAATTTAGAAAGACTTGAACAGGTCATCTCAATTCCACCCTCAATAAAATCAGACCCAGAAAATCTTAAAGACTGGGTTAAAGCTTACTATCAATCTTTTAAAGCATATGATTCTTTATCACAATTAAAATATGGGATAAGTTTATCCGACACTATTCAAGTCATTCCTAGGGGAGTAAAACTTGGGGTTGAAAAAGTGATTGATTTATTCAATCTAACAAATGGTTATTACCCTCTTAGATTATGTGGGACAGCAGAAGAAGAAATGAGGAGAAATACAATATATGAAGTAGAACTAATCAAAAATGCTATAGGCAATCCAGCAATAAACAACCAGATAGTTCCCAAATGTGCATACATTGGTTTTTGTCTAGAATCTTGGAAAAAATGCTGCCACGCAATTGATAAACATATTGGCTTTGAATACACAGAAGAAATCCACCAGTTTTTTGAAAAAGCTAGAAAACTAGCAATAGACATGACTCTTTCAGAAATTGGTTCTTCAGAAGAAAATTAATTATTTCTAAATTATCTCTGGGCTTTTCCACAAGTTGCTATCTCATATTTTATGAAATCTTCTGCAAACTTATCTGGTTTCCACTCAGGGAATCTTTTCGAATTGACTTGGAACAAATACAAGAATTTTCTTTGTTCTCCATATTCAAATCTTTTTGAATTAGCGGTTGCAACGCACATCAAAGGATCTTTTAATTTTTCTAAAACAATGCCAGAACCTGTTTTTGATAATATAACAGAAGCATAAGTGTTATCATAATCCATCCAAATTTCAATTTTGACTGGAACAGAGCTAAATAAAGGCAGTTTATCAGAAACACCCATCAACTCCTTGCTGACAGCATCTCTGTATATTCTTAAGAATTCAGAGAAGAAATTCTTGACTTCTTGCTCATCTAATACTGGTGTTGTTATCATCTTTCTCTTTTTTCTTTATCTTTTTTTAATTCAATCAATTAAAGTATTCGCAATTTGAGTTTTTAAATATTTATGTGCCCAAAAATGCATATTTTTGGCATCCCAAAAACTAGAAAAGTTTTTTAGGATTGCAAAAAGAACATAAATATTTTATTTATGATTTGCCTATTTAGTGAAAAGCGAAGCGCAGATTTGAAACTTTAGCTCTTTGAGCCATCTTTAAGTTGTAGGTTAAAATTAATATTTAGGGATTTGTTGAGCAGAAGATAATTTAATAAGGTTTTGCATCATCAAAAAATTATTAGTGAAAAGCGAAGCGCAGATTTGAAATTAAGAATTAATTATTTACAATTATTTCAGTACTTGACTTTGCTAATGCGAGTTGTACTGCAATAAATCCTATTGGGAGTTATTCTCAATTTCACAAAGAATTTTTCAAAGACAAAAGCTAAGGATCAAATCAAGATAATTTACTTGGTCAATTATTTATTCTCTAACTAAAAGCATCAGCGCAGTATTCGAATGTAACTAACATAATACTAGATAAATTTAACATTACAGAGATAAGTTTAAAGGCGAACTTTAGCAGTTAAAGTTATGCCTTTGTTGTTTGAATTTTTGCTCCTGCTTTTTTGTTTGTATTTTGTGCAGTGACGAAGTCAAGAAGATAATTTACATTATCTCTGGCAAAGTCAAGTCAGTAATAAGTATATGCAAGATTATTCATGAAAAGGTTTATATTCAATTAACTCTCAGGTTTTTCATTACGCCCAGATGGCCCAATGGTAAGGCGCGTGCCTAGAGAGCACGTTTCCGAAAGGATATCGGGGTTCGATTCCCTGTCTGGGCGTTTTTTATGTTTTCTTCTTTTTCAGAGGGTCTATTTTTTCGCCGTTCAAGAGTCTTGCCATATCACTATTTCTTAATTTGTTTAGAAAAACGCTTTTTTCAAAAGTTTCTTTTAATGTAAGTTCTTTATATTTCTTCTTATCAATCTTATTTAAATATTTTAAATTTTCCACTACTGAAAAAATTAATGCATAAACCATAATCAAACCCAGAACAGTCCCAAAAACATCCGTCAAAGTAAACATCACTCCAAAAAGTTTAAACAAAGGATGAGGAAATCCTGGAATAATTAACAGCACAATGCCATAAACAAACAGTAGCATCCTGCCCTCTGTGCCACCAACACCCCCCCAACCAATCTTATATCTTCCTTGAGTAAAAGCGGCCAGGGTAGATGTAAATGATAAAAATAAAAAGAGGATGCCTACAATCAAAGCGATTGAAAGTTGTAATAAGGGAGAAAGTCCAAAACCTAAGACAATTAAAAAAACACAGAAGCAATCAAAAAAATGGTCCAAAAAATAACCATATCTTGGACGTTGTATATCTCGATATCGTGCAACCTCCCCATCAAAAGAGTCACCGAACCATTGGAAAATCCACATAAAACATCCTAATATCAACCACCATTTGCTGTATGTTGAAAGAAAATAAGACAACCCCAAAAGAACAGAAGAGAAAACAGCAATAAATGTCAGCCTATCGGGAGTTAAAAATAAAGGCAATTTTTGAACCCACTTTTCAATTATCTTTCTTTCTGTTGGATAAAAGAATCCGCCAGTTCGGGATTTGTCTGCTTTTTTTATTTTTTCCTTCAATCTATCAGACTTATTCATGATAATAATAAAAATCTGTATTTAAATCCTTATCGTTTTTTATATCTTTCAGAACATGAATATTTAAAAACAAGGATTAATACATTAAAAAGTAAAAATGTTAACTCAACTATTATTGGCTTTGATGATGTCTATTAATCCAGCCAAATTAAACAAAGATTCTAGGATTCCTTACCGAGATACATTACCCATGCCCTCAAATCCTAAACCGCTTTATAATTCAAAAAATTTAGAAAGATCTCCTGTTCTAAGGTCAAAATACATTTGGGAGATATTCGACGCAAGAGGTCCTGTTAGTGACGAATATGGGGGCAATCCTGAAGAAGGAAGCCATGAAGGAGCAAGAGTAGGAGAAAGGAGCACAGAATATAATCGCAGGTTAGGTGATTAGAAACTTGACTTCGTCAGAGATATGTTGTAAAATAGTTTTATTTGATTCTTGATTTTGTCTTCGAAGAATTCTTAAGAAAATCAGAACGCATGGAAAGCAGTCAATTATAACTTAACTCGCATTGGCGAAGTCAAGTTAGAAGATTACAAATCCCTTATATTGACAAACTTGTGGTCTAAAGCTAATCCAGGACAAGCAGTATTCGCATAAGACTCTATTTCAGGAAAATTCTCAAATTGATTCATGTCTAAGTTATCAAACAAGAAGAGATAAGCTTTCTTTTTTTCACCGCCTTTTTCTTCAGATTCGAATTTTTCTTTTAGTTTTAATGCTCCAAAAATATTTGACTGGCCTGATTTTATTGAGACCAAAATTCCCACTTTATCAGAAGTCAAAAATTTTGCTTTAGAAACTTCTTTTCTTATTCGAAATTTTTCAACTTCTTTCCAGTCAAGTTCAGAAAATTCTTTGGATAATGGATTCAGGGTATAAATTCTTTTTTTCTTTTTCAATGCTAAAGCTAATTGAATAGGATGAAACTTTCCAGAACCAAGATAAATAAAAGCATCTACATTGTCTTCTATTTTAGTAGCAGAATCAGCATTACAACCAAGAATCTGTCCATTACCATAAACCAAGACTTCTTTCCCCAGATTCTCAAGTTCTTTTTTCAGAATTGGAAGCATGCTCAAAGACTGTACAGTAGAAACCAAACCAATTTTATCTGGAATTTTCTTTAATTTCTCTTTGATGGATTCAGAAATAGAGAAAAGCTGTTTGTATTGCGCTTTAATTAAAACTACTTCCATACTAAAAAGATTCTTGTGCTGGTTCTATTCTAGGTGCTGGCATTGATGGCTTGAAAATATCTACAAAAGGTGGTGTAACTAAAATCATGTTCTCACCAAATCCCGCGATATTGCCTTCTAATGCATCAACAGTCTTCTTTAGCTTTGAAATAGACCTTTTTAGCTCGATTATATCCTTTGTCTTCAAGGGCTTGATATCAATTAAAGCTATTGTGTTTCCTTCTCTCAAAATCTCTAATATTCTATTAGTGTCCTCGAAAGTCTTTAACACAAATGGCCTTAGTACTATCTTGCCTTTTTTAGGTACATCTCTGCCAACATCTACTTCAATGTAGTCCGAAACTTGTTCAGAATCTCCACCAAAAACTTTTTGAAAAAATGATGCCATTTTTTTATTGTTCCTTTTTTTTATTTAATATCCTATAGAAAAGAAGTCGATTTATAAACTTTTTGTCAATGCTTTATATGTATTAAAAAACCACTATTTTTGACTTTTTAGCAGTTCTCCCCTGACTTTCAGACTTTTTTTGGTAAAGTCTTCTTCCTGTTTTTCTATTGATTTCATCCTCAATTCAAGAAGTTCTTTTTTGTGATCAAGTTCTTTTTTCAAACTTTCCTTCTCTGCTTTGAACATCAGATTACCGACAATCTTATAGACTTCTCCCTTGACATCTTTTAGGCTATTCAACGCATTTTCAGTTTCAGCAAGTTCTAATTGGAATATTTGTTTCTGCAATAATAAATTCTGGATAGCCTGTTCTATCATCTGCAACTCTTCTAAGCTATTCTGTTTTTCTGATGCCATTTTGATTGATGAAAAATTAATTTAAACTGCTTTAACTTTTTTAACAGCAACTCTGGATTTAAAGAAAACTTTTGCTCCACAATTTGGGCACGAAAATCTTGCTTTTAGAGCTCTATCAGTAACTTGTTTCCCGCAAAAAAAACACTTATAGTCTGTCATTTTTTTATCTAGTTATATTAAAATCTTTTAATTTTTAAACCTTTACTCTTCTGAAACAGTATATGCTCCAGCTGTAAATCTCTTCTTGCAGCTCTTGCAAAGCCACAATCCTTTAGCTTCTCTCTTACATGAAAGTTTTCCGCAATAAGGGCATTTTTGTTTTGCTTTTCTTTTTATCTCAACCGCATTCCATCTAGCCCTCACAGTTGCCCCATATCTGACTCCGAATCTTCCTGAAGCTCCGACTTTCTTTGTCTTTGTCATATTGGATTTTACCTTTGGTTATGTTTATCTAATAAAAAGATGGTTTATAAAACTTATTAAGAACTATAAGTTTTCGGGATTTGTGCATCTTATATTCAATCCTGCTTCTCTAGCGAAAACAAGAGGAAACTCATTTTGTGCTAATTCAGTATCATGATCCCTCATCACATCAAGAACATTCATCAATTTATAAGGTTCTTTAAAAAAGAAAGTAAAGTGTTCTTCCCCGTCATATTTTGCTAAAAGTTGCTTAAAAGCTCCCAGCAACATTTTTCCAGCACATTCATAAGCTCCGCTCTTAACATATGGATTTGTAGCTGCTCTTACAAACACTGCAGCAATGTTATTATAATGTTTTCCTTCACCAATCATTTCCTTATGACTCTCAAGCATTCCTTGGGGCAAATCAGTAGGTAGAATATATAATCTAGCTCCTCTTGCAAACACCATTCCCCCCTCCTTAAGAAGGAGATTGATACCGATTAGTTGTTCCAAATCATTTCTAATCTTGCTTACTGGAATTTCATGACTTAAGGTAAGTGCCTTGACAATATCGTGCCTTGGATTTGGGTCAATATAATCATAACAAGATTCTTCTCCTTCAACATAGTTATCTCCAGCTTCCAAATAATGTTTAACAACTTGGCTTTTGTCTAAATCTATCATTTTAATCTGAATCACCTGGCAACCTATATCTAGACCCCCTATAGTAAGAATAAAATGGAAGTTCTAAAGTAACCTTGCGGTCTCTATCCTGCCTTCCTTCAAGCATATCTTGTTTTACAATTTGCTCAATCACCTGATTAACCGCATTTCCTCGCCTATTCTCGGGAATAAGTTCTAATCTTCTGACTTGATTGGAATCCACATTAAACTGTGTAACAGAGACTTGATTAAATTCACTTCTTTCTCTATCAAAATCAATTTCATAAAATGTACCTTTATAGACATAGGCTTTTTTTAGCTCTCCATCTTCTTTCTTAGCTACTTCACAATCAACACAGCATTTGCATCTTACAGAAGGAAGAATTCTAACCATCTTTCCATCATATTTTTTCAACAATCTAGCTAGACTCTCTGGTTTCATAGAACTCTGATATTCTTAGCTTTTTTAAATCTTTTGTTCTGTTATCATTCAATAATTACTAAGAAAAAAATTTAAGTTATTGTATTTGGGATTAAAAAGATTTAAATAAACTCTTTCTTCTGTTTTGTTAAGGGGCTGTATTATAACTTGGTTAGTATTCGGGTCTTGGGCACCCGTGATCTGGGTTCAAATCCCAGCAGCCCCATTTCTCCCTTTTTCAATCAAATTTGATGACAAACTGTTTGTCTTTTGCTATTTTTTTAGGATCACATTCATATTTATGAAATGCTCTTACTTGATGAAGATTAGGGACATTCAACACGCCCCCTCCTAACGTCTTGATAAATAAATAGTCTCCTTGGAAATCAACAACACTTGCTTTTCCTTCTAAATTTTGTTTAAGTTTTTTATAAGAGTCTGCTATTGATTTTTCAAGTTCAGTAAAAGCAAAACCATAGTTATTTTGAAAAAACCATCTTCTGTAACCCGAAGTCCTGTTCAAAGAAAGAGCCTTATTGAAATCTCTTGATTTTGTAGCATTAATAAAATCTGATGAAGCACTTTTAGCCAAATAATAGTCTAAGAACAAGTCTACACAAAAAGTTTTCAAATAACTTAAAAAACCAAGCCTAATCTGTGATGCTTTCTTATCATCTTGCCCCGAATTAGTCCAGTCATAAACGCCTTTTAAAGAAGGGCAATACTGAAAAATTTTTTCTTGCAAAGCTTCTTCTAATGAAAAGTAATACTCTCCAACATTCTCATGCAGTCCAGTTTGTTTTGAAAAGCCCACCTGTTTTAATCTTTTGTCTTTAAATGCCCCAAACTTCCTGATAAAATCCTGCCTTTCATCTATCCTCCTTTTCTTAGCATAATTTATCCTTAACAAATTCCCATATCCCTCAAAATAAATCTTTTCATGAAGTTTATCCATGCAGTTTGTGAATGAAGCAATTTCACTTAACGTGCAGAACGGCAAAACGCCTTTAACACTAAAAACAAGTTCAAGTGGCAATCTTCTAAAAATTTCTCTTGTTTTACCCAAATCAGCACAAGAATATTCTAACAATTTTTTAGCAGCCCTAACCCTAATATCTAAACTGTCTCCTAAAAGCCTTGATAATTCAACTTCTCTTAATTGTTCGTGAGACAAAGATTTTTCAAAATCAATTCCAAAAGAATTTGCAACATCTGCTAATTTTAAACTTGTTCCAAATCTCCTCTGTTTTAAATGTGGTTTAAGAATATTCGAATCCCAAAGAGTATCGATATAAACCATGTCTTGTCTAAGCCTTTGTAAGAAATGCTCAATGAAATCTCTTTTAGGTTTAACCTTAGAAACAGCAGGGTCAAAAATTAAGCCAATTTTTTCAGCTGCAAACCTGATCTGCGTAACATCATAAACTTGATTATGCCCGCAACAGACAATAGGGTTTCTTTCATGATATTTCCCAATTAAATTCTCTATTAAGTCATGTTCTGTTTTAAATTTCAGAATATGATAACCATTAGAAGAATCTGTCTGAATCTCGCTGTTAGGGTCATAGACAAAAAGTTCCTTGGTTTCTTTTCCCCCATCTTGCCAGATAGTTGTTACAAAAGCAACTCTTGCATCAACTTTCTCTTCCCATAATTTAACTTTTCCAATGATCGGAAATTCTTTTGTAAGATGCTCTTCTAAACCAACAATTCGTTCCATTCTCTCAGCATGCTTCTGTATTTCCCCTTCATCACACTGCTTTTTTCTCTTGTATTTATTTTCTAATTTAAGCAGTTTTTCTCTTTCATCTAAAAATTCTTTTTCATCATCATGCTTCCACAGAGGTTTTTCTATGTCTATAAAAAGAATAGGCAGTTGATTAAATTGACTATAAGAAATAGTTTTTCCAAAATCAATTTCTTCCAATTCTGCGTCAGCCTCTCCTTCTGAAATTCTTCTTTCAAGATTTTCGCTTAATGAACAAACCCTATCTGGGAAAAACCCACCAAAACGAATTAATTTGTCATAACTCCCTATCTGAAAAAATCTTTTTTGGATAGTTTTCCCAAAACATGGGCTTTCTAGTCTTTTAATAATCTGGAGATCATGGGGCATTATTATGGAATAAACAAACCTCTTGCCAAATTTCTTTTTTTCTAATTTAAACTCCTTAAGGACTTCATCCCTAGCTATTTCTGCTTCAAGAACTTCTGATTCTTGTTCATTTAAGAACCTTGTGGGAATTCTTAATTCAGCATTTAAATAAATCTTAGTCTTTCTTCTACCCTCTAAATCAAAAAGCCCGAGAACAAGCCTATTTCTTGACTTTTGTTTTTTTTCAAATTCAACAAAATAGTTATACCACATACTTTCTATAATAAAAACTCTTTTTTAATGATTATTAGCTTAGAAAACACATTATAAAATAGAATTTAATTCTACTTTTTCTTTTTCTTCTCTTCTTTCTTAGCTTCTGGTTTCGCAGCAGCAGCTGGTGCAGCAGCGGCAGCAACTGGTGCAGCAGCACCTTCCGCAGGAGCAGCTCCCGCAGCAACCGCAGTTTTTGCTTCTTTCTTAGCTTCCAATTCTTTAAGATAAGCTTCTTGAACTTTCTGGATTTTCGCAAATTCCTGTACTAATTGTTCTAATTTCTCTGGGGATGCACTTTCAACACCTTTAGAGATAAGATCATTATATTTCCCTTGCTCAACTTCTTGGATTACTTCCCTAGGGTCCCTGCTTTCAACTAATAATCCTATTGAAACACAAGTTCCAAGAACCGCTGAAACAGCTTCATTCATACTATTAACAGTCATGTCTTTTTCTTTTATTTTAGCAACTTTGATGACTTGTTCTATTGCTAGATTCCCCATCTTTATCTTATTAGGTTCAGGAGAACCTTTTTCTAATGAAATTTCTTTTTTTAATAAAGCAGAAGTAGGTGGTGTTGCTACAATGACTTTGTAATCTTTTGTCTTAGTATTTATATCCAGAGTTATAGGAACTTTCATCCCATGAAATTCAGAAGTTGATTTATTGATATCCGCAATAATTTTGCCCATATTCATCCCCAGTGGCCCCATTTTCTGTGAAAGTGCTGGCCCTGGTTTCATTGCTCCGCCATCAACTAATAATTTGATTTCCATGTTTTGATTGTAAGTATTTGGTAATGAAATGAATATGCTTAACCACTTACAGATGGCTCAAGAGCCAAAGTTTGTAGTTCTGCACTTCGTTTTTCTTTTAATATTAACTCTTATTCCTCCGTATTTATTTTATCTCAACTTCATCATTTATTGCTTGTCCAGGCAATCCTTGTCCTTGATTAAAACAAGCCTTGACATGCCCTTTATTTCCGTGCAAACCAGTAATTGTCCCTTCTAACAGCTTTCCAGAAGGAGATTTCCAAACTACCTTCTTTCCAACCAGGGGCTTAGCCTTTTCCTTTTTATCCATATTCTCTATTTCGATAATGAAATGTCTTGATTTTTGGACTTTTAATCCTCGTCTAAAACTTAATACTTTGCCTTTCATATTCAGAGTAAATAAAGACCATTTTTAAAGTTTGCCTTTTGCTAATTTGCGTGGCATCTATAAGTTTGAAGAATATTCTTTTTTTCAGAGCATAAAACCAAAAAAATTGAACGCATAAAGACATATTCTTAAAAATGGTTTTTTTGCTTGAATTTGACTTATTTGAAGACAATCATCCTAGTAGTTAGCATAAACACATAAAGACCTAGTTCTTAAACCTTTTTTAGAAAGCAATCTCAAATTCGCCAAATTTGCGTAGCATCTATAAGTTTGAAGGCTATCTAGCATTATAGGGGGCATAACTAAAAAATATTAGAACATAACGATGGCTTTCACAGAAGCCAAACCTTTTTTAGAAAGCAATCTCAAATTCGCCGATTATTTTTTTGATAGCATCAAAAAGCTGTTTAGTCAAAAGTTTTTCTCCTTCTGTTTTCTTAGCAAGATGGGCCTTTAGCTCTTCTTTCTCAACATCACTGGTCTTGCCTTGAACAATTTTCTTGATAGTATCTTGAGCTATATCTGGAATCAAAAAAGCAGCATCTTTAAAAACAAATAATTCTGCTTTTTTCTCATGAGTTTTTCCTTTTTCTTCTTTCTTGTAAATCAAATAGATTTTCTTCTTATCTGTTTCGAATATTTCCTTTCTTTGAAGATACTCATTTAATGTGCTAGTTAATTCATAAACTGCTTTTTTCATTGAAGCAAGTTCGTGTTTGGAAATATTTGCCTTACTATGTTTTTTATTGATTTCTAAAATTTCTTTTAATAAACCAGAAACTCTTGATGGAACAACTCCTTTTTCAACTAATTCTTTGGTCAACTTCGAGCAGGCATTTGCTTCAGTGCATTTTCCTATAGTCTTCTCAAGCAATCCAAAGACACTTTCATATAAAATAGCAACTTCTTTTTTAGCCATTTTTTCCTCAATCTGGGTCATCAATTCTTTTAATCTTTTTGTGAAATCTACAGATTCTTTCAGCATCTCATCAATCTCTTTCCCAGTTATTACTATCTTTGGATCATGTTCATATTTTTTGTAAATTCCAACTATTTTTTCTAATATATCTGCATATTTTGCTTCAAGTAATTTTTCTTTTTCAACAAAAATCTTCCTGAATTCTCCTCCTTGGATTTCTTTGGGAGTTGGTGGGGGCAAGCCATATAGCATCATAACTGCTTGGCTTGGAGTTACAACACTCCAGAATATATCCTGCGCAAGAATCTCATTTAATCTCATTCTGACGTTTTCTGCTACCTTTTCCCCAAGAGACATGAACATATCAATTGCTTCTGGGCTTGGTTTGATTTTTCCCATTTTCAAAAGCAATTTCCAAGGCATGAATGCTCCTCGGTCATACAATGGGACACCATCCCTGATAAAAGTGAAGATAACAGGGTGTGCATCTTTGACAGCTTCCCAAAATTCTGTTAAAATATAGATTTGTGGGCTTAATTTGTTTCTAACCCCGGCAAGCTCTTCTGCTTCAGCAATATAACTCCAGATTATTGATCTTAATTTTTCTTTTAATTCAAATCTGCTCATCCTTTTGACATCAGTATCATCTATAACCACATAGATATCAACATCACTTGTTTCCTTGGCAGTTCCCCTTACCAAGCTTCCAGCGATAACATAACTTACAACATATTTCTCAAATTTTCGTAAGACTAATGACTTATGTATATTAGCAACTCTTAAAGCCCCAAGAATTCCTTTATCATGCAATGGAAATGACATTGAAATCGCCTCGGCTAAAGCATATTTGCCATCAAAACATATTTCCCAGAATTCACTTGCGGTCTTGATATGGAGCCAGACTCTTGGCTTGAAATCCTGAATCAGTTTTATTGATTCTGTTTTTAATTTTCCAATTTCTTTAGCCTTGTCATCCGGAATAATCATTATTAGATGAATTAATCTTTCATCTTTTGTCGCTTTTTTTATCTCCTCTTCTTCTTCAATAATCTGTGTTGCTTGTGGGGGCAAAATGCCTAAAGCTTCTATAAATGGAAATTTTTTGACAATGTCTTTTTTGAATTCTTTTAATTTTTCCCTTGTTTTTTCAATTTCTTTCTTGACTTCTTCTGGAATCTCTTGATTTTTCAATTTCTCATAATTTTCAACAGCTTCATCCGATGATTCATCAGAACCCTTCTCATCTTCCTTCTGTTTCTTTGATTCTGCCATAATAATGAAAAACGAGAAGCTTTTTAAATCTTTCAATTGTCTTTAATTCGTGGGCCCATAGTCCAGTGGTTATGACGATTCCCTTACACGGAATAGATCGCTGGTTCGATCCCAGCTGGGCCCATTTCTTCTCAATAAATTTATTTAGTCAGAAATTAATTCGCTGGAATCGAATTTATTTATCAGTTAAAAAAGTATCATCTGTGATATATCCTTTCAATTTTTCTTCTAAAGGATCATCTTTAAAATACTTGGACAAAACTTCTATTGAAACTTGTTCTTCATCTGATTTTCTAGAAGGCAAACGATACCAAACATCGAGCATATTAGCACGATCTGAATTTCGTTCATAACCATCGCATATAACATAAAATCCAAGGCTTGGGTTTTTATATCTATGTGATTGGTCATCTGGTCCCATATTATGCCTATAATCCTTTACATCAAATCCTCTTAGATGCAAACCAACACAAAGTTTTTGAACCATTTTTCCAAATAAAGAGGTTGTAGTATAGTCAATCCCCTTTTCTTCTGTTTCCCTCAATTTTTCTGCTAATATCTTGGATTTTAATGATAAGGTCATATATTTACATTACCTTAAGTTTTATAAGTATTTATATTAAAAAAAGGTTATTTTAGAGGGCATATAAAAAATATTTAAAAACCCATTTTTCTAACATGTCCCAGCTGGGCCCATTTCTTCTCATAAAAATTAATTTAAAACACTAAATAACTTTTTAATAGAATTCATGTGAACATTATGGTAGCATTGCGGGCTGCTATTGCTGTTATGGGGAGATAATAGAACATTATTTAACTTCATCAATTCGCTATCTTTTGATAAAGGCTCTTTTTCAAAAACATCTAATCCGGCTCCCTTTATTATCCCTCGTTTAAGCGCTTTGACCAAATCACTTTCTTTAATAACCGGTCCCCTAGAAGTATTAATAATCACAGCACCTTTCATCAGTTTTAATTCTTTTAATGTGATTAAATGAAAGCTCGTTGGATTAAGAGAGCAGTTTAAACTCACAAAGTCTGATTTTCTTAATAAGGTCTTTATATCAGTCATCTTAAAATTAGTCTGAATTTTTCTGATATCATTGCCTAAAACCCGCATCCCCAGTGCTTCTGCTTTTCTTGCAACTGCTTGCCCAATATTACCCATCCCAATTATTCCTATGCTTTTCTCACATAATGAATATCCTTCAATTTTTTTCCATATGCCCTTTTTCATGATTTTGTCATTTTTAGGGATATTGCGTGCAAAAGAGAGTATAAACCCTATCACCGTGTCTGAAACAGGCTCTGTGAATGCGTTAGGAGAATTATGCACCACAATACCCTTTTTATGAGCATATGCAACATCAATAGAATTAATGCCTGTTCCCCATTTAACTATAACTTTTAATCTCTTCGCTTTATCAATAACACAGGAAGTAAATTCATCATCTCCGCAGATAACTCCATCAAATTTATCAATAATAGGCAGTAATTCTTCTTCAGAAAGTTTTTCAATCACTTTGGGCAAGATTACTTTGCTATTCTTGAAATAACGCTTCAATTTAGGATAATCCTTCTGAAAATTCGGTGCAGATATCAAAATATTATTCATTTTTTATAAACATCACCCAGATACCTTCGATTTTATACTTAAAAACTCTTTTGGTTGTAGCACAAAAATAGGAAAGTTTAAAAGATATTAACTACTAAATAATTAATACAAAAATGTCTAAACGAATACTTGTCAATGGTGCAAGAGGAAGAATAGGCAGGGCAGTAACTTATGAACTAAGTAAAGGAATTTTTGAATTAGTTGCTTTAAATGATCCCGTGGGGATAGACAAGCTTGTTCTAAGTCTTTCTAGAAAAGACCCTATTCATGAATTATATGATTGGAAAGTAGAAAAAATTTCTCAAGACACCATAGCAATAAACGGGACCCCCATTAAAGTTTATGCTGAAAAAGATATTTCAAAAATCCCTTTTCAAGATCAAGGAATATGGTTAGTAGAAGAATGTTCTGGATACTTTGAAGATGCAAGATTAAAAGAAAAGCAAGCAAAAGAAGATGGATTAGAAAGATCATTCTTAAAACAAGGAGTTGAAAAAGTTATTCTCTCCTATCGTTCATCGAAGGCAGATATTACCTTAATTTGTGGAGCAAATCATCAAGAATATAACTCTGCAACACAGAGAATTATTTCGAATGGTTCATGTGCAACAAAAGCACTAGCAGCCCCATTAAAAATCTTAGATGATCAAGGCATGATAATTCATGCAGTATTAGCCAACAGTATCCAATCAACTACTAATGCTGATAATGTTTTAGAATCTTTGGGCCAAATAAAGACTTTCAAAACAGGCGCTGCAAAAGCAACTGGTGAAATTATAAAAAGTTTAGAAGGAAAAATGGATGGTATTTCATTCAAAGTTCCAACAAAAGATGGAAGTTTTACAAATTTTATTTTTGTTGCAAGTGTCTACGGAAATCAAAAATCTGAATTTGCAACAGCAGAAAAAATCAATAAACTATTAAAAAAATATGCTTCAAAACCAGAATATATGGGTCGTTTAGGATTTTATGATGGAAAAGAAGTTAGCACAAACAGCGATATTGTTGGAAGAACAGAAAATGCAGTCATAATCACTTCAAAAACAAGAGTATTTTGCTTTGAAGATGATGAAGAAAAATCTCGATTTTTAATTGGATTAGTTTCTGGCTTTGATAATGAAGCAGCTCCACCAAGAGATCAAGTTCTTCTAACAGAGTATATAATCTCTGTATAATTTAAAATTTTTAAATAAGATTGCAATTAATTCAATGGAAAAAAATAAAGGAATTAGCGTCATAATGCCCATATATGGTAACTTTGATATTCAAAGAGCTATTAGGTGTATAGACTCTATAAAAATGCAAAAAGACGTAGATGTGGAAATTGTTGTCTCTGAACAAGGGATTAATAAAAGATTTCCAGAAACTAAAGGAGTGAAACACATCTTTATATATCATAAACCAAAACCTAAGTTAAGTGATTTCAATCCAGGAGAAATCAGAAATATTGCTGTGATAAATTCAACAAAAGATTATATCTATACAATGGATGCAGATGTAATCTTACTTGACCCTTATTTTTTAAAAAAACTATGGAATATACTCCAAGCAAATCCCGCCAAGATTTTATATAGACCATTCATGAGAAGATTACCCAAAGATAATTTTGAAGAGTTTAACAAATGGTGTGATTCCATTGGTTTTAAAAGAGCAGTTAAAAAATTAATTATAAACCAGAAATTTCTTGTAAAAACCACTCCTGAATACAGAGAACTAAAAATCTTTGAAAAAGACAGCAAAGAAGCAAACTATAGAAAGACATTCACCTCCTTGATAGAAGATTACAAACAATATGTTGAAGAACGTCTTGGTTCAGACGATAACCTAAATTTCTGGCCGATTTACTGGAATGAAAACCGACATTGTGGCTCAAACTTCTTCAGAAGAGTTCAGTTGTCGGATGTTGGAGGATATTGTGAAAAATTTATAAATTGGGGCTGTGAAGATTCTGATTTGCAATGGAAATTCAGAGAAACCTACAAATTAGAATTTTTTCCCGTTGAAATGGAAGTAATCCACCTAGATCACCCAAAAGGTTATGTTTCGCCAGCAATGTGGGCCAGTAATGAAGAAATAAGTGCAAAAAGAAAAAAAGACGGTATTAAACTAGCAATAAAAACAGACAGAGAAAACCTAAAAAAAAGATATAACTAGAATGGAGAAAAATTTATTCAAAAAGATTACTAAAAAGATAATTGAAAAATATATCTGGAAATATTTTTTGCTTAATAAAATTAAAAATCAAAGAGGATTATTAAAATTAAATCTCGGTGCTGGAAACAATCCCATTAAAGGATGGATAAATGCCGATATTACCCCAAGAAGTTGGAATATTCTTTATGTTGATGTCAAGAAAAAGATGCCTTTCAAAAGTAATACTTTTGATTATATTATGTTAGAACATCTTATTGAACATCTTTCATGGCAAGACGGGAAAAAGATGCTTAAAGAATGTTTTAGGATACTCAAAAAAGGAGGAAAACTAAGAATTTCAACTCCCAACATTATTTTTGTTGTCTCCCTTTACAAAAAAAATAGCAATAATGAGTATTATACAAGAAAAATAACTCGAAGATTTCTAAAAAATCTCTACAAAAAGAATTGCAGGCCAGTATTCGTAATTAACAATGCATTTTATAATTGGGGACATAAATTTTTATATGACCAAAAGCTTTTGGTAGAAGCACTTCAAGAAGCAAGATTTAAGGAGATTAAAAGAGAATATTATGGGAACAGTAGGGATAATAATCTAAATAAAATAGAAACCCATGAAAAGGGGGTAGGTGACATAAAAGTTTGCCAAATTGAATCAATAGTATTGGAAGCGCTGAAAAGAAAAAATTAATAATAACTTAACCTAGAAAAACGAAAGAAGATAATCCGGGGGTAATTTTGATTAATTATAGCAAACAATTATAGTGACTAAAAATCAGTTTAAAATCATTCTCCCCTCTCTTTTTTATCAAAGTAGATTTCCTTTTTAATGGCTTTTTCTAAAACTCTTTTTAATAATTCTTTATTATCCCTCCATACAATCTCCTTGATAAAACTATCAATTTTCACCCACTTATGCCCAGAGTATTCATAACTTAGTTTTACTTTATCAGAGTCAACAAAAGTAATAAAATTCATTTCTTGGAATTCTTTTTCTCCTTCATGATAAACTGAACCCCATTTTAAATAAAGTATTTCGTTTGCATTCAATCCTGTTTCTTGTTTAATCTTCCTTTCAATCACTCTCTCAGGAGATTCTTTCTCGTTAATTTCTCCCCTTACAATCCCTTGCCATTTATCTGCTTTGTTTAGCAATAAGAACTTATCTTTTATTGGATTGTAAACAAAAGATGCTCCTTTTTGGTTTATCTCTTCTCCACGCCCCCCACAAATTATTTTTGTTTCTGTTTTGGTTATAAAAGATTTGTAGTCTTTAGGGACAATAAGATTAATTTTATACTTTACATTATTCAAAATTATTTCTCCAATACAATACTCTGCATAATCTTCATGTATGCAAACAATTTTCCAATCTTCTTTGATTTTATCTAGTGGAATTTCTGAGACAAGGGTTAAAGGCGTTCCCAAATACCTTCTAAATATTCTTTTGTATTTCCCAATTCTGCCCTTGGCTAAAGCGCCTATAGCAAGAACTTCTTTTGGACTAAAACTTTCGTCACATCCCAAAAATTCTTTAATTTTCTTATTAACCTTCGCAGAGTCTTCATAATATTCTATTTCAGGCTTAAGATGATCAAGATGCTTTGAATCATTTATTGTTAAAATTTTCCAAAAACCATTTTCATACTTAAGATGATTTATGCATGCATTATCTTGTTTTATTTTTAAAAAATCCTTCTTTTCTCTTTTCTGACTGAGATTTATTAATACTTCATTTGATCCAGAAGAAGAAATAATAGCAATGTTTCCTTGCATCTTTTCGAGATCTTTTAAAAATGATTTAATCCTTTTAATCAAATCCCATATATTCTCTCCCCCGAATGGACGAATCTCTTCGCGAGGATAGCCTAGATCAAAGAGTTCTTTATACTTCTTTTTCCATTCTTCAGAATCAGGAGAAACACTTCCATGAACATATTCTCTTAATCTTTTATCAAGCACAACCAGATGTTGTTGTTCTTTAAACAAAAAATCTGTTGTCTGTTTTGTTCTCTCATAATCACTTGAATAAACTTTATTAAATCTTATTTTTGAAAGCTTTTTTTTAAGATATTGCAGTTGAATTAATCCATGGGAATTTAATTTAATGTGATCTGATTGAAGAAATCCAGAATTCTCTTTATTGAAATCAGTCTCTGCATGTCTTATAAGATAAATGTTAAGGGCCATATTCTAATAAAGCAGCCTTATTTAAAAATTTTTCAATTTCAGGGAAAAGATTTTCTCTACCCCAAAGTAGACTTTCATTTCGTCCATCCCAGCCAATATCCCCAAAATGAAATTCTTGATTATCTCTTTCACTTAATTTTCTCAATGCATCTCTTAATTTGCCCAAAGAAACTTTTTTCCCAGTATTTTTCAAAATATATTCCCTGGGATTCATCGAACCGATTTTGCTGTTAAGCTCTTTAATTGCTCTGGCAAGACCTTCTGATGTAGGTTCAAATAACATTCCTGTTGATTTATTTATATGTTTTTTAGTAGGACAAGCTGCATCTTCTGCAACTAAAAAAGGGATATCTGCAGAAAGACATTCCATTTTGAAACGATTTATCCCTTCAACATTAGAGGTCAGTATTCCAATAGATGCAGAATTTATTAGATGATTTATTTCTTCTTTTGATTTGGGCATTAAATGATTATTATCCAGATTAGCATAAGGATAAGAGATATTTGCTCCTAATCTTTTAGTAAGTTCCAAACATTGGTCTCTTGTTGAAATCTCTTCAAGATTTCCTCCCCTGACAAAATGCCCTATTTTAACAAAATTCATTTGAGGTAGAAGAGCACAAGCTGAAACAAAAAGAAAAGGCCTTTTAAAAGCATCCCACGAAGAAATCTGTATCCCATCATATTTTTTATTTTTGCTTGTAGGATAAAAAGAATCTGTATCAACAAAATCTGCAGGCCCAATATCTAGACATATTGCATTTGGAAACTTTTCATGAGTTTCATCCCAAAATGAAAGATCTTCGACAAGTTTAATGTCTGCATATACCGACTCATTTAAACCCCTCCAAGCTCTTCTTTCAGTAGTATAAAAATAATTTCTTATAGTGGGAAAATTTTGGATAATATAGTCTAATTGAGACAAAATTATTGCGCCTTTGATTATCTTTCCATCCCCTCTCTTGGGCTCTTTTAAGATTCTACCACTTATGTATTCGTCAGGAACTTCTGTTGTCATAAAGCAAACCTCCGGTTTACAAGCGCTTTAATACCGCTAAATTTTAATGTGTAAAATCTTATGTTTTTTCTTTCAAATTCAGTTAAGTCTATACTCTCATAATCTATCTCCCTTGGATCAAGATTTTTCTTCTTTTCTCTTCCAAACTTTTCGAGCATATGAAAACCTTCTTCTTGCTCAATCTCCTCGAAAAAAAGTTCTCCTTCAGAATATGAAGGAAAAATGACTTTCTCGATTTTAACAGATTCTGATGTTTCCACACCGCACATTTCTGCAATTTTTCTTCTTGAAATCGCAAGTCCGCCATCAATATCCAATGTCCCCTGAGAAACAACTTTCTCAATAGATTCAACATCCCAATACTGCGTTGCTTGTGTATCTTCAAGCTTCTTTAACAAAGGAGAAAGACACGAATCTCTTACAGTTGAGAATCTTACCCTAGGAACCTTGGGATAATAAATTCCAGCCATGTCTTTCTCAAGATATACGTTGTCTTCTGAAATCATCCCTGCTTTAAGATATTCCATCAAATATACCATTAAGCTGGTTTTTCCTGTCCTTGTATCTCCTGATATTAGTATTCCCTCGTTCCCAAGATTTACAAGAGAAGCATGTAACAAGGGTGTTTGGATTAGTGATGGATGATTATTACAGAAATGCCTAAAACAAATTAAACCTGCTGATTCATCTCCTTCTATATTAACCTCAACAGTGTATAATCCTTCACGCAAAATTCTTATTTTCCTTACAAAAGTATTATACCTATAATACTCCATCTCCCTATTATTTTTACTTGTGTTCACAGTAAGATAAGGATATCTTTTGTCTCTTACGATTGTTTTGTATACTTCTGGTTCATGAATCTCTACAACAGCATCTATACTTGCATTGCTGTCTTGATTCTCTGTCTCTATATTTCCTGCAATTCTACCTAATAAGAAGTCAGAACCAGTGATTCCTACATTAAATCTTCTGCAAAAATCAAATATTTTTTGCGCCATCTTCTGATTAAAGATAACCTCCCTTATCATCGGTAATACATTGGTTGGCTCCTCTTGCTCTTCTTCTTTCCTGAAATTTTCGGTCAACTTTCCATCTATCTTTGTTAAAGTATCCTTTATTATGGTCTAAATGTATTACTTCTCCAGACATATATGAAATCCCGTAAATTTCTTTTAATTTCCATTGTAAATCTGCGTCCCAACAACCCCAGCTTATAAATTTCTCGCAACATCCCCCAATATATTCAAATTCTTTTTTTCGTGCAAAAGTTGAACCGCAATGCCGTTCTTGGTTGAAAAATTTAGGTTCTGCTCCCTTATTTTCGGGATTAGAAGAATATTCAATAAAATCTTCGTCAGTTATAACAAAGGTTTTCATTCTGCCATTCTCCCACTTTCTAAATACTCTTAAATCTCTGGGATTTTTGTCTAGTTTTACAACAAATTCCTGAGAAAAATCCAATGCATTCAATGATTCTTCAATTCCCCTAGAAGAAGCCATTGTATAAAATTGTTCAAAGTCTGGAAGAAGCAGGCGCCTCATCATAGGTCTTTGCAGGGGAGTATTAAGAGTTTTTGCTGTTTCAATCAGTTCTTCAAAAAACCGATTAGGAAAAACAATATCTGAATCAGAAATATACAAATATTCTCCCCTAGCAACTTTTATTCCCTGGTTATAAATCGCTCCACGAGGCATATCTTGTGGAAGATTGCTATTCCCCGATCCAAAAATACTTAATACTCCTTCTGTATCAAAAGAAAGCGAATTAATATCGCAATTAATTGCTTTCCTTCCAGTACAAATTAAAAATTCAATTCCTTTTTCTGATTGAGCTCTTACACTAGCCATGGCAAGCTCAAGTCTTCTTCTGTCAAAATTACCAAAAAAAGGGACAAGAACACTTAGTTCTGGTTTGTCTTTCATTTTTTACTTGTATCAGAACTCTTTCCCCTTAGGACAAAATTAAGAGAGGATAATGCTTTTTATATCTTCCTGATTTTCAAAAAAAATGTTTAAAAACCCCTTTTTCCATAGATATTTATGCTTGAAAATGAAAACATTTTCAGCATGCCAAAAACCAGAGGTTTTAAACATGTTCATAAAAAAAATATTTGAAAATAAGGTGGATGATTCTGTTCATAAACAATTTGTAAGATTTGGAAAAGGAGTTTACCCTGGACGAGCTGCAGTCAAAATAACAAAGCAACCAGATAAGATAAAGATTGGAACAAGTTTTGAGATGGCAAATGACATGGTTGAATTTATTTCTGAACTTGGGCAAAATTCAAAAATTTCTGGATTAATTCTAAGCAAAAATGAAATTTCAAGTTTAATGAAACAAAGAAATATAAAAGGAAACTCAAAAACAAAAAGTGGGGGGGTTTATTATGAAAATGACATTGATGAACAAGAAATTGATGCTAGTGCATTAAAAGAACTTACACTTAACTCATATGCTTGCTTATTAGATATAGAAGCCCCAGGAATTTCTTTGAAATCAAAAAAGAAACTTCCAAAACCAGGCAAATCAGCAGATGCAAAAATAGATGATAAATTCTGTCAGCTCGAACTTAATGCGAAATATTGGCAAAAAGTAAAATCAGAATTCGCTTTTGACATTCCAAATGATTTTAAGAAAGTTCTAGCAGTTCACACTTACACTATAACTGACATAATTATGCCTAAAGGCGAGAAAGATTTCGAAAAAATCAGGATTCTAGCAAAACGAAAAGGCAAAATAACAAGAAAAATCACTATTGACAAGCAAGAAACTGTCAAAGAAAAGGATTTTGAAGCTTAAGCTAAAGATTAAATTTTATTAAATAAAAGAATTGATAAAAAATAAAATGCTTGAATCTGAAAACCAGGATAGATACAACCCCAAGAGAATATCAGAAAAGTTTCGTCATGAAATAGCTGACATGATTGATTCTCCTATAAATTTAGAATCTCAAACAAAACCAGAAGAAAATAAAGATCCTTCTCAAAAACTAAAAGAAATATTCCATGCAAAGAAAATTACCGATAAGTTTTTCTATGGTCCGCTATTCCGGGGAAGAGTTGATGCAGACTGGAACTCTCCTTTAAATAGAAGTTTGTCAAAGAACATGCCTTGGGACAAAGAAGTCTTGCCAATAATTTTGAAAAGATTAGAACAAGCAAAACACGAAGGAAGACGCCTCAGAGTATTAGAAGTTGGTGCTGGTACAACCTATTGCCAGAGTTCAGATCATGGTGGGCCATGGTTATCCAGATTTCTTGCTTCAGAATATAAAAATGAAATAGAATGTGTAGCTTCAGATGGTCTTGATTATCAAGATAAAAAAGAGCTTATATATGTAGATGAAGATGGCTCTTTATTATCTTGGGAGTTAAATAGTGGGATGCTAGCTAATCCTAATTTAAAAATTAGTGATGTTTTAGTTTCAGAGCCAGTAAAGAAAGATGGAAAATTAGTTGAATTTACTCCAATTCCGGTAAAGTATATAAGACAATTACTTTTCTCTAGATCTTCTTGGTGGATTTATCACAATAATAAAGAACTCCCAGTTTTTATAAAAAATCGAGATAAACCCTGTTCAAAAAGAGATGAATACAAACAACTTTCTCTGAAAGATCTAAAACAAATAGAAAAAATGCGGGGGAGCTTTTTTTATATCCGTCCAAAAATTGATAGAGATTTAGAAAGAGAAGTATTTAATTTAGAATTTATACCTGGCCTTGCAATCAGAGAGACCCAAGAAAGATATGCTCAAAAATTAGGCAATAGAAAATTTGATTTTATTTTTGGTTTATATATCCCTCGCGCTGATTCTGGCGATGAACTAAAAAAGCATGTTTTAAAAAAAGGTGGCGAGATATATATACATGACCCCATGCGAGCTGAGGGAGAAAAAGATTCCCGGGGCATATACCACTCGCATTATTACAACTAGAATAAACTGCAAGGATTTTGAAGCTTAAATCTTCAAAATAATTATAAACCCAGGATCATTCTCAAGATAATGGATAAAATTAAGAAAGCAAGGGAATATTTTAATTATGTTAGGGATATTCCTTATAGTATCCCTTCTTTGTATAAAGAGCCAGATTACTGTTGCGTAGGTAAACATAAAATGCTTTCTGATTTACTTCTTTCATTAGGAATAAAAACCAGATTTATCGCTTGTGAATTTTTATGGTCTTCTGTGACATCCTCTGTCGGCTAAAGCCGACAGCGTCCTAATGCATATGATGTAATT
>CAZRGF010000004.1:0-80372 GCA_964599615.1 Candidatus Woesearchaeota archaeon
AATTACATCATATGCATTAGGACGCTGTCGGCTTTAGCCGACAGAGGATGTCACATTTGATAGAGAAGGCTGTAAAGTCATTTATGAAGGAAGATGAAGACAAATACAGAATACATAGACCAGTATCTTAATGAGACAAATGAGATAATTCGGGATATAAACAGAGAAGAGATGGGAAAGATGATAGACATTCTTTTTGAAGTTTGGAAAAATGGAAAAAAAGTAGTGACCATGGGCAATGGTGGCTCAGCATCAACAGCGTCGCATTTTGCTGCAGATCTTGCAAAAACAGTAGCTAATGATAGTTCAATGAAAGACATAAGTTCAAACAAGGGATTTAAAGCAATTTGTTTGAATGATAATTCATCAGTATTGACTGCCTGGATAAATGATGTTGGATGGGATAAAGCATATTCAGGACTTTTGAATACTCTCTTAGAAGAAGGGGACGCAATTTTATTGGTCTCAGTTCATGGTGGAACAGGATGGAGCGGGAATTTAACACAAGCAATTGAATTAGCTAGAAAAAGAGGAGTCAAAGTTATTGGTTTAGCAGGATTTGATGGTGGGAAAATGAAAGAGACCTCAGACTCTTGTGTTGTAGTCCCAAAAAATTCAACCCCCCATATAGAAGGATTTCATCTTGTTATTCAGCATTTAATTGTGGATAGATTATGTGAATTGATTCATTCATATTCTGAAGAAAATTTTTCAATAGACCGGATAAAAGCAGAAATCCAGAACTCTTCAGATAATGTAAATTTTGAAAAAATAAGAGAGATGATACAAAAATCGTCTACCTTTGACTGATTAAAAAAACACGAGGGATTATAAAATGAAATTTTTTGCAGATACAGCAAGTATTTCGGACATAGAATATTGTTTCTCTAAATCAGTTTCTGATGGAATAACAACAAATCCAAAAATTATGGAAACAACAGGGGATTTATCTGGTGGATTTGAACAAGCATGCAAAAGTTTGATTAAAAGATATCCCCATGTTCCAATAAGTCTGGAAACTGATTTGAGGGGCATAAATATCCGCGAATTGAGTTCAAAAGTAGATGAAGTAAATGAAGTCCTATTATCTCAAGCATATAACATTGCTTCTTGGGGACCAAATGTAGTGATAAAAATTCCAGTGTGCGAAGGAGGTTTAGTGGCAGCAAGAATATTGTCCAAACAAGGGATAAAGACAAATGTGACTGCTTGCATGACCCCATATCAAGCGCTAGAAGCGTCAAAAACAGGTTCTGCTTTTGTCAGTTTGTTCGCAAACAGGATGTTAGATGCTAGTATTTTGGAAATGGCAGGCCATTCTTTGGAAGAGATTTTGACTAATCCCAAATGGAAGGATATTCTTGTAGAGAATATACCCAAATTTTTCGAGCAAGCATGGGCAAAAACAATTGATGAGATTTCCTATGTTGCAAGCAGATTAGACAACACACAAACGAGTTTAATTGTAGGAAGCATAAGATCACATAGAGATATTTATCGAATAGCTAGTGCTAGACCCCAAGTTATAACAATCCCTACAAAAATTGTTCAGTTTCTAGAAAAAGATGGTTGTGACATAAAAAAATTAAAAGAAACTCCTAGGACAATCAATCCAGACCCAAGTTCAGTGTCTGTAGGGAATTCAATTTATCATCCAATGACTTCTTATACCTTAGAAGAATTTGAGAAAGCTGCTGATGTTTACAGGAAAAAATAAAATGAGAAAAAGCATTTTTGAACCATTAAAGAGAGTTAATCAATATTCAAAAGAATACGGGGGGATAGGGATTTGTAGAGAAGATTTTTTAAGGGGAGCATTGAAGGCGGCTATTAAAAATTTGGAAACAAGAAAGTAGATGTAGTTGAAATAGGAACTTACAAAGGGATTAATGCCAAAGTAATTTTCCAAAACTTGAATATCAACAGACTGATTTTAGTTGATCCATGGGATAATTATCTTGGGTATGGAGAGTTTGAAAAAGAATCTCTTAAAAAAGTCTATAAAAAAGCCATAAACTTGTTAAGAAAATATGATGAACACTTTTCTAGGATAAAAGTAATCAAAAATTTTTCTAATAAAGCGTTAATTCTTTTAAAAGACCAAAAGTTTGATTTTATTTATATTGATGGGAATCATGATTATAAATTTGTAAAAGAAGATTTGGAGTTATCCTACCCTTTAGTTAAAGAAGGAGGGATTTTAGGCGGTCATGATATAGATTTTTCAGGAGTTTTGCAAGCAGTATCTGAATTTGCAATTAAGCATAAATTGAAATTAAACGCCTATTGTAGAGATTGGTGGATTGAAAAAATTTAATTTTTCCCACTAAAAATTTGGATTAATCTCTGGGTGTGTTTTTTCCAGATTAATTCGCTCTTTATTAACCATGAATAATAATCTGTTTCCTTGATATTTTTTAGATTGAATAAATCTTTTTTGCTTTTTACTTTTGTAAAAGGGAGTTCACTCCCAATTCCTTCTTCATTTCCGATAATAACTGGGACCCCAGCAGCCATTGCTTCAATCCAACAAACATTAAAACCTGCGGTTTTTGGAGGTAGACTTACAAATACCTTGCATTGATTATAAAAATCAGAGTTCATTTTGTCAAAAGGAATTGAAAAGTTTTTAGCAATTAAAGGTTTTAATTTGAATAATTTTGCTAATTCTTGGATATCCTCCTCTTTAGGGATTTCAGTTCCCTTTTCAATCCATCCAAGAAAAATTCTTTTTTTTCTTAATGGTTTAAATTGGTCAAGATTTACCCCCGCATAAACTAAATTACTTCGTTTAAATTTTTCTTTTAAAGGAGCCCCAATTACCAAAAGTCTTTTTCCCATAATTCTCCCAACAATATTCTGAAAAATTCCCGCAAGACCAAATTGCGTTCCATGAAACATTGCAAAATGTTTTTTCTTAAAGATTCTATACGGGAAAAGTAAAGGAAATGTTAAACCCCAATCCTGTGTATAAATGATGTCATATTTATCTCTTTGGACCAGGTTTTTGACCAGTCTTCTCACTTTGAATACTGAACTAGCGAAGGAATATAACTTAAGATCATCTTCTCTTGAGATGACTTTAACAGAATGGCCTAATTTTTCAAGTTCTAAAGAAATGTTCTTCACCCCACCGCCTACTCCACCTTTCCATTTTTGCAGCAAGATAAGTATTTTCATCTTTATGATTTTTTAATAAAAAATAAAACTATTTAAATATGCCCATGACCATATTTTCAGGATTAAAACAAACTGAAAATGCCTTTCTGGAAGACCAATGCTCCTGTTATCAAGAACATGATTGGTGGCATTTGAGTTACAAAAGACAAGAAGATGACCAATGCTGCAATAAAATCAAGTACAGAGCCGAGATTAATCCCCCCAATTGAAAAGACAACAGCTTTGACAAGAAGATAGATTGCTCCAACAAGTAGAATTGATTTGACAACCCAGGAAGCAGCTGCAAGAAGCACAAAAATTGAGAAAAATATGTCGATTATTCCAAGTATCAGCACTATCATTTTTCGTTTAGTTAGAAAGGTTTATTAACTTTTCATTCAGTGTATTTCCTCATGGAAAATATATTGTTTGTCGATGTCTGGGGTGGTGAGCCAATGTATCCTTCTCTCAGTATAGCTTATCTCTCAAGTATCGCTAAACAAGAAGGATTTTCAACAAAGATAATCTCCCCGAATGTCATACCTAATTTTTGTGAAGACATATTCCAAAGGATTTTAGATAAAGAAAAACCCAAATACTGCTGCTTTACATTGTTCACAACCCAGGTTTTTAATGCCTATAAACTGATAAAATTAGCAAAAAAATCAGGTTGCATAATCGTGACCGGAGGGCCACATATCTCTTCACTTGGTGCAAAAGAAGTTGAAAAAGAATGCAAAGAAATAGACTACCTCTTTGTAAAAGAATCTGAAGAGACTTTTAGGGATTTCTTAAAAGGAAAAATAAAAAAGAAAGTGATAGATGCTGGCAAGTTTATTGAAGACATTGACAAACTGCCTTTTCCTGATAGAAGTGCTTATTTATCTGGAAAATGGGCTTATGATTCAAATTATGTCAAATTGCCGATACACATCCTTATTTCTTCTAGGGGATGTCCATACTGCTGCAATTTTTGTTTTAAAGACACCTTTGGAGTAAGATATAGGCAAAGAAGCATTCAAAATGTTCTTGATGAATGTAAAGAGATTATGAAATTAGGAGGAAAAGAGCTTTATTTTATAGATGATTTATTTGCATTTGATAAAAAATGGGTGATAGAATTATGTAAAGAAAAGATAAGGCAAGGGATTAATCTTCCTTTCAAGTGCCTTGGAAGAGTTGACAGACTAGATGAAGAGACCTTGAGATGGTTAAAAAAAGCAGGATGTCATACAATTGCAGTTGGAATAGAAAGTGGCGATCAAGAGATGGTGAATTGGATAAGAAAAGGCATTAACTTGAAGGACGTTAAGCCAAAAGTTGATTTGATGCACAAATGTGGCATAAATGTTGAATCTTATTTCATAATCGGGCACAGGATTGATACAAAAGAGACAATTGAAAAGACAATAAGATTTGCAAGATATATTAACACTGATTTTCCAAGATTTTTCATTTTCTCCCCCTATCCGGGAAGCGAGGTTTGGAAAAACCTTCCAGAAAATCTTAAAGAAAAATACTGGTTAAGGGGCATAGAATCAGATTTGAGGAGTACTGAACCTGTTTCAATCTGCGAACTCAAACCAGAAGAACTAGTCGAATATTGGCATACTGCACATGATGTTGCTTATTCTAATCCAAAATATTTCTTTAATATAACACGTTCTTTTTTTGACAATCCATTTAACAGGATTTGGGTCAAAAAAACAATAAACTTCGTCGGTGGCGGGATTCTTAAGATGCATAGAAGGATTTACAAATAGATTTGATTAGCAAGAAACTACCTCCAAGCATACTGATATCTATGGCTTTAGTTCAAAGAAGGCCATTTTAATAAGCTAAAAAGTTTTCGGGGTCAATTTCTTTGAATTCATATTTAAATGGTTTCAAGACTTTTTTCACTTTTTCAAGTTTTTCTTTATTCCATGCTTCAAATATTATTTTTGGGTGACTTTTTTTTAATATCTTCTTTGCACCCATTAGAACAGTTGCTTCAGCTCCTTCCACATCAACCTTTATCAAGTTAACTTTTTCTATTTTTTGTCTTTTCACTATATTGTCTAATTTCTCGGTTTTTACCCGGATACTTCTTACACCCATTTTTGGAAAATTATCCCCTTTGATTATCGAATGGCCCCCGGTATCAGCTTCATCAAGATAAAGGTCTAGATACCCCTTTGAATCAGAACAAGCAGCATTTACTACAACCACATTATCTAATTTATTTAATTCAATATTTTTAGTCAAAATTTTAAAATTTTTAGGATGGGGTTCTATTGAAATAACTTTGATTTTTTCTCTTGATCTTCTTCCCAAAATGATTGAAAACTTCCCAATATTAGCTCCAATATCAATAAAAACACCTTCCCCTAAATCAAAATAAGGCCTTGATTCTAGTTCATAAAATGAACTTCCTGCCCATACTGTAAGCATATTATTCCCGCAAAAGAATATACCATCTCTATTTTTTAGAGTGACGTTTCCTGAAAGCTTATGGCTATATGTTTTTCCCAATTTTCTCTTTAAAAAGTATAATGGGGCTTTAGATAGATGTGTTAGAATAATCCACCTATCATTTAACCTTCTGCCCTCACCAACTAATTTAAAAAATTTATTTAGTTTACTAACCATTTTTTAGATTATCCTAAACTTTTATTATCCCCTCTGCGTTCTTATTTCAAACAAATTTCTCAACCTTTTTAAAGTTTACTGGGATTAATCTCTTTCTTAAACGCAGGTTATTTTTAGTTAAAAAACAATTCTTTTAAGGTTATGTAATTTATTTAAAGAATTTTCTTTCCAGATTAAAAAATGTTCTATCGCTTCTTGAATAATCCCACAATTCCGCCAAATGCATGGGCATAGAACAATAAGACCATTATCATCCCACCGTAAAATAAAAAATTGAATTTTTTAGTTCTCTTGTAAATCTGCCAGCCTTCTTTGAGGAATATCACTAAAAGAGAAAGGAATAAACCTATTAAAAACCATGGAGACATGATTAAGAATAGTATCATCAGAAATTGGAAGATTATGACTAAAAATTCTAGAATATAAATCTTCCTTTTGAAAACAATGCCTATTTGCCCATCAGAAACTGAATCTGAATAAGCTAGTCTCAGATAAGATTTTAGATTATCTCTGGCACGCCAAAAGACAGTAGCATCTTTTGCATAGTAATACCTAAAACCCCTTTTTTTAGCCCGCATATGCATGATAGTATCATCTGCTCTGTCAATCTGTTCTGGAAATTTTCCAAGTTCTTTCCATTTAGATAATCTGAATGCGAGTTGCCTGTTTGAAGGCAGAAAGTTTTCCCAGTCTTTGGCTGAAAATTTGTCAAAATCAGGGAATCTTGAAGCAATTATCTCTTCTATTTTCTTATTTGGGGTCTCTGCATAATATCTTCCTATGACAATGTCTGCTCCTGATTTGAAGCCTACAAGCATTTTTTTTATCCAATCTTTTTCAAATCTTGTCCCCAAATCTCCTGAAAACAAGAAGTCCCCTTTTGCTTCTTCAATATATTTATTCCTGCCTTTGGCGATATTTGCCCCAGGCAATATGAATAATTTTATCTTTATTTTTGATTTTTTTTGATAGTCTTGGATTATTTTTACAGTATTGTCTCTTGAACCACCATCAACTATTATTATCTCATCTGGTTTTACACTCTGGTTTAGTATGGAGTCTAAAAAACTAGCTATGCTTTTTTCTTCATTGAACAAAGTGCATGCAAAAGTTATTTTTTCTTTCATCTTATAGATGGCAAGAGCCATCCTCCAACTTTAAGTATCGACTTTGCCAGCTATAAGTGTAAAGTATTTTGATTTGATTGATTGTTTTCAGAGAGTTCTTAAGAAAATTAGGTAAAGAATGACAGTCTATTAATACGTCTCTCGCATTTGGCAAAGTTAAGTTAAATATGGAGCATAATCCTAAATACCTAGCAACTGCGCCTTCACTTTTCATTGACTTGTTTTTTACATCATAGACCACGGATTTCATTTGATAGCTTCCCTGTATATCCTTTTTAATTTTTCATGTCTTTCTTTTAAAGAGAATTTTCCCTCACTAGTCACCTTTATTCCATAATTGCTCATTTTTTTTCTTAAAGAATTGTTCTCAATCAATAGAGAAGTCTTTTTTATCATCTCCTTTATCATCAACGGTTCCTGAGAGATATGTGGGATTGCCTCATCCCAGATTATCCTTGGTTTCTTTATCACAAATCCGTCTTTTTCATTTTCAACAATGTCTTTTCTGGCAAAACCATCTACTGTGACTATGGGCAAGCCAAAAGCCAATGCTTCGACTAAAACAAAACCAAAAGTATCTGAGAATCCAGGATAGACAAAAATATCGCTTTTTGGATAGATTTCTTTCATTATCTTTTCTAAAGGCATTAGACTATGAAATTCTATTTTTTTGTTTTTTTCATATTTTTTTAAGAGATTTCCAGGAGTTTGAGAGAGAAAAATCGCCTTGACATTATCATACTTCTTTGTTAATGCATCTATCACAATAAGGGCTTGCTTTCCTCCTTTTTGATGGAAGTATCTGCCAGAAAAAAACAAGTTTATTCCCTCGTGTTTTATTCTCTTTATTTTTGGGCTAGGGATTGCATAGGTTACAATCTCCGTCTTTTTCTCAATTTCTCTGTCTTTTAAGTTATTAAAAATTGTTTCTTTAGCAGAATTTGTCCAAGGCATTATCTTTTTGCAATAATCTCCTTTTAACAACTTTTTTATCCTTTTTTTGCCAATAGCAGAGTAAGAGATAGGTCCGCTTGAGGCGAAATTCCAATAATGTTCTGTATCAACCACCCAAGGTTTTTTATTCAAGCTCAGACAATGTGCGCAGTGTATTAGGTCACAATCTTTATTTTTTGTGTAGGTGATATTTGGGACTTTTGCAACTGCCAATATCTTCCTTAAACTTGTTTTTAATGCAAGCATTCTTTTAAATGTTTTAGGAGAATTTATCCCCACAAATTTTTGTTTATTTGCGTTTATATAACTGATATTTTTTGGGGGATAGTTTAGCATAGAGTTGTAATAACTGCTGTCTGGAAATTTCCAGGGATATTGCAGATAAACTTTGATTTGTTTTTTATTTTCAACCATTTTTTATCACCCTTATTTTGTATTCTATTTCACAAGCAGGAAAAATCCACGCATAAAATCTGCAATAAAAAGCCTGGCTTAGATTCAACAGAGGGTCAAAAAGCCAATTTAAGAATTTTAATCTTCCAACGGCAAAATGTATCCTTACTTTTTGCACTTTTAGATTAAGTTCATCATTTTTTTTAACTTCATGTGAATAATTGTTTTTGCCTTGAAAATAATTAAATGTAAAAGGTGTAAAAAATCTTACATGCGTAGGGTCATTGAATTGCCCCCAAGAAGAATAAAAAGGGACTTTAATCCACAAGATTCCATTATTCTTTGTTATCCGATGCATTTCCTCTAGTAAAGGAACTAAATTGATGATATGTTCCAAGGCATGAAATGCAATTATCATATCAAATTCTTCAGATTTAAATGGTAATGGGGTTTTTTCCAGATTATGTACCATGTCTACACCAGGCAGTTTTGAAGAATCTAATCCTATAACCAGATTATCTTTTCCCGCATTATATTTGCTATTTCCACAACCAATATCTAAAATCTTCATCTTAATATCTCCAAAATCCTTTTTGAGACCCCTTCTTTGCCATAAGGATTTTCAAAATTTTTGATTTCAATTTCATTGTTCTCTATTTTTCTTATTATCTCTCTGGAGTATTTAACATTTAGTTTAGTTAAAAAATTTATCCCACTAGCTAATCCTTCTTGTCTTTCTGTTTTTTTCCTCAATAACAAGCAGGGTTTTTTGAATATCAGGCTTTCTTCTTGTATCGAGCCCCCATCAACAATAAGATACTTGCAGTTAGCTAGTAAGAAGATGAATTTTTCATAGCTTTCCAAAGGAGTTAATGTCAGATTTTCCTGTTTTTTCAATTCTTCCATTAATCCATATTTTTCTAAAATCCGCCTAGTATTTTCATGCAACGGCCAGATTGCTTTGATATTGATGCTTTTTATTATCTCTACACATCTTTTCATCCTTTCTGGAGATTTCAGATTTTCGTGCCTATGCAGATTGATTAGGGCAAATTCTTCTTTCAGTTTTTTTAATTTTCCTTTTGATTCTTTTTTTGATTTTTCATAATTTATCATCGCAGAATCTAAGATTGTGTTTCCGACATTGAAAATCTTTCCCCAGACAAAAAACCATCGCTCTTTTCTTAGGTTTCTTGCACTAAGCCCAGAAACAGCGAGCAATATATCTGAGAGCCTATCGGCAACTTGTCTTACGATTTCTTCTGGAAAAGGTTCTGATAAAGAACCTGACCTTAAGCCAGATTCTAAATGGACGTTTTTCCATTTTTTAAAAGGATTTAATATCCAAGAAGAGCCAACAGCAGCAGAACCAGTGCTTATAGTATCCCCATGATAGACAACATATTTTGGCTTGATTCTCCTGATTGTTTTTCTTACCTTGAATATCATTGATAAGTACCATTTCCAAGAACTCATTCCCTTATCTGAGCCTAATTTTGTTCCCTTCTCTGGTTCTTCACTTAAGACATAATCCGGTTTTTTGATCTGAAAATTTTCACATGCTCTTCCAAGAGAATGCTGCCCAGTATGGATGAACCAGTAATCTTCTTTTCTTTCTTTTAATTCAAGCATCAAAGAAACACATTTGATTAATTCAGCTTGAGTCCCAATAACAAAAGCGATTTTATTCATAAAAATATCAATCTTTAATGATTTTTAAATTTATAGACTTGACTTTGCTAAGTCCCTGGCTATATGTGTAATAGTCTCCTTTTTGTTTATTTAAATCTCCCGAAACTCCAAAAACAGAACAACCAACAACAATAAAACATTATTAACACCTATAGTTAACAAAGCCAGTTTATAGAATATTAAAGAACAAGTTGATTAAAGTGAATAAAATCAATATTAATTCAAACACCAATAACAAATAAACCACATCTTTTTCATAAGCTTTTCCCTTCATCTTCTTTAAAATCCTTAAGGCAATGTGTGTCAGGCTGTAGTTCTTCTTATATCTTAATTCTAAACTATTGTCCCTATTGGGGATGGCAAAATTTTCAGCCTTGAATTTTGATCTTAATTTTAAGAATCCTTCGAGTATAAATGGGATAAACAAGAAAAATGCGACCTTCTCCATATTTCCTAAGATAGCAAAACAACCAACCAGGGCCCCAAGACTGTATGTTAAAGAATCTCCTGGAAATACTTTTGCAGGGAATTTATTGAATATCCAAAATCCAATTAATGCGCATATAATAATTCCTGCTATCAAAGCAAGCCACAATTGTCCGGTAGTCAAGGATACAATCCCTAAAGCTAAGAATATCAAGATTCCAAGCCCAGATTCAAGGCCATTAAATCCTGCTAGTAGATTGTAGCCATTTGTTGTTCCAACCAGAGCAAGCGGGACAATAACCAAAGGGTAGATTATGCCAAAATTGACTGGCCCTATAAATGGCAGGCTCATTATTGAATGCCCTGCATTGATGACTATCAGGGGGATAGCTACGGGAATTGTAATCAATATTTTTTTCCAACCTGCAATACCCTTTTTCCAGCCAAGAATGTCGTCTATAAATCCTATAAAACAAGCAAAGATAAATGTAATCAATAAAGTCAGTATTTCAATGATCTGTGTATTTGAATTCAGGATAAAAGTCTTGAAAAAGAGATAAATCATCAAAGAAGCAACAATTGCAACAACCACCGCAATTCCACCTGCTTCTGCGACCATCTTTTTTTCATACTTGTTCATATCTTTGCCTACAAGTTGATTTGCACGAGCTAGTTTTATCCATTTTTTACAAAGAACAAAAGACACAAAAAAGCCTACTAAAAAAGTTACAATTATTGTTAGAATCTCCAACCATATCATTTTATGTTCCTAAATAATCTAATTCACCCCATAATCCTTCTGGGTTAACTGTTTTTCGGTATTCTGGATAATCAGTGATATTCTCTGGATAATTTACTTTCCAGATTTTTATAGGCCCTTGAAAGTCTCCAGCGATGACAAAGTCACCCACAGTTATATTGTAAACATCTTTTAATTGTTTCACAAATAAAGAAGGTTCAGTATGGACTAATTCAAAATTTTCAGTCTCATTTAATAGATAAAGTTTGACAAATTCTGCATTAAGAGCTTTTTCGCTCAAGTATAATACAGCACCCATCTTGTTCACACCATAGTTATTCAGTGTTGGTATAAAATATAACATTGTAGACAGAGCATCTTCAGATGTTGTTAAAGTACGTCTCTTGTTGTCCAACCAAAGATATTTTACAGGGATTCTATATTGCTGGTTTTTATAGATGACAATAGCATCCAAACCATTTATCACCTGGGTATCTTTTTCAACAGTCATAATAAAAGCACCTATCCCTGCTTTTTGTGCTGGGAATAATTGTCCTTTCCATAATACATCTTGATCAAGCATTGTTCCTCCAGTGTAGACATACATTGTTTCATTCTTTGTTTCTTGTGTCTGTGAGTCAGCTAAAACAAAAGTAGAAATCCAGCTTAATCTGTCTTGTCCTGTTTTATCTGAGCCGATGCTTGCGAAAGCAGAATATTTTCCAATATCACTTGAATCAATCAAATAATAAGACACATTATATGCTTTGCATAATTGCAGGGCTGTTTGCTCATGTTGTGCAGTCATTAGGTATCTTGCAGTGGTATGGTCCCAATAACCATTCCAATGCCCACCGTCTGTTACAGTTGGTCTTTCTCCCAAGGTCTGTAACCAATATCCATAATCCCACCAATGGACAAAGATAGAATCTTTTGGAGTTTCTGTTCTTACCCAGGACATTGCTTTTTGCCATTGGTTATAATAGGCACTATTAACAGTATATTGCGCTTGTTGATATGTTGATTTTTCAAAATTCACAAAAGTTATGACCATCAAGACAGCTATTAACAAAACAATACAGAACAACAAGACTTTGTATAAATTCTCTTTTGTTTTAAATGCATAATCTATAATCTTCACAGGTAAAAATGAAGAGAATATGATAAGGGCAGGGGAGATTATAAAAAACAGTCTTATTGCTCCCCGCATAGAGATAATCATCCAAAATGAAAAAGCGATTATAAATAAATAAGAAAAATCAATTTTCTTGAAATCTTCTAGTGTTTTTTCATCTTTTTTGACATAAGCATAAACATACATTCCCAAGATGAATAAAACAAAGAGAATCAAGCCACCAAAGTATAATAAATCAGAAATAAAATTTTGCCCATTTAAGAAACTAGATGGAGATGTTCTTGAGAATATAAACGTAGCTAAGAAGATTATAAATATCACCATCAACCAGATTTTCTTTTTTTTATCAAAATGTTTTATTGTCTCAAAGAATACTAACACAAGTCCAGCTAAGAAGAGCCAGAACAGCCAAGAGAAGCTTGCAATAGCTTGTGTAACATAGGGACTACTGTTTTCAGCAACAGTCAATCCAATTCTTCCTTCACCAAAAGGATGTAAAAGTCTTTCAGTTATCTGTGAAAAAGTTGAAGAAATAAAACCAGGGTTAATCAACAATAAGAGGATAATCCCCAAAACAGCAGCTATGATAAGACTTATCAAGCCCTCAGGCAATTTTATCTTTTCTTTTATTTTTTTTAACTTAGTATTAAACAATATCAAGTCTACTATTAAAATAAAGAAAATTATACACCCAAAACCAGTATCAGCAATTGAAATTAAGGTAGGAGTCAAACCCATTTTGATAATAGAAAAGATCAATGCAGGAATGATCCAACAAGCAAAGATGAGAAAATTTTTCTTCTTTTCTTTATTGAAGAAGAATATTAAAAAACTGGCTAATGAAAAAGTCATGAAAATATATCTGTAACCACCCCAAGTAAATACCATCAATCCAGTAAAAATTCCTGCAATTAAAGCAAAAGGAATCATCTTTTTGATTTTATCCTGTTTCCAGGCTAGTGCAATAAATAAAAAACCAAGCCAGAACCATAACATACCCAGACTTTCAATTTCAGGAATTCCTGCAACAGTCCTATGCAACATTTCAGGCATTACAATATAAAAGGCACTTGCGAGTATAGCAATAATAGCAGATATCTTTTTAGACATCTTAAACGAAAAGATTACAAATATCAAGAAAAAGAAGGCGATTGTGCTCAAACTGAAGAATATGACTGGAGCGATTATTGCAGCGAATTCTACGCTGGCTATTGGGGGTTTTGTGAATAGGTTCAATATTTTGTAAACCCCGACAATTGACCAAGGCATCAGGCTTTTTGTAGCATAATTCGTATTCCCTAAGGGAGCTTGGATCATAGGATCTGGATTTTTCAGAGTTCCGGCAACAATATCTTTTGCAAGCCTTAGATACAGAAAAGGATCAAGATCTGGTCCTAAAGTGTAATTTCCAGTAGTAGGGTCTATCAGTTTTGGGATATTTGGTGTTCTGAGATAAACATTGAAGATGACTAATACTATCAGTAAAACAGCAATTAAAACCCCAAACCAATATTTTTTAAAAAAACCAGAGAAATCAGTATTTTTCTTATTAATCTTTGGTTCGATTTTAGGAGTATCAACTACCGGTTTTTCTTCATGTTTCTCTTGTTTTATTTCATCTTCCTTTTTTGCAGAATTATCAATTATCTCTTCATCCATTTTTCATTAGCCCTGATTTTTATTTACAAAAGCAGGGCTTTTATACTTTTTGCTTGGTTTTAATTTCTTAAGTTCTTTGATTTCTTTTTCAGTTCTCTTCTGGATATATCTCGGGCCGATTATTGTAACAAGAAGCATAGCCAAAAACAAGATAACGTCAATGATAAGTATCATCCAGACAAATTGTTGTAACGTTTTATGGAATAATAGCAATAATCCAATCTCTAAAAAAACAGCACTTGCTAAAACACGGGCAGTTATCTTTTTATTTTTGTCCAAAGAGAGATTATAGTACACAAGTAGATTGCTGAATGAAAAAAAAGCCATTGCTATAATCATATACTTAAGATAAGGGGCTACTGCAGTATATTGGTCGCCTAAGATGACTGAAACAATGGGCCCTGGAAAGAATAAAAACAATAAGAATGCACAAGCAAACATTATTATCAAAAACAAACTGATTTTTTTAAGTATTTTAGTGCATTCTTCTTCTTCGCTTTTTATATTCTGTTCAGTCAGATTTGGCATCATTGCTCTCTTTGTTCCAATAGCAATAAAGAAGAATGCTTTGCATATCAGCGAAATTCCAGCGTATATCCCTGCTACTCTTGGGGTGAAGAAGTATCTGGCAAGAATAATATCTACACTGTACATCAAGGTCACTAAACCAAAGATAAGGAGAGTTGCTAAAGAATATTTCATTAAATTTTCCTTAATCTTCTTTCTTTTTTTCTTTTGTATATATCCAAAAGAAAGATAAGCGATTAAAAAAACAATGCCCATAGAAATTGGTGAAGAAATTAGTGCACCATATATCTGGGAATTAGTAGGCAAAGCTAGAACAAGCAGAATAGCAAGGATGAGTCTTAAAACACCTTCAATAGAGTTATTGATTCCAAGTTCTTTAAATTTGCCAAGTCCTTGATAAACCCCCCAAAAAACCGGCAATACAAAAGAAAATATCAAAATAGTTAAAGCAGTAGCTAAAACCCAAAAATTAGTATGAAACAGACCAGTTAACAACGGGCTCAAGGCTAATAATAAAACAAGGAGAATTATAGATACAATGAATATCTTTTTTAACGAACTGCTTAATAATTCATGGATTTTTCCATTATCTTTTTGAACATTATACTTTGTAGTGTATCTAGAGATTACAGTTCTTATCGCTTCTTGTGGAATAGTTAGTATATACGTAAATGCGATAATAGAATAAAGCAGACTATAGTCTTCAATAGACATCATCCTCGCCATAGAGAAAGTGAATAGATAGCTTGCTATTGCTGCAACAGCCGAGAACAATATTAGGGTAAAAGCATCTTTTGTTACTTTGTGCATTTTAAGGTTTTTTTCTTATGATAGGGGATTATACTTTAAAAAATAGACATTATCGAAGGGGTTAGGAAAATTTCCATAAATGCTGCAACAACAAGAATGATCAGGGCCAAGATAATCAGGTCAAGTGAATCTTGTATGACATGCCAAAATTCCTTTTTTCCAAAATCATGTTTTATTACTGCCACACTAATAATCCCGCCAGCTAAAGCAGCAACAAAATAAGCAGCTATTTCAGGCAATCCATGGACAAGATACCTTAAAAAAGAAACGGGAATGTTTTGTACAGCGCCTTCACTAAATAATCCTATCGCTGTTCCAATCACGCTTGCGTTCCAAGCGAGGATGAATATTGCTCCCCCGCCAAAAAGAAAAGAGAACAACAACACAGTGATCATAACAAAAAAATTGTTGGCAAGTATTGAAGATACTCCCTTAAGGCTTATCTCCACATTTTTTCCTGTTACTGAATTGCCCATGATTTTAGCGCAATTCTGCAAATCTCCGCTGTTAATTGCGCAATAAGACTCCAATTGTGCTGTGAAACAGCTATCTACCAGGTCTTGTGGCATCAGTATGAAAGCTAAAGAAAAGGCGATAAGATAACCGATGAACAAGAACATTAATGCGCTTATTGCTTTTCCATGTTCTTTGATAAGTGCTCCTTCTTCTTTAATCTTTTTTTCTTTTCTTTCTTCTAATTTGACAATATAATACATGAAAGGGATTGAGAGAATCGTTGTAAAGGTGACCATGAATACACTGTTGTATTTTTCTAAAGCAGCACTGCCATGAAAAAGAAAAATAGAAACAAGAATAGCGACAACAGCATAGAAAAATCCAATTATCATCATTTCCCAGGGTCTTCTTTCAGCTTTCTTAGGATTCATTAAAAATTCTAACATTTTTCTCTTTTTTTGCTTTTTTAACAAGGGCATATGTCTTTTAAAAGGTTTCGAAAGCAATTAAAACCCCCAGGAATAGACTTTGCCAAATCTCCTGCTGTGTGCTTTGCGTGAATCATGACTAAGTGATTGTCATTTTTCAAAAAATCTTAAAAATTCAGTTAAAAAATAGGACAAAACCAGTTTTAACATTTAAAGAGGGCAAGGTCAAGTTTGAAAGCAAAGATTTTTAATTAAGAAAAATCATCTAATTTAAGAAATCATGAAAAAAGAGGAGAGCATGGACAAAGACAAAAAGAACAACTTTCAATTTGAAAAGATTTGCCAGGACATAAAATCCCTAAAGATTCAAGGGGCAGAACAAATTGCTCGCGCTGCTTTGAAAGCCCTCGAGATAAGATCTGATAGCAAAGCTGTCCGAAAATTAATCAGCCTAAGGCCCACAGAACCTTGTTTAAGGAATTCTATTAAATATGCTACTTCGTTTTATGACATAAAAATAGGAGTATCAGAAACAGTTAAGATAATGGACATAGCAAGAGAAAAGATAATTTCTTGCGGTGCTAACATGATTCCAAAAAATTCAACTGTTTTTACTCATTGCCATAGCGGAACAGTCATCTCAATCCTTTTAGAAGCAAAAAGACAAGGAAAAAAATTTCAAGTTTATAACACAGAAACAAGACCTAATCTACAGGGGAGGATAACTGCATTAGAACTCTTAAAAGGGGGAATTCCCGTCACAATGTTTGTTGATTCTGCTTCAACAGCTGCATTGAAAGGAGCAGATATTTTTTTATTTGGGGCAGATGCCATAACAAGCCAAGGTTCAGTGATAAATAAGATAGGGAATAAGATGTTAGCAGAAATAGCTGAAAAATATGATGTTCCGAGTTATTCTTGTACTTTCTCTTGGAAATTTGATCCTAAAACCACCCTCGGGGCAATAGAAAAATTAGAATCAAGAAAAGAAAAAGAAGTCTGGCCAGGCAAGCCCCCAAAACTCAAGATAAGCAATGTAGTTTTTGAAGAGGTTCAACCACATTTAATTACAGGAATCATTTCAGAATTAGGTGTATTCAGCCCAGATACCTTTGTCTCAGAATTCAGAATAAAATATCCTGCCTTATTAGATTGAGATATTAAAATGAAAAAACTAGTTTCTTTTGACTTAGACCAAACTCTAGTCAAGACAACAAAAGCTCATTCTTTGGCATTTAGACACGCCTTTAAAGAAAAAGGTATTGATGTGAAAGAGAATCTTATCTGGCCTTTTATCGATGGAAGACATAGCCGTGAAGTTATTTTATCAATTGCAAAAAAAATAAAAATAAAGCTAACTGAAGAGCAAATTGAAGAAATTAGAAAATTTCACCATTATTTTTTAAGAAAAACAAGAAAATATGCTAAACCAATGCCAGGAGCTAAAAAAACTCTTAGAGAATTAAAAAAAAATTACTCTCTTGCATTATTGACTAATTGTGCAGAGGAAGAAGCATATTTTTTATTAAAAGCTTCTAAAATAGACAAAAAAATCTTTGATATAATGGTTTTAGCAGATCAAGTTAAAAATCCAAAACCCTGGCCAGATGAGATATTCAAAGCAGAGAAAATACTTCATATAAAATCAGATATCCACGTAGGGGATTCTGTTTATGACGTGATTGCAGCAAAAAAAGCGAAGGCAATGAGCATAGCTATCCTTTCTGGACAATCAACAATAAGCCAATTAATTAAACTCAAGCCCGACTTTATCATAAAAAATATAAAAACACTTCCGGGTATACTAAAAAAAATAGAATCACAGAGGTAAGTCCAATTTAGTTCTCGAAAACAATTTCAAAAAACTTGGGGATGTAATACATACAGATGGTTTTCTAACTTGACTTTGCCAAATGCGAGGTATGTGTTAATAGGGTATACTGTTTTATTTGTTTTTCTCGAAAATTCTCTTAAAATAGAAGATAAAAATCGAATTAAAATACTTTAACTTATATCTGGCAAAGTTAAGTTTCTAAGGTTATTGACTTTCTTGAATATCTTTTTGGATTCCCATCATTTCTTGAGCAAGCATTTGTGCTTGATCTACAATTTTTTCTCTCACTGAGACAAAATCTTCAAATTTCTTGTTGATGATTTCCTGTGCTTCGGGGATAGATTTTTTTGCAAAGATCTTTGAACCAATATCCACAAAAACCTCGTTATTGTCCAAGAGTTTTGATTTCACAAAGATATTCTGGCCTATGGGGGACAAGACTTCATTGTCTAATCTAGTTGTCTCTAAATCTTGCAAAGCAATGCTAGTCAATTGGAATTCCTGAATCTGCTTTTCAATGATCTGGAGTTGCTGCTCCATCTCTTGAAGTTTGTTATTCATCATATTAAGCTCTAGAATGCTTCTTTCTAATTCTTTATCTTTTAATTTGTCGGCCATTTTATCTTCAAGTTATGTTTTATTGATAGATTCTAGAATTTTAAAATCTTTCTGAAAACCATGCTGAATACGAAACTTAAAACAAAATAACAAAGAAACCAGCCAGCACCAGTTCCAATTAAAGGCAGATTAGTGCCCCATGATATTATATTTCCTGAATTTCCTACTCCTATTACTGCGCTACTATAAACTTGTTTCAGCAAGCTGAATATGATCAAGACAGGCAAGAAAGTTATTAACATTGGTTTAAAACTTAATTTTAAGGATTCCATACTCAAAGACATTGTTTCATTCTGGATTTCATTCAGCTTCTTCATGTCTTTTGTCTGTTTCATCTCATTTCTAAGGACTTTCTGTCTTTCATTGATTTCTTTGTATCTCCTGTGGTTGATAGTCTTCTTATAAACCCAGGTCAATAAGAAAGTCAAGACTGCAGAAATCAGTAATATACTGATAAACGGACTCCATTGTATAAAATCTGTTATAAACATTTTATAAATAATGATTCATGACTTTTAAACCTTGTTATCTAAGCCCTCTTTATCTGAATGTTTTAATTTTTTACATACTAATAAACCATTTCTGACAACAAAAGTTCCGCAAATCCACTGGTATGTTTTAGTTAAATCTTCCATTGCTTTGGGAAGTTCTTCCAAGACTCTTAAAATATCTTTTTCCCTATTTTCATCTCTTAGGGATTTTAAGAATTGCAGATACTCTGGACTGGTGTGATAACTATCTACACAAATTTTTTCATAAATTCCCCACATCCCCAATGTCAGACGATCATGTCTTGATAAATCAACTGGTTCTTCTAAATTTCTTTTCTTTAATGCTAAAAAAGGAAAGAGATCTTCATCCTGGAAGCTTAAAGTCCTTATCGCACACACAACTTCTAGATGATTATCTTTTTCATCCAAATTTTTTAAATCAACCTTGGAAAAAAGAGGCCCGAGAAAATCAGAATCCATTTCAGAATCCTTTCTGAATGGATGTGTATGGACATTAATTTCATCCTTATATCCATTTTCTTTTCGAGTCATATCCCAACCAAAATCTAGTCTATCTTTTTTTTCAAAATATAAAATTCTTTTTTTAGCTAATTCCACTACCTTGCGAATGCTTTGTAACTGATGAAGTGGTTTTCCATAATCCTTTTCACTATCACTATTTAAAACCAGATTGTCTGCAAGAACCGAAGTCTCTTCTCCAATAAAAACAGGGGAATAATAAATCCCTTCTTTTTCTGGATGAGACAATATTCTAAATGCAGTTTCTCTTCCAGTTTCTTGAGTTTGTTTGACACATAAGGTCATTCCGTTCATGAAAGCTTCACTACTTATCTCATTGCAATATTCATTTAAAGTTCTAAACTTACCTTGATAATCCATAGAAGATAAACCTTTATTAGTATTTAAATCTTTGTTGTGTTGTTACTATGCGGTGTCAATAAAATAAGTTCAACAAGAAAATTTTAACCTGCTCCAACGAATTTTCTTGCTAAAGGATTAGAATCCATTGCATGTTGTTGTGCGATGTCTTCATACATCTTGTAAAGTATCATGACTGAAAGCAAGAGTCCTGTTCCTCTTACTAATGCTCCACTTATATCTGCTAGGGCAGCTAATAAACCAACAGCAGCTCCTCCCATGATAGTCAGGGGCATGATATACCTTGAAAGAATAGATTCTATAACCCTCGGATCTCGTCTGAATCCAGATACTTGCAATCCACTTGAAGAAATCTGGTTTGCTTGACTTGAAGCATCCATCCCAGAAGTCTTGACCCAAAAAACAGCGAACATTATTGAGCCAGCAATCATAAAGAGAGCATAAAAAATAGATTGGAGTATCATTGAGCCCTGTAATGAGCCCTTGATTATAGGTTCAATTATTCCATTGTTAGGAGGAGATAGCCAGTAAGCTAGTCCAGACTCCGCAACTCCCTGGCTGCTGAATGTTCCTAAAAAAGTAAATGCTGTTGAGACTTTTTGCGCTAAAACTGCCACTAACTGGAGATTAGCATGCAGCGCAGCAGTTAAAATAACTGGGATGTTGCTGGTATAAAAGAAAGCTAAAGGCCATCTTATATTAAAACCCCTAATTCTGCCAAAAGACAGCGGGACTTCTACTTTTATTGCTTGGGTATAAACAACTGCAAAGAAAACTAGAACAGTTGCTGCAATTGCAGCAAATGCCACTCCTGCGTTTATTATTGACCCCGGGTTATTTGCATTAAATAAAGAACTAATCAGAACAAGAACTTTTCCCGTAGGCTCTATTGTCCTAGTCTGGCCTAAAAATCCAAATGCCTTAGCAAACAATTGCCAGGCAACTCCACCGACTATGAATATAGAGATACCACTTCCAAAACCATATTTGGAAACAACTTCATCCATGAGCATTACTAGAAGTCCGCCAACAACTAATTGCAATATCAAGAACCATTCCCAACCAGGTTGAGCTAACAAACCTTTCATCATAACATATATGACTGATTCAAATACTACAAAGAAGATAGACATTATCTTTTGCAAACCCTCAAAAGTTTTTTTGCCGTCTGGGGTAGAAGTATCAATCTTGATTAATTTTGATCCGACTAATAACTGCAATACAATTGAAGCAGTGACAATAGGCCCTATTCCCAAGCTCATCATACTGCCAAAACTTGCTCCGAAGATGATTGCTAAAAATTCAAACCTGCTTAACGCGCTTTCTTCTAACTTCACTAGAGGAATATTGGACAAAACAAAAAAACAAGCAAGTATGACTAAAGTCCATTTTAGTCTTATATCAAAACCAAGCTTTTTTTCTGTAGGTTTCTTTACTTCTGGAAGATTTAATAAGATATTCTTAAGAGCAAATGGCATTTTTTATCTATATATTTTAATCCAGTTTTTATTTTTTATTAGTTCTGTTTTATTCCGGGTTTTTGCATACATCAGTTCTTTCTGCTTTTAATGATATGTTCAAACTCAACTATCTAATCAATGATTAACACTTGAATATAATTAAATCTTGGTTGCAGAACCGCCCATCTTAACAATTTTTTCTTCAGCTTTTTTTGAAAATGCAAATGCTTTAACAAAAAGTTTTTTATCGACTTTGCCAGATGAAAGTATCTTGAATCCCTTTAATTCAATTTCAAATCCATTGTTGACTTTTTTAGCCTTTCCTTTTTTGACAAAACTCTCTATTTTATCACTGATCATACCAAGGTTCATTGTCCTGATTTTTTTATTCCTGCTGATAAAACCATGTTTTCCAAAATAATCTGGATGATATTTCAAGATCCATGTTCTCTTTTGACCTGCTTTTTTGCCTGTTCCAGCCATCCCCTTTCCACCCTTGCTTCCTTTTCCTCTATGCTTGAATTTTTGGCCATAACCACAGGTCCTTCTTCCTCGCAATCTTGATCTTACTTTCCTTTTTTTGTACATTTTTATTGTTATGTGTTTTGTGTAACTGGATTTTGCAACGTTGTGTTCTGAAGAACACCAAAATCCTTTGTTAATTTATTTATTAATGTTTAACTTTGTTTATTATCTTGCCTATTTAACAACCTTCTTGCTTTTTGGTTTAAAAACTTTGCCCATGCAATTCCTGCATTTTACACTGCCTTCGGTTATTTTCCTTGCTTCAGCCCTGACTTTTGTATGGCATCTTTTGCATACAAATATGTTTTTGAATAATCTGTTCTGTGCAGCTGCGATTTTTGTTGCCATTTTTGTATTGTTTTATTTTTTTAATGATTATTTAGGGTTATATTTTTTTATACAATTTATGCATAACCCTTATAGCTGGTTGCATGCAACCAAATTTTGTTTGTTTTGCGCTTTGCTTTTCATTTATTTTTCTTATCATCACGCTAATCTTTTAATTATTTTTTTGCCGTCAACATTCCAGTATTCAACATTCCTGTTTTCTTGAGTTTCTTGGAATTCAGGGATAAGGTCTTGAGCAACAGGAATTTCTATTGTCTCAAAATTTTCCAAGTCCATAACACTTGCTGTTCCTTTGAATTTGTCAAAACTCAAAAGTTGTGCCCTTCTTTTTTCAATCATCGGAACTTCATATCTTTCAGAACCTGGAACCGCGACAATCCTTTTCTTGTTATCAACTATCCCAATTGCTTCAATTCTGCACTTGCTTGCGCCATGTTTCCCACTTTTGCTTATATCAATTGATTTTACAGAGCATGCAACACCATCTATAGGAATAGTATTTCCTACTTTTACATTACTTGCATCAATCCAATTTCCCATGTTAACCAAAGAAAAATTTAATTTTTAAACCTTTCTGTAAAGAAAGGTTTACCTCTTTCCGAGGTTTCTTTCAGAAAGCTCGTTTAAAACTTCGCTTTTTGAGATGATGTTTTACTTTCCATCAATTGGGTTAGAAATTCAAGCAATGTTTCTTTATCAACATTAAAATCTATTAAAGCCTCACTGCATGTTTTAATTGGTGAACTTACAACAAGGTTCCGTGGGTTTCCAATATCTATAACTAAACAATCTGCTCTATCCTTTTCTGGAGCTGAAATTATCCTCCTCCTATAACCTGGTAATGCTAAATTAACAGCAGCACTATCATGTTCAGAGGTGAAGCCTAAAAATCCCCTCTTCTAAAACCATGTAAACAATTAGCAAGGTTATCTACAGTAACATAAGTTTCGATCCTATTATCAATACCTGTTTCATAAATTATAACTTTCATCTTAGAAATTCTTTCGTATATTGTCTTTTATCTCTTTAATGTCTCTTTTTTTCAATTTCTGTCTTGTTCTTTTCTCAAGTTTTGGAAAAACGATGCTTGCCCTAGGTTTAGGCACTGGTATTGAGTTAGAAGAAGTTATTGGTTTTCTTTGAGCGATTTCCTTCATGATTCTTTCAACTTCCAAAATCGCTTTATCTCTCGCTTCTTTGCTTTGGACTTTTTCAACTTTTTTAGGAGAAATTTCTTTTAAAACTCCCTCTAGTAATTGGATTTTCAATTCTTGCTCATAGAGTTTCTTTGTTAAAATTCCCAAAGCAGTCCATAATTGTGCATTTGCTGGTTTTTCTGATTTTCTGTAAGCTGGAAAGAACGTAGTCTTCTTAATCAAATCATCGACATATTGCGCAAGTTCTTTATCAAGTTCTTTTCTCCATTCCATTTTTTCTATTTTTCAAATATTAATTGAACTATTCCTGTTATTGGTGTTTTTTCTCCCTTAATATCAGTTTCACCATAAAAACCGATTGATGGTGAATACATTGTGGGTTCAAATATAAAATTAGGATTCCTTATAGGTTGAAGACTTCTTGGGTCATCCTTAAATGTAACATAAATCCGGTTTACCATAAATCCAAGATGATAACCTTTTCCCACAATTCTTAAAAGTTTTGCTTCCAGTTCATATTCTGCTTTTTCTTTAGGGTCAGTGCTTGGTTTCCTAGAGTTTTCAATATATCTTTTTGTGCAAAAACCATAAACCATTTCATTCACTCCTGGAACATTGATGGTAAGGTAATCAGCGTCACTACGTGGTTTAACTGTAATCTGAACTACCTTATGATTTTTTACTAATCTTTGAATATCTGGAAAAACCGCATTTATTGGGTCTAACTTCTCTTTTCGAGCTTTTGCAACTTTTCCATGTAATTCAAGTAAAGCTTTGTCTAATGAGGTCATTTTTTCTATTTTTACAAATCTTTCGAGATATTTAAACCTTTCTTATGTATTAACTAAAAAAAGACAATAATATTTAAAAAGCCCAAGGAAATAACAAAAAATGACAGGAGTTTTATTTGTAGATGCTTTATATGATAAAAATCAGGAGATAAGCCAAGTTATTGGTTCTATTAATTGTAGGAAAGGGCATTTTGCTTGTGGCATAGGTTGTTTAGAAGCAGCAGTAGACTTTAGAACAGAGTTTAAATTAAGGAGAGGAGAACCCTCAGAACCCTTATATAATCTCCGCCTTGATACAGCAGTTATTGAGCCAGCAATCCCAATTTGTGGACCTTGTTTTAGTGATGTGAAAGATAAACAAAAACTTGGTTCTTTTTTAAGTGATTATGTAAATGCTGATTTTTTAAAAGAATGTTTTGATGAAGCATCTGGCCATAAAGCAGGTTTATTACTAGTGCCCTTATTTAAAAAAATGAATCCAGATGCAAAAATTTTGATATATACTTATCTAAAAGAAGATTGCCCAACAGGACGCTCAGTAAAACAATATGCAGATAAATTTGAAGTCCCTGTTTTGTATAAACCTCTTGGAGCTTTAGGAGTTCTAAAAGCTCTGGGCATAGAAACATAAAAATGGCAGGAAAAAATATTTTGCTCATTGATTGTTATCAAACCACAGAATTTGGTAAATCATTATTAGAATCCCCCCATGGTTATGACGTTGATTGGGTAGATTCTATTCCTGCAGCGGTTTTAGAATTAGAAAAGAAAAAAGGAAGAAAAGCAGTAGTAATTGAACCGATTATGTCTATTCCTTCGGAAGATTGGCTAAAAACAGAAGGCAAAAAACTTTCAGAAAAATATTTAGGTTTCTCAGAAGTGCTTTTTTCAAGAGAGAACTATAGAGTTTGTGGTTTGTATTTAGCTCCGATTATAAGGGAGTTGGAACCATCTGCAAAAATAATTGCTTATAGTTTATGGGGGAACTTAGAAATGAAAATCACTCAAGTTGGGAAAAGAACTCGCGATCTGCTTAGCCATCTGAAGATTCCACATGTTTCAAAACCAAATATTGATGAACTTGTAAAACAAATTGAATCTTAAAACAATAACTTTAAAACCCCATTTTTCTCTAACTTTTATGGAAACTAAGAAAAATGATTTTATTGAACTAGAATTCACAGCTAAGACCAAGACTGGTGAAATCTTTGACACAACTGATTTTGAAGAAGCTAAAAAATCAAATATGGTTGATGAAAAAGCAAAAGATCAGTTCAAGCCAATTAAAGTATGCATTGGCCAAGGTCAAGTACTTGCTGCTTTAGACAAAGCATTGGAAAATAAAGAACCGGAAAAAGATTACGAAATAGAGATTAGTGCAAAAGAAGGATACGGAAAAAGAGATACCAAATTAATCAGGACAGTTCCTTTGACTGCTTTTGAACAGATGCCTCAACAAGGCATGTTTGTTAATGTTAATGGTATGATTGCTAAGGTAATTTCAGTTACTGGCGGAAGGGTTTTGATAGATATGAATCATCCATTAGCAGGCAAAGATACTATTTACAAATTCAAAATTCTTAGGATTATAGAATCAAAAGAAGAAAAAACACAAGTTTTCTTAGAATCTTTAGGAATCAAAAAAGAATCATTTTCTTTACAAGAAAATAAAGTGATTGTGAAAGAAAAAGTTCCAGAGAAGGTTCAAGAAGAGATAAAGAAAAGAGCAAAAGAAATCCTTTCTCTTGAAATTGAATTCAAGGAAGAAAAAGAGAAACCAGAAAAAGAAGAAAAGAAGAAGTAATTTCTGCAGGGTTTTCGAGCATGCTAAAAAAACAGGAGTTTTTTTGGCATTCTAAAAAGCTTGCTTTTCATGATAATAATCTTTAAATATACTTTCAAACATCTTATGCATAGAAAGAAGGTAAAAGCATGGCAGAATTATCACATAAAAGAGAAGAAACCAAAGATATTGACCAGGAATTAGAAGAAATACTTAATCGCCAGAAGGCTTCTATTAAAGTTTTTGGGATTGGCGGAGGCGGCAATAATACTTTGACTAGGATGAAAGAAATAGGGATTAAAGGAGCAGAATGTATTGCCTTGAATACAGATGCTCAAGATCTTCTTTATACTTATGCTGATTCAAAAATTCTTATAGGCAGAGAATTAACTCATGGCCTAGGAGCAGGAAGCAATCCACAAGTGGGAGAAGAAGCTGCTAAAGAGTCTGAACATGAAATAAAACAGAAAATTCAGGGAGCGGACATGGTTTTCATAACCTGTGGCTTAGGCGGAGGAACCGGGACAGGAGCAGCACCGGTTGTAGCAGAAATTGCTAAACGATTAGGAGCTTTGACAATAGCAGTAGTCACAATTCCTTTTACAATCGAAGGTCAAAAAAGATATGAAAATGCAGTAGAAGGATTAGAAAGAATGGAAGAATCTGTTGATACTTTGATTGTTATTCCAAATGATAAACTACTAGAGTTAGCTCCAGACTTGCCTTTACATACTGCTTTCAAGATAGCAGATGAAATCTTGACAAACGCGGTCAAGGGGATAACAGAGTTAGTTACCAAAGCAGGATTAGTTAATCTGGATTTTGCAGATGTTCGAGCAGTTATGACTAATGGCGGAGTTGCGATGATTGGAGTAGGAGAAGCTGATTCAGTTGATAGGGCAACAGAGGCTGTTGAAAAGGCAATTGAAAATCCATTACTTGATGTTGATATCACAGATGCTACTGGTGCTTTAATCAATATAACCGGTGGCCAAGATATGACTCTCGAAGAAGCTAAACGCGTTATAGAAACGGTTCTAAGAAAAATTTCTCCTAATGCAAAAATGATTTGGGGAGCTCAGCTTTCTGAAGACATGGACAAGACTCTTCGAGTTTTACTTATTGTAACAGGCGTAAAAAGTCCCCAGATTTTAGGCAAGAAAGAAACCACGAAAAGTCGAGAACGAAAAGGAATGTCCCAGGAATTTGAAATAGATTTTGTTGAAGGCGAATAAAATGTCAAAGAAAAAAGAATGGGTTTATGCAATAGCAGTTACAGGACCTAAGAATCTCTACGCACTTCCTTTATTGACTAGTGATAAGTATTATATTCTAGTTTACAGGACAGAAGAGCAAGCAAGAAATGAAATTGAAGAACATAATAACTTTCTTAACAGTGCAGGTGCAAAAATGCCAAGAGGACTAAGCAGATTAAGGCTTGAATCAAAAGTTGTTGACTTAAGTAATCTTATAGAATTCGGTGTTTTGTCAAAATCTAAACTCTCAAGACAAGACCGAAGACATAAAACTCATAGATCTTATACCTCGGTAGAATCAACCCCTGCATAAATCTATATAAGTTACTTCTTAAAAGTTACAAAAAAGAAAGGTTTATAAATCTTAGAATAATTAGTTTTTGATTAAAATGGGAGATAGACTTGAGACAATTGCAAAAGTTTTTGGGTGTTTGGGAGTATTAGTAGCTTTCTCTTTATTTACCTACGACATGGCATTGAGAAGTAAAGCAAAAAGCCATACTACAGAGGTATCTTATTTTACCAAAGAGGGTAAAAATTATCAGGTTTTAAGTAAGGAAGGAAAAGCAGACACCCTTGTGCAAGATTCAACAGGAGTTTACAAGCCCATTAGCGAAACAAAAGGAGAATGAGGATATCACAGGTAGGATTCTTTAAATTCCATAGTCCAAACATTTAAACGAGCTTTCTGAAAGAAACCTCGGAAAGAGGTAAACCTTTCTTTACAGAAAGGTTTAAAAAACACTTTCTTATTAATTTATCATGAATGTCTTAGTCAATACTAAACAATTTGTAGCCAAATGCACGAGAGTGTTTAAAGTAGCTAGAAAACCAACAAAACAAGAATTAAAGCAAGTTTCAAAAATTTCTGCTCTTGGATTGTTGATTATCGGTCTTTTAGGCTTTGCAATAAGCATATTATTTACATTTCTCTGGGGCGTGATATAAGATGATATTTGTAGTAAAAGTCATAACAAACAAAGAAGATCAAGCAGCTGAATTGATTGCTAATAAAGTTGAGAAGAAAAAACTGGAAGTCTTCTCAATCATCCGACCACATGGTTTGAGAGGCTATATTCTTATTGAATCCCAGGATTATGAAACAGCACAGCAAGCTGCTTTGAATGTGCCCTATGTCAAAGGAGTTATTTTCAAGAATCTCGACTACAAAGAAGTTGAAAATGTTGTTGAACCAGCTGCAACAACAATCAATATTGAGAAAGGCGATGTAGTAGAGATTTTATCAGAACCATTCAAAAGAGAAAAAGCAAAAGTAGTCAGAGTTGATAAAACAAAAGAAGAAGTTGTTGTCGAATTATTAGAAGCAGCTGTTCCAATTCCAATTACAGTAAAGTTGGATAATGTAAAAGTCATCAGAAGGACAAAAGAAGAGCAGGAAGAGGAAGAAGCTAAAGCAAAAGACGAAGACGATTGGGAAAACTTATAAGTCTCTTATTCTTCTTAATTAATTCTAAAAGCGAAGCGCAGTTTCTAAATTTTAAAGGTTTGGCTTTTGTAAAATCTGTTAGTATGTGTAATATTTTTGGTTTAACTTATAACCCTAGTCTTACAGAATATGTTTTTTGAACACAAAAAATCTACAGGTTTTTTTATTGTTCAAATAAAACATAGTAAGTCGCAACTATTAAGATAGTAGCAAGAACTGAAATAACAATTGTTGCTAATAATCCATAAGATAAAGTTAAAAGAAACATTAATCCACTCAAGAAAAAGACAAACACCGCCCAGATTTTAGAGCCCATAAAAACCTTAAGCCCTTGCCCAATTGGGACCATTGCCAAAAAAGCAAGCAGCATAGGATATATCGCCAAGTCATTCAACCCCGCAATTCTCAAAATAATTCCCAAAAGTATTGAAGCAATTGGACCTGCGACAGCAATTTTAGCGACATCTAGTTCATCCAAATCATACCATCTTTTCTTTATTCTCGAACTTTTTATGTCTACATCAAAATTCAAGACAGCTGACCATACTACTTTTCCTGCTGAGACTAAAAAGAATAACAAAGGCAAGACAATCCAAAGAGGAAAGCCCCATTTCAATCTAAACCTGTCATCAAACCAATACTGTCTGAAAGAAAGCCATTTTATCTTGATTCTGCAATCTAAAAAATGAGCCATAATCTTTTCTCCAAGAATAAAAACAAATAACATTACTAAAGAAAACGCGCACATCAAGAGTACTTGGCTCCAGTCAATATAAAGCAAAGGCCACGCGACTTTTATTGATAAGACAAATCCTAAGAAAATTGCTGAAATAATCCAAATCATAACTTCATCAAAGTCTAGCATATTTTTTTAATTGATTTGAGTTTATTTAGGTTTCTATTATATCTTCTTCGCAATTTTCCAGACTCCTTCAAAATATTCCCTAAAGTTATCTGTTATGCTTTTTGATTTAATAAGCACAGCAATAATTGGCTTTTTCCAGGAGATTATAAGCAATTTATCATTATAAATCTCAATATTGCCCGGGATAGGAAAATCAACAAATTTCTTCTTTAAACTCTTATTTACAAAATATTCAAAAAACTTAGATTTTCTTCCTTCTTTATTTGAAATTCCCCGCATATTCACTTTTTTTAATAAATCTTTTATTCCAAGATAGAATAAATCAGCTTCTTCAGCATATTCTTTTTCATGGATATAGAAATAAAGTACTTCCTCTTTTTTATCTAAACCTGGAAGCAGTTTTTCATAAACTGTTCTTAAACCATTTTTTCCAATAAAAACTTCTGCTTCTTGTTCTGGCTTGTTTTCTTGAAGTTTTTCTATATCTGGCAAGATTTTCTTCAATTCTCGCTTTTGTTTTTGTATCTCAGTTTCTTTTCTGTCTAAGAATTCAACTAAGTTTATCGCACTAGATGCCTGAAAGTATTTTGTTTTCTCTTTTATAATAAAAGTGACTATTCCTTTTTCAATCAACCTGTTTAAAATGTCATAAACATTAGAGTAAGCTACACCCGCTTTTTTGACAACTGGACCAACTGTACTTGAGCCCAATTCTACCAAAGCGATATAGACTTTAGCTTCTCCTTCTGTCAATCCTATCTTCAACAGATCATAAATTTCTTTCTGCATATTTTTCTAGTTCTCTTTGCTATAAAAATCTTCTTATTATACACCCTGCACAGGTGAAATAAACTATAAATATGTTAGTTTATAATAACTATTATCAAGTGATGAAATATAAGGAGAAAAATAAAATGAAACAAAAAGATTGTACAGAAGAAAAGATTGAAAAAGAGAGAATTAGAAAATTGTTAATGGCAACAAGAATAGGTCAGAAATTAGAAAAATTAGTCCTTAAAAAAAGTCCAGAAAGCTGGCATCAGTTTGATAAAAATAATGTTCCCAGTTTAATTTATACTCTCTATGGATTTGATTATAGGCCCGTTGAAAGTTACATCGGATATTCAACCAAATTAAACAAAGACTGTGAAATTTATTTAGTTCCTAATAATTCTTGTTCACCATTGGGCAGACGGGCAGACATTGTTTTGTATTACCAAAGTCAACGATGGTGCCGGACATATCATACCATGGATAAAGAAATTTATGATAAATTTAAAACTAAACTAGAATATTATCAAATGGCTTGTGCTCAAAAGACAATTTCAGAGATTAGTCAAATTCAGAATGCTTAAAACCCAATAGAATGACAAAAACACTTTATCCCAAATTAGTCTCAGCAGCATCAACAAGTAGAGTATTTGGGATAGTAATGGGCAGTGTATTAGTGTCCTTAGGACTAGCAGGTGTTATGCTTATGTCTTATCCTTTCTGGGGAATTAAGGAGGGATACAAGGTAATTGACGGAACTTCAGTAATGTACCATTATGCAATGAAACTCCCCTTTCTAATTAATACCCCCATTAAATTAATTCATTTATATGACTACCCTCAAAAAAGAGGTTACACCCACATTAAAAATCAAGATGCGAGAGACACAATCATAGGAAATCAAAAATTAGATGGTGTTTGTGTGATGGGTGATAGTGGTGCAGGTATTCTTTATCTTCCCTTAGGTGCATTTCGTGTTGAAGCTAGTCCTTATGGGGATAGTTATGTGCCCGGAGGATTAAAAGATATGGGAAAAAAACTTGACCGACCGAGAAGTGAAGTAGATTCTGCACTTACAGATGCAACTAAAAAATACAATAAGTATCGGCATGCATTTGAAGATAGAAGATAAAAAATGAAATATGTACTAGATAAAATTAGGGATTATATAGACAGAAAGGATATTGGATTAACCGCGCCAACTCTAATTACTATAATTGGGTCTTTCTTTTTGCTTGCATGTTATTTCACTTGTTTGGAAATAAAAAATAATAGGGACGTTTCACATACACCCCCATATCAACTAGATGTTCCACAAAATGTCACCTACCAGAAATGGGATAGTCTGTTTTATTATCTTGACAAGAATTCAGACGGAAAATTAGATAGTCTAGATTTTAAATAATCTTAGAAACTTTCATTTCAGCCTTTCTTAATCTCTTTTTTCATCCAATCTTCCCAGTCAGTGAAAACCCTCTTGCCTTTGGGCACACCGATTTCTGCCTGAATCTTCTCAGAAATTTCATGGAAAGCATTATTTGCTTTCAAGACAAATTCAGCTTCCAATAGATTTGGATTTTTTGCTTTTAAACTTGCCTCAACTAAAGTCTGTTTTATCTTCGCTCTTAAAAGAATATTATCCCAGACAGCATCCCATGAACCTGCCCAGCCCTTGACATTTGAAGCAATATCTTTTAGAACTTCTGACTCACCATTAATAAAATCATCAGTTGATTTGATATCATCTTTAATTACATCATATTTCATTAAATCTAGAAAACCTTTTTCAGCAAGAGGATCAACTGTCCAATGTTTTCTGACTTCTGTAATCTCTAATAATCTTCTCCATTTATGCAATCCATCTGAACTTTTAATTGGATTAACAATCGTGATAATATCAGTTGCTTTAAAACTTGTGGTAGGAACTTTCAGATCATTGACTACTCTGTCAAAAACCCCATACGCTGAAGCTCCGTGAATTGTTCCTGCAACAACATTGGCTAATGCCCCTACTCTCATTGCTTCATAAAGAGCTAAGGCTTCTGTACTTCTAACTTCCCCAACAATTAAACAAGAATCTCCTAATCTTAAGCTAGTTCTAATACCTTCTTCAGCAGCCATTTCACTTGTTTCCCTAGCTAAAGCTTCTCGAACTTTCATTCTTAAAATATCATAGCCCATAGTTCTAAAAGCATCAACAGGAAGTTCCATTGTTCCCTCTATGGTAATTATTCTATTCCTTTGCATAATTTCTAGCATGCATGCTCCAAGCAAAGATGTTTTTCCTGAGCTTCTTGTTCCTGCTATTAATAAAGTTCTACCACCATCAATTAAAAAAGATAACAAACCAGCAGACATAGCATTCAACATCTTGCCCTTGATAAACAAAGGCAAAGTCCATGGTTTGTCTCTGTGTCTCCTGAATACATAAGATAATCCATATGGGCTTAAAGGTTGTTGAATAATAGCGACTCTTGCCCTAGATGTTTCAAGGAGTAATTCAGTATCTAGGACTGAATTCGCTTCATCTAGGGGCCTTCCAGACATCATCCTAAATTTAGCTGCCCAAGAATCAGTATCTTCTTGACTAGGGACTATATTAGTATCACACTCGTCATATTCTCCATGTCTTACAAAAATCTGGACTAAGCCAGCAGGAGCATTGACCATAATATCCTGAAGATGTTCATCTTGAAGCAGAACTTCTATCAAACCAAAACCAATTGTTTGTCTCACCAATATTGTAGCAAGTTTATTGATTTGTTTGAAATTTAAGGGCATTTTCCTTGCAGTAGCAAGCTCCTGAAGCAGATCCTTTGCAATATTGAAAAAAACTTGTCTAATCCGGCTTGGATCTGTAAATTCCTCTGCTTTTGGCTTATGTTCCAGCAAAACATTTCTAGCTAAATTAACTAAGCTCTGAAGCTCTTCATTTAAAGTGAATTCAGGTGCATTTAGATGATAAAGGTATTTTGTTTGGTTAGGGACTTTTAAAATCGAGACAGTGCTCTGGTCATATTCGTTTCCTATTTGATACTCATCGATAATTTCAGCATCTGCGGGAAGAGAAGAGATTAATCTAGTGTAAGTGAAGTTAGGGATTACCTCTGGTCTGAAAATTTCTTTGTATATATCTCTTGACCTTAATTTATATCCAGAGAGTTTAAGATTAGCTTCCTTGACTATTTGTGTTTTTTGAAGCATCAAAATTATTTTTGCCAATAATTTTAAATAACCAGTTTCACAGTTAGTGCATTCACCAGTGAAGTTTTTTGGATTTGCTTTTTCTTCCTGATATACTCTTCTTGCTTCCATATAACATGCAATAGGGTCCTGTTTCAACAAAGTCAGAACAAGATAACGCATCATCCCGTATCTTTGGGCAACACATCTCTTGCAAGTATAAGGAGCTAAAGAGTTCATTACCAATACTTTCTCTTGTTTGATAAGTTTTTCATAAATCTGAGCTATTTCCATCAACATCGCGACCTGATTTGAAGGATAGCTGTAGTTCCTTTGTTGGACAAAAATAACCTTTGTAGCGCTTTGTACTTCTAGAAGATAATCCACTGTTCTTGCCATCACAATAGCACTATCGCCTATCTCTGGAACACTTGGAGACCCAAGATAATTTACATAAAGAATATCTTGCTTTGCTTCTCTCTTTATTTCATAACCGTATAATTTGGTTTCTGGTTTGAACAACATTTTCTCTCTTTTTTAATATAAACCTTAGCTAATCTAGTTATAAAAATGTTTTCAATTAATGAAAAATAGTCAAAAGAAAAAATTATCTTAATTACCAGAATAATTCCTTGAAAAGGGATTTTCCTATGAAAGTTAAGTCAATTTGTGATATCAATTCACTGGTTTCTACTTGTCCAAGGGTTCTTACTGGTTGAAGTTTTGCTGTTCTCCTTATTCCCGAATAAATTTTCATATAAGCATCTCTCATAATACTAGTCTCAACTTGAAAACTTTGATTGCCCATTAAAACAGGCTCTTTATTATGATTAGCAGCATCTAACAATTCCATGAATTTGTTTCTTTCGCAAAAAAGATTATTATAAACTGCTAGAATATCAACATCACCATATCTTTTGTCTCCAGAAAGAACTGCCTGTCTTGTGACTCCACCGCCAAGATAACAAAGAATATCGCGATTTCTCAATTCTGCAACAACTGCCTGGACAGGTGCAACATCTTGAGATCTAAGCATGTGTTCATATGCTTGAGAATTCATAGGTAATAGTAAATTCATTTCATCTGGATTATAAACAATTGGTCCATGTGCTTTTGCCATAATTATCTAAGAAATTTTGGTTTATAAATCTTTCTATTATAACTATTAAATAGTAATAACAAATTCAAGAATTATTCATATAAACTAGGTTCATTTTTTGTTGGAACCCTGATTCTATTGTCAGAATATTTCCAAGCTAATCTAGGTGGTCCAACCATGGTTAATCCAGTATGAACAACTGAAAGTTCAGCTTGGGCTTCTTTTATTATTTTCTCTAAATCAAATCTTTTTTGTTGAAGTTTTAATAAACGTACGATTTTGGATTTTTTAGGAACTTCAGTTACATTTACAGAATATCTTTTCAAATTATCGCATTTATCATTAAAACTATTCCTCTCAGCAGTTTTTTCTTTTTCATATTTCCTAATTTGTGAACTTGTAGCATAAAAATATGAGGTCACTGATTCGCCTAGTTTTGGAGGCCTATCTTCATCAGATCTAGAATAAATTTCTTTCCTAAACTCCCAAACCTTAAATTCTTCGCCCTCTTCTGTGGGATATTGTGTTAGATCAAGTTGGTTTAATTTAATCTTTCTAACTAATGTTTTTTTAGGATGAATCATCTCTTGTTCATCAGGTGCCACACCAGGTGAATAATAGTCTCGAACCATTGCAAAAAATGCATCTGCCTCTTTTACATTTCCCGTAACTAAAGCAAGCCTGCATCTGCAAGTAGGATAACTTTCAATAACATTTGTTGCAGAAACTTCATAAACGTCAGATAATCTAGCCCCTTTACTTTTCATATATCTCAAGAATTTTTTCATTTAAATTCATTATTCTCTTTAAAAATATATTTTGTAGTATATTCTTCAATTAAATATTTAAATCGCCCTTTCCTTATCATTTCACAAAAAGAAGGGAAACATGGATCCAAAACAAATGTCTAGTCTAAGTGGGCTTTTCTCAGAACTTAACACTAGGATAAATGATTTAGAAGAAAAACAAAACAGCATAACAGAAAGATTGACATTACTGAGCCAAACATTGTTGAATACAGCCCAAAGACTGGGCAAAGAAAGCAAGACAAATAGTGAAGAGATTGCTGCTATGAAAGATGCTTTATTAAAATTAAGAACAGGATTAAACACGATAATCGAACAATCTGCTGATTTTGTAAGAAAGCAGGAACTTCAATATTTAGATAAATACATAAAAAATTGGCAGCCAATGAAATTTGCCACAATAGAGGATGTCAAGAAAATTGTTTCAGACACTATGAAGAATAAAAAAGTTTCATCAAAAGATAAGATAATCCCTGTTGATGATAGTGAATAGACTATAAGTTAAACTAAATGCGCAAGACAACGTTGTGCCGATTCATTGGCAGTCTTGTAAGATTGAGATTAAATTTACACCCACAGATAGAACAAATCAAAAAATGCATCACCGACAAATTCCGACTAATATCGTTATTGATATGGACAAGAAAGGTTTCTTAGACGTAGACATTCTGCGTTATTTAAAAGAAAGGGGTTATACCCCTGTTGAAATAAGCGATGCATTTAATCAGGCAAAAATTAAATTAGAGATGTCAAAAAGAACAATGGAAAGAGATGAACTTTTGGGTATGGATTCTGCAGATTTCTCCAAGGAGACAAAGCCCCCAAGAGAATTAGCAGATTCTCAAGAGGAAGCACCATTCAATTTTAGACAAACTCAAATATTGAATACTTTTCAAAATCAATTAGCAAGATATCTCGAGTCTCAGCTGAAATTAATGGATAAAAAAATAAAAATACAAGAAGATCACCTTCAAGAAATCCAGAATATTCTTTCTGAAAAGATAAATGCTCAATCTTCTGCAATAAAGTCGATGAATGCAGAAGTCCATGCACTTGGTCAATCATTCTCAAAGATTTTGGAGCCCTTAGCGCATAATGTCAAGGTAGTCTCGGGAATGCTTGATCTTAAAGAAGAAAAAAAGTCTTCTGAAAAAATTGAGAAAGAGATTAAAAAAGAAGAAAAAGAAATCAGCGAACTTGAGAAAGAAGAGGGGATTGTAGCAAAAAACGTGATTAAAAGACAGCCAGGTTATCTTTATTTTGTGGACAAAGAGGGCAATGTCAAGAAATCTAAAATGTCCCATGGCGGAAAAAGAAAATCAAAAAAAATCATTAAGACAGTAACAGTTACTGAAACAAAGCCAACACTGGTGGAGAAACCAAAAAAATCCAAAAAAAACAAAGAAAAAACTGAAAAATCTGAGATAATCAAGACAACTGTCACAAAGACAGAAGTCAAAGAATCAAAAAAGAAAAAAGAACCTTCTTTAGATGATGTTTTCTAATGTAACTAGAAAGTAATAAAAATAGAAAGATTTATAAATCTAAAAAGAATTCTATTTTTAGGTCATTACCAAAAATTTTAGGGATTGCTTCATTAGCAGCAATTCTTGCTACAGGATGTTCAACTACGCAAGTTAAAACAGAGTCTTCTCCAATTTTACATGAAAAAGGCAAAGTTTTAGAATTAGTTTACACTCCTCCACAACATGGAGAAGGTTCAACTTCTAGTGTGGGGATGACTACAAGCGGAAACATGACCTTCAGTTCTGGGGATGTTGAAGTAAATATAGAACCAGTTTATGCAGCTGTTTTTGAATGTGAACATAAAGTAAAATTTATCACACAAGGACCAGACTCAGCCCACCAAGCATTATACAACAAACTTCATGAAGGTGATAGTGTTAACATAGAATATACTGAAATCTGGAGATATACTCTTAAAGACATAGACGGGGATAAGAAAAAAGAAGTTATTCTAAGAGAACTTATGAAATATGATTTTTTAGATGCAAATGCATTTTATTCACCTTCTAAAAACTAAGCAAATCTTCCTAAAATTATTAATGAGATAAGTGCTAAGCTTATTCCAACTATCTCATAAACATTCAAACTTTCTTTAAAATAAAAAACTCCAACTATCACCAAGAAAATTACAGTGGATACAGCATAAAAAACTCCAAGTGTTGCAAGCTTGATGTCTTTCATTACATAAAACCAGCCAAAAGCAGTTAATCCATAAATTAAAAAGCCAATAACAAACCATTTGATCTCCATGAATTTTATTCCTTGGCCAGAAAGTTTAATAAAAAAATCCCCAATAACCCCCACAAGACTTAGAAAGACTGCAATGATTATCGGAACAAATTTATTCATAAATAGAAAATTCTTACTGGTTTATAAAACTTTTAATTTTATGCTAGAAAATGATTATTTTTTTCTTGGGAATATGCTTCCTGCATGAAAACCATGCGCAAAATCTCCATACCCTATTCCTAGATTAAAAGCCCAAGGGTCAACATTCAAACAATCTTTATCATTCAGTTTTATTCTTAGATACTGATGGGGGATAATATGCCATGTGTTAGAAGGCATTAACTCAATATCAGAATCTTGAAAAAGCTTGCTTTTAACAAGCATAACCCGAAGTAAATAATTCATCTGCGTACAATAAATAAATCCTTTAATACCCCAAAGAGAATTCAAATCAGTTTTATATAAATCAAATAATTTTGTAATAAAATGCACTCTATCTGTTTTATATTTACTTGTTAAATAATCAAAAGATTTTTTGATAAACTCTTTTTTATTACTCGTTTTAAATTCTCTAATCTTTTTTTCTAAGTTTTTTGGTATCTTATTAGGAATAGCCTCTTTTTTATACAAGTTGGGAATCATAAATACAATCAGAAAATAGGTCTAATAAATATTTCTATTAATTAAGAATTAATCATTTTTTTACAAAAAGATATTTTTTAATGTGATATGCCCAAGAGTATGTCTTGCAGTTCTTTTCTTGTTTTTTGGGACATGTTTTCTTCTATTTTGTCAAAACTTTCACAAAATGTTCTTGTTGTTGCAGAAGATAAAGGTTTTACACCATTACGTTTTGAAACATTACATACTATATAACCTTCTGAATATTTTGCGCAAAAGTCTGCTCCATGCCAGACCCACCAATCTAAATTGCTGCGTATATTTGGGTCTCCAGTCATATAATGATAAGTATCTTCTTGTTTTCCTTCTTCTCCAGCAAGATATTTTAAAGAGAGAACAATCAAAGCCTCTCGAAGATTTGGCATTAAACTGTCATATTCTTTTTTTTCTTCCCCACCTTTAGTAAGATAAGCTCCCCTACAACCGCCACCAGAAGAATCTGTCTTCAAAGTATAGCCATCTTTCAATGCTTTTGTTATACCATAAAATTTTTCTGCCATTTTCAATTTTTAATCAGGGTTCCTCGTCATTAATCCCAGATTCATGAATAAAGAAGACGCATTCGTTTTCAGGCAAGTTCGGGGAGTCAATCATCTTTGCTACTCGTGCACTTTTCTTTCCCTTTCTTAGATAAATTCGGTATGTGCTTGCATGAGCAAGAATATGGCCCCCAATTGCTTTAGTCGGATCACCGAACATCATTGCAGGGTCTGCCATGACTTGATTGGTGATATAAACTGCTAGATTTTGTGCTTCAGCTATCCTCATCAAGTTATGAAGATGTTTGTTGAGTTTTTGTTGTCTGTCTGCTAGCATCCCCCTTCCTGAAAATTCTGCCCTAAAATGTGCTGTAATCGAATCAATAATCACAAGTTTTATTGGTTCACCTTTTCTCACTAGATCAATAACTTTGTCTATAAGCAAAATCTGATGATCTGAATTAAATACTCTTGCAACAAAAATATTTTTCAATGTCTTTGTGAAATCTAATCCTTGAGCTTCACACATCTGTTTGATTCTCTCTGGTCTGAATGTGCTTTCAGTATCAAGCCAGACAGCTTTTCCATTTGCACCACCTTTTTCAATAGGCAATTGAACGTTCACAGCTAACTGATGAGCTAGCTGTGACTTTCCTGAACCAAAAGCACCATATGCTTCTGTAATTGCCCGAGTTTCAACTCCTCCCCCAAGTAACGCGTTTAAATTATTTGAACCTGTACTGATTTTTACAACAGTCTGTCTTCTTTTTAAAAATTCAGTTGCATCTTCAAACTCAAGATGCAGCATTTTTCTTGCAGCTGAAATAGCTTTTCTAGCAGTAGCTTCTGTCATGTCAGCTACAGTAGATAAATCAGCAGGAGTCATGACTGCAAGAGACATTAAATCCCCATAACCTGATTCTTCAAGTTTGGCAGCTGTTGTAGCTCCAATTCCCGGCAAATCAGTTAACTTAAGTTCACTAGTATCTTTTTTCTCTTCCACTTCTAATTCTTCTTCTTTTTCAACTTTTTCCTTAGCCATGTTTGAGATAATATCCAGAGTTTATAAGCATTATCTCAATTCAGAATATATTTTAAAGTCTATCATGTTAAGTGTATTGAATGAGTTTGTCCCTAAAAAGTTTTGAAGACTGCCTAAGAATTAATAAAAATCAACAACTTACAGCCATATCTCTTGTAATACTTAAAGATTAGTAATCTATCCCCAAGCGTATAATTAAATTTCATGAACAATTATTTTTAGAGAACAAACCGCTTACTTAACCCTTAAAAATGTAAATAGCTAAATCATAATCAAAATCAAGAAAATACAGGCTAAAGAAAAAATCAAGAAGATTATTGCTTCAGAAAGACTATGGGTCTTGATTTTCCCTTTGATTACAAAGTCCAAAGGCCAGAACCATTTTATTCCTGCCTTTGTCAGAGAATCTAAAAATAGATGCAAGAAATAAAACAAGAAGAAAATTCCTGCGAATACTATACTTTTTGAGAATAAAAAAACAAGAAGAGAAAAAATCAATGCAAATAACAAACTATGGAATTCTTCCCTATGGACTGTGAAAGCATGTATAAAATTACTTACAGGTTTTGTTTTATTGCTTATGAAACTTCCTGCAATATCGATATCAGGTAAACAAGTCGCTAAAAAGAACAACAATAAGAACCACCAATTAAATGAAAAGCCAAAAGATTTTAGATTTATCAATAATAAAAATGCAAACAAGTTGAAAACAAAGTGAGTTCTTAGGAGCATTTTAAACTATGTATAATTCTTCATCTCTTTAGTTAATAAATATGTACTCCCGAAAAGCAAAGCGTAGTGATAAAATGTAATTAAAAAGATTTGGTCGTGGTTACTATGGTGTATAAGTTTTATCACAAAATGGCATATGCCCGCCAATTAGCAAACTCAGCTTAGTTCAAGCCTTAGAATATAGCTTGATAACATCATCTACAGAAATTTTTTCAACATCATTTATGATGAACTCATCTCTGTTGAAAAGTACATTTTTTCTTGTTCTTCCTAAGAACAAGAATTCTTCTCCTAGAAGTTCTTCTCTCTTCTCAAGGATGATGTTGGGGTCATCTAGCTGTGATTCATTCTCCAAATTGAATATCTTCAGGATAAGTTCATTAAAAGCAGTTGCCCTTATATTCTCCGAGCCATCATCTAAAGTGACATTCAATATAGCTCTTTTTCTCGGCATAACTGCCCCATGTTTGGGACAAACCGCTTTGTCCCCTTCAAAAGTAGCTTTCATATTGCATTCAGGGCATACATAGAAAAAAGAAATATTGAACATCTGCAAGATATTCGCTCTTACATTGACTTGCTCATTTGTTTTAACATCCTTGATTTTTTTTACAATGGGACTCTCTTTTTTTGTGACAACTACCTGCATTTCAATCTGGCTTGGAATCAGTTCAGAAAAAGAATTTAGATGAATCTCTTTGTTTGCTGTTCCCCTTATGTCTGCATTTTTTATCTCAATAACCGAACCTACCTTGATTGTCCCATTTTTTACTAAAGATATATGATTAGTGTCCCACAAGACAACTCGTACATTCGAAGTTTCGTCAGCTATTGCGAAAGAGACCACTTCAGCATCCTGTTGCTGTCTTTTGAACTGCCGGACCATGGGCTCTTCAATGACCTTGCCAATAACAGAGATTTTTTTCATTCCAATCATCAAATCCAGGATTTTTAATGTTTGTTTTTCAAATGTAACACCAAGTTCAGCAGCTACTATCTGCGCTGCCCCCTCATCACTGATTAAATCAGAGAATTTAGCTTTTTTAGCGCCAATTCTTCTCACTACCTCTTCTTTATCCAGTCCAGATGATTTTGAAATCCGATCAACTAGCTGTTCATATGAAGCTTTAATCATCAACTAAAAATCCTAACCTGATTTTTAAACTTTATTGCTCTATAAAACATATAATCTATATTGAAAAAATCTTGCTGTCACAGTAGAATAGGGCTATAATCCTTGTTAAATTTGATACGTCTGTATGTGCAATAAACTTGACTTTGCCAGAGATAAGTTTAATAACATGATCCTGATTTTTAGTTGGATTTTCTTTGGGTTTTTGAAATCCTAAAAAGATTTCTTATAAAAACAATTGCTACTAGTCATTATACATACATATATAAGAATTTGGCGAAGTCAGGTGCATGGACTTTCTAAAAAATATTTTGTTAATTTAAACAATTGCTTTAAAGAAGATAAGGAATACAACCCGATAGATTATAATCATCTTTTTTCAATTGCAAATATCCATCTTATTGGTTCAACACCTGCTGGAACTAAAACTTTTCTATTGGTCAAAGAATAGACCAGATAATTGCTTTTTTCTTCAGTTTTGTCTAAATTCCAGAATTCGCTCGTTAATTTACAATTATTCTTGCATACACCAAATTTCTCAAAGATTTCATTGATTTCGGTGATTCTGGTTTTTTCATCCACCTGGATTGAATCCTTTAACTTAAATTTGTAATTTATAGAATAACTAAAAAACTTGTTTTTTCTAGATGAATTCAAATTAATCTCGCTGGTTTGGCATTTTAAAACATCTAAATTATTTTCTTTCTCAATATTGCAGGAAACTTCTATTTTCTGACCATTCAAAGGATAATCCCTTAGATAGTCCTTGATATAATCCGCGGTTCTGTCTTCAAGAATTATCTTAATAAAATCGGGGTTAGGCTTGCAGTTATTATCTAAAATGAATATGTCTTCAGAAGTCAATCTACAATCAATGACATTCTTGTCAATAAAACTATAACCAGCGATTTCCTTCAAAGCGCTATCAAAACCCAAACTCATTGAATCTGAAAAGTAAGACTCGAGATTTTTGGAATCAATATCTTGAAGTTCTTCAGCCCCAATACTTGCTTCAATTCTTTGGTTAGCAATCGTAAAAAACCAGACCATCAGCCCGAATAGAAGAAAAGTCATCAAAGCTAACATCCTCCCAAAACCTATTCCATGTTTATCTGACTTATATCTTATCATTTTGAATACCTTATTTTAATTGCAATTAATCCATCAGCTGGAACAAAAAAACAAAATTCTTCTGGATTATTTTCAATTGGGCAATTCCCCCTAGAATTTTCGTAAAAAATTTCCGAACCACATTTTTTATTCTCTTCAGAACAGATTACATCGATTTCTTGTTCTATCCTCTCTTCTGTCCCCTGAATCCGGGATCTTAATCTATCACTGAAACTAATCCCATTTTCTTTTTCTTGCATCAATGAAGATAGCATGAAATTTATCTTATCATGAATAACCAGGGAATCGATTTTTTCTGCCCTTACTTTGTCTACACTTTTGTATAGCACTACTGAGAATAAGATAAGCAGGAACAATATGAAGATGATAACGATGAATGAAGGAAAATCTTCTATTACCTCACCAACTTGTGCCTTTTTACTTGACATTTTTATCATTTTTATCAATAGCGATGAAAACATTTATTCTTTCTAGCTTGTTATTATAAAAAACACTGTAACTTTTGGAAAAACAAGAAGGTAAATAAGTCCCTTGAACATTGCCTTCTTTTGCTTTGCAATATGTCCATAACTCGGTTTTTCCGATTGTGAAGTTCTTCTCTTCACTAGGAAGTTGGAGTTTCATCAGCAAGAAAATATTTTTTTCATCAATGTAAAGACAGTTTTTTATTGTTTCTTGGTTAAAATCATTTAGTTCCAAGATACCATTCCCAGTTAAACAGTCAACTGATTTTTCTGCAAGAGTTGCTGCTTCAATCTGCCTTATGTCATATGGTGTTGAGAACCTGAACCATACCACCCCAACAAAGACCCCGATAATCAATATTATCATTATAAACCTGTATACAAAAATCACCGAATATTCTGTTTGTGCTCTTTTGTTCATTTAATAAATGGGGCTTTCCATCCTCCAACTTTAAGTGTTTGGTATAAGCATAACTCTAATAAACATATAGCAACTGCGCTGACGCTTTTCATTAATGTGTTTTTCATGATATAGACGTTTTGAGTTTTATTTTTCTTTTATTTCTATTAAGGTGTTTTTGCCTTCTTTTTGGATTTCCAGAGTTGCGTTATAACAAGGATAGTAATAACCGATATCAATAGAATCTTTCTTAATTAAGAAACCAATATCTTTTTTCTCGATTATTCCAGGGTAGGTAACATTGATTACAGTTCCTGGCTCTGCCCCTAAACTGACTAAACAGAGTTGTTTTGCAAGAATTTGTTTTTTTGCCAAATCACCAGTAGCATTATTAGCTGAAAAGAAAAGCAGAACAGCAAACAACATCCCTACAAATATTAGGGTTACTATTGTCTGAAGAGCTAGACTTTCTCCTCCTTTTTTTGATTTACTCATTTCTTATACCTCTTTCAGATTTAACAGATAATATGACTTAATAAATTTTATTAGAAAACATTGATTATTACATCAGTATGTGTAAGGCATTATTTCTTAATTTTTCAGAAAAGCAGAGTGCAGTTATTAGGTAACTTGATTTCGCTGGAGATAAGTGTAAATTATTTAGATTTTATTTTTGATTCTTGTTTTCGAAGAATTTTTGAAAAAGTTTAGAAGACTAGGGGCATAATATCCTGTAACATAATTCGCAGTGGCGAAGTCAAGTAGGTAACTTAATTTATTAAGATTAGATTTCAACTTACAGGGAGATAAACTTTAAGGATTATGGGATGCTCTCTATATTCTGGCAAGTTTTAGTGATTTCGCTTTCATCTAATGAAAGCAAGAAAACACCAGCACAACCCTTCCTGTTTCCATCACAATGAACTGCTGCAGCATGTGTACTTGTCCAAAATGTAGTTATTTGCCCAGCAGTTATCGCAGCAAGAGCTGCAACACCTATCCAAATTGAAGCCGTCCCCACAGTTGATAACGCTCCAGCACCTTCAACCCCCATAGCACCCATGGCTCCAAGAGGGCCAACTACTGATTTGGTTAATCCTGCTCCTCCAAAGACCAGTGCTCCCACCATAGCACCTTCTCTTTTCAATGCACTTCCGAGATCATCTCCCTTTATCATCATAAAAACAACAGCTAAATCTTTATCTGTTTTCGAAGGTTCTGCATTTACTTTTTCTTCTAATCCCCCCTGTCCTCCGGTAAAGTATTCCATGTAAGTGATATTTTTGATAGGAACCTTGGTATCAGCAAGATAATCCATAAGATATATTGATTGGGGGTTTTCCTTTAATTTTTCATCAAATTTTATTGTTGAACAAATAAGACAATTTGCTTTTGAAGTTCCAAACAATCCAATTTCTCTCCATGCGCTTTCAGAAAAAAAATCTAAAGGATTTCCTTCAGAATCACTGACCATCCACCAACAGTCATACATCGCATTTGCAACTGTTCTTTCAATAGTCACCTGGTCCCTGGTTTTGATTTCTATATTCTCGGTTTTGCATTTTAATGGGACTAAGGACTGGGTTGGTTGAATCCCCATAATAGACGCACTTCTTAGGACTATAGAATTATGGCAGGCATCTTTATCAGGACTGATTTTGATATTGTTCATAACAATAAAAAGGACAGCCCCTGCAAGAATCACTATGATTAAAGAGATTATAGTTGTCTGCGTTAAAGTTCCTCTTTTATTCATTTTTAATATTCCTTTTATGATTTCCAAACTTATAATACTTTTGCTGTTCTTAATATAGCATATAAAATACCAAAGATTATTGCTGCTGCTCCGATCCACAAAATTATTTTTATGATCGTTTCGGGTATTTTATCCATGTTTTTATTATCTCTTTATCAATATTTTTTTATGATAAACTTATAGATGGCTTTTGTCAGCCAAATCTTTTGTTTAGTAACTATGCTTTCGCTTTTAGTATTATCTATTTAAGTTTGAGCAGCCTGTTTATTCTTTAAATCTTCTGCTTTGATGTCATTAACGATAACTAAAGGGCCGAGCCATAAATTAGCTTTTTCAGGCAAACAGTTTGTTCCAGATATTCTTGCTTTTCCTGCTCCTACATAAAGGTCAATATGCTGGCCTTGGATTGCTCCCCCACGATCTTCAGCAAGATAATATTTCTTATTCCATTTTTCACACTCTTCTTTGCAAGTGCTTTGCTCACAGTCAAATTCCAGATAAACCACACTTGCTCCACTTGAAGAACTTGGGATAACCCCTGGATCAACAGCAATTGTTCTTCCAGGAGTTGGGTCTGTCCCTAGACTTGTTGTTCCAAACTCACAAGCCGAACATCCTAGAAAAGGTGGACTTGTGTCTTTAGTCTCTTTTATGGTGCTATACGAATAGATTTCCCCATCAGTGCCCAATCCAGAACCTTCACATTTTACAGTCTCATAAAATTGTTTGTCATCTCCTAATTGGCAATAATAAAGTCCATCTCCCCCTGTTTTTGAATTAGGGTTTTTCCATAATTGAAAATCACCCTCATAAGGCGTATAGTATCTAGTTACTTGAAATTCTCCCAAACTCTTCCAGGTGCTATCTTTTTGATATTTTCCAGCTGATTCAGAACTGGCAATCTGCTGATTTTCTAGGTTCATAATTTTTTCTTTTACATCATAGACATCGCCATTATCTGTAACAAAAAATTTCTTAAATACAGTGATTGGGAGCAGGAAAAATTTATTGTCGGACATAAATGGTTTTTTTAATTCTCTGCATATTGCAGATTTACATTCTTTTTTGCATATACAAACAGCATACTTGTAAGCAAAAGAACTGGGCTTAGTGAATCTATCATATTTATTAACTGAAGTATCAAAAGTCACGATTGTCCAGCCAGTAGGGACATAAAAATAAACTGCCTCTGAATCTCCTGGTTCCAAGCCAGATAATGTTTGATAAAGTCTGTCTAGAGTCCCTTTTGCTTGTTGTTCATCTTGTTTTCCGAATAACATATCATAAAAAATCCCTACTAACGCAATAACCAGAATAATTCCCATAACAGCCAAAATAATCTTTATGATCTGGCTGCTCATCATATTCAAACCCGCTTTTTTGTTTAACATCTTAAACATTAGAAAAAGAACAATATTATATTTAAATCTTCTCAATTAAGAATTTCCTATCTGTGTTGTGATAGTTCTCCTAATTATTTCTTGGATTTATCCTGAAAGTCGGAATCAATATGGTAGATTATAACACATATAGAAGTGATTTAAGATTATTTCCCAGAAGCACTTGAATTAAATATTCCTAAAGCCATCTTAAGTTTGTCCATAATTACATTTCCAAAATTTCCTAAAGCTCCTGTTGCAATCAATATCATCATAACCAGGACAAGAAGAACAAGAATCAAGACTATGATTGTGGACATTGATAATTCAATACCACCTTTCTTTGACATTTTAAGGTTAGGGTACATAATTTGGATTTTTCTCTGGGTCCTTGCAATCTTCTTCGTTTTTTAGCGTTACTGTTTTTCCAGCTGCATCCTGGTAAGTATAAACTGCCTTATACCTCACATCTGGCAGATTGTAGCAATAGAACAATTCTTCTGTCTGCGTTTTAGAATTTCTTATAGCCACCTGTTCACCACAATATTGCTGCAAGGTGTAAAATTTTTCACATTTATCTTTAGCAGAAGACAAAACATCGCTCCCATAAACTCCCTGGATTCCAAGTATCTTTTCCCATAAACTTTTTAAGGTTCCAGAAAAGAACAAACCTAATATTACTAGCACCATTATCGCTAGGACTAGAATAATGATTGTGGTTATGTTAATCTCTACCCCTTTTTTATTTTGCACCATTTTTTAATACTAATATAGATTTTTTTTCTTTTTAAAACTTTCTACTAATCAATTAAACAAAAATGCATTTTTTATTATTTTCCTCTTTGATATCAATGACCATGTTGTCAGTGATTTCTCCATCTGGCCTAGAACCTTGGCACAGAACAATTGTTTTTTTCACTTCTTGGGGGATAATCAAAGTATCTTGTCCAGAATTAGATGTTTTCATTTGATTTACTTTCTCAGAATCATATTCAAGCCATGCTTCTTGATTATTATAATGGATAATAAAACCAGCGGGGAGTTCAACTAATTTTTGCCCAGTTTCAGAATCAAGATCATTGAAAAAAGCTATTGCATCTGGTCTTCCTTCCTGACATTTTGGCATTTTATCAATTAATTTTCTGATTTGTTCTAAGCTGGCATCTGGGGGAACATTTTTGCTTCCAATGAACGGTTTCTGGATAATATTTGGTTTATCAGGAACATTGGGATTATAAAAAGTCAAAATAAAGATTCCACTAGATTCTTTTAAAGCATAGTTCGAAATAACATACCCCCTTGAGACTTCTTTTACTTTTGGAACTTTTTCAGAAAAAACAAGATTAAAAACAGCAGGCAGATCAACTTTATGAGAAAAAAGTCCGTCAGGACTTTCTTTTGCAGATAAGATCTTTAATGTAGGTTCTATTTCAAGACTTTTCAATTCTATTTTTTTGTCATATAACGTTAAATTAGATGCGCCATTATCTACTTTAAGAACAGCATTTGTATGGAATACAGCTGGAAAATTTGGAAAAGTCTCACAAAAACAAGATTCATCTTTCATAGCTTGGCAGATATCCAGATTTTCGACAAGAATATCAAAATTATCAATAATTTCTCCTTTTGTTTCAGGGTCTAGCTTTTCTCCCCCAAGGCCCTGAATCCAAGGCAAAATAGTTTTTGGGAAAAAAATAATTAATATTCCGATAAGCAAAACAATCATGATCACTGCAAAAATTGCATTTTTTGTTTCAGCTGAAATCTCTTTTTCACTCATGTTTTAAATTGTTTGGGGCAATAAGCTAATACCCCTTATAGCTGGCTGTAACAGCAGCCAAACCTTTTATTTAGCAACTGCGCTTCGCTTTTCTCCTCCTTTTCGAACTTATTTATAATCTTAATCATTTTATATTACACCACCCAATTTGAGTAAGTTTATTAATACTATCCACCAATTGACACCCATATTAACCCAATCCTTTCTTAGGAGGTTATAGACTGCTAAGAATACTCCTGCTAGTAACCATAGAATTCTTAACCATTGGTCATTAAAGAGAACTGAGCTGACTAATAGAATCATTCCTATAATCGCTAATAAATTTGTTATCCATTTCATTTTTATCTCCCAAATCTGAGAAGTTCTTTCAATTTATCTCCCAGATTGATTCCAGAATTTTTAAAATAGACGATTGCGATGATGATTATCGCTAATAATACAATTCCGACAATCCACCAGACAATCTCATTCCAGACTACTCCTCTTTTGTTTCCCATCTTCTTCTAGAAAACAAAACAATTATTTAAATCTTGTCAAATAGAATTTCCTAAAGCGCACCTACCCTTTTTCCTTCTTCATAGCCTTCTTTTAATAGTTTTTCTCCAATATCTTTTGCTCTTTCAAATCTTGCCCTTTCTCTTGGTAACATTCCAGGAATTTCCTCTACTCTAGCATCCAGAAGATAATCTCCTTCACTATAACCTTTTATATAAATATTGTCCCCTTCATCTACCTTTAGATTACGATTATTATCATAAACACTAATATATTTTGGCTCGTTGAAAAAACCTAACAAAGTGTAATTAGTGATATTTGCTTCAGTAAGCCCCCCCTTATAATAAGAAAACTCTTTTGTTACGCCGGCAATTGGCCAAAAAATTGGTCTTTTGCTTATGACATAGCTATTATCTGCTGTAAAGTATTGTACCCTCTCAACTTTTCTTCCAGTAAAAAAATTATGTCCTATCATTACTGAGTCAAATACTCTCAAAAGACCAGATAGTCCAATAACAACTATTCCTGCTATGCCTATTGCTCCTGTTAATTTGCTCATCCAATAAATTATCTTTCGGGGTTTATAAATCTTTCTTTTGTTGTTATTATAAAGTTATACTAAAATCACTGCGTTACAATTCCGCCGATAGCAACAGAAGCTAAAGCAGCTAATGCTACTATCGCGACAATAGCTGTTATGAAATAGAGCATCATTCCTGTTGATAGATTTTTATAGATCTCATTCTTCTCTCCTAGTTTGTCTTCTCCATTTTCTATAGTAACTAGAGTAATAGTCAGAATAAATATGACTTCAACAATATAGATTCCTACAGCAACTTGGAGCCAGTAAGGGGGAATCATCTTAGAGATGTCAAACATAGAGACAATAGAACCAATGCCCCCCATGCCTATTCCAGAGTCAAGATTAGATCCTGCATCAAGCATAGATTTTAATTTTCCCAAGATCCCGGTTATCATAGAAGCTAAGCCGACGACAATAGCTGAAAGCAAAGGTGCTAAAAAAGTCATATTGCTTTTCATGCTGCTGGTTATCTCAGACAATAGGTCTTTGAGTCTTTCATTGACAGTATGGATATTCTTAACATATACGCTTATTGACATCAATGCTTTAGCAGCAATTCCTAGACCTTTTTTAACAGCTTCAATCATTATCTGCATCGATGTTCTTAATAATTCCGAAGGATAATAATTAATAGCTCCTCTGCCAGAACTGAAAATAGCGTCTTCAATAGACATGCCTGCTTGCTGGATATTCGTATTAACTAAAGAAAAAAATCCAGCAGAAGCTGTGCCCTTGGAGCTTTCAGCAACTCTTCCGAAAACCATCTCAGCAGGAACACCATCAGCTAATCTGTTTCCTAACTGAAATATGCTTGAAGAGAATTCTGCTTCAAGTTTTTTAGTTTGTTCTCTTGTTTTTACAAGTTTATCTGTCTTGAACTTATAAGACAGGATGAAAAATATTGCAATTGCCAAGGGAACAAATAAAGATAGTATTAAAGCAGTTGTTCCAAAAGGCCCGACAGTAGCTCCTTTTTCATCAATTATAAAATCAAATAACTTGTTATTCTGTCCTAAGAATCCTAATCCAAGTTCATTGAAAGTATAATCTTTATTCAATCCCATTGACTCAGCCAACCCGAATTGGAACAAGAATGGAAGAATTCCGAGGATAAAAAAAGGCAGGGCAATTAAGAACGCTTTGGTATAATGGCTTTTATCTGCATAATCTTTATAATTTTTATTTTTTTCAAGCAATTCTGTCTCTCCAAATCCGCCTGGTCTTTTAGCAAGAACATTATTAGTCATATAGAATATTGCAAAAGGAATGACAATATCATACATAACCGCAACATGATACCATCTGACTGCTCCTCCCAATAATGTGGAAGCTAAAGGCATTAAAGCCAATCCCAAAGTAGGGAGCACAATTCCCAACATATAAACATTAGTTATTGGAGAAGCCACATCATGGCTAAAGTGCAGCATTTTTTCATAAACCCCATCCAGAATGATTTGAAGAGATTTTTCCAGAGTAGCTAACCTCCTCTCTTCAATTGGTTCATACAAAGAAGATTCAATCATATGGAAAGATTCAACAAATTCTGGAGCATCTGCTCGCCATTTTTCCAGATAAGCATCTAAAGCATCTTTGATAGTAGGGCATTTTGCTGTTTCAACATCCCAAAATATTTTCTTGAAATCTAAAGATAATGGCGGTTGTAGATGCTGGGAAGCAAATCTTATTGCTCCTTCAAGGTTAGAAGTATGCCTCATATAGACGACAATATATAGAATAGCAGGGACCATCTGACTAGAAGCTTTTAATTTCCATTTCTGGGCAATTCTTGCAGGCATAGAACCAATGTAATAATAAAAGAAGAAACTTGTAACTGCTAATAAACCGAAAATCATAGCAATCTCGCCGCTTAATTCTCCAGTCATCATGAAAATAGCGCCTGCAATCAAGAATGACAAGAAAAATGCAACTATTAAAGTGAACCAGGCAAGTCCTGAAGATTCATTTGCTTTAACATCAAGATGGCTAGTGTTCAGATCATTCTGGATTTTTTCTTCTTCCTTTGGTTTTAACTTTACTTTAAAACTTTTCCCTATATTCTTGCAAGCTTTTTCATACCATCCAAGACTTCTCAGAGTTTCTTGCTTAAATTGGTCATAATCTTTAGAATAATCAACAGGAAGATCTTTTCCCAATTGATTCGCCATTTTCATCTCAAATTTTCTGAGAATATCTTTGGTGTCTATATTACTTTTTCTATTACTTGGGATAGGGACCATTATTACCTCTTTTATTTTCTATTTTTAGGAAAACAACTTATAAAAACATTTCTAAATCAATAAAACGAAATATATACTTGAGAAGCAAAAGGTATTTAAACATCATACTTTTAAATCTTTCATAATAAATAAAAAAAGAATGTAAAATGTTAAAAATTATGAATATAAGTGATGTTGTTGGAATGAAGCTGTTTACAGATTCTGGCGACTTTCTTGGAGTTATAGAAGAAGCCAACCTTGTCGACAATAAGCTTGATAGTTGGCGTGTTAAGGTTGGAAGAGATTCTACCCTAGCCCCATTATTAAGTGGCGCAAGAGGTTTGATAATTCCACACCAATATGTTAAGGCATTTGGTGAAGTTGTTATAATCAGTAAGGCAGCTGTACCAATAAAAGAGGATATGTCTGAAGAGTTCGTAGCATAAACATCACAAAATGGTCGATACCGTACAAACAACAATATTTGCAAATCCGTTCTTTGTCTATTTATTACTACCTTTCTTGCTTGTTTTTGTCATAGTCTTTTCAATTCTTGAAAAAGCAAAGATTCTTGGAGAAAACAAGAAAGCAGCAGATGTGATTGTGGCGATGGTTATCGCTTTTATATTTGTGGGGGTTTCTTCTGTTGTTGACATTACTTTAAAATTCATCCCAATTATCAGCCTTTTCTTGGTTTTGATTTTAGGTTTCTTGTTATTATTTGGTTTTGCAGGCATAAAAGTAGAGGGGAACAAAGGATTGCAGATTGCAATCGGCATTGTCCTGGGAGTAGCTTTCATAGGGGTAGTATTATGGGCAACAGGTGTTTGGAGTAAAATCATATTTTCAAGTGTAACACTTCAGTATATCTTTTTGTTTTTACTTTTTGGAGGAGCCTTAGCATTGATTGTCGCAACAGCTCCTAAGCAAAAATCAGCATAGTTAATAATTAAATTTCATGGAGGAAAAATGGGTTATATAGAACTTGAAAAAAGTATTGATGCACACACAGGCCCGCTAAAAAAAGCTAGGGCAGGAAAAATAGACAATCCTTACAAATTCCTAGAAGATACAGAAAAAGCACTTGATAATGATTATGGGAAACTTGTTTCATCAGGATTTGATGTTAAAGTTAAAAACAAACTTCGAGGAAAAATCCTTTCTGGAGTAGAAAGATTAAGGATACTTGCTCTTAAATATACTCCTGAACGAACAGGAGATCGTGAAACATATGAAGAGATGGCAACTCGCCTTGCACTTAAATCAGAAGAGCTTGCTAAAATGGATAAATAATTTTTGGTATATTTCTAAATAAATGCTTTTTTGTTTACATCCCTATCTTCAATTAATTTAATAAAAAATCGAAAGATATAAAAAGCATTTATTCTTTTCTCTAGAATAAAAGAGGAAACAGTAAAAGAGAAAAATGGCAGATGGAGTTGGAGCAGTTTTCGGCGGTGGATTTTATCAACTGATAAATCAATGGCAAAGTTTCGGTGTATTCACTGTATTGTTGCCTTTAATCTTGATTTTTGCAGTTGTCTTTGCGATTCTAGAAAAAATTAATATCTTGAATAATAGAGGAGTTCATCTAGTCATCGCCTTGGCTATTGGATTTTTTACCGTCTCTAATCCATATATTTCTTCATTTTTTATGCCCTTTTTCTCAAACCTGGCAATAGGGATTGTCATTGTCCTTGCACTAACTATTCTAATCGGACTTGCGATAAAACCCGATGATGATAAATCAATTAAGTGGATTTTTGGTATTACTGGATTTGTAGTCTTCATTGTTATTCTAGGTAGAACAGGAGTTTTCAATTATTTATTAGGAGACAACATCGGATTTTGGATAAGTCAAAATTCATCCTGGGTTGTCTTGTTTGTCATACTAGCGATTTTAGTTTTGGGAGTGATAATGGGATCAAGAGGAGAAGGCAATTCTTGGTTGGATGTACTCGCTAAACCAAGAAAATAAATTAAATAATAATTTAAAAAATAGATAAAAATAAAAAATGGTAACTGCTATTGATATGTCTGGATTAGGGACATTCATGCCTATCTTTGCATTTATTCTTGTCTTTACAGTTTGTTATGCCCTGTTAGCTAAGACAAAAGTTTTAGGAGAACACAAATTCGTCCATATATTCGTAAGTTTCTGCATTGCAATTATCTTTATCATCTCAGCCAATGCAATCGAGTATGTAAAAGTCACAACACCTTTCTTTGCAGCTTTTATCATAAGCCTTCTGTTTATTATGCTGATTGTAGGCTTATACAAGGGAAAAGGGGTAGATGAATTCTTTAAAGGAAATGGCTTTGGGTGGTTGATTGTTATTGTTTTGATAATTATATTTGTATTCTCAGCATTGTTTATCTTTGCCCCATTAATTAATCAGTATATGGCTGGCCCAAAACAATTTTTGCTTCAGCCGCAGATTCTAGGAGTTTTGATTCTATTGGCTGTCACAGCTTTCACAGCTTGGCTTTTATCTAAGAAACAAGGCTGAATCTATTTTAAGTTTATAAGTAATTATTACTTTTCTTAGTTCTCATTAACTTGACTTTGCCATCTATAGGTTTAAGGGTAAATTATCTGGATTTGATTCTTGATTTTTGTTTTCGAAGAAGTTTCTGAAAATTTAGAACTAACTGTACATAATCCATTGCAGCATAGCCCGCATTGGCAAAGTTAAACATTCTTACTTGACTTCGCCAGACATAAGTGTAAAATATTTTATTCTTAATGTTCGTAGTTTTTCTTTGAAGAAATCTTAAAGAAATCAAGAATCCCCTTGCAGAATTGACTATCAATTATCCCGCATTGGCGAAGTCAAGTCAATAAGTGTTATGGGCATAACTTTATTCAGATACCGGGTAAAATTAGCAAACTAGAACATCTTTCTTCCGAATTTCTTGGCTAATTTTTGCAATGTTTTTTGGTCCATCTTGCCTTGACTAGGGTCAAGTCCTTGCATAGAGCCTGTTGCAAATTCTTTTATTAATTTGTATTGTTTTATTAATTCGCGAATTTCATTTGCAGATACAGTGCTTCCTTTAGAAATTCTTGAGACTCTGTTTGAATCTAATAAATCCGGATTATCTCTTTCAGCAGGGGTCATCGAATCTATTGCAAAACGCCATTTTTTCATCTTGCTTTCTTGTACATTGAACATATCCGGAAGTTTTTTTCCTATGCTTCCGCCAAGACTTCCAAGTCCAGGAATCAACTCAGCCATCTTGTCCATAGGTCCCATCTTCTGAATATTTTTGATTTGATCACAAAAATCAACTAAAGAGAATTTTCCTTCTTGCAATCTGGATTGGAACTTCTCCTGCTCTTTTTCATCAATGACATTTTTTGTTTTTTCAAGCAACGCCCTCAAATCACCCATTCCCAATAATCTAGAGACAAATCCACTGGGGTCAAAACTTTCTAGATCAGCTAATTTTTCTCCTGTTCCAATAAAATAAACAGGCGCGTTAGTCTCAGCACATGAAATTAAAGCACCGCCACCTTTAGCTGTTCCATCTATCCTGGTTACAATCACGCCTGTTACTTTACAGGCATTCTTGAATCCTTGTGCCTGTTCTTTTGCAGCTTTCCCTATATCTGCGGGAACAACTAAGAAAGTTTCATTTGGCTTTATTTCATCATTAATTATCTTAATTTCTTCAATCAGATCATTGCTTAGGACATCCCGTCCAGCAGTATCAATAATACATAAATCAAATTTCTTTACTTTTTCTTTATACTTGTCATAAATTGCAAGCACATTTTTTTCTTCTTTATCTATAAAAGCCTGAACATTAGCTTTCTGGGCCATCTGTTCTAATTGCTCTGGAGCAGCTGGCCTGTGAACATCCAACCCCAATAAACAAGTTTTAAAACCTCTTTTAGAATAATAAAACGCTAGCTTAGCTGCTTGTGTTGTCTTTCCAGCCCCATACAAACCAAGAAGCATTATCTTGAAAGGCCTGGCTTTTTTATCTACTTTGATTTCAAAACTTTCTTCCCCAAGAATATTTACAAGTTCATCATGTATCAGCTTAACTAACTGTTCTTTTTTCTCCAATCCCTTTATATTTTCATTCGCTTTTTTCTTTATCTTCTCTGTTAAATCATCAGCTATCTTTATATCAACATCAGCTTCAAGCAAGCTTCTTCTCAAATCCAAACAGATTTCATCAATAATCTTTTTGTCAATGAAGATAGCTCCAGCTATCTTTGACAATGTATTTTTCAAGCTTGTTCCTAATTTATCTAGCATGAAAATCCCAGTTAGTTGGGTTTTATAAAGGTTAAGATTATCTCTCAAAAATCGTCTTCCATGAGCAGGGTGTAGAAGGAATTTGGACTTCTAGACCAATACCTCCTCTGCCAGAATGTTCAACGACTCTTCCATACAACACAGAATCTGAATCTAACCATTGGTATTCTTGTGATTCATTAACCCGAGTACAATAGCCTTCATTTATATCTTTAAGCAAAAAACAAGAAGAACCTGATCCTCCTGCACCAAAACTATTCAATACAAATGGCTTTCCCAGTAAATAAACAGTATCTTCCGGAGTTAAAAAATAATACGCATTATTCTTTAAATCTACTTTAAAGCTTTTAGGGGGATTTGATAAAAATTCTGAAGAATTGCAACTCAAAAAAATCAGTCCAGCTATTACAGATAATAGCGAGTTTCTCATCTAAATTAGAGGCATAATAAATATTTAAGTTTTATTGTGGTTCACAGATAGGAAAAGTTTCTAAAGTTTGCCCTAATGGGCCAAGTGATTCGTACAATTCAGAAACTAGTCTAGAAAGAAATCCCTGGCTTTCTCTATGTAATTGAACAGTGCCTCTAAATAAGCTATGAAGTATCAATTCAGTGTGATATTGTGAAATGGTGTCATCAACGAAAGCCCCAATTTTATTATTTGGTACTTGATGCTCTGTTGCCCAATTTCTTGCATACTCTTTAACACAAAAGGTTCTGTTTTTAAGCCTTTTATCATACATCTCATCAGCACATGTTACAGAATCTATTTCAAATTTACGTCTCGAATAACGCTTTCCCATGTTTGTATTAGGGTTTAAATCTTTTTAAGTTTTATTGTAAAAAAAGGCAATTATCCGAATAACTTGTCAAAAACCTGGATAAGTAGATTCTCTTCGTTTTTCAGCTCGTTCAGAGAGTGAATGATATAAAGTATAAACCAAGCTAGTTACTGGTTGGGGTTGTGGTCTTGGAAGAAAATCTTTATCTGTTCTGCAATCAGCAAGTTCTGGTGGAAGTTCAGCAAAGTCAACTGTATGCCCCAGAAGTGAAAGAAACTCTAAATTATTTCTTTTAATAACCTGGCGATAAAAAGAATTTCTATACTTTAGTGGAATTCTATGTTCTCTAGCATATTGCGTTATATATGGCATCTCATCAAACTTAACTTTTGTTTTTCTTACTTTTACTCTTCTTTTTCCATAAATTCCCAATCTCTCGCAAAGAGCATGAGAACAAACTCCTGACGCTTCTTCAATATGTCTTTTATTATAATATGTATCCATCTCTTTGATTGGAACAAGTGATATTTAAAGATTATTGTAATCAAGAGAATAATTTATCTAGAATTTTCTTTTTGTCAAAAACTTCCAAGTCTTTGTATTCTTGTCCTACTCCCAAAAAAAGAATTGGTTTTCCAGTGACGTAGCTTGAAGAAATCATTGCCCCCCCGCGCTCATCAACATCTGCCTTTGTCAAAATTAAAGCATCTATGCCAATACTTTCATTAAAACTTTTTGCTTGCTCAACAGCGTCGTTTCCTGTTGTTGATTCAGCAACAAAAATCTTTAAATCCGGTTTAGCAACTCTAACAATCTTTTCCATTTCCCTTATTAAATCAGCTTTGTTGTGCATCCTTCCGGCAGTATCTATTAAAACAACATCAATATTATTTGCTTTTGCATGAGCAATTGCATCAAATGCAACAGAAGCAGGGTCTGCACCATATTTTGACTTGATAATTTCAACTTCAAGTTTTTGAGCATGCATCTCCAATTGTTCTATTGATGCTGCCCTAAAAGTATCTGCTGCAGCCAAAATCACAGAAAATCTCTTTTTCAACATCCAGGCTAATCTTGCTATTGTTGTTGTCTTCCCAGAACCATTTATTCCAAAAAAGACAATGACATACGGTTTCTTCTCCTGGCTTTTCTTATTTTCCTCAATTTTTTTCTCTAAGTCAAAAGGTTCAATCAACAGGCTAGAAACCGCTTCTTTAAGGCTTTCTTTTATTATTTCTTCAACTTCTTTTTTCTTGACTTCTTTCCCAATCAATTTTTCTTTTAGTTTTTCTCTCAGAGAATCAATTGCTTCCATTGCGACATTGTTCTCTATCAGTATTAATTCAAGTTCATTGAAAAATTCATGGTAAGCTTCTTCGCTTAATTTCATTGAAGTGAATCCCTTTGCTAGTCTTGAGAAAAAACCTTCTTTTTTCTCTTCTCTTTCCTGTTCTTTTTCCTCTTCATCAATCTTTTTCAGTTTCTCTTCTCTTTCTTCTTTTTTCTCTTCACTCTCATAGTCCTTTATTGATTCTTTAATTTCACTGGGAAATTTAGGGGATTGCTGGTGCCCAGAAAATTTTTCATTTTCTTGAGTTTTAGGAGTTTTTTCTTCAATCTTCTCCTGAACAACTATCTCCTCCTTTATTTCTTCTTTTTTCTCTTCTTTGATTTCTGATTTTTCAACTATCTTATCTGTTTTCTGGAACAGATCATTCAATTTTTTCTTTAAAAAGTTAAACATAATTATCTCAATTTGAAAAGATTAATAAATGTTGTTCTTTTGTATCTATAAATAAAAAGATGGTAACAAAAGAGTTTTGGTGAAAATCTCAATTTTCACAACGTTGCAAAACTCAACTTAGGATACCTACTTACACACATATTTAAAAAATGATTTGCAAAATATATCTATTCAGGCACGGCCAGACAACATATAATAAAAAACACATTTTTACTGGCTGGACAGAATCTGGATTAACTAGATTAGGAAAAGAACAAGCAAAAATTTTAGCAAAAAGATTGAAAAACAAAGAAATGGATGTTGCTTTCCAGACCCATTTATCCAGGTCAAAAGACACCTTAAAAGAAGTCTTAAAATTCCATCCAGAATGTAAAATAATTATTGAAGATGATAGGATGCTTGAAAGAAGCTATGGGAAATTAGAAGGGCATTCTCATAAAGAGTTTATTGAAAAAGAAGGTACTGATGATTATAACACCCTGTTGCACTGGCATAAGATTGATCATCTCCATCGGAAGGAAAGAGAAGAATTTATAAAAAATGTTGGTGAGGCTGAATTTAAAATAGTTCATCGTTCTTACAACATTCCGCCTCCTGGAGGAGAATCTGTAAAAATAGTTGAAAAACGTGTCAAGTCATTCATCAAAGATTTAATCAAGTTCATGAAAAGAGAGAAAGTGAATGTGGTCATATCTAGCCATAATAACTCAATGAGGCCTTTTAGGAGATATTTTGAGAAACTCTCCGTAGAACAGATGATGCAATTAGAGAACCCTTTTGATGATTATTTTGAATATTCTGTAAAAGTGTAGGCTTCCCTTATACTACATTGATAATTTTCCTTCTCTTTCAGCAGAAAGAAGTGCACTTTCGATATTGCCTTTCAATTTGCTAGAGGGTCTGTCTAGAATTCCAATTGCAGGTTCTTGTTCAATCCCGCCAACTCCGAAGAGGTTACTTCTTTGAACAATATCCACTGTCCAATTAAATTGTCTTGGATCAGGCTCATCTGATGGAACATAGACCTCAAAGGTTACAAAAGGCAGCAGGTCTCTGTCCTCTTCCCTACAATTAAGAACAATAAGTGAAAAATTGTAATTAGTTCTTTTTTCATCACTAGCCGGATAAAATGAATCAAATCTTGTCCGATATCTCTCTCCAAGAATTCCCCTAACTTGTTCTTGAACAATATTGTTCATCACTATTGGGGCATGCACCCCTGGTTGAAATACCATGTTTTTATTATACAACTTTATTTTTAAGTATTATTGTTCTCAAACGGTATACTCAAATGCTTCTCTTTTCTTTACATATATATTTTTAAATTCGATATTCTTGTCTAGATTAACTAGGGGCACAAGTTAGAGGAAAAAGAATAGAACATGATTACTTATCAAGAAATTTATGATATCTTAAGAAAAGAGAAATACAATGAACCTTTGCAAGACCTTCCAGCAAGTTTTCTCAAAGAACTAGCAATGTATCTTGAAGATAAAAAACAGATATTAAGCAAGTCAGAAACGAGTTTATTTTCAGACACTTTAAAAGTTACAAGAAAACAGCTAGATAATACTGTTTCATTGATAAAAGAGATATTTTCCATAAGGAACAAAAAAGTCCTTAATCTGAGTTTTACAGCAGCAATCACAGGTGTCAGCAAAAGAGATACTGAACATCTTCTTGATCATGAAAAATTATTATTTGAACAAACTGTAAAACAATTAGAAGAAAACCAAAAATTTCTCTTGCTGTATTTTGAAGGTAAAGTAGAAAAAGAGAAAGATTTGAAAAACTTATTCTTGAGGTTCAAGCAAGAAGTCCCGGCTTTTTTGCTTCCAGATGGCTCTGAAATCGGCCCATTCAAAACAGGCGACGTAGCAAATCTTCCGAAAGAGATCGCTTCCATCATCTTAGCAGATAAAAAAGCAGTTGAAATCGATGTTGAATGAAATCTAAGAAGAAGTGCAATATATTCAAGTTATAGCAATCAATCTCAATCATCCTTAAGATTTAAAAACCCTGAAATGTAAACATTAAAATGAAACTACCCAAAGAAGTCAAGAGATATTGCAGACATTGCAAGAAACATACTAGCCACAAGGTGGTTATAGCAAGTTCTGGACATAAGAGAAGTTCAATGAAAAAAGGCTCAAAAGAAAGAGCAAGACTTAGGGGAAGAGCCAGGGGATACGGTAATCAAGGAAGATGGAACAAGCCAGCTATCTCTAAATGGAAGAGAAAAACAAAAGGTACTAAAAAAACAAATTTAACATTCAAATGTCTTGTTTGCAACAAAACAAGTCTTCAGAAAAAAGGCAAGAGAACATCTAAATTCCAGATAAAGGAGGGAAAATAAAATGGATTATCAATTAATAGCAAATTCAGTCAATAAGGTGGTAGATTATGCGTCACTAGCTACGGGAATTGCAGTTTGTGCTTTGTTCCCGTTTTATTTAGCCAACCAAAGAAAATTTAGAAGAGAATTTCAGAGAGATGTTAAACAATTCGGAGAGAGTATGGAAACACTAATTAAAAAAATTGAAATAAGCAACATATAGATAAAATGGTATTAAAGAAAAAATATTTTGATGTTCAACTTGAAGTCTTAAATTCAAGCATCCCTTTACTAGCCTATACTGCAGAGTCTTTGAACGGAAAAGCAATAAAATTTGACTTGACTAAAATCTTGAAAGGAAAAAACTGCGAAGCCCGTTTTATGGTCCATGAAAAGGAAAAAGAGCTTTATGGGGAAATGGTCTCTTTCTCAATATATCCCTCATTCATAAGAAAGATGATTGGCCATAACATCAGTATCATAGAAGAGTCTTTTGCATGCAAAGCCAAAGATGCTAATTTGAGGATAAAACCTTTTTTAATAACAAGAAAGCGTGTCCATAGAAGTGTTAGAACAGAGCTAAGGAACAAGGCAAAAGAATTTTTGACAAATACCGCAGAATCTTTGACAAAAGCAGATTTCTTCCAATATGCAATTAATGGGACAATACAAAAAGACCTCTCAAAACATCTCAAGAAAATTTATCCATTAGCTGTTTCTGAAATAAGGGTTGTTGAAGTTGTAAAAACAAAGAAATAAGCAAGTTTACATTATGCAATAAAAGAGTATATATACTTTAAGTATCTTAAATAATAAAAGAGAAATAAAATGAGAGGTAAACCCAAAGCAATAATCTTTTCGATAATTGTTTTACTTATACTTCTAGTAAGTCTATTTATAATACTAATTTTTTTAGATAAAACCCCAGAAACTTCTTCCAATAAGGTGATTTATTATAGTGTTTCAAATAATTATTATAGGGATAATCCTAGATTTTATTCAGTTTATACTTATCCCTATTACTCCGAAATCAGTGACTATTACCATTATCACCACAGATACAAAGAAAATCCAGAACCACTTCCCAGTTATATTCAAATTGAACCAGTTGCAATCCAAGCTCCGAATTATGCCCCAACAAATTTACATAACGCACATTAATTCTTAAGAAAAAATTTGGACTATTCTCTTCTAATTTTCAATTTTTTTAAGGATTCTTATAATATCCCTCTTCTCCACAAAATTTTAAAAGCCTCTTTCTCTCTCTTTTTATAACATTCGTGCCTCTATAGCTCAGTGGCTAGAGCATCTGTTTTGTAAACAGAGGGTCGCAGGTTCAAATCCTGCTAGAGGCTTTCTGTTTTAGTTCAAATCCTCCAAAGATTTAAATCCTTGAAGAGGTTATAAAAAAATGAAAAAAATTGTGCTGACTTTGATAATTATCGGAATAATTATTCTCATTGGCATTTTATTATTCTACTTTTTCGGAAGAGAAAGCCAAGGCAGTCATGAATGCAAGGGGGAGAATAATTGTGTTGCTTTAGGTGGTTGCCATCCCGGATGTTGGAACAAAAACAATTTACCCAGGGATTATATCTGGAATCAACAAATGTGTGGAATGAAGGCGCCAGAAAATTGTGGATGTATCGAAAATATATGCGTTGCAGATTATGGGTCTTATGCTGCAAAATTACTTAGTTTTAGTGGTGGTTCTTTTGTTGAATCTGCAAGTTTTTATGAGGGTGAATTAACCATGGACATTACAAATAAAATGATGACCGGTGTCCCATATTCTGATTTAATGAATCAATCTTCTCATAAATCTGTTTTTGTTTGTACAACAAGTTGGTCTTGGGTAAAGGTTGGTTCTTGTTATGAGTTAAATGAGTTGGAGATTCAAAGAAATCAAGCAGAACACAAATACTCCATAGGGTTAAGTGGATGTTATATTGGTTCATTTAAAGAAATAAGTTGCACATAGTTAGAACAAATTCTGTAAAAACCACCCCTTTTTGTTCATACTTTGCTAGAGGCTTTTCCAAAACTCTTAAATACTATTTTTTCCTTAAATAAAGATGGTAGCTGAAAAAAACAAAAAAGAAAATCTGGCTTTAGTTCTTTCAGGTGGCGGGGCTCGAGGAATGGCCCATATTGGAGTTTTAAAAGTTCTTGAAAAGAATAATATTGTTCCCAACATAATTATCGGGACATCTGCAGGCGCTATGGTTGGCGGGATGTATGCTGCCGGAAAATTAGCAGATTTTGAAAAAATGTTAACAAGTAAAAGTCAAAAAGACATAAAAAAACTTGCTGCTTTTCGTCCCCATGAGGGGGGCTTGATTAATCCAGATAGGCTTGAAAAAGAATTGAGGAAGATAATCGGAAATAAAAAAATAGAAGAACTAGACAAGAAATATTTCGCAACCGCAGTTGATTTACTAACTGGAAAAGAAGTTAGGATGGAGAGGGGGGATTTATGTCAAGCTATTCTGGCAAGCAGTTCAATTCCATTATTAGTACCTCCTGTTAAAAAAGAAGGGATGTTGCTTGTAGACGGGGGTTTACAAAATCCTTTAGCCATAGATGACGGATTCGACGTAGCTAGAAAAGTTATTGCTGTGAGTATTGAACGAGATATTAAAGAGATGCCAAAAAAAGAAAAATATGGTTTTGTAGATATTGCTGAAAGAACATTAACAATAATGCAATGCGACATCGTTGAAAATTCACTTAAGAAATATAAAGACAATTTAATTGTGTTGAGGCCAAATGTCAATATGGATACACTGGATTTTCATAAAGGAAAAGAAGCTATTGAAATAGGAGAAAAGGAAGCTGAGAAACACATAGAAGAGATAAAAAAACTTGTTCTTGCAGAATAAAGTAATTGTTTAGTTCTCAAGTTATTTAATTAAAAATCAGAGATTTCATTAAAAGCGAAAGCGCAAATTTGTAACTTAAAAGGTTTGGTTGTCAACAACCAGCTATAAGTGTAAATAGATATAAGCTTAATTAATTTAAAGATTTTTCAACCAAAAATTTATAATCTCCCCCTTATACCACCATTATGGATAAAAGATTTAAAAAAATAATAATAATAGTCTTGATCATCTTGGCCGTAATTGTTCTTGCTTTATTTGTAAGATTCGTGATTGGTGGTTCAGAAGACACTTGGATATGTTCTGCTGGAGAATGGGTCAAGCATGGAAATCCAGCTAACCTCATGCCTAGCAACCCCTGTATTTAAGTTTCTAATAATTCAATATTCTACCATCGAAAAACTTTAAAACCCTTCTTCCCTAAAGATATTCATGATAAAGGTATATGAAATCCCTGCAGATAAAATAGATTCAGCCAAAAATATCTTAGAAGCTCCTGACCAAAGTTCTGGCGAGTTAGATGTCGAACTTGAAAAAGAACCTGGCAAGGCGGGAAAAGAGAAAGCAAAATCTTGGAAGATTAATGAATTCAAGAAACAAGGCTATATCCTCAGAGAAGCAAAAGCTTTGGGAATTGAAAAAAAAGTATTCTTTTTAGAGATTTCTGCAGAAGAAGATTTTTTCAAGAGAAATGAAAAATTATTATTGGATACAGGAGCAAAAGTTTTAAATACCTCTGACTCTGACGATATCATTAGAAAAATCAGCGACATGGAATCAAATGCCTCAAGCGGCATTGGCCTCATATTCGGATGATAAGAAAGTAAAAATGGCAGACGAAAATGATAGAGAAGCATTGTTAAGTCTTTTTTGTGGAGTATGTTTTTCAAGATGTAAAGGAATGACTCCCAAAAGATTGTTAAGAAAATATGAATTAATTTCAGCAGGTACTGAAGTTCTGTTAGTAGATAAGAAAGTTGGACCAAGGGCAATGGGAAAACTTGTAAATTTAGCTAGTGAAGCACAAAAAAGATTTTGTTCTGAGACGCATGCGCCAAATCAACAATTGCTAGATCTAGAAGCATATATCACCGATAGCAATGAGTGTTCTGATTTAGTGGTCCAACCATTTGAACATCAACCCAATGAAGCATATACTTTTTTCTTAGTATCAAGGCCTGTTCAGAGTGAACCAACTAATGAACATTATGGTATGGTAAAAATTCCTCAGAAAAGAAACGAATCAGGGATAGTACATAATGTCCGTTATTCTCTCGATCATCTCTCAATCTAGTTTTCTAAACCTTTTTAATTAACTTTTTAAATCCCCAATTCTAGTTAATTCCAAGGGCCCATAGTCCAGTGGTTACGACGACTCTTTGACGAAGCTCTCTTTCCGTAAAGAGACCTTGGAGAGAAAGCTGCAATATGGAGTAGATCCTCGGTTCGATCCCGAGTGGGCCCATTTCTTCTCTTATTTATCAAAGTTAATTCAAAACTTTTATATACTATTTTTTCTTCATAATACCATCTGAAAAAAGACGGTAATTTACAAAAATGTTTAAGAAAAAAGCACAGGTGACTTTATTTGTTATCCTCGCAGTTGTAATTGTTGCTCTTGCATTAGCAACATACTTCATTGTAACCAGGACTTCTTTAATTACAAACGAAAATGAAGTTGAAACTTATTTCAAAACCTGTGTAGACAATAAAGTAAAAGAAGTTGTTGCAACAGCTGAACTTCAAGGCGGCTTTTTAGAACTGCCTAATTTTGAATCAGGTTCTGAAGTTTTTCCTTTTTCAAGTTATTTTAATTTTCTTGCCTTGGATATTCCTTATTGGTATTATGTTTCAGGAAACGGCTTGCAGAGTATCCAGCGTCCAGAAATAGAAGAAATAGAAAAACAATTTGCCAGTTATTTAAAACCATATATCAAAGACTGTACTAATTTTGAAAAATTAGAAAAATTCTCTAATTTGAACATCACCTATGGAGAAATAGAGAATATCTCTGTAAAGATAAGATCAGATTATGTTGAGTCTTCTGTTATCATGCCATTGACTGTTAAAAGTCGGGAAGTAGATTTCAAAAAGTCAGAGCATAAAATCAACACCAAAACTTATTTTGGTTCTTTGTATAAAGATGCTTCAACTCTTTTTGATCAAGAAAAAGATAGCACAATCCTGGAAAAGTATTCTCTGGATGTAATACATAATTACGCTCCTGTTGAAGGCTTGGAGATAAGCTGTGTTCCAAAAATTTGGCAAAAGACACAAGTTCAAGATGACTTGAAATTAGCATTACAAGAGAATATTCAAGCACTGAAAGTTTCTGGTTCAGATTATAGGCTAAAATACAAGGAAAATAGATATTTTGTGATAGATTCTCCAATCAACAAACAAGTTAATTTTCTTTATTTAAAAAATTGGCCAACGAAGATAGATGTATGGCCAAACCAGGGGGCTTTATTAAAAGCAGAACCTATTGGCAATCAAGCTAGCCTGGGTTCTTTAGGATTCTGTATTATTCCCTATCATTTTGTTTATGATGTCAGTTTTCCTGTGCTTATTCAGGTTTCATATGGGACAGAGATGTTCCAATTTCCCGTTCTAGTGGTTATTGAAAAAATGTCCCCAAGGAGTTTTAGTTCAAATGAGACAAATCCACTTGAGTTGGATATATGCCCAACACCAGGACAATTAGGGACAGTATTCACAAATTCAGAGAATAAACCTATTGCTTCAGATATTTCCTATAGATGTTTAAAACAAACATGTGCGATAGGTAGAACAAATGTTTCTGGAAACGAAGCAAGATTGACAACAACCTTTCCAAAATGTGTCAATGGTTATATTGTGGCTAAGTCTGAGGGTTATAAAGAAACAGAAGCTCTGGTTTCTACTAATGAACCATTCATATTAAATGTTAATTTAGAAAAATTATACACTCTTTCTTTAGAATTGAATACAGTTAATGGAGAAAGCGCGATTATTTCTTTTAATTCAACAGATTATTCAGTCAATCTGCTATATCCTCCACAAAAAACAATAGAAATTCCAGAAGGCAATTATGATGTCCGCGTCCAGATTTACAAAGAATCAGGTTTATCTCTTGGATCTCAAGAAACTGAAAGATGCATGAGTGTTCCATCTTCAGGAATTCCTGGGATGATGGGGATAACAACAGAACAATGTTATAATATTACATTGCCAGCATCACAATTGACAAATGTGCCAACAGGTGGAGGTTTCTCTGAATTTTTTGTAACATCTGGAGAATTAAAATCCTCTACTAAGATTAAGATTCAAGCAGAGAAATTTGATGTTCCCAAATCAGCAGAGGAAGTGATGGATATCTTAGACTTCATCAATTTATCTCCTTTAGAAATAAATTTAGAATAAAAATGATAAAAAAGATTAAACTAAAAAATCAATAATAAACATAAACCAGATAAATATTTAAAAACGAAGTGCAGAACCAACAAATTTGTGTTTAAGCACATCTGTAGGTTAATGGTTTTGTCTACCCAAATACATAAAAATGATAAATAAAAAAGATAAAAAAGATTTGAAAATAATCTTGATAGTGTTACTCTTAATGATATTTATCACTGCATTTCCTACGGTTTTATCAGAAGAAGGATTGCAAACTACTGCACAACCCACTGAGTTACAGACGACAATAACACCAACTACTCCTGAATATTATTACTATCCTTCTTTAAACGATCCTTCTAATTTTATGTCTTGGAACAACGACTTTTGCAACCAGACTGAAAGCATGGATTTTATTGTTGAATTATCCCCCGAAGCTTGTCAGCCAAGCCCCGTAACTTCTGATTTATTAGAAGAACAGAATGTTCCTGTTCTTTGTAAATTAACTGGCATTAAAATAAATCCATTTATTGAAGTTCCTTATATAAAGAGTGTCAGGCCAATTGTGGAGAACCAATCTCCACAAATAGCTTATGTAAATTTTTATCCTGCAAGATCTGCCCTGGGTTATTATCAATTTTCAGATTCAAGCATGAAAGTTTCCCAAGGGACACCGACATTGAGCAACCTTGGCTACCTGGTTGTTTCTTTAAAACAGCAGCCAATAGAATCAAAAATGCCAAAAAATGTTACAGCAAAAATTGCAGTCAACATAACCTATGACATAGCAAAAACCTATGGCATTAACACACAACAATTTGTTCTTCCTGTACTTAGCCAACAAGAATGGCTGGATAAATACAAAAAATTTAGTTTCTGGCAGAATAGGGGATACATCAGATTGCAAGAAGTTAAAGGCCAGAATGCAAAAATTTCTGTTTACAGCAACGCAAATAATCAGCCTATCATCACAAAAGAACTTAGAGAAGGGGATAGTTTCTCTGTCAGATTGCCTGGCTTTTATTGTCAAGAGGAAGTCAAGGTTTCATTAGATGAGATAGACACCCCTGGACTTAAAGCAAGACTTGTTGTTAATGGAGACGATTACATAATTGGAGAAGGAGGAGAAGTAGCTGATTCTGGCTGCTTTTTAGACAGGATAACTTCAGACAAATATTCTTATGGCGGAGAAGTTTCTGTAAGTTGCATGGGTTCTGTAGGGGCAGGTGCAACAGGCTCATCGATCTTGAAATTACAGTCTATAAATTCAAATCTGAAGATAACAGATGCAAAAAATCCACAAGGTTATGAAAAAGAGTTTACTGTTGGCGATGAAATCGAGACATTTGTTTTTTCTAATGGTGAAAATAAAAAAGAGTATTACTATGTTGCACACATAGGCAAATTAGCAAAAACAGGAAGAACAGTCAAGACCACAGAGTTCGCGAATGTAGTTATATTATTCTCGACAGAGACAAGAGCACAACTAGGTGTTGAAGAAAAAAACAAGGTTATCCAGGCGTTTCAAGACTTTCTAAAGGGAAATAACGCACCTGCAGTTGGTTCTTCTTATGACTTAAAAGCTTCGATCAGCAAAGATTCAAGAGTAAAAGAAAACATCGTCCCTCTTATTATTGAAAAAGGAGTTGCTAAAGAACCGCTTCCAGCAAATGGAGTCAAATTTGAAGTAGTTTCTGTAGAAGGAGCAAAACAAACATATTATTCCACAACAGTTGAGCAAGCTTATCAACAAGCAATTACCCAGTATAGGGCGATAACTGCACAATATACAAATCAAGAGAATCCTTCTGGGGGTTATTACGGAGTCAGAGCATTAAGAGCAGCAGCTGATCTTGCAGCTTATATGTTCAAGGAACAAGATCAGATAAATTTCTTGCAGGAATTAGTTGACAAGTATCAGGAAAGCAGCGACGAATATGTGCAAGCAGAAGTAGAAGATGCTAAATTGAAAATCTTCAGTTTAAGCTATGGCTCTGGCGATAAATCAACTGTCAAGAATACAGACAAAGGGACTTACTACATTACTTTGCTTTCAGTGGATAAACCGGGCTTTAATTCAAAACAAGCTACACTGAAAGTGGATAATTCTCAAGGAAACTATATTATTGAAGATAAAATAAAAGGCGATACAACTAGTGACTGGACAATAACCCAGATAGATGACGATAAAGTTGTTTTCTCTTGGTCTAACTCAGCTGAAATAACAATCACCAAAGGTTCTTATCAATTCTTAAATTCTACAAGAGTAGATGTTGTCAGTACATATATAAAAAGAGAAGCAAAAGTGACTGTCTGGCCATTTGAAAAAGAAAGAACAACCTCGACAAATTTTTCAGTAGTGATTGGAATAGAGAAAAGAGCAATTCAATTGACTCCAAAACAAATTCAAGATAGGATTTTGACTCTGAACAAGACCATTGAGACTGTGAGTAAATACGTTAATCTTTTAGAAAAGACCACAGTTGCTTGGAAAAACATTTGTTATGGGGGCGGCACTGTTTTATGGCTTAAAAATCTTGTTCAGGGCGTATCAGGAGAATCTTTTGCCAGAAAATATGTCATGAAAGCATGGTCAGAAAAATGTGCTTCAGAAGAATACAGGTCGCAGTTAGGAAATGGAAATATTATCAGTGTTTCTCAATGTTACAAGAAAAATAGTTCTGCTTTGAATCAAGATGTTAAGACAGTATCTGCTTTAGCTACAGAAGCAAATGAATTTATCAAAAAAATAAAAGCTAAAGAAGGAGTTGTAACAAGTTCGGGATTGTTAGGATTGTCAAAACAAATTGATGACGACAAATTTTTAGAAGAAGCACAAAATCTCTTTTTAAGTGAGGGAAATGCACAAACCTTAATTCAAGATTCAGATGTCGAAATTCTTCTAATTAAACTTTCTACTCAGCAAAAACAAAGGTTATTGGAGAATCCTGACATAAAAAATAGCATCGGTAAGTACGGAGTTCCGGTTTGTGCAGGACAAACTCTCTCAACACTCTTAAGTATCCCGCCAATAGACTTATCGCAAAACAAAACTCTAAAAGCCTGTGTAGTAAAAGTTCCAATCAATGTCAGTAATGCAATTAACAATCTAAATATAGTGGCAGCAAAAGGGCAAATATTCTCCGATGATATAAAAGAACTTTATTTGATACTTGCAATAAATCATAAATCCGAGGGCATAAGTCTGGTTTTAAGAGACTATAACAACATGAAGATGTTCGCAAAATTTGATAATCTCAATAATTTGGCTAAACAAGTTATAGACGAAGATTTCTATGGCCAGCTTGGGCTTGATATCGCCTCATTCACAGAAGAAAAACAATCTTCTCTTAAAGTCAGCACAGTTGAAACACTTTCTCCAGAAATTATGGCCAAGAAATTTTCTCCTGATAAAGATATTCAAGAGATATTAGGAAAGTATGTGAATTATAAATTCAAGGTATTCAGGACATCTAGCGAAACTTATTTTTCGATACTTGAGCCAGCATCTGGGGGCATGTATCAGCATAGACGAGTTTTCAAAGTGCAGATGATAAAAGAGGGGAAGGATGTAATAATAACATTCTTAAGATATGAAAAAGATGATAAAGAACATAAAACAGGAGAGTTGATGGAGTTAAGCTCTGACGAAAGAGACAAACTCCCTAAAATAATACTTGAAGACATTAGTAAATGCGCACACGAAATCGCTAAAGAAGATTTCAAGATAACTTTCTGGGATAAAGGCGCCTATGAAGGTATGATTGCTTACATGCCTCTTCAAAGAAATGAAGGATGGTATTTTGCAACAAAAGCATATACTGGATTAGAAGGAAAATTAGTTGCATGGAAAGAAACAGGGGCTATCAATGAATACTGGATTTGTAATGTAGGAAGCAATGGAAAACCAGAATTCAATCACTATAAAGGACCAGAAGGAGATGATGACTGCTGTTTTCAGATTTCAAAAACAACAGGTATGCAAATTCCAACAGAGATAAAAGCTCTTGCAGATAAAGCAGAAGCATGCATACCAAAAGCAATTGATAGTTATAATAAAAAAGAAAATCCTGTAAATGCAGGCGCTTGCGGAAAGCCAAGTTTAGGAAAATCACCTGTCTTAATCCCTTCGACTCAATGCGAAGATTTCATGAGCCCAGAAGACTGTTCCTTGTTATTCAATCTCTGTGATCCAGTAATATGCCCTTCAAGTAGATGTGATTTTGGGGGAAGACTTCCAGTTGAGAATGTCATCCAATCAGGGATTATCGGTTCATTGCTCTTATGTTCTGGGAATAAAGAAGTTATCATGCCTATCTGTGTCTCTGGTTTGTATAACGGCCTAGATTCATTGAATAACATGATTTTGATACAATACAGAGATTGCCTGCAGAAACAACTGGCTACTGGACAAACAACAGGAATATGCGATACATTCCATTCTTTTTATACTTGCCAATTATTATGGGGCAATATAGACCCATTTATCAAAGCAGGAATTCCATTAGTGACTGAAGCAGTCGCAAATCAAGGTGGTGGAGAATACTCATTGTTTTCAGATGCAATCAAGAATGCCGAAGATTCATTCGGATACTTCACAAAGAATTATGGTTCAAATACTTTCAATTTATTCAAACAAAGAGCAACTGCACAAAATGGGACTACTTTCTGTGACAGATACTTCTCAATAGTCTATCCAACAGCAACAGAATTTTTAAGTGATTTAACAAAAGCCGATTCTTACTATCAGTTATTTGCTTCAGTTGATGAGATTAGCCAGGGATCAAATCCAGAGTCCCAGTATAGAGTAATTTACAGCATTTATGCAGGAAAAGACACACCAGTAAGCTATTATGTTTATTTGAAGAAAAAAACTTCCCAACAATATGAATACCAACTTGAAAAACTTTCTGTAAAAAACGCAGTCGGTTTCTTAGCAGTAGGACAAAGTGTTTCAGAAAAAAGGGATTTCACTGCTCCCCCAGGATATAGTGAGATTTGTGTTAATGTCAATGGAAAAGAGTTTTGCGGATTTGCTTCTGTTTCTACTTCATTTGCAGTCCAAGAAGTACAGAACTTGTACCTTCAAGATCAAATCAAGAAAAATATCAAGACAGAACAAGAATGCAAAGCAGGTTCAGCAACTCTGATGCCAACTCCTTCTTTAAGTTTGCAATCCCAGATACAAGAACATCTCACACCAGAGATTTATAGAAGAGGAATAATAAGAATCTGCGCATCCGAAGATCCAGGCAGTACAGCTGAACCGAATAGATATGAAAGAATAGGCTATTGTGATGATGAGAAAGTAGGTTGTTGGCTTGATATGAACTCAGTAAATTCAAGCATTTCAGATTTAGGGATAAGAGAAGATATTATAAATTATTCAGAAGAGAAGACAATCAACTATCTTCTGGAAACAAATGTTATAGACCCTGTTGCAAAGACCGAAACAGCCATATTCGACTTAGATAAAAAACTTCAGGATATCAAGATAGAGCTTTATGGACCAAGTAAAAATCCAGAGAATAAAGAAGGCATTTTTGGAGACTTTAATAAGAAGATAGAAGAGAATATAGGAAATCCTGCTCAACTATCCCTAATCTCAAAAGAAATAAAAGAACATGCGATTATCTCCAGATTAGATGAACTTGCAAAATCAGTCTCTCCTTACGTCGATAAAGCCCTTAATATAAAAGATAAAGCAAATCTTGAATGGATAAAAGCCCAAGCATTGGAAGATAAAGTAAAGTTCATCTCTCTTACAGATGTTATGATATCAGCCAAAGCAACAGGCTGTGAAAATCACAATGCCAAATGGATATCTGGGGCAACATGTCCAGATGGATATGAATTATTTACAGATGCTTCTGACAAAAAAGATCATCCTGATGACGTTTGTTGCATAGCTGTTACAAAAATAAGTACAGGTTATTCTCAAGCCTGTGTTGCAGAAGTTGAAAAATTGATGCAAGCAGCAGATTATCTTAAAGACAAATCAGATCAATGGGGTTCTGGAGGAGATAAAAATTGCGGTACTTATGCTTGGAATGTTTATAAAGTTGCGAAAGAAAAATTTGGGCTTAATGGCCCAGAATGGCCAAGTTGGGGGCCACAGAATATTGGTTCGTCAAGGAATCAACCAATAATGACTAAAGACAGCTTTAATCAAAATAATCTCAAGCCAGGAGACTTAATTTTGTATTCTGAAAATGGTTGCGACCACATAAATTTTGTCGGAACCCCTGCTGAACAAGGCAAATTTTATGTAATTGGATATGACCGTCCAAGACAAAATCCAATAGAAAATAATTTGAGATACCCCGATTATTTTTCTAGAGAATGTTTGGGTGGTTCAGGAACAGTAAACGGAGTTAGTTGGCAACAAGGTTTAACCAATGTTTACAGACTAATTCCTGCCTGTGTTTCAGGAGGAACCTCCATAGTAAAACCAGGCACATGTGGAGATTATCATGTTTCAACTTCTTGCAATGAAAAATCAGGTTGTTGGTGGGATACTCCTGCTAATGCATGCAGGGCATGTCCTAGCAAATGTGAGGGAGAACATAGGGGGATATTTGGAATAGAAGGCCCGTTTGCTTGGTTTGATCCAACAAGTGTTCGAGACAATGTTTTTACAACAAAAGAAGATTGTATCACTAATGGTTGCTCATTAACTTGCCTATGGCTTGAAACAGATAAAAAATGCATCACAACAAACACCTTGACCCCAACACAACTTCAACAGCAGTTTCAACAACAATTATCAAACATAAATTCAATGACTGAAGATCAGTTGAATGCTTTAAGAAATTCAATACAAACAAGTTCTCTTGATGCAAATTTCAAAAATCAGGCAATTGCCCAGATAGATAAAAGATTAGCTGAACTTCAGTCTGGAACAACAACACCGCCTTCAGGCACTTACAGCATAAGCCTAGCTTCAAGTGTGAATAATGGAGCATTTCTGGGAGCAGGGTTGATGCAAAGATTAGTAAATTATAATGATAATGTAAAAGTTTGTTTAATAATAAAATCAAACGGCGTTGATTATTCTGGAGTTAGCATAAATTCACTTGTGAAATCTTGGACATTTGGGAAACCAATGATTAATTGGATCTCAATTGTTCCTCAACCTCTTGGTGATTATAATGGTGTAAAAATGTTAGATTCTGGACAGAAAATAAAATATTCTGAAGCAACATTGAACCAAAATGATTGGTGCGTAGATGTTTCAAGCAAAGAAGGAAGTTATTGGTACAGGGCAGATGTGACAATAAACAATAACCAATATTCTTCAACAGGAAAAATTGATTCACAAGGTTATATGACCGATGGTTATGATCAAGGGATAGAATCTGATAAAGTTTTGAGAATAAGCAGAAAATCTTCAAATAGCAATTCAATAATATCAATGATGGAGTCTTTTAAAAATGTGCCATTTGTTGGCCAAACCTTCTCTTCTACTATTAATGGAAAGGAATATCAAATGACCGAGTTATACAAGGGGATGGAATGCTTTAGTTTGATTTCTGCTTCAGCTAGACAAGTTTTTGGAAAGCAATACGAGTATAAAATAGAAGATATAATCGCCAAAAACTCGAACATAATCGAAGACAGCACGGGAGAGAACATAGAAAAAGTTCCTGTAAAAAACTTTCCTGGGTTAGGTATTCCATATAAAACAGGACAAGTTATCTTCCTCTTTAATACAGGTGCAGGGGAATATGACCATTCTATGATTATCACCGGAGATACTGGAACTCAACAGGGCTATATTGATGGTGGAGATTCTGTAATATACACCTCATCAGATTGTGTTGTTGACGGGACAGTTCAACAAAGAGGAGTTAGTGTGAGAAAAGATGGAAACATATGCTACACAAAACTAAGCCGGTTTTTTGAATTAAATTCCCCAGCTACATTAGTAGAATTAAAAACAAACTTCTAATTTGTTAAGAAACTAGTCTTTTTCAAACTCTGAGAAAATACTAAAAATAAAAAAATAAACTAATTTTAATGTCCGCTTGCATCACCAGGTAGGTTAGCTTTGCCATGATGATTGTGCCCATGGGAATGTCCCAGTTCATAGTTATTGCCTATTACTTGTTGAACTGTTTTGGTTACTTCAGTGGTCATCTCGCTTTGGTCTTTCTTGCTGTAATCATTACCACCATAAACTTCTACTTGTCTTGCAGATACATTGTTTATTTGGTTGTAAGTAGGTGCTTTATTTCCTCTACTACCCGCATAAAGTCCAATAACAACTAATGCGGTTCCAACCGCAGCAGCAGTAACAATCTTTCCCCATGGAGTCTTCTTCTTTTTCAGCTTCGGACTTGGATTCGGAGTCGGGACCGGATTTGCGTTTTGTTGTGCCATCTTTTTTGTATAAGTAAATTTAATTAAAATAATAAGTAAGAACAACCTTATAAATCTTTCACAGGGAATCTAAGATAATAAAAGATAAACTAATTTTAATGTCCGCTTGCATCACCAGGTAGGTTAGCTTTGCCATGATGGTGATATCCATGTTCGTGAACATCGACATCAACTTTAACAGTTCCAGAGTGCTTGACATATGTTGTTTCTGGTGCTGGTGCTTGTTGTATTACTTGTACTGGGATATACTTCACTCTGCTGCATTCATTTTCTTCAACATGGCTCAAAACTGCAGTTTTACATCCAACAGTAGCCAAACTACTTGCAAGAACAACGGGTAAAGCCCATCTTTTTACAGTTTCATAAAGGTTCATTTTAGATTTTTTCCTCCTTGATAAAAAGGGAGAAAGAGTTTATAAACCTTTTGTCTTGTTACTATTAATTAGTTACGTATAAATGATAAAAGGTCTATATGTGTTATAATTGACAGTATTGAACGCTTTTTTCGAAACCAAAAGCCGAAAACATGACATCATTCTTACACTTATAGATTTTAAAAATTCAAAAAACCACAGTCGAAAACTATTTAAAGCTTCTTCGTTCTCATGTTTTATGAAGACAGGAAAAAAATCAACTGGTGGAAGATATAAGAAATCAAGAAAGAAAAAGTTATATGAAAAGCCAGGTCAAGCAAGGCAAGTCACCCTCGGTGAAACAAAGAAAAAAGTTCTTAGAACAAGGGGGGGTCATTACAGGACAGTCCTTCTAAAAACCAATAAAGCTAACTTATTAGATGAAAAAACAAAGAAATCTTCTGTTGTTTTGATAAAAAATGTTATAGAAGTCCCAAGCAACAAGTTCTTAGCAAGAAAAAACGTCATTGTCAAAGGCGCTATAATTGACACTGAAAAGGGCAAGGCAAAAGTGACAAACAGGCCAGGCCAAGAAGCTTGTGTTCAGGCTATTTTAATTTAGACTTATAAATGTTAATTCTGTTAAATTGTTACTACTTAAAAAAGACATTTATAAAAAGATTTAAATAGCCTTATTTCTTATTAATGATGATTAAAATGGATATTGAAGAACAACAAAAAAAAGTTTTTTGGGGAGTAGGTCCAAAAGTTTCTCTTGAAAATATAGGCACAGAAAGAACCATTGTTAAATCTGCAAGAATTGGCTTAGAAGTACAAAAAAAAGTTTATGGTTTAGTTTTAACAGTTTATTCAGGGATTGACCATGGATTTCGTGACTCTACAGGACAATATACTCTAGTGTTAAAAGAAGACGAGATTTCAGAATTTTTAAAACAAACAGGATTTAGGTCAGTTGAAAATATTGCGGGAAAAAGTGTCGTTGCACACTATACCACAAAAAACAAAGACGACCTTCATAAAGAAGATGGTCGTGATTTGTCTGCTAGAACAATTTATGCAGTTTCAAGAGATTATGAACCAGGTAGAGTTGATTTGTGTTTAGACTAGGGATAAGACGTCTATAAATGTTAATTCTTGATTAAAGTCAATATCTTTCTGAAACAGGTTTAGTTTTCGAAATCAAAAATTAATATGCATTCAAATTATAGACATAAAGCTTAATCTAAAGATTTATATACCAAAAAATATATATCTCATCATCATAAATGTGACTAGAAAAAGATTATTTCACTTTCACATTCACTATCACTTAACTTAACATTATACTTATTTTAGTTAGGGTTAAGACCTAGTAAGAAATGCAGTTATAATCTCTTTTTCTAGAACGCACTTATCAATTAAATTTAAATAAATAACAGGAGAAATACAATGGGAAAAATCAGTCCACCTTCGATAAAATATATTATCAAGATTAAGTTTGAAACCGAAGGAGTAGTTGAAAAACCAGATATGATTGGAGCTATTTTTGGACAAACCGAAGGTCTTTTAGGAGATGATCTTGAATTAAGAGAGCTTCAAAAAAAAGGCAAAATCGGAAGAATAGAAGTTTCTTTAGAGACTAATGAATCTAAGACAACAGGGATTATAGAGATTCCAACATCTATAGACAAAGCAGAGACAACGATTATAGCAGCAGCAGTAGAGACAATAGACCGAGTAGGTCCAACAAATGCTAAGTTTGAAATAGCAGATATAGAAGATGTCAGGACAAGCAAGCGAGATTATATCTTGGAGAGAGCAAAAGTTTTAATGAAGAAACTTTCAGATGCAGGCCCAGAATCAAGAGTGATGGAGCAAGAAGTCATGGATCATGCAAAGACTGCAAAGATCCAAGAATATGGTTCAGATTTACTGCCAGCAGGTCCAGATATTGATTCTAGCAAAGAAGTCATTGTTGTTGAAGGAAGAGCAGATATACTCACTCTTTTAAGAGCAGGTATAAAGAACACAATTGCCATGAATGGGGCGATGCTTCCTCAAACAATCAAGGACCTTAGCAAAGACAAAGAGATTACTTTGTTTGTTGATGGAGATAGGGGCGGGATTCTAATCTCAAAAGATGCTATTGCAACAGCGAATATTGTATATATCGCTCGAGCTCCAGATGGAAAAGAAGTTGAAGAACTAGCTGAAAAAGAAATTAATTTAGCTTTGAGAGCCAGGATGACTGTAAATGATTTCAAAAAACAATATTTTGAGAACGGAAATACAAAAGAAAGGGCAGATTTCAGAGAAAACAAAGAAGAAAGAAACGACAGAAAGACATATAGAAGAACAAGAACCGAAAAAACTGACGAAGACTATGAAAACGAAGACTCTGAATTGAGTGAAGAACAAAAAACTTCTTTGAAAGAATATGCGCAAGAACTGAAAGGGAGCAAAAGTGCCGCAATTTTCGCTATGAAAAAAGGCGAATTGAAACAAGTGAAGAAAATCTCAGCTTCAGATACTGTCAAATTGCTTTATGGATTTCAGAAGAGAAACTCCAAAATTTCAGCTTTGATTGTAGATGACTTGGTTACAAACTCTTTGATTAATATTGCTGAGCAATTGTCATGCAGGATGATTATTGCGAAGAATTTTGCTGCAAATAGCGATAAGATTGAGATGGTAAGCATTTAAGCTTAATCTCAATCTTGTAGTTTATGATTTAAAAATTGCGCATCAGCGCAATTTTTTCTTTTTATTTTACAGATTTCTAAATAGTACTTGAATTATCAAAAAAATCTAAAAAGAATCACTTTTTCGCAACAATCGCTTCTAGAAGTTCAAGTCGCTCTTGTAATGGCGTTTCATCCAATACAACAACTTCTGGCTCTAATCTTTTTACATCAGCTTCACCAATAAACATTTCATTCTTGCTTGCAAATTTCTTTGACACTCTTCCTAGAACTTTTTCAAAAGGACCATAGTCAACTAGCCTTCCATCAACAATTCCTAAATACAAAACCCCTAAACTGTTTATATAAAGAATTATCTTCTAAAAAAGCTTTTAATAAAGAATAATACGCTTTTTCATTTCTACCCAGTCTATAATTTTGTCCAGACATGTTATATCCTATAAATAAATGGTATATAAATTTTTCTAAGGAAACTAAAAGAATTTACTTCTTTGCAACAAGATCAATACAGATTCCTGCAGCAACGGTTTGTCCTGCGTCTCTGATAGCGAATCTTGCCATGTGTGGGTTAACAGATTGTTTCTCAATAACCATTGGTTTCATTGGTTTTAACTTAACTATTGCAACATCTCCATTTTTCAAGAAATCAGGATTTTCTTGTGAAACTTGTCCTGTTTTTGGATCAATTTTCTTGTCTAATGAAATGAATTGAACTGGTATCTGTGCAGTATTTATGTGTAAAACAGGGGTATATCCCTTTGCTATGACTGTTGGATGATTGATTACTGCGATTTGTGCAGTGAATTCTTCTGCTAATACAGGTGGATTTGATTCCAAAGCAATAATATCTCCTCTCTCAATATCGTTTTTACCTATCCCCCTAATGTTAACACCAACATTATCTCCTGCGATTCCTTCTTTTAATGCTTCATGGTGCATCTCAACTGTTTTTACTTCTCCCAAAACACCTTTTCCACTTTTTCCAGGCAAGATTATGACTTTGTCTCCAGGATGTATCTTTCCTGTTTCGATTTTTCCTACTGGAACAGTTCCTACACCAGTGATTGTATAAACATCTTGAATTGCCATTCTTAATGGCATATCAACTGGTTTTGCTGGAATTTCAAATAAGTCAAATTGTTCTAATAATGTAGGGCCATTATACCATTTCAAGTTTTCAGATTTCTTGGTTATATTATCTCCCTTGTAAGCACTTGCTGGAATGAAATTGATTTTTTCAAGTTTATAACCCACTGCTTTTAATAATACCTTCACATCATCACAAACTTTGTTGAATTTTGCTTGATCATAATTGACAGTATCCATTTGATTGATTAAAATAGCTATTTGCTGGACACCCATTGTTCTGCAAAGCCATAAATGTTCTTTTGTCTGTGCCATAACACCATGCTGGCAAGCAACAACTAGAATAGCTGCATCAGCTTGTGAAGTTCCAGTAATCATGTTCTTGACAAAGTCTCTGTGCCCCGGAGCATCAATGATTGTAGCTGCAAACTTTTTAGTTATTAATTTTTTATAAGCTAAATCAATA
>CAZRGF010000005.1:0-76408 GCA_964599615.1 Candidatus Woesearchaeota archaeon
AAAATAGATTTTCTTTGGAAGCCCCACACTTTAGTGTGGGGAGGACGTCACTTATCTCTGGCGAAGTCAAGTTTTAACAGAAACGTTCTGGTCCTTCCAGATGCCCTACTTCTTCTACGATTCTTACTTTTATAAAAGGATTTCTCCCGGTTTTCTCATCAATAAGAAAGTCATCAAATGGAAGGTCTCTATGAATATAATCTAGATGTCTTAATCTTTCTTTTCTGTTCTTTGGTGTAAAAGTGGAGGAGTTAGCAAAATAAAGTCTTAAGAATTCTTTTGCAGTTTCTGGATCAAAAATCGTTGTTGTTCTTTGATACATTTTTTTTGTCAAATCAAAATCTAGTCTTTCTTCTTCTATCTCGGATATATTTCCAGAACGTTCTTTTTGATTTTCTTCTAAATCTCTCTGAAGTCTGTCAGTTAGTCTTAAAAAATCCCGAATATCTGATTCAACTGCAATATAAGAAATATAATCTTTCTCTTCTAATTCCTCAAGTTCAAGTCGAGCTTCTTCTCTTGACAAACAAGAGGGGGTAATCGGTACATTCCATCTTTTCATACAAAAATTATAAACTAGACAATAATCTTCGATTGTCTCTTCTCTTGTTCCTAATCTTTCTTCCATGATTCAGAAAGAAAATTAGGTTTATAAATGTTACTGTATAGTAGTTACAATAGAAAGGTTTAAAAACCTTGGAAGATTAGATAGTTATGGCAGACAAAAATAAAACTGAAACAGGAAATGGGGAAGAAGATATCAAATTATTAGATGCACTTAGAGTTAGATTCGAGACATTTAGTCATTATCATAAAACAGGAGATTGGATTGAGGTTACAAGACAGGCAAATGACAGTCATGTAATTACGGGGCGTTTAGGGGGAGTATCTTTAACACAGAATAATGTGGTATGTTGGTTTGACTGTTTTTTAGACCCTAATGAAAAGGGGCAGAGTGTAATTCAATCTAATCATGGGAGTTATCAAGAATTCGGTCGTTATAGCGAAATTAATGTAATTCCACGTTCTCAAGAGTATATTGATAGAGCAACAGGAAAAAAAGAAACCCATTGGGGTTTTTGATCAATTTTTATTCTTTAATCTATTTTTTTCTAGAATTTTCTTGACTCTCTCAAGCATCTCTTTTTTTAAGCCAATAAAACTTTTTTAATAAGTAAATTTTTCTCAACCCCACAAAACCTTTTGCTCTGTTTGGTTACCTTAACACCTTCAATAAACCCTCCAATCAAGAAAAATTTCTTTAAGACTTCTTTTTTAGAAGTAACTATCCCCGCATATCCTGCCCATCCATTCGAAGCTTTTTTGATATTAAAATTTAGACCTAACTTTTTACCAATTGTTTGCCATTGTATTACTAATTCTGGGTGAGCGCAAGATAAAGATAAACTAAATCCTTTTTGGACATTTTTATAAATGCTACAAGAACCTTCTGCAGACATTGCTAACCTAAATGCTTCTTTTAAAATCGATTTGTCTTGTTCAAATAAAAACTTGATTGTTGGTCGTGGCTCCAAAAAATACTCAGAAACTTTCTGCCCATGTGCGGGAGAAGTTTTATAATTAGGGGATAAAGTTAGAATTTCTTGGATTATTCTTTTAATATCTTTCCTTTCATAAATTACAACATGAACCCCATCTTTTCTCTTAGTAAACACAGAGGGAATTATTCCAAAAGCATAATAAACTAAATCAGCAAATATTTGACATAGTATTTTATCCCCATAATACATTAGTTTTGGTCTTCTTACATCTAACGCCTTTTTGCCAGAAGGATAACAACACCCATCGGTTATTGTTAAAACCGCAATCAAATATTTAAAATCTTTTTTAAAATTTTTGTTTATCAAAGAGGGTACATACTGCGTAAGGGGAAATTTAATCTCCTTTTTATTATGTAAGATTAATGCGGCTTCATATGAGTTTCTTAATCTAAAACCATATCGTTCAATAATTCCCTGAACTCCTTTCGGGCTTAAATTAAAAATTACTCCTGTTTTGTATATCGAATTTCCTTCTAAATAATCTCTACAAATCATTAGATCTTTTAAAATACTCTGGGTTGACTTTTTATCTTGTCTGTACACTTTATCTAAGTCTGGAGGATATTTTCCGCCCCATTTTTTTATTATCCCATAAATCATTTTACGAGAAAAATTATACTTTTTAATCAGTTCTTTTTTATTAAAACCATTATGAAAATCCCTAATCACACAAAGTTCTTGAAAAATCGTTTTTGTTGCTAAGGATGTTCTTTTGGAATTTAAAAAAGAGTTTGGCAAGTAGTTTAAAGGATCCACCTCAATTTTTTCTAAATTAATCTTATTTTCCATTTTAGTTCAATATGCACTATAATGGAACATAGTTTAAATACTTTTTGTTCTAAAAAGAGATTATTATTAAGATTTTTTTTTAATTATGCTTTCTGCACGCTTTATCATTTCCTTTTTTAATGCTATAAAAATTCCCCCTTTCTTTCCTTTAATAAAAGTTACTTCCCCTTCTCTAATTACTTTAGATATATCCCCTTCAATATCAATATGAGTTATTCTTGCATTGCTCTTTCCTTGCTCATGCAAGTAGACTTTTGCTCCTTTTAGTTCGTATTTTCCTTCACCTTGTCCTGACATGGTTATAGTAAATCTTTGATGTATAAAAATTTATGGTAAATTAAAACGTCCAACAAAATCATCTGAATTCTCTTTAAGCCAATCAATCGCTAAATCTGCATAATATGTTGCACTGCTTGCAGTTTGACGAGAATCACTCTTGTAATATTCGGCAAGGGCATTTCTTAATTGCGGACCAAGAGCATTTCTTCTAACAAGATTATCAGGAATTGGCAAATTCCCTACCTCTGGGACTGCTGCAATTATGTCATCACCATAATGTCCAGCATACCTAAAAGAAATCATACCTGATCTTCCTATAGGTAGGTCATTTATGGGTACGTTTCCAGAAGTTATTCCTTTTGATAAAAGGGCGTTATCTAAATCTTTCGCAAGTTGAGCTCCAGTTTGAGCGTCGGGAACGTATATTGTCGCAAATTTTCCTTCTTGACTTCCACTAAGACTTTTAAAATTATCTAAGTTTTGGGGAACTTTATATGTTACGCCTCTTGCTTCGCAAGCTTCTCTCACTACTTTAGCAACTTCTCTTGCATTGTCTTCTGTAGCTGTAACTCTGATTTTTGGACCTTGTTTGGGAATTTCTTTTGTACCACCGATCCATTGTTTCCAAAAACCTTCGGTGTAATGCCCCTCTGGGAAATCTTGAGAAAATTCTTTAACCATCCCTGCTGCTTGACCAGAAAATGATTGAGAACGACTGCTTATAATCCTTTGTACATTTGTTCTCAAACCTGCAGTATTCGTGATAAAATCTGTAGCTGGACGCATGACCCCATCAGCGCCAGCAAGCATCTGGCCATCTCTTGCTAATTCAATTAAACGACCTAATTCATCAGCAGTATAAAACTGTGAGCTTCCTCGGATACCGCCAGTCTTTCTGATTGCAGACATTAAATCATTTATATTCGTTGCTCTTGCAAAATCATCACTTAAACTTAAACTAGAAGAACTAGATGCAACTCGAGCTACAGCACCTGCAGCATCATCTGCTTCATTCTTGATTGCTCCACTGACAATACGCTTGAAAAAGCCAGGAGAAGTCCCTGTTGCTAATTTTTCTGCTCCACCTACTATACTTACGCCCCCTATTTGTACAGAAGCCATCAGTTGGTCATTGAATGCTTGAGAAATTTGCTTGTCTGTTATGTCTGCTCTTTTTGCAACATCCATAAAAACTTTGCCACTGGCAGTTTCTTCTCTGTAAGGAGCAGGACCAAGATTAACACATAAATTGACTATATCTTGTTTTTTAATATCTCCTTTTTGTAATGATTGTAAAAGTGCATTAACTTTTTCTTCATGACTTAGTTTATTATTTTGCATTATACCATAGACCACCTGCTCTTCCTTGAATCTTAATTGAGGATATGCAGAAGCAAGAGCCATGTAAGGAGTTGATTGTCTGATAATTCCCTTGCATGTCTCTCCTACAAAATTTCTTATTCCTTCGGCTAATGGATCATGTGTATCTCTTGAACCCGTATAATGATAAGTCGTTACAGGTTGTGCAAAAGAAGATTGCTCAAAATCACCCATTGCTTTGCCAGTCAATGAGAAGTGTGAAGAGAGATACTCTTCTGCATTGCTACTAGAATAACTATCATCGATGATTTTTCTTGTTTCTGTTAATTTTGCTTCACATTGTTGTTTTTGTTCTGGAGCAAGAGTGTTCAAATAATCTTGAGTAGATTCGAGATTTATCCTGCTAGATAATTCTCTTGGAGAAATGACCTCAACAACATGTTCTTGAGAACCTCTTTGAATCATAATCTCTCCTTGTTGATTGACTTTTAGATAATCTCCTCCTTGAGAGATTGTCAAAGGATTTTCATTAAGACTTCCAAAAAGAGAACCTTCATTTACTATACTTATCCCATTTTTCATCTTTAATCCAGGTAATTCAGCTTCTGCGTCATCGCTAAGGAATAGATAGGAATCATAATCTTGTTTCAAAAAATCAAATTTTCCAGAAGAAAGTTTGCCCTGTGTTTCAAAAATCTCAAAATCCATTTTACCTTTTGCTCTGTATAAAGAGCCATCATCGCTTTCTAGGACAGAGATTGTATTTCCTGCTAGATTAGATATGTCACTTCCATAAGAAATCAGGATGTTTTCTCCACTAACACCAAAGCCAGAGTGTGTATCTGAAAAAGACCCAGAAACTAATTTCATTCTAGAAGCATCCTCATATACCACAGTTCCAGAGAATGTCCTACCAACAAGATCAAAATCTTTTCCTGAAAAAACAAGGCTTTCTATCTCTCCATTTTTGTCCAAAACTGGTTGAATTCTTGTGGAGTAATCAGAAGGAGGAATAGACAACCATGCTCCTTTCATCCATATTTTTGTAGAACCTTGGATTACAGGAAAGTTGTCGACAATCTTTAGCGTATCATTTTCATTTATGGTAAAATTAATTCCAGCGATGGTCTGTGTGGTGTTATTCTGTCCGCTGATTATAAATCCGTTCATCACCAATTTTTTCTCTTTGTTTAGAGTTCTCTTTAGGTTTATGGACTTTAGATTCCGGAAAGTGTTATTCTTGTCAATCTCTAAAGAATAAAGGGTCTGGTTTATTGTTAAATTGCTTATTGTTAAAAGAGATTTATTCAATCCATTGATGATGACTAAATTTTTATCATCTAAAAAAAATTCTCCGAGATAGATACTCATACTTTTATCTTCAATCAAAAACCAGGTTTCTTTTGAGATGATATAATTTTTTTCATATGCTTTTATTTGTGCCTGATTTATTGCCCTTAACACAAAACAATTTTCAGATAAATCCAGATATCCCCTAAAGTTTGATAAATCTGAAACAAAACCCCTTGAAGAAAGTTCCTCATCTGACAGATCACAAGATGTTCCTACTTCCAATAATTGGGCTTTGACAATAGGAAAAACTAAAAAAAATACACATGCAAATAATATCAAATTTTTAAATTTCATTTTGATTTGGCTGCAAACACCAGGATTGATGGTTGTCCTTCTACTAATGTTGAATTGTCTACTACCACATAAACTACATTCTTTTGGTCATATGGCACAACCAGCAAATCAAATGGAAGTCCTTCATTTAAAGGCAAGATGCCATTATTTTGTATCAGCTGGTTTGTGATGTCTGAAGCGAAGTTGTACATGCTGAAAAAATTGCTGTCTATCTCTGCATTTAAATCTTTGAAAGTAAATTCTAAATCTTCTGTTTTAACCTCAATTGGGAAGGTTGTTTGAAAAACTATTTTGTTTGACTGTATTGTGCTTATTGTCTTAGATTCATTAAAGCTAATCTCTGTTTGGTTTTTTTTTGGATAGTTTGATAAGCAGATAGGCAGATAAAAATCAATATATTTGGAGATTTCTCCTTCAATAGTCCTCAATGAAGGTGTTAATTTAGACCCAGCATAGTACCAGTAACTGATTTTGCTTGTGTTACTGTCAAAAAAATTCTTTGGATTCGTGTATCCCCCTTGCATAGACATGGCGATGAAACCTTCTTTGGAGATTTGATTTAGACATTCTTGTGTGTATATCTTGATTTCAGGCATAGTTCCAGAGGAATTATTTGGGAATATCTTGTTTTTTTCAATAAAGAAGACAGTTAAACCAATCGCTACAATTATTATAGCAATAATTATGAATAATGTGACCTGTGCTTTTCCTCTTTTCTTTAGCATTTTTTTAAAAATTAACGAAGTTCATAAAATCTTTTTTTAAATTCTTCAATTTTGCGCGACATGAGCCCATAAATCAATCTTGCACGAAAATCTGCTTCATCTTGATTATCTATTCCTTGTGCTGTTTTTAAAATATATCTAGAAATTACTGATTCTAGTTTTGAGAAAGGGTTTTCTCTCATAAGCCTATTTGGGAAATAAACTTTTTTTATTTTGCCTTCATATTTAGTATGAAAGATTACTTTGTCCCTATCTTCTCCTGAATTTCCAGTATATCTGAAAGAAACTAGCCCAGAATCTCCTATGGGAATATCGCTGATTGGCGTTTTTATATCTGATTCTTTTCTTAATCCTATGGAGAGCAATGTTTGGTCTAACTCTTTTGCAATTCTTGGCGCATTTTCTACATCAGGAAAGATTACAGCGAATTTACCTTTTTGGACATTTCCTTCAAATGATTTGTAGCCTGCTAATCCCTCTGCAAGTTTATAATAAATATTATTTTTTTCACAAATAAGACTAACAATACGTGCAACTATTCTAGCATTTTCTGGATTAGTAGTCACTCTTAATTTTATACCCTTCACTGGATGTATTTGCGGTTGATGAGTTAAAGGTAAATGTACTTGTTCTTGGCTATAAGGCCCCCTCCAATGAATCCAACCATCTTCTCTGAAGTAGCTTGACTCATCAGAAAAATCATCTAAAAAGTCTCCTCCTCTCTGAACTGTTTTTAATGCCTCTCTTATCTCATCTCTGATTGTTCCTTTTTCTGGAAGTTTAAACTTACTCATTTTATTCTCTTTTGGCACATAAGAAAGTTAATAAATCCAGATATTTAAAATCTTTTATGGGGCTATAATATAACTTGGTTAGTATACGTGCCTAGGGCGAGCCTCTTTTCTTTGGAAAAAGAAAAGACCTTCGAGAGAAAAGAAACTAAAAATTCTCCTAATCTTAGAACGCACGCGATCTGGATTCGAATTCCAGTAGCCCCATACTTTATAATTAAGATGGAAGAAAAAATTTCAAGAAATGCTCAAGAAAACTATAAAGACACTACGAATCTTGGTGTTAGAAAGAACTTTAGCGCTAATAATGTAAGACCATATATTGATCTTAAAAAAGAAGTATTCTACATGTTAAATCTTCCAAATAACAAAAAAATTTTAGATGTTGCTTGTGGTTATGGGGATTTTCTTGTTCTTTTAAAAGAAAGAGGCCATACAGGAGAATTATTTGGCGTGGATTTGTCAGAAAACTTTGTTAAAGAATCTAAAAAATCAAATCAAGATATAAACTTCTCTGTGGCTAATGCGGAAAGTCTGCCTTTTGAAGATGAGACTTTTGATATAGTGCTTTGTAAACATTCTTTATACCATTTTGATGACATTCCAAAAGCAATTAAAGAAATGTCCAGGGTTTTAAAAAAAGAAGGAAAATTGGTTATAACCTTGAATAGTCTAGCAAATGGATCCAGAGAGAAAATAGAAAAGTTTAAGGATTTGTTAGCAGAAGTCTTGCAGATAAATCATCTTGATAATAACAAGATAATAAATTTAGAAAATTATCACAAATATTTCAATGAATTCAAAATTTTAAAAGAAGTTAAGTTTTTTGGGTATATCAATCTAAAAGAAATTAAGACGTTAGTAGATTACATGAATACCTTAAAGGAGTTTTTTTATCCAGTCCCTTCTGAAATAAACTGGAAGGGGGCACTAAATTTAATTGAAAAAGAAGTTCAAAAAGAAATTGATAAAACTGGTTCTTATAAAGAGACTTGGGGTGCCGGTGTTATTTTGATGAAGAAGTAATTCTAGCAACATTTAAAAGTAACAAATATTTTTAAAACCTATAGCGGGGTGGAGCAGCCTGGAGTGCTCGCAAGGCCCATAACCTTGAGGTCGCGTGGTTCAAATCCCGCCCCCGCTATTCCTACTCTTTTCCCATTCAGACTATATCTTTATAAATGTCATTAAACTAAGGATTATATGAAGAGAGATCCTTATAAAAATCAAGAGAGATGGACTAGTTGGAAAGAGAAACATTTTAAGCATAATCCTAAGGGCATTAGAAAAGAAGATTGGGTGATTCTTGTTAAATTCTTAAAGGATATGGAGCTGGGGCTTAACACTCCAAAAGGAATGAAAGGTCAGAGAGATGTTGGAACTCTGTTAAACTTATCTGCTCATAATCAATTGTTCTTAAAGAATTTTAGCAAACCACTAACAAAAATAACTAAGATTGACTTACACAATCTAGAGAAAGATATAACACAAGGCAAGATCCTCAAAAGAAACAAACAAAAATTTGGGGCTTTTGGGAACTATGTTAAAGATTTTAAGGTTTTTTGGCATTGGGGAATAAGAACTAAAGTCTTTAAAGAGGATGTAACTGAAGATATTACAAGCAAAACAGATAAGCCCGATTGGGTTTATCTAACAGAAGAACAGATTAAGCAGTTTTTTAACAAATTAGATTTTGAACATAAAGTTTACTGTTTCTTCTTGCTGGACTCTGGTATGCGAGTCACTGAAGCGAACAGCATCCAGATTAATAATTTTTCTAAAGAGTTTACACAAGTTACTATTCCTGATGAAGTTTCAAAGACATTTGGCAGAACGATAAACTTAAAGCTTTCAACTCAATTCATAAAAGAATTTGTTAAAGAGAAAGGTCTCAAGGATGATGACTTCTTATTCCAACAAAAGCCATTTTCAATAAATAAATATCTTCATTATCATGCTAAAAAGATATTCGGAGACAAGGTAAGCCATCCAAAAGCTAAGGGAAATTACAAGGATTTTACTATGTATGATATTCGACACAATTCTGCTTGTTACTGGTTTAATAGATACCCTACAGCAAAAGGTTTAATGTACAGACTGGGTTGGAGAAAACCTGATAAGATAGAGTATTACTCTGGATTTCTAGGCGTTGCAGATGAAATAAAAGATAGTGACATGATAATCGGAGAGGATAAAACTAAGTTATATCAATTAGAAGAGAAAAACAAGCAATTAGAAAAATCTGTTGCGGAAACAACAAAAGCGATTGATCTTTTAAGAAAACAGTTCAAAAAAATTGAATCGGAGATGAAGTAGGAGATTATTTATCCAGTATTTTTCTCCTTCCTCTTGTTTCTTTTCGGGGTTTGGTTGATTCTTCATACTTCCTTTTTATCTCTTGTTCTTTTTCTTCAATTACTCGTTTTATATCCCTTAGTTTAATCTGTTTATCAATTTCACTAAGTTTTTTTATCTCGGGTATTACGGGTACGGACATTACTCTATAAAAACCGACCAATGAGAAAATTTTGTGAGGTTGGGATTCTTTATCAATTTCTATAGCGTTGCATTTTAGAAGCATCTTTACAAAATATTTTGCAGTAGTATACTTTAAACCCAAATATTTCATTAACCCTTGATATGAAACTTCTTTCACAACTGAAAGAAGAATAAGAATTCTATGGCATTCACTTGGCAATTTAGGTATGAGTTGGATTTGTGGGGGTAGTGTTTTATCTGGAATAATACTAACACTTTTCATTAAAAGATATTCTTTCATACTCTGAATAGAAATAACTCTCTCTTGTGATAAATCGATTAAAGCGAGATACTTCTCTTTTTCATTCATAATTGTTTAAACAACGAGGACTTATAAGTTTTTGGATTAATAAGTCACTATTTAATAGTAGAGTATTTTTTCCAAAAGATTTAAATATAACCTAATACTTAAAACTATGCAAAGATATAGTTAACTATAATCTAGCTAGATGAAAATGATAAAACAAACTTCAATAATTTTACAAGAAGATCAGAAGAGGCAATTAGATGAGATGGCAAAGAACGAAGATAGAACTAGATCACAATTAATTAGAATCGCAATAAAAAAACTTTTAGAGGAAAAGAAAAATGAAACAAGAAACTGAGATGATTTGGATTTCAAGAGAAAAGAGAGACAGAATTTTAAGATTATGTGAAGAAGCTTTGGAAAAAACCAAGCAGTATGAGTCAACGGATTCGTTGATTTTTGAGGCGGTGCAGAAGAATGCACCCTATAGAATTGGAAAAGCAGGAGACCAGGAGAATCAAACGAGATTTTGATATAGAACCCACAAAAGAACAAGATTTAGAGCGACTTGAAAATCGTCGCTTTATAAAACAACAATTAGGAGAATAAAAAATGAGTGAACAAAGTCAAAGCAAAAACAAAGACATTTTCGAAAAATTCTTTGGGAAATTTGTAAAAGTCATCTATCGAGATGGATCCCAACTAGCCGTTGCTAAGGGCGTATTAGAACAAGCTGATAAGGAGTTTCTTTTTATTCATGGTGATTTTTCCAAAAAGATTATTTCTAAAACACAAATTGAAAAAATGGAGATACAAGAATGAAATATAATTTTCAACGGATTCAAGCAGCTATGAAAGAAATAGAACAAGAAGCAAAACAAAAAGAGCAGAATGAACTCTGGCAACAAGCCACGAAAGAACTAAATCTGGTGATGTTAAAATGACTAAAGAATCAGATGAACCCCTAAGCCCAGAAGAAATACAAAAAAAAGCAGAAGGTACACCCTTTAAAGAGTTTGCAAAACAAAATTTTCCCACAGAAGAACAAAGATACAAAAAAATTAAACTTTCTGATCTAAATGCGAGTTTTATAAATCAAAATGTTTCTATTGATTGCCAGATTGTTGGAGAACAATCTCAAAAAGCACTTTGCATTAAAGGAAATTTCGAATGTCCTTCTTGTGGAAGCAGAATAACTATTGACTATACTTCACAAGAAGATAAACTTTTGTTTTTATCCGAACTTCCCGAACCTTCAAGATGTAGTTGCGGAAGAAAAGCAGGTTTTAAGTCAATTGAAAAGGAATTTATTAATTTTTCAATTATTCATGTTAGAGATTTGTTAGATAGAGAAATTTTAACTGCTGTCAAAAGATATGAGGCAAAAACAGTTTATGTTATACATCAAACATTACCTAACGCAAAAACAATTAATCTTAAAGGAAAAGTTTTTCTTGAGCCTAAAACAAAAAATATCTCGGTGGTATGTGATATTATTCAAAAATTAGAAAATCAGATTGAGGATTTTAAAATAACTGATCAGTTTAAAGAAAATTCAAAAAAATATTTCAAACCAACTAAAGAAGATCCAAAAGATAATCTTTTCAAACAGATTAACCCCGATATTGTAGGAAAAGCCAGAGAAACTGCGAAACAATCTGTAATGCTTCAACTTCATTCTCCTTGTAAAATTTCCGACATTACAAAAACAAAACTTATTCGTGGTGGTTTGAATGATATTTTTTATGGTGATACAAAATGTGCAAAATCAGAAATTGCGAAAGACATAACTCAAAAAGGTTCTATGCCTTTAGGAGAATATACTAGTTGCGAAACTGGTGGGAGAACTGGTTTTCTTTATACAATTGATAACGATAAGGGTTCTTTAATCTGGGGCAGTCTGCCTTTAAATGATATGGGGCTTGTTGTTTTTGATGGGCTTCAGTCTATGCACTCAGAAGAGCTTGGAGAATTTAGAGAGGCAATTGAGGGGCAAGAGATCATTGTTAGAAGAAGTATTTCTGGAGAGGCTCTCGCACGAACAAGAATTCTCGGCTCTCTAAATCCAAACAAACCAATGGTTAATTACATTTACAAATGCCAAGCTCTTCAAGATACATATGTCTTTTCTAAATCACCCGACTTTACAAGATGGGATTTGTTCATCCCATTTAGTCAAAGAGATGTTTCAGGTAAGGAAATAGCTCATAGACAATCAGAAGATAAACCAATTCCCAAAGATGTTTTTATGCAGCATGTTTATTGGGCTTGGAGCAGAAAACCAGAGCAGATAATTTATACTGACTCTGCAATAAATAAGATAAAAGAAGAATCAGAGTATTTTATAGAAAATTATTCTCTTGAAACTTTGCCAATAGTTCATAATGGAGTCAGAGACATTATAACTAGGCTGTCTGTGGCTATGGCTTGTTTAATGCACTCAACAGATTCAACAAGCGAAAAGGTTATTGTTGAAACCGAGCATGTTGAAAAATCTATCAATTGGTATAAACAAGTCTTAGACATGCTTGAACTTGCAGAATATAAACAGGATACAGAAGGCAAGTCAGAACTTACAGATAATGAATGTGTTAAAATTTCTTCAGAGTTAGGAGAAATAGAACTAAGAATTTTACAAGAGATTAAACACGAACCTAAAAGTTCAACACAGTTAGCAGGTTTGTTTGAACTCTCTGATCGAACAATAAAAGAGCATTATAAACTTTTGAAAAAACATGAATTAATAGACACCAAAACAAAACAGGGCATTTCTTTATCTGTCAGGGGGGTTAAATTTGTTAGATGGGGTATGTTAAGTATTGGTGAAATAGGGAAGAAAACCTTCACCACAAAAAACATTGGTGAAGAAAAACTTCCCCAATGCACTAATGAAAAAGGCATAGGTGAAATAAAAAACCTTGAATATGATCCAGAAGTTGAAATCATAAAAATCAATTCAAAAGAGGAGAAACAAGAATGAGATCAAAAGCAATTCAATCTTCAATCAGATGTAAATATTGTAAAGGAACAGGCGAGATCCTAGTTTTTTATAGAGATTGTGCTGAATGCGGTAAAACTTTCAAAACTTTCCGTAAACATAAAATATTTTGTTCCAGATTATGCCAAACTAAACATCAAAATAAAAAAAATGGAAGAAAAAGAAGAGAAGAAACTAAGTGAAGAAGAATTAAAAGAACGGCTAGAGAAGTTTAAAGATTTTGCAGGAAGCTACATCGAGGTTAGTTCTGAAGGTGTGATTGTCCATTCTGTCGGTCAGAACTCACTCAGGAATGTTGAAGAGACTTTAAACAGACTTATGAAAACTCACCGATCCTTTATGCTTCGAAAACAAAAACGAAATAAATTTTGTCCTTCGAGTTCGGGAATAGGATAGGATAGCTTAAAATGGAAAATCAATCAGAAACAAAGTTGAAAAAGAATTATCGAATACGAATCTGCCTTTCTCATGATGAACTTGATCGGATAATTCAAAGTGCAAGTCTTTTATCTCTTTCTTTAAGTGCGTATTGCCGAATGGCTGCTCTTTCAAGAGTTTACTCTGTCAATACTAATGAAAATAATCCAGAAGAATTTGAAAGGGGGGTTAAAAATGGAAACAGAAACAGAAATTGTAAAAACCAAAAAGAAAACCAAGACTAAAGGAGAGGAATATCTGTTTAAACAATCTAGCATGAGGAAATTGTTCAAAAAACATGACTTACGATTGAGACAATCAGCAATTATGGTATTAAATAAAAATTTTGAAGCAGAGACCATTCAAATTATAGAAAAGTCAAAAGAATTAATGAACTTTAGTCAAAGGCAACTAATAGGAGTTAAGGAAATTAACTTTATCTTGTCAAAGAAAGAATAAATCAAGAAAACTAGAAAATTGTTTAAATTTTAGGGTAAATTAGGGTACATTCCCGTGATTCGGGTGTTTTCCATGCCACTAAGTACTATATTATACTTAATTTTTAGTCTTGAGAAATTATTTTTTTGCTTTAAGTCTCTTTTTTTGCTGATTTCTCAGCAAAAATTAAATAAATAAAATGCGATTGAATTAATTTTAGAGATGTTTAAATTAATTGATAGAAATGAATTATTAAACAGGGCTTAATCCGTTACAATTAAACAGCAAACAATTATCAAAAATGAAATGCGTATTATACCTAAGATGTTCAACAGACGAAATTAAACAAGACATAAACAATCAGAGAGAACCTTTGATTAAGTTAGCTCAGGCTTTAGACTTAGAAGTAATAAAAGAATATATCGATTATGCTTCTGGTGGCAATTCTAACAGACCACAATTCCAACAGATGCTTCAAGATGCAAAGCAGCATAAGTTTGATATTGTTTTAGTCTGGGCTTTAGATAGATTTTCAAGAGAGGGGATCCTTAACACATTAAGCTATCTGAAAACATTAAAACAAAATAGGGTTGCTCTAAAGTCTTTACAGGAGTCTTGGCTTGATACGAGAGACGAAGGGATAGGAGAACTTCTCATAGCGATCTTTAGCTGGGTTGCTAATCAGGAAAAGAAAAGAATCTCTGAAAGAATTAAAGCTGGACTTAAAGGAAAACAGAATGTAGGCAAGAGAGGACATGATAAAAAGGTTAGAAGAAAATCTGGCTATCTTCTAAGATGGCAGAAGGATAAACAAACACCCCCCATAAAAAACCCTACGAATCAAGTATAAACTTTACTCAGTAAATAAACAGATGTTTATTTAGTAAGGTTTAAATTCTTAAATAAACTAAAGAGATATGGGAATAAAAGAATCAATTAAAAACTTCTTTAAAGAATCAGAGCAAGAAGAATCTGAAACCAAAAAAAGAAGTGAAGAATTTAAAAAAATAGAAGAATGGAGAAAGGGGGCAGATTTGGTGCATCAGATAATTCTCCCAAAAAATAAAAAAATCTCTGTAGAAGAGGTTTCAAAAGAATTTATGTCTGAACTTAGCATCACTGGGTTAAAACCGACCAGAAAGAAGGATTGTATACAATATAACTTTGGACAAAAATTATCAGGGTTTTCTGGTAAGACAAGTTTTGAAATAAATGAAGATACAATTCTTGTAAGAACAAAAACAAGTTATGCCTTAATTAATGTTGGGACGGTTCTTTTAGGATTTGCTGGCGGATTGGGTGCTAAAGCAAGTGCTGAAGGGAATTCTAACAATCAACAAAATTTAAATGAAGAAGTAACTAAAATTTTAGAAAATATTTCAAAGAGAAATGGCTGGAAGTTGAGTATTAAATATTCCTATGGCAAGACATACTAAAATGGTAAGAAATCCTTATGCTAATTTAATCAAGAATGAAACAAACATTTTTGGTTCTAATAGAAAAGAAAGAAAAGCCGTTGGTTCAGTTAAAAAAAGAGATATTCTTTTGAGGCAGAAAGCAAAGTGCTATAGCTGTAGAAAGCTTATCTCTGTTGGTGTAAAGCCCCACATTCATCATAGAGATGGAAACCCAAGTAACAATAGCGATAAAAATTTAATAATGCTATGTCCTAATTGCCATTCTAAAGCCCACGAGTATAAAGAAGTGACTAAAAGAAATATGTGGGGCATAGAATACAAAACTAAAAAGTTAGTGGCAAAACCAATTAGGCAAAGAAAAAAGAAAAGAAAAGTATCTAAAAAGAAGAATCCGAAAAGAACTCCTCTGGCTTTCGGTTTTATGGATATGTCAAATAATTTTCAACCGCCTAGACTTCAATAGACATCTCTTACCCATAAAATGGGCAGAATCTCCTATAATCCTTAAATAGTTCTTGAGCCTCTTTCTCTTAATTAAACTTATAGGATTAAAAAAAATGGCTGAACAAGAACAAATAAAAATTGATTTGAACAATCCAGAAGCAACAAATCACTTTATAGAAAAGGAAATCCTTACTGGAAAAAAAATTCTTCGTAAAATCGGCGGTGCTGGAGAAAATATTTACAGCTCGGCAGTTGGCGAACTTAATTTCTGAAGAATTTTAACAGTTTATAATTATGCTTTTTGCTACTATGATCCAATGATGAAGGGCGAGGTGTTGCATCCTCGCCTTTTGTTCCTTTTTCTAAAAGATAAATAGTCTAAACGGGAAAAGTATACTTGTTCCCGCCCCCGCTACTTCTACTTTCTTTAAAGTATTTACTCGAAGGTGATTTTCTTTAGACGTTAAAATTAAAAAGGTCTGAATTTTACGACTAGATGGCAGAAGAAGTAGTTAAAGTGAGAGATTCTACTCATTCATCATTGATTGCAGGTCTTGTTGGCAGAATTATTAAACTTGCTGAAGAAAGTGGGTTTCATGGTGAAAACGATCCAGATTTATCTTTAAACCCGATTCCTGGGAAGAGAATAGTTAATGTATACGAAAGAAACCGACCATATGGTACACAATTAACTCAATTTAATACTATAGTTGGAAGAGAGGATGGTTCTATTGATGTTTACTGTTCTTTTGTTTGTGCAGCTCAATCAAATTCAGATTTTTTTAAGTGTCCAGCACATCATTTACCAAGATATAAACAAAGAAGAGCTCTTCTTTATAGATTTCAACATAAGGTTCAACAAATGGTGGATGGTTTAAGCCAATTTTATCCTAGGGTTAGATACATCTCTGTGGATAATGAGTTTAAAAAACGAGTTGCTTTATATTCCAGAAATTCTTAAAAAAATTAAAACTATTTCTTATTTCTTCAGAATTCTACATTCAAAACATTCTTTAATTGTTGCCAGAACTTTTGATCTTCAACCATTAATGTGCCGTCTATACTCCTTAATAGACTTAGATTATTATAAAATTCTATTAAAGGCTTAGTTTGAGAATCATAAATCTGTAATCTTTGTGATATAACTTCTGGTTTTTCATCTTCTCTTTGAATCAACTCTGAAGAACAATGGTCGCATTTTCCTTCTGTTTTAGGGGGCATTGTCTTTACATTAAAGATTGCTCCGCAACCCTTACAAGTTCTTCTTGAAGTCATCCTATCGATGATTATTTCATCAGAAATATCCAGATTTAAGACATGGTCTATCTCAGTTATGTCTTTTAACATTTCAGCTTGTTTGATAGTTCTTGGAACACCATCCAGAATAAACCCGTTTTTGCAATCCCCTAGTTGCAATCTGTTTTTTAGCATGTTCATAGTTATTTCGTCTGGAACTAGTTGTCCTTTTTCCATGATTTCTTTTGCGAGTTTTCCCAGTTCTGTTCCATCTGCCATCTCTTTTCTGAATAAATCCCCTGTTGAGATGTGTGGTAGAGATAATGCCTTGGCTATCCTGGATGCTCTTGTTCCTTTTCCAGATCCCGGAGGGCCAGAAATAATGAGTTTCATAATACATAAACAAAAGTAGGTTTTTAAATGTTATGGAGTATTACTATTTAGTGATTACAAAAGGGAAGGTTTAAAAAGATATTTTTCTTTAAAACATATGGCAAAAACAAAACCCATGGAGCTAAGAACCCAAGGCTTATGGGTAAAACATGGAGTATTTGATTATTTAGTTGATGCTCTTGAAGATTGCGTTCTTAACCCAAATAACTTAACTGATTTTAGTGAAAGAGATAGGCTCAAACTTGAACTTTCAAACATCAACGAGAAATTTGAAACAAGAAACATGGATGCGATGGTCAATATAGGACACTTAATTCGCGGGCCTTTGGAATCTGAAACTATGCAAAAAAGTTATGTTAGTGGTAAACCGGTTTATCGGGATTCTGAAACAATTGGAAATTTATGGTATATTCGTAGAATGCTAGGTGAATTGCATAATTGGTTTTTAGACAAGTTCGACTCTTTTGACCAAGATACTACTCTGAGAAATTATCCCCCAGAATTAGTTTAATCCACCTAAAGCCCCATCTATTTTATCTAGAATTTCAACTTTAAAATTAGGAGAATTCATGTCTTCATCTGCTTTAATCTCTTTTAGAAGACCTTTCTTCTTGTAATAATCTTCTAATGGTTTTGTTTTTTCAAAATAAACCTTCAGTCTTTCTTTTATGATTTCGGGGATTTCATCTGATCTTTGGTACAATTCGCCGCCACACTGGTCACAGATTCCTGGTTTTTTGGGTTTTTTGTTTACTAAATTGAATATTGCGCCACATTTTCTGCAGATTCTCCTGTTTGTCAATCTTTGCATAATGACTTTTTCAGAAGCGTAGAAGTTTACAACTAAATCTATTTTTGTAATCTTTTCAAGAGCTTCTGCTTGACTTATCGTTCTTGGGAAACCATCTAAAAGAAAGTTCTTGGCATCTTTTTGCTTTAATCTTGTCTTCAGAATTTCCATGGTCAATTCATCTGGGACTAATTCGCCTTTGTCCATGTACGATTTGGCTTTTTTCCCCAGCTCTGTTCCTTTTTTTACAGCTTCTCTGAATAAATCTCCTGTTGAAATGTGCGCAAGATGGTATTTTTCTTTAATCATGGAAGCATATGTTCCTTTTCCTACACCTGGACTTCCCAATAAAACAATTTTCATTCTATATGTTGTTAAGTGGTTAATTGAATTTACTTTTTTTCCGTGTTTCAGGAAATTTTTGAAACCTATTTTTAATTATACTTATAGATGTTGGCTATTTCGGTTTTTAAATATTTACTAGGCTTTTTCACCATATGATAGAGATGACTCAAACAGGACTATGCTAAGAGGCCTATAATGGTAAAAACTACAATGAAAAGCGTTTTAGCCAGTAGTCGGGTATTTGAGATTATGCTTAACCCATACACCTAAAGTTGGAGGACAGTGATTCTAAAGTCGGATTGTCACATCTGATGACTTCAAATTCATTTGAAGTCATCGCTTGGTTTATAAATCTAAGAAATGTATTGTTTTTAGGAGGTTAATTATTCAATAAAATGAAAATGTACAAAAATACAAAATTTTTGGCACACCAAAAATCTGGAGATTTTCAGTGTTATAGAAACAAACAAGCTTCAAACGATTCCGTTAAGATAACCTGGATAATCGTTGGCACAATAATTGTTTTAGCTATAGCTGCATTAATTGTTTTCTTGAGCTTAAGGCCAGGAACAACAATAACTACTAATGGGCAGACTACATTGAAAGCAATTCCAGACTTAGTTACTATTTATTTCAATGTTGAAACCAATGGATCAAATGCTACAGATGCTAAAGACAAAAATGCAGTGATTGTGGATAATGTAATTACCGGATTGATAAAAACTGGAATCAAGAGAGAAAGCATAACTACTGAGAACTTCAATATTTATCCCGAATATGACTGGACAGAAGCTGGGCAAGTGTTCAAGGGATACAAAGCAACACATTCAATAAAAGTTCAGCTAGATTCAAACAAAATGGATAATGCTGGAGAAGTTGTTGATATTGGTGTGAATAATGGCGCTTTGGTTTCATACATCAATTTTGAATTAAGCCAAGCAAAGCAAAATGAATTGAAAGCTTTGGCTTTAAATCAAGCAACACAAGATGCAAAAATAAAAGCAGAAAGCATTGCTTCTGGTTTAGGAAAGAGAATAGGTAATGTTGTTTCAGTTAGTGATTCGAGTTTTGACTATTATCCCTGGCCAATTTACAGGAATGATATAATGTATGCTACCGGAATTGCAGAAGCAAAAGAAGCAATCTCAACAAACATCAACCCAGGACAGCAAGAAGTCAACGCCAGAGTTTCAGTTACTTACAAGATAATTTAAAGTTTTTTTATTTTTTTTATTTTAATCTTTAAAAGCGAAAGCGCGGATTGTAAATAAAAGGTTTGACTGACCACAGTTATCATTAGGTGTTATTAAAAATATGGGATATCAAGTTCATTTAGAACATGCTTAGAAAAATAACAGGACCATGGTAAAAGTAAATTATCACCTGCATTCAACTGGCTCAGATGGGAAACTCTCTCCTAAGCAAGTTGTTGAGCAAGCGATTAAAGCAGGCATAAAACACCTCTGTTTTACTGATCACTATCCTGAACCAAAAGAAATAAGGAATTGGGGGCAGGAAAAGTTTCATTCTGACAAATATTTTGAGGAAATAAAGAAATTAAAAGAAAAATATAAAGCCAAAATTGATATATCATTAGGGGCTGAATTTGAATTTGTCGAGAATTTTGGAGAATGGTTTGATAAAGAAATTAAAAGAAGGGATTATGATTATTTAATTGGGTCTGTTCATCTAACTAAAATAAGCAGAGAGTATGGCTCAATAGACTATACCCCCAAAGCCTGGATTGAATATTCTGAAAAAGCAGGGAGCATTAGGAAACTTGTTGAGAATTATTATAAAAGAATAAGATTATTAGTTGAATCTGGATTATTTGACGGGATAGGGCATCTTGATTTAATTAAGATTTTTAATGAAAATTCAAGATTTTTTTCTGAAACTGAATCTTGGTACAAACAAGAGGTTCTGAGAACTTTAGACTTGATTGAAAAGAAAAAGATGTGTCTAGAAATAAACACTTCTGGTTGGAGAAAACCTTGCAAAGAGCAATACCCCAGTGTATGGATTCTGAAAGAAGTGAAAAAAAGAAACATCCCCATTACTATCGGAACAGATGGGCATCAGAAAGTTGACGAATATCTTGATGAAGGTATTGAATTAGCTAAAAAACTTGGTTTTGAATCTGTTTTAATATTTCATAAAAGAAAACCAATTGAGGTTAAACTATGACCTTGTTAGGTTTATTAATAAATAAGTTAAATGGGCTTTGCATGAACTTGCAAGTTCACAAACTGGTGCAAAACATTTACACCAAACATATAATAACATGGTAGAAAAATACATTATGGTTAATCTTGAAGATGAAAAATCACAGAAATTAGGGGAAGCTATTTCTAATCCTAATTGTAAGAAGATCATAACTCTTTTAGCTGAACAAGAGCTAAGTGCTTCAGAAATTTCTCAAAAATTGAAAATCAAGTTAAGTGCTTTGGACTATAGTCTGAAAAAATTAGTTGCATCAGGAATAATTGAGAAAAGCAAGCATTTTTGGAGTGTCAAAGGCAAAAGAATCCCGACTTATCAAGTTGTCAATAAGGTAATTGTTATACAGCCTAAGAAAATCTCAAATTCAAATGCTTATTCAAAGTTGAAAGGATTTATTCCAGTTCTCTTTGTTATGATTTTATTGACTTTGATAATTGCTTTTCAAGCGAATCAGAGCTTTATGCGTTCTGTCAATGATATTAGTGTTGAGAAATCATTGCAATCTCCTGCAGCAGCAGGAACAGATAATCTGACTGAAGACATCTCAGCGAGCCTTAGTTTAGAAGGTGAAGGTTCGAATCAACAAGTTTTCCAGCCATGGATGTGGTTTGCTTTTGGGGCTTTGCTTGTCTTGATAATGGTTCTTACTGTGAACTGGAAGAGACTATAAAATGAAAAAGAAAGATTTATTTAGTATTAAAATAAAAACTAGAAGATTGCATCTTGTTCCAATCTCATTAAAATATAAAAAAGATATTTTTCGTGAGTTTACAGATAAAGTTACTTTTTTTATGTTTCCTGCAGCACCCAAGAGAATAGAAGAGACTGAAGAATTTATTTTAAAATCTATTAAAGAAATGAAAAAGGGACAAAATTTACAGGTAGTTATACTTGATGAACATGAAAAATTTATTGGGGGCGGTGGGTTGCATCATATTGACAAAAAGACTCCAGAAATTGGGATTTGGTTGAAAAAATCCTCGCATGGAAAGGGTTATGGAAAAGACGTTGTTTTTGCACTAAAAAAATGGGCAGACAAGAATCTCGACTATAAGTATTTATTATATCCTGTAGACAAAGACAATATTGCAAGCAGAAAAATTCCTGAATCAATGAACGGGGAAATATTTAAGAAATATAACCTGAAGAATAAGAACGGAAAAGTGTTACATCTACTTGAATTTAGGATCTTTAAAAATTAATAATAGTTATTTTGCTTTTTTCTTCATCTCTTTGACATAAGCATCAGCTTTTTTCAAGAATTTTTCATCTATTTCCCTTTTTCCATGTCTTATAGCAAGAATATCGTGGATAATATGCTTTTTGTTATTTTTCAATAATTTTCCCATCTCTTCATAGCTTGTTGTGAATGGTTTTTTCATCATTTGTAATTCTGCTCTTGTAAGCATGGAGATATTTTTTAAGAAATATTGTGAATAAAACCCATATTTTTTGATATATCTTTCTAGTTTTTTGATTTCAAATCTTAATTCTTGTTTTGCTAAAAAAGGTTTAAGTTTTATTTTGTCTAAATCTAAATTGCCGTAGACTAATTTTCCTCTTTTCAGGATTTTCAACAGCATTTGTGGAGTGAAAAGATTAATTTTGAATACAAACGTCTCTTTCTTTCCTTTTCCCATCAAATTTTTGTAGGAAATAGTTCTTAATGCAGTCCTAAACTTATGTTTCTTTGTTAATGTGTCTATAAATCTATATTCCTCTTTTTCGTCCAAAGGTTTTTTAACTACAGCAAAAAAATCAAGATCATTGAATTTTTTGTCTGATGTAGCAGAGCCGACTAGGTAAAGTGCAATCAGATTGCCTTTTAGCTTTTTTCTGATATCGTCTGATGTTTTTTTGATTAACAAGTCTTTTTTCATTTTTAAGAAAGGCAGTTAAGGTTTAAAAATTATAATGTTTTTCTGTTCTATGGACCAAAAAAGAAAAAAAGCAATTCAACAATTAAAAAAACTGAAAAAGTTGGTTGAACATCGCGATGATGTGAGGCTTGCTGCTGATTGGCCTGAAAAATGGAAAGTCTTGATTTCTACAATCCTTTCTTCACAAACAAAAGATGAAACAACTATTGCAATTTCTAATACGCTTTATAGGAAATATCCCACATTAAAACACCTTGCTGGGGCATCGTTAAGGGATATTAAGAAGATAATTCGACCAGTTAATTATTATAAAACCAAGGCAAAGCACATTTTATTAACATCCAAGGTATTGGTTAATACTTATGGATGCAAGATTCCTTCTGACAGAGAAAAACTTCTAGAACTTCCAGGAGTAGGAAGAAAAGTTGCTAATGTCTATTTAGCTGTTCAAGGATATCAGACAATTGGTGTTGATACACATATTACTTTTTTAGCTCAAGAACTTGGATGGACAAAGAATAAAAATCCGCATAAGATTGAGAAAGACCTTGAAGAATTGTTTCCTAAAAAGTATCGAGGTTCAATTAATTACATTCTCGTGAGATTTGGAAGAATTTTCAATACGAAGAAGAAACAGGTGGGGAAGTTAACGGAAGAGGGGGTAATCTAGGGTTTTATTTTTTTACTAAAAAGTACCATAAAATGGTAAAGTTTATAAAGCCATATCTACTAAATACCATATAATGGTACAAATAAATACCTTATTAAAAGAAGGCAAGATAAGCAGAATTGGCGAGTTTGAAATAGGCAGGTACATAAATTTCTTTGAAAATTCTTATCAAGATAATCTAGAGCATTGCAAAAAGAATATTGGGGAGTTTCCAAGATGGAGCATAATCTCTGGTTACTACGCTATGCATGATATAACTAAATTACTATTTGTCAAAAAATTTAGAATAAAAGTTGATTTTGAAGTTCATGCAACAACCATAAAACTTTTGCAAGAGCTTATAAAAAACAAAGAATTGTTCAATCTTATTGAAATAGGATATAAGGAATTTTTATCTTTAGCAAATGATTTAACTGAAGCAAAAAAAGACAGGACAAAAGTTCAGTATTATACTGGGACCAAATTTTTGAAAGGGGAGTATGGAAAAAGAGCAAACCAGTTTTACAGCAAAATAGTCTTGGTGTATATAGAAAAAATAAAAAGACTTTTGGCAGAAAAATGATTGAGTTATTTGATTTAAATGTCTTGAAGATATTGACTGTTTTTTCAGTATCTCCTGGTTCCAGATTTACTCGGAAGGCGATAAAAGAAAAGACAAATATGCCCAATGTAGTTTTGGATAAACATCTTGCAAAACTGCTCAATCTTAAAATTTTGGCCAAGGTGAGAAACTTTCTAATTCTAAATTTCAAAAACAATGAGATAAAACCAATTATAAACGCAGTCTCCGAACAATATACTTACTTCAGACAACTCCCCCTAAAAGATTATTTTTTAGTTTTAAATATAAAAGATGAATTGCTTAAAACAAAAAATCTTTTAAACGTTTATCTTTTCGGCAGTTATGCCAAGCTTATTTTTAAGGAAAATTCAGATATGGATCTAGCGATTATCTCCAAAGAAATAAATAAGAAGGATGTTGAAAAAATTATAAGAAAAGTGGAAAAAAGATACAAGAAGAATATAGAAGTTCATTACTTCTCAGATAATTTTTATAACAATAAACGGGACCCTCTTGTGAAAGAAATTCTGCAGCACGGCATCATGATGATTTGAGTAAGGTTGAGAAATTGAGAGAGGAGCGGATAATTTAAGGTTTATCTCTTCACCTAGAGCCTGTAAAGAGATATAATTTGGGATTTCCTAATGAACCAAGCCTGTAGGGGTCTAAAAACTCCAGCAAGTTATGTTTCATTGTTTCAAGATCTGTTTGCAATTCTTCTAAATTAATCACCGAATTATGCGGTTGTTCGCACCAAGAAATATCATATCCTATAAATTGGCCTTTAAGTTGTAGTTCTTTTTCTCCTACCTTGAATGTTGGGTCATTTATCTTGGACACCATAAAATTAAAATCCTCTCTTTTTTGGGTTTTAACAATCTTAGATATTATTGATTCTATTAGTTCAGTAAGCACTTCTTTTTCATTTTCTCTCAATGAAATCCGATGAGAAACATCCTCGGATAATTCATACCCATAGGCAAGGGATGCATAACCTTTGATGTCTTCTAAATCAGTCATCTTTCTTGTTCCTCCATCTTTATTTTGAAAAGCTTCTCATCTTGTTCAAATTTTTCTTCAATTTCTTTATCTTCAACATGATTTTTGGTTTGTTTTTTCATTTTCTTTCCACCATTTTAGCAACTGTACCAAAAACCTCGGTGAGAATATCTGGCTTGAATTGTCCCCCCAGTTTATAGAATTCCGAAAGTCTTTTCAATTTACCAGGTAAACAATAATCTTCTGAAATACCATAAATATTTTCTCTTCGTAAATATCCCATGGGGCACACTCCTGCGAAAAAAAGTGCTTGAATGTCATCTTTTTTTGGGTCAAATCCCGCAATATCAATTAATTTTTCTCTTACTACTTTGCCCAATTCTGGTAACTTTCCTTCTCTTTCTAACTTTCTTATAATTGCTTTTGAATTAAGATATTGCTTAAGTCGCTTATCTTTCTTTACTTCTTCAAAAAGTACCCATTCAGGAAAATTTCCAGAAAGATAACTACCTTGAAGGTCTTTCGCTCTTTGTCTTGGAAGATCATAAACTGGCTCCCTATCTTTGTCTAAGACTATTTCATTAAGAGGTACTTGTATGTCGCATGAAAATTGTACTCTGAAATCTTTAGGTTTTAAAAATTCTCTAAAGAGTTTCTTAACACGTCTTTGAGTGATGTACCCGAACAAACGCATTTTTTTCCCAGTGTGACTGTCTATTCCAACACTACCAGTAATTCTTTCTCCTACTCTTTTTTCCATTTTTTCTTGGAAAATATTCTGGGGGTATATCCAATCATATTTTAATGACAATGAACCTCCTTTATCCCATCTTTTAGCATTATAAATATCGTTACAATCGGGGTCATGAGGTCTCAATAAAGAAAAATATGAAACTAGTTGCCTAAGTTGTCTGCCTTTAATTGTTATCCTTCTTCTTTTTGTTCCTAGTTTTAAGTCTAGTGAAATAGAATCTAGATGATATCTTGCGTTAATTTCATAAACTAAATTTTCAGGATTAACTGGATGATAACCACTGCGATAACGCTCTTGAAACACAGTCCATTCAGTTAATCCTCTTCCATATTCGACATTGAGTGTGGCATTCGCCTTTGCACTTTTAATTTGCCAGACGTCTGTTTTTTGTTCTAAGGTTGTTTTTGTCATTTTCTTTCCTCCCGGAGATAGAAAGCAATCTGAGTCCAAAGTCGATCATTTGGATGCCCATCTAGTCTACCATAAACTTTATTGCTTCCCCAATTAGATTTTGAAATATGTGCTCTTTCGGCTATAGTCGCAACTTCCCTAAATCCTGGAACAATTTGTCTAACAATGCAATCTTTAAGTGTAGCCCTAAACATTCGATCCTTTTTCTTCTGTGATCTATGGTCCTTTTCTTTTTTATCTGGACTTAAAGGTAATTCAATATCTTCTCTAGTGTAGTAAGGACAACTTTGAAGTTTATCGTGTTTTTCGAATTGTTTGGAATGTATCACAATATTTTTTTCACGAGCAATACTACAATAAGAATATACATATGCATTATAATATGCTAAGGGATTTCCTACAAAATCCCTAAAGCATTCGGTTTGAGCTCCTCTCAAAAGAATTTCTATTCTTGATGCATTCTCTGGAGTTTTGTCCCTCTTTATTTTTAGGGCAATTGTTGGAGCACCCCAACTTTCTAAAGAATCTCTATAGTCATAATATGTACCTTCAAAAACCCGATAAAATTCTTCTTCTCTAGATTTTACATCCTCTTTATCTATACCTCTGACTATAACAAAGGTGTATTCCTTTTTCGGGTCTGTGAAAAATCTGGCTGCACTATTTGAGGTTTTGAGTTTTATATGACTTGTGCCTTTTTTGTTAAAATCATTAACTTTTATTGGAAAAGGCGAATATTCTAAGAAGTACTCTAGTTCGGGCTGTTTGCGAGGCAAAGTAACAAACTCTCCTTTGCTTGGATTATAAACCGAATTACTTGGTGTTGATGAAAATCCCACTGAAGTTTCTTCAAGAGTTGAAACACAAGAATGGGCGTTTCCAGTAAAGTCTTGAACAACATTGCAGAGTCCCTTAAATATTCTTTTTGCATCCCCACAATTACTTGCTTTGTACAATATGAAAGATTTTTTGGAATCCTTTGTTTTGTTAAGATCTTCTAAAAAGTTAATATCTTGTGTCATTTTGGTTTGTGTTTAATTTACTATTATTTACTATTTGATAGTAACACATAGAAAAAGGGGTTAATATAATTTTCTTTAGAAACTCTTGTCAAAATGAAAAGATTTAAATAATATAATTGATTATGACAAAATATGGTGAATGAAGTCAAGAAAAATAAAACTGAAGGAATAAAGCTCGACGGAAAAGATTGGAAGATATTGAATCAATTAGACTTGAATTCAAGGCAATCAGATTCTGAGATTGGCAAAAAGACGAGAATTTCGAAGCAAGTTGTCAATTACAGGATAAAGAAATTAGAGGAAGATGGAGTTATACTTGGATTTTTTCCACACATAAATGTTCCGAAACTTGGTTATCTGACGCACAAAATATATTTAAGATTCAGGTCATTGAATAAGCAAAATGAAGAGGAAATCCTTAATTATCTGAAAAAACAAGAAAAAATAGTCTGGGTTATACTATGTTCTGGCAGATGGGACTTGATTTTCGGTGTTGCTTCTGAAAGCATTTCTGAATTTGACAAAGTTCTTGATGGTTTTATGAACTTGTATAGTGAATTTGTTGCTGAAAGAGGGATTTCTGTTTTTAACAAAGCAACGATACACCACAGAAAATGGCTTATTGATGATAAAAATGAGGTTTCTTGGAAACTTGGAGGCAAAAAAGAAGAGATTGATGAAATAGATAGAAAAATACTTGTTGAACTTGAAAAAAATGCTCGAGTTTCTGTTATTGACATGGCTGAAAAAGCAAGAATTTCTTCAACACTTGTTATCCAAAGAATAAAAAAATTAAGAGAAAAAGATGTTATTGGTGCATTTAGATTAAGTTTGAACAGGGAAAAACTTGGAATTCATTATTGCAAAGCTTTTATTTATTATCAAAATAAAACCACTGAAAAAGAAGAAAAGCTTTTGAAATATGTTTATTCCCTAAATGAAATACTCGGCGTTTCAAAATCAATAGGTTCATGGGATCTTGAATTAGAGTTTGAAGTCAAGAGTTATGATGATTTCCATAAAATCATGAAGGAATTAAAGAATAAGTTTGATATTATCTCCAGTTTTGATACGGGTTATATTGAAAAAGAACTTGGAGAGAGTTTTATGCCTAAAATTCATATGGGGTAAGACATAATCTCTTCTGGCTTATTTACAAGTATACTTCCCATCTACTTCTTTCCAGGATTCTTCAATATCTCGATACCTATTTGTCCTAATTGTTGGTTCCCTCTTGTGTCTTTCATCATCGATTCTCAACCATCTACAATTATCCATGAATGACCTTCCTTCTGTCCTTTGTTGATTTTGAATTATCCCCCTAGTTAAAAGAGAACCCGTGTAATAACCCAACATACCAATCACTACGCCAGCTATATAGTCATACCAATCAAGAGGGGATTGATTACTAAGTGATATTATCCCCCCCATTGCTGCACCAAAAAGAACACCAGTAGTTGTTCCAACATTATTAGATATTCTCCTTTCTTGTTCACTCTCTCTTACTTCCCGTTCATTTTTTACTTCAAGAGGAGAGCAGTGTTCATAAATTTGACTGACTAAATTAGTGCACTTTGTTTTCATAATTTTTATTAGTCTCTTTTCTTTAAAAGTATTGTTGTGATAAATATTAAATGTAAAGTCTACAGCAGTAATAAATTAAGAGTCAAGTGAGGGTGAGGAATCGCCATACTTCAACTTTAACAAAGCGCAAGCATAATCTCAACTACTAGGATACTGCACTTCGCTTTTCATATTATTGATGACTCGCACTTGGGGGGCGATAAAGCTCATTTGTTTTCAAAAAAGAAAAAACTTTAACTTAGAGATCAAACGAAGTGCGAAGAATTAGTCTTTTCATTTATTAATTAGTTCCAAGAATTTCGATTACCTTGCCGATTTTTTCTTTTAAAGAGAAAAGTTGTGGGGGCCTATTGGAGACATTCTTCTTTATTTCTTCTTCGTTTAAGATGCCCAAAGAGAGGATTTTCTTCCTGAAATTTCTTTTGTCAAATTTTTTGTTGAAAACGATTTCGTAAATAGCCTGAAGTTCTGATAATGTAAATTTCTTGTCTAGAAGAGAAAAAGCAACTGTTGTATACTCAAATTTCCATTTTAATCTTTTTAGGGCATAGTCCATTATTTTTTTATGGTCGAAAGCAAGTTCAGGTAGCTTAGATACTAAAAACCATCTTGCTTCTGAGACATCTGTGGTTGCTTTGAGATTTATTTTGTCTGAATTTGCTAAAGCAAAATAAGCAATTGTTATCACCCTTCCTCTTGGGTCTCTTCCAACATTCCCAAAACTGTATAATTGTTCCAGATAAACTTCTTTAACATTAGTTTCTTCTTTTAGTTCTCTTTCAGCAGCTTGTTCAAGAGATTCATTAAGATGTACAAAACCGCCAGGAATAGCCCATTTTCCTTTGAAAGGTTCTATCCCCCTTTTTACTAGAAGAACTTTCAAATCATTGTCTTTTATTGTAAAAATGACTATGTCAACTGTTACAGAAGGTTTTGGATAATCTTTCATTATCTATATGGCGATTAAGCTTCAGAATCGCCATCCTCCAACTTTAAGTGTGTTGAGCATGAGCGTAATTCTAAATACCTAGCTACTGCGCTAATGCTTTTCATCGTAGTTTTTATCATTATAGATGCCTTGGCCTTTGGACCGAGATGATTCATTATATTGTGTATAACTTACACTATTTAAATTTTTATTTTTCTTTAGAATTATGTCTCCTTAAAAATTCATACATCAATAATTGAGTTGTTTTTGCTCCATGAATCTGATTCTTCATAGCCATTTGGAATGCTTTGTAAAATGGAATCTTGATAACTTTTATTTTTTCAAATTCCCCTAATTTTTGACTTACATATTCTCCTTTTCCACGAGCTGAAAAAAGATAGACTTTTTCACTATCATGCCCTTCAGAAGAATAAAGATATCCATGACTTTCAACCTGTTCTTTTTTTATCCTTATTCCACATTCCTCTTCTAATCCTTCTACAATCACTTCTAATGGACTTAATCCTGGTTTGTCAAGGGTTTCTGCTGCCAATGATAGTACTTCTTTGCCAATAGCTGGTCTGAATTGCTTCACAAAGTAAACCATGTCTTTTTCATCAATATAAAGTATAATTGCTGCATTTTTTGAGACAATAACATCATAATCTTTTCCGCCATATGGTCTTTTGACTAATTTAATATGACCTTGGTAAACTAGTCTGTCTTTTCCTTTTTGGGTTTTCATTATTTACACGGCAACCTGTCTTCAGAATCGCCATCCTCCAACTTTAGTGTATAAGGAAGTCTCCTTATGAACCTCAACAATGAGCATAATACTAAATACCTTGCTACTGCGCTGTCGCTTTTAGAGTTACAGACATTATGGGTTTTCATTTTTATTTTTCTCCCACTAAAATCAGGTGAGTTGCAGGGAATTCTATTGGAACAAGCTTTTTATTTTTCATCTCAAAAAAAGCCACTTTTCCTAAAAATCTATTCTTTTTTATCCAAGGATTTAAAATTTCTTTTGAGCCCCTTATTATTTTAAAGCCAGTTTTCTTTAATATCTTGGAGTATTCTTTGAAAGTCATAATTCCATAGACCTCATTTGCTTCTACATCCCAATTTTCTACATAATCTTTTTTATTAATAAATTCGTAAGCATCTTGGACAGACAGCTTATAATATTTCTTTTTGTCAATCATCTTGATTTCATATTTAATGCCTGTTTTTTTCTTAAAAACTTTGGAGAATTTCAAAAATCGTGCTTCTGTTGACAGTTTTTTAATTTTAGCAGGATGGATTTTACCATCACTATTATTTAGCCAAAGATAAATAGTCTTTTTTTCAGGTTTAACCCCATCACGGATTATTATCCTGCCTGTTTTTTTTAATTCTTCATAAGAATTTTTTATTGTTTGTTTTACAAACTTTAGATTATAATTATTATAAGAGTAAGCTTCATGGAGAATTGATGAAAAAATCTTTGTAGAGATTGAATTTGAAGTGAAGTTTTTCTTTGAGATGTCTTTTTTATAGAGGTATACATTCGGATGCGGATAGTTTTGGTTTAAACAATGACTTAGAAATTCTCTTGATAGGTCTAATCCGATTATTTCGGAATTTTTGAATTTTTCAGATAAGTAGTAAAGCAAGGTGCCTGTTCCGCAACCACAATCAATTATTTTTCCAGATTTTATAAATGAAGAGAGTTCTTTCCATTTCATGGGCATGCTAGAGTCCATCAGATTACCATACGTCCTGAAATCTCTTGTTTCAGATAATTCTCCTTCTGATGTTGTTAGAAGATCATGGTTTATCTCGAGAATAATATCCCCTAGCCCATATTTTTTATATGTTTCTATTGAAGCGTCTGAAGTATATCTTTTCCATTTTGCATCAGGGCGGTCCCAATTTTTTTTAGCAGATAACAGCATATTTATGATTTCAAATGGTCTGAAAGTTTTGTAAGTCCCATTTTTTCTTATCTCTGCTAGAATAACATTATATTTTTTCTTCTTGAACAATTTTATCACAGAAGGAGTTGAACTGAATAAGACGGTATTTTCCGGGTTTATAAATAATTTCCCCCTGCTTTGATATATTATCTGTTTTTCAATATAGTCCACCCATTTATTGTCCCCGGGGATATCGGGGATAGGGACGATCTTGTAATTAATGCCTATTTTTTCTAGAAATGGGACGAGTGCTTCCACCCTTTTTTCTATGGACAATGGGTTTCTCTTTGTGTTTTCATGATTTGAAGAAGTTACTGCTACAATCAAAGTATCAAAAGGTTTTTTTATGGTTATTCCAATTTTTTTGGGGGAAATTCCTTTTAACGAAGAAAGAGCTTTCTGTTGAAATTTTGTTGTTAGGTGCATTCTGCCAAGAAATAATATCTGTGTCATGTGTATAACCCATTTTTATTTATGTATGTTTCTACTTGTTTTGGAACAAAATTAGATATGCTTTGATGTTTTCTAGCTCTGGCTCTTATTTCTGTTGAAGAAATATTATCTGGATTTTCTTGAATAAAATGAACTACTTTCATTCCAGGAAAAGGGGTATATCTGTAACCTTTTCTTTCAAATATAATAAAACTAGATTCTTGTAAAAGTTCTTTATACTTGTGCCATTTATCAATTTCTTGGAGGATATCTGTCCCAATGACCAAATAAAACTCGTTATTGGGAAATTGTTTCTTTAATTTTTTGAGAGTTTCAAAAGAATAGCTTTTTTCTTTTGATTTTAATTCTATATTGCATAATTTGACATGGTCTAATCCTTGTATTGCGAGTTCGATCATTTTTTTTCTATGTTCTGCGTTTGAGAGTTCTCCTTTAAATACGTGATTCCCGCAGGGCATTACCCAGACTTCATCTGAAATCTTTTTTTCAAAAAGATATTTTATTATCTTTATATGCGCATTCTGTATTGGGTCAAAACTTCCGCCTAATAAACTGATTTTTGTCATTTTATTCTTTTTTCGTAAGTTGGATTATATTTAATTTCTGCCAGTATTCATAACCTTGGTGATAGTTTTTTTTCAAACCTTGGCTTCTGAGATAACTTACCCAAGATTTTGAATTCAGTATATTGTTGACTTTAAGCGGAACTTCCATTGTCTCGAGGACTTCCATATCCATCTGGGGTTTTCTTTTAAAAATTTCATTGTAGCATAGACTCGAGACATTTATCACAAGAACCCCATTATCTGTAAGATATTTTTGACCCTCATGGATAAGATAATCCAAAAGTCCTGTTCCTTCATAAGCGTTATCTCTTATGCTTCTTGGCCTTGGGACATATGGTGGATTGCAGATAATCAGATCAAATTTCTGATTTGCTATTTTTTTAAGGCCATCTCCTACTGAAAAAGATGCTCTTGAATCCTGAATATTTCCCTTAGCGCACTCGATTGCCAAATTATTTATATCATTAACAAGAATAGATTTAATCTCTGCCTTTGCTAGGACATATTTACTTAGAAATCCCGAACCACATCCTATCTCAACTACCCTGCCAAATTTTCTTCTTTGTTTGAATAGTTTCCTTAAAGCTTTGGCATATACCATTGTGTCAATTGAAGGGCACCAAACTTTGGAATGTTTGCTATCCCAAAAAACACTTACTCTATCGTAAGCAACAATTCTTGGTTTTTCATTAAATAAAGAAAATAGGGTATCTCTTAAAGTTGGAGCTAATTTTCCAATTCGATAATTATCGGTCATTAGAACTGGATTTTTAAAAGTATAAACATGGGCTTTTTTTTCAGGAGGATATTCATAAACTCTTTTTCCTTTTGACCTGTCTTTGCCCATTATGCTTGCAAGTTCATGGCCATTTGCCCAAATCTCCTCCTTTCTCAAGTCTGAGCTTACTTTGATTATCATTTTAAAATTTTACAACTCTTAGTGGATTTTTGCTTAATCTGATTATAACTTTATGGCCTTTGTTCAAATCAAATAAGAATGGGCCTTCACTTCCATCTATTGAAACTATCATATTATAATCATCTGATTTTATTGTTATTTTCTTCGCAAAACCTTGATTTAATTTGTAATGTTTTCCCATATTTTTAGGTTCCCTATTAATAAATTGCAATTCTTTTTCATGATTTTTAAATGATTTTGAACCTTTGATATTCATGAGCCAGGCTTTCGCGCCATCTTTTGAGGAAATAACAATTCCGCTGCTTTGTTGGTATTCGGACTGGTTGTCTGTTTTTATGTAATACCTCGCCATTTGTGTGCTTTTAGGTTTTCCAACAAAAATATCATTGACTGCTAAAAATCTGCAAGTTTCTTCATTGTAGACCATTGCTTCTGGCCTGGAAAATTTTTGGATTTTGTACTTGTTTTGCAAGAATTTTTTAAACAACTTTTTGAAGTTTTTTGAATTTGCACACATAAAAAATCCTTTGCTTCTTTTTAGGTCTGAATTTACTCCAAAAATCAATCTTGAATCATAGATGTAGTCTGATGCTTCAATAAAAGTTCCATCTCCACCAACAGGCATGATTAAATCAATATTTTTGAAATCTGATGGTTTTAACTTAGATTTTGTTGCAATTTTGTATTTTATCTTGTTCTTTGCTAAAGTTCTTTTAACGATTTCAAGTGTATTGTAATGGGTATTGTGCTCTCTTAACAACTCTTTTGCATTCAATCTTTTTTCTTTTAGAATTTTTTTTAATTTTTCTGGATTCTTGGTTTTATATTCTTTCTTATAATAATCAAGTGCAACTTGCTTTGTTATAATCAGTACTTTTTTAATTTTTTTGTTCATTTTTAATTCTGTGCCTTGCTTTTGGTATATAATCTATTTTAATTTTAAGATATAGGGCTTTTTGTCTTTTTGGATTATTGTCAGGCCATGATATTTTTTGTCATCTGTTTTAGGGAAATCCTCTCTGAAATGACAAGCTCTTGATTCTTTTCTTTCTAATGCGCTTTCGAGGATTATATTCGCAACATCAGCAATATTCCTTATTTCTAGAAAGTCTTTATTTATGAGATAATCCCAATAAAACTGATTTATATTGCCTTTTAGAGCTGAAAGCACTTGTTTTGCTGTTTCAAGTCTTTCTTGATTTCTGGAGATTCCACACAAAGAAGTCATTGTTCTTCTTACTGTCTCCCAATAATACTCTTGAGTTGTTTTGTCTCTTGCTTCTTTTGCTTTTCCTGTTTTCCATAATGGGATTTGCATTCTTGTTTTTTCTTGATCTCTTTTTGAGGTAAAATGTTTTGCAGCTGTTCTTCCGAATAAGATACATTCTGGAGCAGAATTAGATGCTAGTCTTGTTGCTCCATGAAAACCAGTGTAAGATGCTTCCCCCATGACATAACAGTTATTTATTTTAGTCTCACTGTTTTTATCTACTAAAACACCGCCATTTGAATAATGTACAGCGTATATCACTGGAACAGGTTCTTTTGATATGTCAATGCCTTTGTTTAGACAAAATTCGTAAGCATTCTTAAAACCAGTTATTAATTTTTGTTTAGGAATCTTTGTACAATCAAGCCATAAATTCTTTAATCCAAGTCTTCTTATCTCAAGATCTTCTGCTCTTGTTACTATATCCCGAGTTGCTTTTGACCCTCTTGGGTCGTATTTCAGAACAAAATCATCAATTGAGTCTTTAGCTGTCTTTAGGATAGCTCCTTCTCCTCTCAGAGCTTCGGTTAATAAAAATCTTCTTTCTGATTCTTGAGAAGCGCTTGGGTCAAAAAAGACAGTTGGGTGAAATTGTACAAATTCCATGTTTGCTAAAGGCAACCCCATTCTGTAACACATTGCAAAACCATCTCCTGTTGAGATGTCTGAATTTGATGTATACGTAAAGACTTTTCCTAAACCCCCTGTTGCAATAAATGTTGCTTTACTTGAAACTGTTTTTACAATATTTTGATTTATGTCATAAACATAAAGTCCCAAACAAATATCTTTTTCTTTTTTTGTTTTTTTTAATTTATTCCTGGTTACTAAATCAATTGCCATATGATTCTCATGAACCTTTATGTTTGGATGATTTTTTACTAAATTAGTAAGACTAGACATAATCATCTCGCCAGTTTTGTCACTTGCATGAAAAACCCTTCTGGTGGTATGGCCTCCTTCTTTGTGAAGGTCATATTCATAGAATTCTGGACCTTTCGGATTACTAGGGGATTTGTCAAATTCTACGCCTTGTTTGACAAGCCACCCTATAACCTCATTAAAGAAACTTTCAACACAGAATTTGACTGTTGCAGGGTTGTTAAGATATTTTCCTGCTGCAATTGTCTCTTGTACGTGTTTTTCATAAGAATCTCCTTCAAGGATTTTGCCGTCTTTTAGAGGAACTGCGGCTAATCCCCCTGCAGTCAAGTAACTATTGCTGTCTTTCAATAATTTTGCCTTAACAAATAAATCCACTTTTTTGCCAGAATTGGCAAGCTCTAATGCAGCTGAACAACCAGCAAATCCGCCACCAATAACTGCACAATCTGTTTTTATTAACCCATCCATTTTTAACTCTGTTTTATTTAATTTTAATTATTCTTTGGTTTATATTCTTTCATCAATAATACCTTTTTCTTTAATTCTAAATATTTTTTTGATTGCGTATAAGGCAAGATACTTTCTCTTACATCATATCCATAGGCTGATTTACTTGTAATGATTATTGGAGGTGACTGGACTCTTTTGAAGACACTTACTTGTATTGATCTGTCAAACCATTCTAAGTCTTTCACAAACTCAGCAGGATTGTCTATGTTCCATCTTTTAATCAGTTCTAGATTGATTCTTAATTTTTGTTCAATTTCTCCATCCAAATACCATTGCATTATCTTTTCTGCACTTTTTTTCTGATAATCGGTAAATGCTTCAAGCAAAGCATCATGGTATAAGAATTTCATTGGGTCAACTTGGTTGTCTTTCAATTCTGCACTTGGTTGAATTTGTTCTTCCCGAAATTGCCATAATTCATTTGGAATAAGCAATTTTGAGATAATCTGTTTTTTGAATATTTTTTCATTCAAGAATACTGCTAATTCAACAACTTCTGCTTTTGTTAGGTCTGCTATTGGCGCTATTGCTCCACCAACATCCCCATATAAGGTAGTATAACCAAGGGCTGTTTCTAATTTGTTGCCGTTGTTTGTGAATAGACCATCATATTTAGCTGCTAAATTGGATAATATTGAAGTTGCCCTAATCTTAGCTTGAATATTCTCTATATTGCTAATTGTCAGTTGCTTCTTATCCCCATAGACATCTGCTCCATTCAACAGTTTTTGGTTTAAGACAGACATATCTTCTATGGGGATTACAACATATTTTATCCCTAATTTGTCTGCAACTTCTTTTGCAACACCCTTTGTTTTTTGGCTGTTGTATTTTGAGGGCATATTTACTCCAATAACTTTTTCTTTTCCAACTGCCTTTACTAATAAACAAGCTACAACACTTGAGTCAATTCCTCCTGACAAGCCAATCATATAGCTGGGTTGTTCTGTCCAGTTAAGTAAATCTTTTTGTGACCTGATTCCTTGGATTATTGATTCATATTTTTGTTCAATTTTTGATTTTTCAATTCTTTTAGTTGGATTTTTATTAAAATCTCCTTGTTCAACAATGATTAGTTCTTGTTCATGGGGTTTTTGGCTTAAAATTATTGGCAATCCTTCTAGGTTATAGACTGTTGAGCCACCATCAAAAGTGATTATATCTTTCCCATTGTTCTGGACTCCAACACAGTTGATATAAAAGAAAGGTTTGAATTCTTTGCAATCTTCTTTTATAAATAAAACTCTTCTGTCTCTAGCACTGTTCTTGCCATAGGTCCATGGAGATGAGGATAAGTTGCAGATTAAGTCTGAACCATTGTCAATCAGTATTTTTGTTAGGTTTAGTGGCTTTAATTTTCTTCTATAATCTTCGCACCATAGATCTTCACAAAGTTCAAATCCTATGTTCGTTTTTTTTCCTTTAATGTCTAATATAAAAGGTTGTACAAGTTCTTCAATTTCAACATCATAATCAAGTGCAATGTCCTTTAAAGAGAAAAAATATCTTTCATCATCAAAAATCCTGTAATTGGGAAGCAGATTTTTTGGTTGTATGCCCTCTGGAATTATTTTAGTCTCTTTAGCTTTTAAACATGGTTTTTCATTCTGAAAAACATAGATAGCATTGTATTTTCTTACTCTCCCATCTTTGTTAGGATGCCAGTTTTTATTACTTGCTTCTTTATCCACGTATACATTCCCATATGCTATTGCTATGCCTTTTGACGCTTTTTTTAGGAGTTCATTAAATGACATTAAATTAAGACAATAATCTTCATCAAGCCATTTATCCCCAAGAAAATAACCTCCTACACACATCTCTGGGAAAACAATAAGGTCAACTTTTTTTTCTTTTGCTGATTTAATCTCTTCTAGCATATTTGCTACATTTTTTTCAGGCATGCCTGGAATTACATTCATCTGGGCTAGTGCTATTTTCATTTTTTTAATTCGTAGATTCTTACGGCTGCTTTAGTTATTTTATCAAGGTTTTGTATATTTAAAAGATTTTTCGGAAAAATCATGCCGTTTTTTGAACCACATAAAGCACCATAAATTGCTCCGGTGGTGTCACAATCTCCTCCGTAATTCACTGTTTCGATTAATCCTTGCAGTGGATTTTCCCAATATTTTTGAAACATAAACAAAGCAAAAGGATATGATTCATAAACTCTGCCTGAATTACCTAATTCTTGAAACGCTTGTTTCTCTGATGCATCCCGATTATTGTTAATCCATTCTAGTTTTGAAGTTAAACTAGGTAATTTAATTTCTTGTGTTGATTTGTCAAGAGTTTCATTTGTCTGGCTTACTTTTTCAAGAGAATCTAGAAAATTTTCTTTTGTTGGATTTCGGAGAAGAGTGTAGATACAATGTGATTGGACAGCTCCACTTGCTATTGATCTGTGGTCTAAGTGAGTTATTCTAGAAATTAGGTTTGAAAATTGAATTCCTTTTTCATATGAGTTTGTTGCATCCATATACAATCCAAGAGGAGACATCTTCATTGCAGGAGCATTTCCTGGGCCCCCAATAATTCCAGACTCTAGTGGGCTTTTTCCAGTTCTTAAATTATTGAAAGCTAGTCTTGTTGTTGTTCCAAATCCCCCTTTTACATGCCCATCTGGTTGAATGCATAGTTCATATGCTTCTAATTGTTTTTTTGCAATATCCTTCAAATCCAGAGATTTTTTTTCTGCGATTGATTCTGCAAGAGCTAGAGTCAAGATTGTGTCATCAGTGTATTCTCCTCTTTTCAGGTCTCTGGTCAGATATCTTAATCTGCCAAATTCATCTTTTCTTATGAATTCTCCTTTAGAATCTTTTAGCAAGACAGGATAAATCAAATCAGTTATTCTGCCTACATATTTCTGAATCTGTTCTCTTTTCCAAGATTCTACAGGCATGCCTAGAGAATCTCCCACAGCACAACCAACTAAAGTCGCGATATATTTTTCTTTTAAGTTAGTCATTTTACAACATCTAAGCTTATGTCCAATGCTTTTGCTGAATGGGTAATAAAGCCAGTAGAAGCATAATCTGCACCTGTTCTGGAGATGTCTTTTATTCTGTCCAGTTTTACACCACCAGAAATCTCGGTCTTTGCTCTTTTATTAATAAATTTGACTGCTTTCTTTATTTCTTCAATTGACATATTATCTAGTAAAATAATCTCTGCTCTTGCTTCTAAAGCTTCTTCAATCTCTTTCATACTTGTTGTTTCAACTTCAATTGTTTTTGATTTTCTTGAGTTTCTTGCTCTTCTTATTGCTTCTCCAACGCTGCCAGCAATCTGGATATGATTATCTTTAATCAAAATAGCGTCATATAAACCAAATCTATGGTTTGTTCCTCCCCCGATCTTGACAGCATATTTTTCTAGAATCCTTAAATTTGGGATTGTTTTTCTAGTGTCTAAAATTTTTACATTTCCAGAAAGTTTGACAAATCCATTTGTTATTGTTGCTATTCCAGACATCCTCTGCAATAGGTTCAAGGCAACCCTTTCTCCTGACAAAATTGCTCTTGCTTTTCCTCTTATTCTCGCTATTATCTGGCCTTTTTTTACTTTAGAACCATCTTCAACAAGTTTTTCGAAGTAAATTTGCTTGTCAAGTTTTCTGAAAACTTCTCTGGCAACATCTAAGCCAGCGATGATTCCATTTTCTTTCACTAAAAGAACTGCTTTTGTCATCAAATCTTTTGGAACAATTGAATTTGTTGTTATATCCTCTTTTCCAATATCTTCTTTCAGAGCATTTTCAATTATCTTGTTTATTTGTCTGTTTATCATTTTATTATTGTAGTGCTTCCTTTAATTTTTTGATTAATTTAACTGCTTCTTCTACATCAATAAATTCAGTTTTGTGCAAAACCATTTTAGGGTTTAAGGTTAAAAACAAACTTATCAATCTTGATTGTTGTTCATATTTTTTATCTTTTTTATTTAAAGTTGGTGAACTCAAATAATCTAGGTCTACATTATTTACTATTTTCTTTGTTACCCCATCACCTGAAAATGCACTTTTGTCTTCTTCAAGTATATCTGCAATTCCGCTCATTATCCATCTACCAGTATACTGGCCAATTGCCCCTTCAAAATGTGGGACTTCTGAAAAGTAAGCATTCTCATCTATTAAGACTTCTAACATGCCAAATTCAAAATTTTTTAGATTTTCCCCTATTTCTGGGACAATTTTTCTAGCTTTATCAAAAAAACAGTAAACATTTAAGATTTCTTCTAAATAATCTCCGTCTCTTGGGTTTGACCAATAAAATCCCTTATTTTTGCTAATCAAATCTAATAAATAATTCTTACATGCTTCAGGGCTAGTTAATGTGGTAAGTGCTTTGTCCATAGAATAATAATAAGTTATTCTTTCTTTCTTTTGCCCCTCTATTTTCTCAATTAATTCCTGATTGCTCATTTTGAAACCTCTAGCATCTTTTGGATTGCTTTAATTGATTTTTTTGAAATGTCTTCTGGAACTCGAACTTCATGTTCTTCTGGATTTTTCAAAGCATCCAGGACTTTTGGGAGAGTTGTTTTTTTCATATTTGGGCATACAGCTAAAGGAGAAACATGATAGAATTTCTTTTTTGGATTCTGTTTTTGCATCTGATAAACTATGCCCAACTCTGTTGCTATTATAAATTCCTTGCAAGAATTTTCTTTCACTATTTTTATCATCTGTCCTGTGCTCAGAACAAAGTCAGATGCTGCTTTTACAGGGATTGAACATTCTGGATGGCATAGGGCAAGGGCTTTTGGATGTTGTTTCTTAAGCTCTTTTATATGGGTGTCTAGAATTCTAGCGTGTGTAGAGCAATAGCCTTGGCAAAATATAAATTTTTTATTGCTTTTTCTTGCAACCCACTCACCAAGATACTTGTCTGGAACAAAGATTATTTCTTCACAATCTAAGGAATCAATAACTTTCTGGGCATTTGAGGAGGTGCAGCAAATATCTGATTCAGATTTTATTGCAGCTGTTGTGTTGACATAACAAACAACTTTTGCGTTGGGATGCTCTTTTTTTAATTCTCTTAATATTTTAAGGTCAATCATGTCAGCCATTGGACAGCCAGCTGTCAAGTCAGGCATAACAACTGTTTTTTCAGGATTTAGGATTTTAGCTGTTTCTGCCATGAAATGAACCCCGCAAAAGACAATCATCTTTGCTTTTGTTTTTGCAGCTTCTTGTGCTAGTTGTAGAGAATCTCCGGTAAAATCTGCAATATCCTGGACTTCAGGAAGTTGGTAATTGTGGACTAAGATAACTGCATTTTTTTCTTTTTTCAGTTTTATTATCTTGTCTATTATTTTTTGATTTTCCATTTTTATCCTAAAACTTCAGGTTTTTGACATTTTAATATTTTCTCAACTTCCCCTACAGCTTGTTTAAATCTTGAATCCCAATCATCGCCAGTTATAACTGAATATTTTCTTCCTCTAGCTTCTAATTCAACAATACACCTTTCTAAAGAAAGTTGCCTTTTGTCTCCGCCATATCTTTGTTTGTCTGAAGTAAAAGGAACATTCTCATTTAAAACAAGATAGCGGTCATATGTTTCTTTCTTAGATTCTTGTTTTATCCATTCAGGACATTTGCCAAATAAAATGTTCCCCCAAATTTCAGTTGTAAGCAGATCTGTGTCGCAGAATAATACCTTATTTGCCTGTTTGGCAAGTGCTTCTTCAGAAGCTATCTGCCCACGAGCAATAAGTGAGAGATCTTTATAATCCACTGTGCCTTTTCTTTTCCCTTCTTTTAGATCTAACAGACTTCGAGCATATTCTTTTACATGTACTGTATCAAAGTGTTTTGCTAAATTTTCTGCTAGCATGGACTTTCCAGTTGATTCAGGGCCAAAGATACAGACTCTTTTGACAAAATATGGCTTAACTGGAACAGGGATATACTGCCAGTTTTTTATAGGGTCTTGTCTGATCTCTGTGCCCGAGATTGGAACAAGCTCTCTTGTGTGGCTGACGGGGATATATTTCATTCCGAAAAGTGTAGCTAATGGAATTCCGTAAGATTCGCAGGCAAATAAATACTGCGCTGGTTTGTCTGAAAGATAACCAGAAATAGCTGATTTCCATTTTCTCCAGAATTCTAGATCATCCTTTGGTTCAGAAGGGAAATCGTCATGATACATGTGTTGTACATTAACTCCTGGGAATAATTCTTTCATCCATTTATATCTTAGATGCCCCGGAATAGGTTCGGATTTTAGAGAACAAACCAGCACATGAAGTTCATCTACATAATTTCTTGCAAAATCAACAAGATATTGATGTCCTAAATGAGGGGGCATAAATTTACCGATAATCAAACCACTTGTTTTTCTTGAATTGATTGTCATTTTCTAAACCTCGCTGGTTCAGTTTTTTCTATTTTTCTCCAATTATAATATCCATAAAAAGCGTTTGTCAAAAATGCAACCCACATGATTAAAATGCTCACATCATTTCCTGTATTTACTAGGACATAAACCCACATGCTAATTGAAACAATGTCCCCAATTATCCAGATAATCCACTGCTCTTTCGCCCTTCTGACTGTAAGAATCATGCCTGTTATTGAAAGAACTGTCGATGATGCGTCTACAAAAGGCAATTGTCCGCCCCAGCTCTTTAAAATAAGACCATAAACAATGATTGCTATTGCTGAAAGTAAAAACCAGAAGATAACTTCTTTTGTATTGATTTTTTTAATAAGTGCTGTATCAATCTTTTTCTGGTCTCTATTTTTATACCAATAATATATCCCTGCGACACACATTGGTAAGAAGTATACCAGATTCAAGATAACTTCTCCATAATATCTGTTCTGGAAAGCAATGTAAGCGTATAACACTACTTGTATAATGCCAAAATAATAATTGCTAATCCTTACTTTAGAAGTCAAAATTACACAGATAATTCCTGTTACAGATGCGATTAATCCAATGACTGTATCATGCATTACAAAAAACAGATAAAAATCTAAAATAATAAAGGAAATCAACCAAATTGTCTGAAAAACTGTCCAGTCTTTGAAGTAATCTATAATAAATTTCTTGAAATTCTTCTTTGTTTTATGGTTTAATTTCATTTTATCTACGGTCTATTTAATTTTTTGGGGTTAGGATTACATTCAGGGGTTTGTCTGAAATCCTTATTTCTGCTTGGTCTTTTTTATTGAAGTCATAGACTTTGTCATCCAAAACAATCACTCCCCCATAATCCCTCATAGATTCAAACTCTATTCTTTCTCCCATTCCTATCTCTCCTTTTAGTATTGTTGACTTAAACACTCTTTTGCCAAAATAAGGTTCTCGGACTATTAACTTTAGTCTTTTTTCACTGTAGTCAAAAGGTTCTCCTCCAGCAGATTTAAACCATGCAGTTGAACCAGAGCCTGTTGAAATAATAACTCCTGAACTTCTTTGTTCTTCTTCTCTATCCCTTAATTTTATTTTATATCTCGCAGCAAGAAATTGCATGGCTGCACCTATAAAAATACTATTTAATACATAGATTCTTATCAATTCTTTATTTTTTACAACTTCTGCCCTTTCTCTTTGAATTGTTCTGAAATTGCCTTCTAGAATATGTTCCAGATTATTTAGGGTATTAGGATCAATACTAGTCAATGCTCCTTCACTTGTGTCTGGGTCTGAATTAACCCCCAAAATAAGCTGATTTTCTACAAGATTTGAAGCTCTTGTGAAAGTCCCATCTCCCCCAATACTTATAACCAAACCATATTCCCCAAAATTAGTATTATCCATCTCATCTATGCTGATTGATGAATAATTTATTCCAGCCAATCTCTTTTCTACTTCTTTTACAGTTTTTAAATGACTTAAAGTTTTTTTGTCTCCTTTAACAATCAATATTTTTTGGGGTTTCATTTTTTGTGTTACCATTATATTATAATAACTACTTTTAAATCTTTTCTTTTATTCAGTTCATTGAAAAATTTTGTTTAATTATATAACAAATAAATGTTTTATCTTGCATTTTGTTTCTCCCTTAATAAAAAGTAGGGGGTGAGGCATAACCTGTAAAAGTCTTCTCTTTTAAATTTCTCTAAGCTTTCTGCTTTATCGGAATAAGCTAGCAAAATGGCATCACTAGGTTTTAAATTCAGATTTTCTCTTTTATTTATTTCAGCGATTATCTCTTTTTGAAGGGGTTTATACTTATTATAGAGATATTGTGGTTTGATTGTGTCTAGGATGTTATCAGCGATTATCAAGGAGAGTATATTTTTGAACCAGATATTTGCTTCAAGTGTCTTTATTTTCTCTCTTGAGAATACAAATCCAATTCTATAATAATACAATCCAAAAGGTTTGCTCATTGAAAAAATAACTGCAAGGATATTCTTATTTTTAAGATCAAATAAGTTGTTTTTTGTCAAACCAATATAAGTGCCATCAAATACAACTTTATGGATTTTGCAAATCTCATTAATAACATAATTTGGGATTATATTTCCGTCTCTTGCAGATGGATTTGAAATGAAGAAGATTCCTGGTTCAAGTTTTGAAAAATCTTGATTTTTCTCGACTGCTACAATTTTTAGGCCTATTCTTGAACCATATTCCCTGTACCCTTCATATTCTCCTTTCAAGACATAAATAATGGCTCGGGGATTCTCAGTTTTTATTTTTACAAGAATATGGAAAATCCCCTCACTTGCTCCAGAAGTATAATACCTATTTTCAAAATCTTTTAAGTCAGGGGTTTGAGATTTATGATATTCTATAAACTTATTAATTACAGGGGTATGAAAATTATCTAAACCTGGTTCAATTGACTGCAAAAATATCTCATGGGGGAATTTCTTTGTTATTTTGTCAATTATTTCTCTGATTTCAGGAAAATAATAACAATAGACTGTTCTAGTTGCTTTTAGTGAAAATTTTTGGTTTTTATTTGTAGAGTTTATCATATTAAGGTGGCACCTCCAAATTGCCAATCAAATCTTAGGTGTCCATCTGGGAAAAATATTATTTGTCTTAGATTATCAGACTTTGGCATTATACTCAAAGCATCTGTAAGTGAGACATTTTGCCCATTTAAGTCATAAACAACAGAACCGTTTTCTAGAGTCATTAATTTATGCGCATTTTTTTCAAGAAAATTTGTAATTTTATCTATTTCTTTCTTCTTTATTATATGCTTCTTTGTCCAATTAAGAATATCCGAGTTTTCTGCTTCATAAGGATAAGCTAATTTCCTTAAGCTTAATTGCTCAACCTTTAAATTCTTTGCATAGTTTATCATCTCTTTTACTTCGTTAACATTATCAATATAACCCCGTATCATCGTGCAACTTAACCTTACTGAAAACCCCAACTCATGCAGTTTTTTTATTACATTTTCTAAGTTTATGTAATTTGAATTTTGAACTATCAACTCTTTATTTTTTTTGTGGCTATAATGGGTGATAGAAATTGAGATTATAGTTAAGCCCAAGGCATACCATTTTTTAAGGTAATGGAGATATTGTGATTCTTCAAGTAATAAAGCATTTGTCTGAAGTTCTATAACTGGAAATTCAAAAGTAGCTAAATTCTCTAAAAACTGAGTTATTTGTTCTGGGTAAAGGGTTGGTTCTCCTTTTCCAGTTATTATCACACTGGTTACCTTATTTGTCTGGGCTAATACACATGATTTTCTGAAATTTCTCCAATTTATTTTATTGAGCTGAGAACACATTCCTTCTTTTGGAGTCATTTTTGATATACAATAAGGGCAACTAGCATTACAGTTTGTTGTTCCCGCTATTATGCTAAATGATTGGATTTTCATTTTTAATTTCATCTCCTTGGTCTGATTTTTCTTCTGTAATCATTGATAATTTGATTATGGTCAAAAGCAAGTTGGGGAAAGTTAAGCATAGGATGATTATCATACAAAGGAAAATATCTAGCTTCAATAGCATCGTCTCCTGCTTTTTTGTGACCAGAGTATTTTGTAGCAATGTAAACATGTGAGATTACATGGCCTCTTGGGTCTCTATCTGGGTTAGAATATACTCCAAACAACTTTAATTCTTGGATATCAATATCTGTTTCTTCTTTTGTTTCCCTTATACATGTCTGTTCAATTGTTTCTTCCCCATACTCGAGATAGCCCCCTGGCAAAGCCCACATATCTTTGAATGGTTCGTGTTTTCTTTTAACTAAAAGAATGCTTCCTTTTCTTTCAATTATAATATCTGCTGTGCATCCTGGATTTTTGTATTTCATTTTTTATCCTTTGTTTGTTTTTTGGGAATTAAACAGACTCCTAACCTATAGTGTTTTAGATCTTCTTCTAAAGAAAGTTGAATGTCCTTCCATTTAGTAGTACTAATCCAACCTAGCCTACCATCGTTTGATGAGTCTCTTGCAACTATCAAGTTTTCAAGTGATATTGGAGAAACATCAATTGCTTCATGTTCTTTGAGTTCTTTTCCTAGAGACTTATACCTATTCTTAATTGTTCTTGTTACTAAATATTGAGATTTAGTTAAAGCTTCATCTTGTGAACTTGCAAGGACATAAAATCTTTCGTTAACTGGAATTGTTCCGGGCATTCTAGCATCATTATCATAATATTGTGATTTGTAATGAATTTGAAAAAGCATTAATCCATTTGCAGGCAAAGTTTCATAAGGTGTTTTTTTAACCATTTTAGTTTTTTAAGTACAAGATTTAATTTGTTGAGCTAAATTATTTAATGAGTATACTAATTTGATTTCAGGCTTGGCTAATTGCATTTGTATTTCAATATCTGCTCTTCTTTTGTATTTTGGATCAACTCCGACAAATATGAACTTATTTTGCATGCTTTGTTTTCCTAGTTCAAACAATGTAATCGGGCATAGGGCCTCTTTAGGAAACCAGAATGAAATTGCAGTTGCTTTTTTGAAATGTTCATATTCCCAAGTTGTTTGGGCCCGAGTTAGTTCATTTTTATCACCATCAGGAAAATGTTTTCTTCTTGGATTAAGCAAAGTTATTTTTTCATAATACAGTAATTTGACTAATGTAGATTGCCAATCCCTGCATCCTGTTATGCCTCCTGCGAAGAATAGGCTTTTTTCATTTTTTCCTGGTTTGTAGATTTCAGGGCACTCAATGTATTTCATTTTATAGTCTCCCTTCTAAAACATCTTTAGTTGTAATTAATTGGGTTCCGGCATTTACCATCTCTTCTATAGCTTTTTTTCCGAAATCTGGATCAATCTTTCCTGAAAAATCAATATCAACTTCTTCTATGGCATCTGTAACAAGATAAGCTACGAAATCGGGATTTATCTCCCTGCCATATTTTAATTGTGCAAGAACAGCTGCTCTGTCACAGTAATCGGTTCCAAATCCAACATTTATTGTTTTTTTCAATCCTGCTCTGACAGCTAATTGGAAAGCTGTTTTAAAATTGGGATTTGTTGCAATATCATAGCTTTGTTTTTCAAATATTATTTGCATTCCTGATTTGAGAAAACCTACAAGTTCTTGTTCAGTATATATCCTTATTCCTGATCTTGGTCCGTCTTTTCTTCTAATATAGATATCTTTTTGTGGCTCTAATTCTTTTATCCTTAGCTGACCCCAGGTCCCATTCATACCATGGTCTTCAAAAGAACCACCTTCATTCCTTATTAATTCAGCATCTTCATAAAAATGCCTGTCAACTGAACCCAAAATACCCCATTTTTTTTCTTCAGCTTTTTTATGTATTAAGATTATTTTAGGAAGAACTGCTTCTGCCCCATATGCCCTCATATTCCAGGGTTTATTTGCATGAACAAACAAAGCTCCTGTCCTAAGAGAAAAATCATGTTCAACATCTGTCTCATAAACTGCGATTTCTGGGAAAACAAAATTCGGACAGGAATTCATCTTATTTCACCTTCTAAGACATTTTTTGTCTTGACTAATTTAGCACCTGCTTTTACCATCTTTTCAAGGGCTGATTTGGTTGTTTCAGGAGAAATTCCCATTATAGCATCTTCAACAACATAGCATTGTATTCTTCTTGCTTGCATGCCAATAACCGCTGCCCTTATGCTTTCTATTCCTACGCCGTAAACAACTGCTTCTTTGACTCCAGCTTGTTCAAGTATTTTTTCAGCTAGTGGATTAGTAAAAACATTGTAGGATTGTTTTTCAATGTAAAGACCACCATGGTGGTATAATATTGGAAATGCGTGGGGTGTTCCGGCATTTGCAAGAGATGGTATTTTGTAGAACATTTCTTGAATACTTTTTACGTTGTTGTGAATTATCTCTTGTTCCCCTATTCTGTTGATTTTGCCTTCAAGATGATGGGGGATGTATGTGTGTCTATCTTCAGATCCGGTTTTATCCCACCACCATATCCCAGTTTCATGAATTTTTAGCTGTCCTATTGTCATGTTCATACAGTAATCTGGAAAAGGACCGCCCCATCTTTTCAACTCAAGTTCTCGAGTTTTATATTCTTCTGTTCCAAAGAGCTTGTCAACACTTCCTAAAATTGGAATTATGTTTTTTTCAGCATATTCTGTTAATTTTCTAAGATTTGGTTTTATCAGTTCTGCATTTGGGACATAAAGTGCTCCATCTTTGTTCATGAAGTCATTTTGAGTGTCAACATCATAAAATATTCTCATCTTTTCCCTCCTAATCTTAGAACCAGGTTTTGATTTGGTCTGTAAAATCTTCCTGTTTTTGAAATTGGGACAAAGTGTTCTGGGTCTTCTCCAACATCAACAATATCCATTTTTGTTGCGCGTGAATGGAAAAGTTGTCCAACTCCTAAGCCATCATAAAGTCTTTTTTTGAAATAATGTTCTGCTTCTGTAAATGCTTTAACCTTGGCAGGATTTGCAAAACCACTTGATAGCATGATACTAACATAAGCTAAGTTTTCTTCGTCTAGTCTTTTTCGCATTGCAAGTGTTCCTGAAATTGTCACGCCATGGCCTGCGTAATATAACTTGCTTCTTGGGCTAAGTTTTAAAAAATCAGTGTCATAAAGGATTGCATCTTCATCATTTATTGCCCCCTGGCCAATATTCTCCCCGCAGGTGTCTATTCTTGTTCCATAGAGTTTTGTTCTTCCTTGCTTTTCTAAATCTCTTGCAGTTGTTATTGTGTCATCTATTTCTTTATTTCTGTAATCACAAAGAATTATTCTTGGAACATCAGTTTCTATATGCCTGTCAAATGCCAGCATTGTTTCTGGAACAGCTCTTTCATAGCCATATTTCCAAGCCATGATATTTTCTAAAACATGGGGTGTTGTTCCACTGCCTTTTTTTCCAATACACGCTGCACCAATATCTGTTGAAGCTCCGGTCATGCCTCCCTTAAGAACTGCTCTTGAAATTGCTTCATCTTCATCCCATCTCCAGTGTCTTGCGCCAAAGTAGGTGCATGGTCTGTTATTTGCTGCTTTAACAACTGCCGTAGATCTTCTTGTTACTTCTTCGAGATCTACTCCTTGTTGGTCATTTGCTTTAGTTGTTTCAGCTGCTACAACTCCCAAGTACATTGTTTCTAAATCGATGATATCTTGTATTGGAGATTCAATAATCATGTATGTGTCTTTTGGTTGATATTCTGCACCTTCTGGCAGAGCAAAAACTTTTCCGCCATGTTCTACTAGTGGGCTGTATTTTTCGAGAATAGCTAATGCTTCATCAATGCCATAGATTCTTCCTGGCCCTTTTCTTATGAAAACCTGGGCACGAACCCAGGGATTTAGTTTTTCTCCCTCAAGAACTGTTTTTGTCCTTAAGAAATATTTATCTATGTAGCGGGTTGGGTCTGAAGGTAAATTGAATTTTTCTGCGTACATTTTATTGGTTTTTTTGGTTTGATTTATTATGTTATTTTGTTAGTGTTTATCTTACTCTAACATAGTGTAGAATATACACTATTTAAACCTTTCTGTGCTGCAGGATATAGGTTAAAAATTTTAAAAATAGGCTAAAAACAGTGATTTTTAAGAATTATTGGGGGTAAATCACTTAAAACAGATTATTTGGTTTATTTTCTCTAAATTTAAGAAGGAGTTTTATTGCTAGATCTTCATCTGGAATTAATTTGAGAGAAAAGCATTTTTCAGGTTCTAGCCACTGGAATTCTTTGTGCTCTCTTTTGTCTATCTGGACTTCGGGTTTTTCATCGAATTTTGTATAAAAGAGATTATAAATAAAATCCTGGCCAGGACTCCTTATGTGAACTCTTTTTATAAACCAGATATCCTCTTTTTTTAGATTAATTCCAGTTTCTTCTTTTACTTCACGAATTAATGCTTGTTCTGCATTTTCTTCTTTGTCTAGTTTTCCTGCAGGATGACCCCATACACTGCCATAATGTTTGTAATCTTGGCTTAATAACATCAAGACTTTTCCATCATGTTCAATAAAACAACCTGCTGCTTCAAGTTCTGGTTTGAAATCTTCGGGAATTTCCTCTTTTTTTTCGAAAATCATATTTTTTTAGATTTTAGAAGTTTAAATTATTAACGGGATTTATAATTAATATAAGCGGTTCTACATTTAGGACAATAAATTAAATCATGAATCAAGTAATTTAGTTCATGTTCATTTTTTTGATTTTCTGAGACAGCTATTTTTTGTTCATTTGGAAGGTCGAGAAAACTTACTAAACCAGTTTTACATGATTTGCATTTTGATCTAATGTTTTTTGGAGGTTTTGTTTTGCTTTCAACTAATTGTATTCTGCTATTTTGCCTTCCATCAAAATAACAATTCTGGCATCTTTCTCCGCCTAACTCAATATAACAGATATATTCTCTATATTTTTTTCTTTTTAGACCTACATTTAATAGGTGGACTTTCATAAAACTACAGAATTCTTCCAGTTTATAATAATTTATAGGGTGTAGTATTCAGTAACTTTTAGCAACATAAACAACAGAATCAAAAGAGGTAAGTTTAAAGACGATTTAAGCCATTAAGTCAATACATACCATGTGCCAAGATGCTCATTCTATTACATTTACAAATCAAGCGTAGCGCGAAGTCCTAAATTTTAGTAACTTTTAGCAACATAAACAACTTCAGTCGCTTTTTTTTCGCAAAATAAACATTTTCCTTTAGGAACTTCATCAATTGTGCAGATTATTTTTGCCCCTTCTGTTTTCGTTTTTATCCAATCTTCACATTCAACATTGCTGCACCATTCTGTTTTTGAAAGTTTTTTGTTTTTAATTGCTTCAATTAGTTCAGGCATAGTTTTTACAGAAACGGTATTTGCTTTAAGATTATTTTCTGCTTTTTTATACAAGCTAGAATGAATATCATCTAGGATCTTTGGGATTTCTTTTTCTAATTGAACTGTTTTTATTGCTTTTTTCTCAAAATTATCCCTTCTGCAGTAAATTACTTGTTTTTCTTTGAGATCTTTTGGACCTAATTCGAGCCTTAAAGGAATTCCCTTTAATTCAAGGTCATTAAATTTGAATCCAGGGCTAGCTTCTCTTGAATCAATTTCAATTCTTATCTCTTGTTTTTCTAAACTTGATTTTATTTTTTCAGCTTCTTTTAAAACCTCTTTTTTTTCATCTTCTGTTTTAAAGATAGGAACAATCATGACCTGAATATCTGAAACCCTGGGGGATAGAACAAGACCTTTATTATCTGAATGCATCATTATTGAAATCCCAATTGTTCTTAATGAAATTCCCCAAGAATTTTGCCAAGGATATTTGTCTTTTTCATCTTTATCTTTAAATTGAATATTAAATGCTTTTGCAAAATTTTGTCCTAAATTATGGGCTGTTCCTGCTTGGGCGCATCTCCCAGAGGGCAAGAAAGCTTCTATTGTCAATGTTCTGTCTGCCCCTGCAAATTTTTCTTTATTTGTTTTTATCCCCTTGATTACAGGGACAGCATACATCTCTTTGTAGACGTCTGAATAGAAATCTTGAATTTTTTCAGCTTCTTTTTCAGCTTCTTCTTTTGTTGCGAATACTGTATGCCCTTCTTGCCATAAAAATTCTCTTAATCTTATTAAAGGAACAGGATTCTTGAATTCCCATCTTACAACATTACACCACTGATTTATTCTTAAAGGCAAGTCTCTCCAAGAACGAATCCATTTAGCATAGGAAGGATACATTATGCTTTCTGAAGTTGGACGTATAGCTAGTTTTTCAGGTAATTTTGTGTCCCCTGTTTGGGTTACCCAAGCAACTTCTGGGGAAAAACCTTCAACATGCTCTTTTTCTTTTAATAGAAAAGATTCGGGGATTAATAAAGGGAAATAAGCATTTTTTACACCGTCTTTTTTAATTTTCTCATCAAAATATTTTTGAACTTGTTCCCAGATAAAATAACATTTGGGTCTGAGAACATAACAACCTGAAATTGCGGTGTATTCTATTAATTCAGCTTTTTGGATTAATTGCGTAAACCAATCCGAGATTTCATCTTTTTCAGCTGTTATTCCTAATTCATTCTTTTCTTTTGAATTTGCCATGAATTTCAAGGAGAAGGAGATTTTTAAATTATATGTTTTAATGTTGTTCTTTAGAATATGAATGCTTAAAAAATCTTCACGTTATTATAAAGATGCCAGTTTTGATGCCAGATTTTTTGATTAAGCCTGTAGCGGGTGTTGATTTGAAGAGATTTGGCCAATTTTTAAGAACACAAAATTTAGGGTATTTAGGCTATGAACAATGGGTAGACCAGAGATGTCTGCCCGAACTAGATGCTGGTTATAAAACTGCGTATAGTGTTTCCAGTAATGGGGTGATTGTTGGGGGAATAGTTTTTCAAAAACATAAATGTTTAATTGGGACCTTGGAAATTAAAAACTTGAGAGTTGGCACAGAATTTAGAAGAAGGGATTTAGCCCATTTTCTAGTTAAACAAGCTGAAGTTTATGCGAAAGAGGAAAAATACAGCCAGATGATAGCGGATTTCAGGGCTGATAAAACCTATAGTCAAACATTGTCTAATTTCTTGAAATTTTGTGGTTTTGAAGTTCTTTTTCAAGCTGAACTCTATCCCGGAGGAATTGATTACATTGTTGGAAAGAAATTAAAACCAAAATCAGATATTTTGTATAGTTAATCAAGTTTTGTTTAAGAAACTTGACTTCGCCAAATGCGAGGTGGGTGGTAGTAGAATGCCGGATTTTGCCTGATTTTTCAAGAACTCTCAAAAAAACAATGATTAGATAATCAAACTAAAATAATTTACACTTATCTCTGGCGAAGTCAAGTAGGAAAAATTTGCGTGGCATCTTTAAGTTAATAATCACATAGCCTCGGTTTTTAGAAAATTGTTTTGAAAATAATATTAAGACTTACAATTATCGGCTATCAGGGCTCAAGCGTGAAATAAACTCTTCTTCTCTTTGCTCCCTTGTTATCTGCTCTCAAGAAAACTATTATCTTGGCTTTCTTTAAGTGTGAAGTTGACATTTAAAATAAAACTTAAAATTATAATTAGTAACTGCGCTAACGCTTTTCACTCTAACGTAAAGTAAACTCTTCTTCTCTTTGCTCCCTTGTTATCTGCTCTCAAGAAAACTATTTTTCCAACTTCTTTAGTTGATTTGACATGTGTTCCGCCGTCAGCTTGTTTGTCAAAAGATTCTATTTCAATTATCCTTATTTCTTTTAAGTTAGGGGGCAAGCCTTTAGCTAACTTACATAGGCTTTTGTCATTGGCTAACTGGTCTGAAGAAACATAATAAGATTTTGTAGGCAAGTTCCAGGAAACAATCTCATTTGCAGATTTAATATATTCTTTGAAAGCTTCTTGGTCAAAAATCTCTAAATCAAAATCAACCCTGCTTTTGTCTACATCAAGTTGATTTCCTGTAATCATTGCTTGGGTCTGCGTGTGTATTATGGGTGAGAGAATATGCGCTGCTGTGTGCATCCTCATTAATTTGTATCTCCTGTCCCAATCTAACTGACATTTTACTTTATCCCCCTTTTTCAAACCTTCTTTATCAATTTCATGAGAAATTTTTCCTTCAAATTTTCCAGTATAAATTACATTAAATTCTGCATTGTCAGAAATTCTGATTATCTTTCCCGTATCATAGGGTTGGCCTCCGCCATTTGGATAAAAAGCGGTTTCATTGAGAACAACAGATTTGTTCGCTTTTTCTCCTTCTCCTGAAACTTCGAGAACTTGAGCTTCCCATTCTTTGAGATAAGAATCTTCTAGGTAAAGGGCTTTTGTTTGTTCCATGTCTATAAGTGTTGTTATCTAATATGGTTTAGTTTATAATGTGATTATTGAGTTCAATGACTTTATTGTCTGTATCTTAGTTACTAACTGATTAGCTTATTTTTAATTAGTGTTCTGCACTTCGTTTTTCGCAAACTCGTTAAGTTTGTTGTCTTAAGGATTATATTTTTTTAAATAACCCTCTGCTATGCCTGAAATTCCTTTGTCCTTTTTTGCAATTTCGAGAGCTTGTTTTACTTCATCTGAATGGTATTTGCGGTCATGAGCTGCTAATGCACAAGCTGCTCTGAATTTAGCGTAGGGATTAGAGTCATCTTTCATAACATAATATAATCTTTCTTTCATTCCTGAAGTTAGGGCCTTAGTCTTTTCAAGAATACTCGCTGCCAAATCTCTGACATTATCTTTGAGGTGTTTTAACCCTTTTTTATATGCCCATTCAACATAAGTTTTTTTATTGCATATTTGAGGGATAGTTCTATCTACTAATCTCCAATCTTCATTTTTAGCTGCGCTGATTAAATCATCTAGTTTTGACATGATATTTGTATGTGTATAACTTATTTTTATATTTTGTGTTCAAGTCTTTATTGTCCAATCTTAGTTACAGAATTTATGGTTTTTATACTTTTTTCCACAATAAATCAAAGTATCCCCTGTAAGAATCTGCAATCTCCTTGTTTTTTATTAAAAAAGAGATGGGATATTCAAGAGAAACTAGAACAATGGCGACATAATCGCCAAAAATCCAAATTGTCTGGGGGTTTTGCATTTCTTTAGGAAGGAATTTATGTTCAACATATTTCATTTTCTTATGTTCTTCAAATCTTTTTTTCCCTTCTTCTGTGTTCGCTACAAGAACTTTGTAAGAAATTTTTAGTTTTTCTCGCTTTTTTGTCCAAGATTCCATAAAATAAGGTAAGACTAATGGGCCCTTTCCTGTACTTCCAATAGCAAACCATTCTTTCTTTTCTTTTAAGATTAGTTCCATGATTGTTTTCAAGCCTTCTTTTCCCTCATAAACTTCTGCTTTATACTCTGGCTTGATTCTTTCAAATTTTTCCTTCAAATCAGGCATCAAATCTCTGATTTCATTTTCTCTTTCTTTTAAAATATCTAGAATTTTTTCGGGGCTTGAAGCTTGAAAGTATTTTTTACCTGTTTTTATAGTATAACTCACAAGGCCTTTCTCAATTAATCTATTCAAGGCGTCGTAAACAGGCCTTCTATGTAATCCTGTTTTTTTTGCTAAATCGCTTGCTAAGCAAGAACCCAAGTTAAGCAAATTCAAGTATGTTTTAGTTTCATTTAAAGTGAAACCCAGTTTTTCTAGTGTTTCTTGTATTGTTGGCATGTTAAGGGAGATGTTGTTTATTTTTGGTTTATTGATAAGTATTACATAATGCACTTATAACTGGTTGTGAACAACCAAATTTTGCTGTTCTGCGCTTCGCTTTCCATAAAATACAGGTTTAAGGCCCGTTACAAGGACAACTTTGTTATTCCGTTTAAGTTCCTTAGGGTTTTTATATTTTGTGTTGTGTGGTGCTAATTGGAACCGCAATGATTTAATAACTCTGTTTTTCTGTAGTTACTATTAAGGAGATAAAATGCTATTCACATTTGCAAATTCGATTGATTATGATACATCATCTACCCCTCACCCAATATCTGTGTCTAGTCATGTAATCTATAGAATAAAGGGAGATAAGCAAAGAGCTAAAGAAATTTACGATGAGATTTATGACAAATTCATAAAACCTCTTAGACCAATACGAGATAAAATGCAGTATAGTCATGACTTCATCGAAGATAGGGAATACACCTGGTCTGATGATCCACATGGCCATTTTCCAATTAAATGGAATTATGTTCAACAAGTGGGTGATGAAACTTATGTGGCATACTCTCTTTTTAGACGCGAACTTCCTATGTTGGATAGAATAATTTTTTGTGAGAAACTTGAACAAGTTTATGAAATTAAACTTGGCAGATTTTGCCGAGAAATTGGTGATAAGAGAAAAGTGGAGGAAAAATAAAATGTCCTGGTTTGTATTTGCTGACCCCCCAGATTATGACGATGATACCCCCCATATGGGATATACTCGGAATTACACTCCTGAAGAAATTGCTAAACAAAAAAAGGAGTTAGAAGAGTCAGAAAAGGAAACAGAAGCAGGCGAAAGATTGATTAGTCTGATTATGATCTTGGGATTCATAGAATGTCTTGGGCTTACTTGCCTTATATCCAAATGTAGTAATGCACACACTACTCAAAAACATAACATAAGCTATCCTGTAAAAAGTGTGGAATGGGTTAGAGAGAGTCATGATGGAACACATCTTGAAGCACAATACTTCGAAAACGGAATTGAAAGAACACTGTATTGGGGTGGTCATCCCGATAAAATTTCACGAATGGATACTTTATCCTCAATTTCTGAACCTGAAGTAAGTCTAGATTCTACTTGCACCTATAAAACAGACCCCTCTGAAAAAATAAGGCATTTTACTCTTAGACTTCCACAGGGTTATGTTATAAGGAGGGTGGAAAGATAAAATGACGATCCAAATAACAAATGACAAGGAAACTGAATCAGAAAAAGTGGAGAAACCACTTGAAGATAATGGGAAGTTGTTTAAGATAAATTTTGAGAAGGAAAATGAATATAACTTTAGTTGAAACAAATAACCCTAACTGGGAATTTGGGGTTTATACTAGAAATAGGGGTTTAGACCCAATTTCTATTGGTTATATTGGGGCTGCTGCAAAGCAAGATGGACATAGAATAACCCTGATTCAACAAAGAGAAGAAGATTTAGAACAACTTACTGAGGAAATTTTAGCAACAAAGCCGGATATTGTTGGATATAGTTGTATGACTTTTACTTCTGATTTTGCATTGACATTAGCAAGAAAAGTTAAGTCTAGAAAAAAGGTTGTTAATGTTGGTGGCGGTTATCATTTTTCTGCAATTGCTGAGCCAGATGTCAAAACACAATTAAAAGATTCTTGTTTAGATTATGTGGTTCTAGGTGAGGGGGAAGAATCATTTAGAGAACTAGTTAGTTGTTTAGAGAGTAAAGAAGATCCAAGAAATGTGAATGGAATTGCAATTAATGAAGGGGGCGAATTTGTTTTAACTGGACCAAGAAAAAGACTAACTATCTTAGATCAATTGCCTTGGCCAATTAGAATAAGAAAATATCTTGAAGGCACATTTATCAAGGGGGTCTGTGCTCCAACTAGCGAACAAGTTTGTGCTGCGCAAGTTTCATATTCAAGGGGGTGTGTTAATTCTTGTTCTTATTGTGCCTCTCCAACATTGTGGGGGAATACAATTTCTACTCGTTCTGCTCAAGATACATTAAATGAAATTGAATATCTAATCAAAGAATTTGGGACAAATTCTCTTTTTTTTACTGATTTGACTTTTAATCGTAGCAGAGAAAAAGTATTTGAGTTATGCACAGAATTCAAAAAAAGAGATTTAAATGTTGGGTGGTATGCAATGTGCAGACCAACTCCTGATGAAGAATTATTCAAAGACATGAAATCTGCAGGATGTAACAAATTAGCTATAGGGATAGAAGCTTTAAGAGATACTACACTTAGGGATTATCATAGAAGACAGACAACGCAGCAAACACTAGAAACTTTGAGAATTTTAGATAATCTAGGAATAAGTTCTAGGGGATATCTTATTATTGGTTGGCCTGAAGAGGATTGTGTTGGTTTAAATGATTTTATAGATAAAAACTCAAAAGTCTTAGTCCAATACGCTGAAGCAGGATTGGACATGTTAAGACTAAGTTTTTTAACCCCATTTCCAGCTTCTACATTTTATAATACTTGTAAGGAAAATGATTTATTTTTAACAAAAGATTTTTCAAGATTTACTAGTAGTGAGCCAATTTTAAAATCAAAACTTAATCCAGCAGAATTACTTGAAGCAAGGCAAAGGTTATTCCAGGCATTTTTTGAATCTGAAGAATATTCTGCTAGTATAAGAAGTAAATTTGAAAGATTTCCTCAATTTAGAAAGCCTTTCACAGAATATTTCGCAGAATTAAAAGAAGTAGGGATAAATGTTAAGGTTTAGGGGAGAATAAAATGACTTTCAAAGATTTTTATGAAAAAAAGATCATAGCAGGCGTTTTCGCATTTGCTTCTATGCAATCTTTAGTGGGATATTATCTTATGTATACTTATCGAGGTACACCCCTTGACTTGAGTGGGCAGATATTGTGGGGTACAGGATTTGCGGTTTCTTCTGGATTAGGTCTTCAGATGTGTAAAGTAGTTATGGATCAACAGAGTGAGATATCCGATTTAGTAAAGAAACTTTACAAAAAAGAGGAGGACTGAAGGAGATTATTGAAGATGACCATCAATGAAAAAATAAATCAACTTTTAAAAGAAAGATTTGATCAAATTCGACAGAAGCAGATGAAATATGAAGAAGAAATAAAGGCTAGGGCAATGCAAAGTAGAGAAAGAAGGGAGTATTTAATTAAAGAAGCTCAAAAATGTATAGAGATACTGGAAAAAGTAGCAAAAAGGAGTGAGATAGTAAATTACTCAAAAGAATTTGGGCCAGTTAAACTTGTTAGATTATGTAATAATCATTGGTTTTTTGCAGAGTTTGGAGAAATATTCAACTGTTCTGATTATGACGCTAGTTTTAGAGAAGGTTCACGTTACATGCTCTCAAAGAATAATGATCGTCAGGCTTCTTGGGGTTATGGCGGGATTACAGAAGATGATTTAAAGAGATTAGCTTCATTAGATGAAGAAACTGCACTTCTAGCGGTTTATTATAATTTGGGAGAAGTTGGTGGTCTGAAAACAGAACTTTCACTTGAACAAAAAAGGAAAATCAAACCATACCTATAGATGTATAAAGAGAGTTAAATGTTTTCAAGAAAACATTTAAGTAGTATTTTTCATATAACTTTTTACTAAAAACGAGGCAAGTTTGAATCATGAGATACAATATCTTAATTGGTGGACAAGCAGGGCAGGGTCCAAATCATTTGACTAAAATACTAGCAGAAGCTTTGATTGCTAAGGGATATTTTGTTTTTTATTCAAGAGATTATCAATCACTTATTAGGGGAGGGCATAATTTTAATGTCTTGACTTTTTCAGATGAAATAATTTATAGCAATGACTCAAAAATTGATGTTATTGTTGCTTTAGATGATAAAACAATTGAGTTTCATAAAAAAGATTTAAAATCAAATGGAAAGACGATAAAAACAGACTCTAGTGACCAAGAAATTGGAAACAAGATTTTAAATTTGTTCAATTTAGTTCAAAAGAAGAATGGTTTTTCTTTAATGAATGGTTCGCAGGGCATATCTGAAGGTGCTGTGAAAGCAGGATTAGACATTTATTATGCTTATCCTATGACTCCTGCTACTCCGTTGCTTGTTGAATTAGCTCAACAAGGGGAAAAAAATAATATTTTGGTTTTTCAACCAGAAAATGAGATAGCTGTTGCAATTGCTGGAATCGGCAGTGCATTGACTGGTGCGAAGGTAATGGTTGGGACATCGGGCGGTGGTTTTGATTTGATGACAGAAGCATTGAGCATGACAGGAGAAGCTGAAATTCCCCTAGTGTTTTATTTAGCACAAAGAGCAGGGGCAGGAACTGGAATACCCACTTATACTGGACAAAGTGATTTGATGATGGCATTGCATTCAGGGCATGGGGAATTCCAAAGGCTAGTGATTGCACCAGGAGATCCGATTGAATGTCAAGAAATCGCTAGCCAATCTTTTTATTTTTCGCAAAAATATAAAGTTCCTTGCATAATCTTGACTGATAAACATTTATCTGAAGCTACTTATCCTATTTTAAACAATAATAGGGCAGTAATCACAAAATCATCAAAATCAACTTCTTTAAAAAAATACAGCAGTTACGAAGTTAATAATGAAGGAATAGCTACAGATGATACTGAAATAATCAAGAAAAATTATGAAAGAAGATTGAAAAAAGCAGAAGAAATAAAAAAAGAAGCCAGCAAATTTTCAATGTTCAAGATTTTTGGAAATAAAAATTCTAAAAATGTTGTTTTGAGTTATGGGAGTACAAAAGGAGCTGTTCTAGATGCAATCAAGGACATTGATTGCAAGTTCATCCAAATTTTATATCTCGAACCTTTCCCAGATATAAGCAAAGAATTACAAGGAAAGAATGTAATCTTAGTTGAAAATTCAGCTACTGGCATGTTAGCAGATGTTTTAATGCAGAATTTAGGAATCAAAGTTGATAAAAAAATATTAAGATGTGATGGAAGACCTTTCTTGGCTGATGAACTAAATAAGGGGATAAAGGGGTTAATATGAAAATAAGAAAAGCAACAAAAAAAGATTTGAAAGAGATTGCTGAAATTTTTAGAATAGAAACAGCTAAAAAACCTTACTTTCAAGACTGGACTAAAAAAACAGCTTTTGATAAAATAAGTAATTCACTAAAAGAAGAAGAGATGTATGTTATTATGGTTGACAATAAGCTTGTTGGGTTTGTAACTTTAAAACCAGATAATAAAAATAAAGAAGTTTATGTTGATGAATTGTGGTTAAAACTAGATTATCAGGGAAAAGGATTAGGAAAAGCGCTTATAAATTTTATTGAAAAAGAAGCCAGAAAAGAAGGGATGAAAAAGATTATATTAATGGCAAATCAAAAAGCAGGAGCAGTTAAGTTTTATGAAAAATTAAATTATAAAGAGAAACATAGATTTGTTTATTTTGTTAAGGAGTTAAAAAAATGAGCACAAAAATAGATACAGGAACAATTCCCACATGGTGTCCGGGATGCTTTAATTTCCAAATCATGGCTGGAGTAAAGAACTTTTTGAACAAACAGAAAAACTTGAAAGACTGGGCGATGGTTACAGGAATTGGATGTCATGCTAAAATATATGACGCAATAAAATTACCTGGCTTAAATTCTTTGCATGGAAGAGTTATTCCCACTTGTCTTGGTTTGAAGGTTGGGAATCCGAACTTGAATGTAATGGGGTTTTCAGGAGATGGTGATGCTTATTCCGAAGGCATTGAACATTTAATTCATAGTGCAAGATATAATGCTAATTTTAAGTACATAGTGCATAATAATCAAGTTTTTGCTTTGACTATTGGAGAACCTACTGCTGTAACCGAAAGTGGATTCAAAGACAAGACAACTCCTTTGGGTGTTCGAGTCAAGACACTGAATCCTATAAAACTGATGCTTGCTTCTGGAGCAACTTTTGTTGCAAGGGTTTTTGCTGATGTTTCTCAAGTTGAGCAAGTCTTGAATGAAGCCTTGAAACATAAAGGATTTGCTTTTATTGAAATCTTGCAGCCTTGCTTGATTTTCCATCAAGATCAAGGATATAAAGAAAGAACTTACAATCTGCAGGAAAATAAACATGACAAGACAGACTTGAAAAAAGCAATGGAAAAAGCAGATGAATTTGATTATAATTCTAAAACAAGCAAAATTCCATTAGGAATCTTTTATCAAAAACAAGAAGAAACTTTTGAAGAAAAGTTTCCCCAGCTTGTGAAGTTGATGAAAACAAAAAAGAGCTGGAAGGATATTAAGAGATAATTATTCTGGGAAAAAAGATTGTTTGAACACTTTTTCAAAAGTCATTATTTCGTAGTTTTTTATCAAGTTGGGGAATTCTTCTCTTGTTTTATCAAGGAATTTGAATAGATTAAGGTCTTTTTCAAATAAACATTCAAATTCAAAATCATAGCTTCCAAAAGATTTTGTCGTATAGATAACTTGCTTGTTTGCTTCAAGAAAATCTTCTAGTTCTTGTGTTATTTGGGAATTATTCTGATTAAGTGTCAAAAAAACTTTGTAATATGTGAGTTTAAATTTTTCAAAATTTAAAATCGGTCTGTAGGCTCTGATAATCTGTTTTTTCTCAAGTTTTTTTATCCTGTAAATCAATAATCTCGGTGAAATCTTAACTTTTCTGGATAAATCAACTATGCTTGACCTTGCATTTAGCGACAGATTTGATAAAATTTGTTCATCAATCCGGTCAATTTCTTCTTTTTTGTCTTTTATCTCTAGATTTATTTTTGAAATTTTCTGGTTTAGCATAAATTTAGCGCCAAAATCTGAAATTTTTAGTGCAATGGAAGAATATCTTGATTCTATAATGGGATTAAATCTGTTTAGGAACTTTCCCACAAATTCCTCGAATTCTAAAATTGATCTGCACCACAAACCAATTGCAATATCCCATTTTCCTCGTGTTTTTATTACCCAAGCGACATTCTTTTTGCTTACCAGATAAGAAATTATTTCTTGTTCTTTCTTAATTCCAATATCTTTCAGTTTTAACGTAAGTCTATAGAAGTTGTATCCAATCAAATTTGTGTCTATAACACAGTAAAATCCTTCAATTAATTTTTCTTTTAAAAAATTGTCTATCCTGTAACCTATCGCTTGTTTTGACAAGCTGACATTCTTTGCAATCTGAGAATTTGATTGTCTTGAATTCTTAATCAATTCTGCTAGAATCCTCTTATCTTTTTGGTTTAATCTAAGCTCTTCCATAAGAACATAATTACATTTTTGTTTATAAATATTTCCTTTTGTTCCACTTTTCTGAAGAAAGTTTTTAATAATTATTTTTCATTGAGATTGATAACTTAGGAGTAATTAAAATGACTAAAGAAAAAATTTGTTCAACATCTTGGGCAACACTTGGCTTAGATATTAATTTTGAAGCAAAAGATGCCGTTGAGGCAATTGATTTAGTCAAGAGAGTTAATTTTCTTATCGATAATAGTGATGTCTGGTATCAAGGAGAAAAACCCAGAGCACATATCCATCATGCTAGGGCATCCCAAGAAACAGCTACTGTCATCGATTTTTATGGTCTTGTTGAGATTGGTGAAGATGATAGACCTCTTGCATCATCAATTCAACTTTCTTCTTCTGAGAGAAATCGTATTGTGTTCTCTATTGAAGATCAAAAATATTATCTTAATTATGGAGAAATAAGATGAAAAGATTAAGAAAAAAACAAATAGCTCGTAAGATTTTTATAAAAAAACAAATTTTAGAAGAAGCACTTAATCGAGTTAGTGTGAATAGGTTCCAATTTCCTGAAATCTTGAAACAAATGTGGCGTTCTTTGAACTATGGTCTTCTTGTTCATGATGGGCTTCATAAAGAGGATAGAACAAATTATGAATTAGAATTTGAAAAATATCTACATGACTGTTGTTACATCAGATTGAAAGGGTTATATAGATTATCATTTGATTCTGGAAAAGACTTTTCTGAAGAAGAAGTGCCTTATGCTGCACAACATCTGTTAAGAGAATGGTTTGAGCCTAGAATTAAATATACTTATTTCGCAATTTATCCCCCAATAGAGGTTTTCTTATGATAAAATTAGAATTATTTGAATATCAGGTGAGAAATTCAGAAGAAGCAAAAGTGTTGGAGGAGAGAATGCGAGTGTTTTTAGAAAATTGTTCAATTACAAACGAAAGCGGAATTCCAGTTTCCCATAGGGGTGTTAGAGTTAGATTTGAAGATTATAATTGGACTAGAAATGAGATGGGAATCGCTGAAGTTTGGGTTTATATTGGTAGTGGTTCTAGCATTCGTCTAAAAGAAGGTAAAAAAGCAACATTTATTTTTGCGGATCAACAAGCAACTCATTTATCTGTAGAGAATAAAGACTATGGGCTCTTTTATCGTTTAAATCCTTAAAATGAAGAAAATAATACCCCGTACGGATGAATCAGATTGGGTCCATATAAGTGTGAAAGATATACAAGAGAAACTGGAGAAAGGAGAACTGTTATTCAAGATATCCAGAGACAAATTTCAGGAAACTTGAAAGATAAAAATAAAATAAAAAAGTAAAGGCTTATAGAAAAATTATTTCTTGTCGCAGCACTTGGAGCTCATTATGAGCATCTTTATACCAAAAATCAAGACTAATATTGCTATAACCCAGTTGAACCACATGCCTGTAAAGACAGTTGGAACAATCAAGGCTAATACCAATAATAGACCGATTATTGTAACAATCAATCCACCTAGTATTTTCATTTTTGCCTCCTTATTGTTTATTAGTCTGTAGGGATATTTAAGCTTATTCTTTAAAATTACTTATATGTGACTGAACCTAGCTTTTACTTGTAAGCCCTTTGTTGTTGTAATAGATAGTTCATAAGGTTTATCTCCTTTTCTTAAAACAGCTAAAACCGTGCCATCAATAGAAGTAATTGCTCTCGCATTTCCAACTTCTAAGTCTATTCCCGCTTCTGACCGAGTTACAGTAGAATGTGAATCATCTGGGGAGCATTGAAAGTAATAAACCTCTCTTCTTTTTGGTTTATTATCTGATAAAGAACCGGGGCGATCTATTGGGCCCAATTTTGTTACTTCCTTCCAATTTTTTCCGTCGTATATCTCAAAAAGTAAAGGTGCCATTTTATCTTGCTAGTGAAATTGAGCCCATCTTTCCTTCAATTTATGATAATCAAGCCAATCTGCATCACCTGAGTTTTTATATTCTTGTTTTACAGCTTCTAAGAACTCAGGGGGTAAAATGTGGGGGAGTATATTGTTATAGACAAATAGTCTATGGATGTCATCAAGACATCTATCAAATTCTTGCTCGCTTTTACTTCTTTTCGACCTTGGGGCATTATATCTTCTTCCCGCTTTTTCTTCAGCAACTTTATACCTATTCCTGAACTCAGAAGGGCTGATTGTTGCATCAAGTTTCTCTATTTCTTCTGCAAGAAATCCTGCTAATCCCACAACTCTCTGTTCCATTGTTTCTTCTTCTTCACCTTTGCAATAATGGGGCAAGCTTCTTAATTTTGCTGCAGCTAATTCTGTTTGTAATCTTGGTTTATCTGGATTCATTTTATTCTTTCAGAATTAGGTCTGAGGCCTATCACCTCTAGGTTAGAATAAACTTGTCCTTTTTAATCCTATCGATGCAATTTGCTATTCTGTGATATCAAACACTCTTTAAATTCCCAGAAATTTAATTTTCCTTTGCATTTAATTGGTTTTATTCTTTCAACATCTTTTAGAATAAAACCATAATTCCCAAATTCTTTTGTCGCTAAATGAAGGTCTTTGTCTTGCTTGAATTCTTTATCATCTTTATAGTGTTTTACATTAACTAACGTAGCTTTTCCAACAATAAAACCCAGGGGAAGTTCAGAAACCTCAAAATTGAATTTTTTATTATAAGTTGATAGTTGAGGTTTTGTCCTTTTCCGGGTTTTGTCCTTTGCCGAGTTTTGATAGAAACCAAATCTTTTCATTGCAGCCATGTCGGGAATCTTTGAAGCATGAAGCAAGAATTCCCCCCTAAAATTCGTATTCCATTTCCTAATCTCAATCTTCTTTTTTCCTTGAAGAACAAGTTCTGCCCACGGCTGCTTTAATGACAAGGCTTTCATCTTTTATGTTTTCCAGAATTGCAAAATAAGTCTTTTCCTGTCACCGAATTTTGAAACCCCTACCTTATATCTATTTATTTTGCATATTTTCATCAGATTCTTTAAAGATTTTGGTGTGTGCCTGTATTCAGTAGCTGATTCTATTCCATTAAACCAAGTTATTGAGATATTTCCCTTGAATACATATTTATCTCCTAATCCTTGTTTTTTTATATCTTTTTTGTTTAGATGACAGGGCAAGTCCATAAACGCAAAACCCCTTTTTTTTAAAACCCGATACATCTCTTTTATTGTTTTTATTTGATCTGATTTTTTTACTAATTCATTAAAAGCAGACCATAAACATAAAATAACATCAAAATTCTCGTTTTTATAAGGGAGTTTTTGCATATTCCCAATTTTGAAATTTATGTTCAATCCTTGTTTTTTTGCTTCTTTTTTTGCTTCATTTAAAAGAGTTGGAACTAAATCTAAGCCTTCAACATCATAACCTTTTTTTGCCAAAGGGATAGTAACTCTGCCATAACCGCAAGCAAGATCCAGAATCTTCTGTTTCCTATTAAGTAAGTTTAAGAGATCTTTGAATTCCGTCTTGTCTCTCTTAGAACTTTTTAAATCTGCTAATCCTTTTGCTTTTAACTCATTATAGAATTGTGTTGGTGTTCTCATCTTACTTATTCAACTTCTGGTAGATGTCTTCGATGTCTTTTTGCCTGACAATAGGGACAAATGAATATCCTGGCTCGCGTTTTATCAGAACTACCCTATTCTTTTGTTTCTGCCAAAGTTCTAAGCCGCCATAATCTACTTTCTCATTTGAAGGAAATAATAGAAGACCATTTTCTTTTAATGTCTTATTCGCAAGATATTTGACTAGTCCTATCTTATCAATGCTTAGACCCCCTGTGTAGTATATTCTGTCATATTTCTTCTGCCAGATTTCTTGATATGGCTTAAGAGCGTCTCCTGTAAATACCTGGACATGGACTTCTTTCTTGATTTTTTTTTGTTCAAGCCCAATAACTAGCTTTTTTAAATTTATTCTCGCATTATGCGCCAAGTCAGGGAAAATCTCAATTGTGGTCACATTTCCTGGAGAGACTAGCCAAGCTGTTAAAGAAGCATGGTAGCCTGTGTTAGTTCCAATTTCAAGGACATTCTGTCCGGGGTTTAGGTCTAGGAGCCTTAATATTCTAGCTATGGTTGTTGGTTGAGAAATTGTCTGCCCATGGGCGATATGAATCGGCATATCTTCATAAGGATTATGCTTTACAAAATTTTTCCTGTCAATCATCCTGAAAGCATCTACTATTCTAGGGGTTATTCCAGGATTATTAAACTTGATTGATTTTATCATAAATTCAAGTTCTTTGTTTTCAGATAGATTAGAAGGTTTTTTACTTTGTTTTAAATCATGAAGATATTTTCTTGAAGATTCTTGGTTGAATAAAGGGATTAGTTTAGGCTTTATGTGGCTGTGCTTTTTCGTTTGTTTGCGGGAATGATGGTTAGATTTATGTTTGGCCTTCAGGGGAGGTTTAACTTTAGATTTCTTTCTCTTACTACCTCTTTTTATCTTCATTTTCTAAATATACATACAGAATGGATTAATAAAGTTTATCTTTTATGATGTTACCTTTAATCACAACAATCTTTATAATGTAGAATTATCAGAAAGATTATGAACAAATTAATTTCAATCTTGATAGGAACTTTTCTTGGTCTTGGATTAATCGGGTGTGTCAGTACTACAGCTTCTAGCGAGAGAGTAGGCGATTTTGATGAAGATGGAAAATCGGATAGGGCGTTTATAAGCGGAGTTAATTCTGGAACTACAATAAGCATCGAATATGGGTTTGGCACCAAAAAAGAAGTCGCAAATATCCCCTGGAGAGATGAGGTATATTCTGTAGAGGTTGGAGATTGGAATAAAGATGGTCATCTAGATATTGCTGCAATCTGCTATTCACGAGGAAGAGAAAGGGGAATGTTCAATGAAAGGAGAATTTTCTATAATCAAGGACCTAATGGGGAAAATACTATTTTCTTGAATAAATAATTATCTTCTAGAAATCTTTTTCTCTATTCTTGCAAGACGAGAAAAATTTTAAAATATTTTTCTAAAATTTTTTCCTATACATTTCACCTTAAGTTCTTCTTCAATTTCCATCAGCCGATTGTATTTTTCAACTCGTTCTCCTCTTGATGGTCCAACTTTGACAAAACTAGAATTTACTGCAACAGCCAAATCTATCATTGATGTGTCATTTGTTTCGCCCCCGCCCCTATGGCTTACAATTGTTATTAAATTATTTTTTCTTGCTAACATGCAACAATCTACTGTTTCAGTGAGTGTTCCAGCTTGATTTAATTTTATCAGTATTGCATTTATTGCTTTTAGGTCAATTGCCTTTTGTAATCTTGATATATTTGTTACAGTTAAGTCGTCTCCTATAATTGCTACTTTCTTCCCAAGTTTTTCTGTTAATTTTGGCCAATTTTCCCAGTCATCTTCATGCAAAACATCCTCAATACTTATTATGGGGTATTCATTTATCAGTCCCGAAAAATATTCAATCATCTCTTCTGAAGTTAGGATTTTATTATCTTTTTTTAAATTATACTTCCCATTTTCAACAATTTCAGAAGAAGCAGGATCAAGGCTTATGAAAACATCTTTTTTGTAATTTGCTCTTTTTATTGCTTCTTCGATAAGACCCAAAGGATCTTTATTTTTTAGATTATTTGGAGCAAAAGCGCCTTCATTTCCAACATTTGTATCATACCCTTTTTCTTTTAACAATTTTTTTAGATTTAGATAAACTTCTATTCCTATTCTGATGTTTTCTCTCACACTTTTCTTTCCAATTGGGGAAATGGAGTATTCCTGAAAATCTGTTGAATTATCTGCATGTTTGCCTCCTTCAATAACTACCATCATGGGGTTGGGTAGAACATACTTCTTAATTGGCAGTTGGAATACTTCCCTAATGTGCTGATACAAGGGAATTTTTTTTTCATTTGCAGAAGCTCTTGCGACAGCCAAACTTACACCTAGAATTGCATTTGCTCCTAGTCTGCTTTTATTTTCTGTTCCATCTAAAGCAATCAGGGCCTCATCAATTTTTCTTTGATTAAATGCATCCATAGAGACTAATTTTTTAGAAATTATTTTATTGACATTATTAACTGCTTTTAGCATCCCATTTCCCAAAAATCTTTTTTTGTCATTATCCAGAAGAACAAAGGCTTCATGAACTCCAGCAGATGCTCCATAGGGAACAGATGCTGTTCCAGTTGTTCCAGATTCAAGTTCACATTTAACTTCAATGGAGGGGGTTGATCCAGAACTTAATATCTCTCGTGCTTTTATGGATTTTATGTTCACTGTTTTTAACCTCTTTTTTTATGTCTATAATAGTTTATTAAGTTGTATTGATCATCTGTTTTCAAAACCCCATCGTCTAAATCTTAATTAGTATTATATTATTTATATCTTTAAGAACAATGTGTTTTAAAAAGGTTGCTTTTATCTTGACTTCGCCAGAGATAAGTGTAAATATAACATATTTAGATTTTATTTTTGTTTTCGAAGAATTTATGAAAAAGATTGGGAGATTGGAAGCATTTTGACTTCGCCATCAATATGTTTAATAGCAGTATCCCAAGTCAGATTTTGTCTTCCAGAGATTTTTTAGATTATCATTATAAAAAGACTTTCTAAAAACTATTGTTAATCTCAGACATTGAACATACAGAAGGAGAATTTGGCGAAGTTGAGATTGGAAACATAATCCATTGCAGCATAACTCGCATTTGGCAAAGTTAAGTTATAAATTAGTTATGCTGGGTTTCTAATCACGTCTGTCTCTGAGAATATAATAATGGGGCATACCACCTTTCATGAATTTTTCTTGGATTTCTTTTGCAGGCATTTGGAGAACTGCGCCAATATTTGGCAGAACACTGGATAAATTTTGCTGTGCAAAATAATATCCTTTTCTCATATCTTCATTGTCTACAAAACAAGTGTAAGTGTCCTCTGATTTGAATCTTTTTTCTATAAGGATAGCTCCAAGTCCATAGCTATCTGAAAATTCTTTTCTTTTTTTTCTGAACCATTGTTGCAACAAGCACGGGTCTTTTTTTTGTTTATACCAATCTTCAGGAGTAATTGTGCTTTTCTCTGTTGAAAGCCAGGTCTTGAATTGTTCAGAATTTGCTGAAAGCTCATTAAACCAATCTTCTGTATTTACCCATCTTCCCTTGCCTTCGCCTCTTTTTGATTCTTCTTCTTCAAATTTTTCTCCAAACCATTTTTTAATTAATGATGAAGTTTTGTACAAGGTATATTCAGAAGCAAGGTCATGGGTGTAGTCTGGAGAGCCTACTACTTGCCATGCATAAGTTTTTAATGGATTCTCAGTATCAGAACTGAAGTATCCATTTCTTCCTGAAAGAAAAGCAATTGCAGCTAATTCAGGATTAGTTCTATTAGCTATATCCTTTCCATGCATGAAGTTTTGTTGTTCTTGTTCTCTAAAATCATTCACATTAAATTTTGTTAAAAATTTCTCAAAAACACTTAATCTCAAATCTTTTTTTCCTTTTTTAAGTTCTCCTACAAGCTCTTTTTTTTCATCTTCACTTAGTTGCATATGTTCTTCAAAAGAAGTTTTAGTTTCTGGCGCATAAGACTTCATCAAAATTCTTCCTATCCATCCAAAAAAAGCAGAAACATCTTGAGAATCACCTTTCACCAAAGTTTTCCTTACTAGGCGCATCATATCATCTCCCAGGTATTCATAACTTCTTTCTGGTTCATTCTCAAATCTTATATACGCCGTGCCTCTTCCTCCGGGTTCATAACCGATTCGGTTCACTAAAGAACTTCTTCTTGAAGAATAGACTTCATATGCTATGTCAGCAAGTTTTGCTACAGAAGGAACAATACCCTTTAGGCTTTTTTCTTGAGATAATCTTGAAAAGAACACTTTTGTCAGTCTTCCTCCTACGGGCACATCGGGAAAACTGCCGGCAAATGCAGAATTCTTAAATTGTTGGATCATGTTGTGTATAAAATTTCTATCTCGTCCTGATTTGATAGCAAATTCTGTCATCTCTGCGTCAAACTGTTCATTTTCTTCTAATTCTTCTGGAAATTCATCTAATGAAAACCTGAAAGTTGGCTGCCAAAACCAAAATTCTTCATCTTCCGAAGTTATATGGGAATATTTTAATCCAGATTTATCAGCTAATTTTAATAAATCTGACGGATGAATTGGAATATATCCTTTCAACCTAAAATTTGATTGAAGAACTATTGGTTCTGTTTGTGAATCTTCTTTAAAATCTGTTGTTTTTATTTCGTCTACTCCAATAACACCCCCGCTTTTATGGTTGTAGAGATAAGAGAATCTTTCCTTATTGAGCAATTGAACATTTGGGGGCATATCGTGTTCTCTCTGTAAAAAATATCTCATCACGAATTTATCATTGGTGAAAGTCAGATAAATCATTCCATTTTCTATGCCTAAGAACAGATAAGGGTCTTTTTCTAAGATTTTTGGATCTTCTAGAGCACTTTCAAGTTTTGAATAATTTTTTACAAACTGAGTCTTTAATGACCCCTCTTCTAAAGTTGGGGTCCTGTCTTTTAACCAATCAATCCACTGTTGGAACAAAAATTCCCAATTTTGGTCAGTACCAAAATGTTTTGAGCCATGGTACTCTCCTATCCAGAATGGTTTTCCAAGTACAATCTGTTCTATGTTCTGCAAAGAAACTTTGTCCCAGTTATCTGGGTTTTTATTTAACCAAGCACAGCAACTTTTGATTGCTGCTATTTCATGCTTTGGCTTAGAGTCAAGAGAGGAAAAATAATTCTCTAATTTTTGTGAAAAAGTAGCACTCATCAAAAAACATAGTTCAACACCTTTTTAAGATTTATAATGATTGAAAATAAGTATTAAAATATATAGATTAAGAATTAAATTTAAGAACTAAAAAGTTTCAGCAACATCTTCTTCTTCAACAACTTCTTCTTTTTCATCTGCAACTTCCTCTTCTTCGTCTTCAGGTTCGGGTTCAATAACCTTAACCACTTCCTTGACTTCTTCTACTTTCTCTTTTTCTTCAGCTACTTCTTCTTTTTTTCCTTCTTCAGCAGTTTCTTCTTCAACTATTTCTGTTATCTCTGGTTCTTTTTTCTCTGTTCTTTTAGGCAATGGCCTGTGTACTGTTATCGGTAGAATCTCAGCGTCAAACTCCATTTCAGCGATTCTTATGGGATCAAAATTAATTTGTTCTAATTCTTCTTTGTCCATCTTAATAAGAATTGGAGCATTTGCGGATATTTGCAATGCACGAGCACCAATAATCCTCGCTCTTTCAAATTTTGTATAAATTTGTTTTTCTGTCATTTTTATTTGTATATTTAAATTTTTAATGGCACTTATATCTGGTTGCTCTCAGCCAAATATTTTAATTAGCCTCTGCGTTTTACTTTTATTATGGGGTCAAGCCCAATTAATTTTTAAATTTGCTTTAATAAACTCATAACCTTGGCATGGAGCTTTTTGCCTTCTTTCAATGCAATGTCCCGCATCTCAAGAATTTCTTGTTCAGATAATTCTTCTCCTGTTTTCTGCATTGAGTTTATCACTTCATCTGGGTAGGTTATTGTGAATGTTAATCTTGTGTTTGACGCATCTTCTTCTTCTGTTAATGGGTCTATTACAAATTTGTTGTCAATCTTGTAGACTGTTATAGTAATAGGCAAATCACTTAGTGGAAGTTTTTTATCAGTCAATTCTCCATACTGAACTTTATCGTCTTTATATTCTGGAAAAACAGCATTTTTAACAGCAGCGATTGCAGCTATGTTGCTTATATCGATTAAACTTCCTGCATCATTTATCGGATAAATATCAATCATAACTGACCAGACTTTTTCTCCTTCTTTTATGCAGAGTTTTTTAAAATCAATGCATTCTGAGTTTCTTACTCCTCGATCAACTAATCTTGCGAGTTCAATTGCTTGGATATCTGGAGCTCCAAGTTCAAATCTATCTGAAGCCATCGGAGAAAGTTCAGCTCCTACTGCAAGATTTCCAGAATCAGGAGAATCTCGGTATGGTTCAACTGCATCAAGTTTGACACCAGCAATGACTTCGGTGTCTCCTACTTTGACCCAAGCAGACCCTTCTGCTTTTGCTGAAACACCGGTCTTGATTTCAATATCCCTGTATTCAAGAAGTTCTCTTTCATCTATTCTTTTTCCTTTTTCGATTAACTCTTCTATTTTTTTCTTCATTATTTTTGAAATTTCCATTTTTTGTTATTATATTTTTATATTGTTAATTTAATTTTTGTTTATCTCGGTTTTTATGCTTCTTTATAGTCTCTATCTTGTTTACAATTATATTTTATGCTTCATCCTTCACTTTTTTAAGTGCTTTTTTCTGAATTTCAGCAATTTTTTTACAAGCTCTTTTAGCTAATTCGATTGCTTCTTTCAAATCTTCTGAATTTATCTTTCCGTCTAACTGCAGTAATGATATTTTTTCAGATCTTGATAAAATAGCGAATGGTATGTCTGTTGCTGCTTTGATTTCTTTTCCGTCTTTCATTACAGTGAAATCTTCTTCTTCTTTTGAGACATCAACAACTAGATGATCGCCAGTTTTTCCTATTGAAACAGCTGAAACAAGTTCTTTCATTGGGACTCCGGCATTTGCCAAAGCTAATGAAGCTGCATTGATTCCAGCACATCTTGTTGATGCATCTGCTTGTAAAATCATGATATAACAGTCTACGGCTGTATTTGGGAAATTTTCAATCTGGATTGCAGGTTGAAGGGCTTTTGTTGTGACAAATGAGATTTCATTAGCCCTTCTGTTTGGGCCCGGTCTTTTTCTTTCGGAAACTGAAAAAGTGGTCATATCATAATAACATCTTAAAACACCGGTTTCTGGGTCTTGTAAGTGTTGTGGATGTAAGGTTCTTGGACCATAAACTGCTGCTATTGCTGTTGATCCTCCGAATGTGAACATAGCACTTCCGTCAGCTCTTTTTATCACTCCGACTTTTGCTTCTATTTTCCTTAATTCTTCTTTTTCTCGTCCATCTGGACGTTTTAATTTTTCTTCTTTTGCCATGTTATCTGTATGTGTATATATTAATTAGTATTTATTCTTTTTATTATAATTTTTTGTGTTTTTGTAAAAAGTCTTTGACTTTTTCTGTTAGGCCTATGTGGAATGGTTTTTCAACAATCAACTCAATTGCTTTTTTAGCTATTATTTCCTTCTCAACATCATTTTCATCTGATTTTATCCAGACTAGTCCATTTTGTCCGACGATTATATTGCATTTTGTTTCATCTTTTATTATTTTGACCATGCTTCCTGCTTTTCCGATAATTCTTGGGACTCTTGTAGAGTTTATTTTTATCAACATCCCTCCCTCTAACTTTCTAAGGCCTTTTTCTTTCATTGTAAGCTCAACGCTTCTTGGTTTTACTGCTCTTATTTTTGTGACAATTATTTCTTTGAAAGTATAAACTTCAGTCAAATCTTTTTTGTTTATATAGCCAAAACATTCCATCACCGGCAAAAATGCTTGATGTGCAGCAAGAACATCTATCATCCAGCCATTAAAATTAACATCCACTATCTGGCCAATAACTGTGTTTCCTGCTCTTGGAATATACGCTCCGCCTAAAGGAATGACTTTGACTAATCGGTCTGATTTCTCTAGTAATCCAAATCTTGAGGCAATAATCTCGTCGCCTTCTCTTCTTGTGCCTTCTCCTGGTAAAAAGTCTTTTTCTGCCAATACTTCTCCAGGAACAACAATCTCTCGAGGGATTTCCTTGATTTCTTCTTCTATTTTGTTTTCTTCTTCCATTTTTTTATAATGTTAATATTAATTTATCTTTTTTGAGTTAGGGATCCTTATCGTCTGTATTTTATATTTTGTTTATTCTTCTTTAATTTCTTTGGTGATCGCGCTTCCTTGTGTTAATGCGTTTAATTTGTCGTAGAACTCTAATTGCATTCCCGCTGGAATTTGGATAATGCATCTTAGTGAACCATCATTAAGCCAATCTTCTTTATCCTTTTTAAATGTTTTGATTAAATTATATAATTTGCCGGTGTGTTCAGGCATAACTGTTATCTCTATTTTTTTAATAGCAATCTTCAATGGGATTATTTTCTCAAGTTCTTTTATTATATTGGTAACTTGCTCATCAACACTCCTATCGTCTATTTTTGCACCAGATTGTTTTATTGCCTGTTCAATCCTTTGGCTTGTGTAAGGTGCTTGTGTTCTTGGATCAATGCAGTTTCTTGCAAGAAAATCAACAATTTGTTTGATTTTCTGTTCTCTTGCTTTTTCTCTGTATTCTTGAGTAACTTGGACTTCGCCTTCATTGATTATTATCCCAGAAATCTTAAAAACATCATCTGTTCCAAAATCAGATTTTAGTTCATTTGCAGTTGGTTTTATGCCTTTCTTGTAATCTGTAAAGACTTCGTTTATAGCTAGTACATCCCTCAAGTTTGCTGCTGTTCCTTCAAGTCTTTGTTTCTTGAATCCAATTGCTTTGTCTAAATCAACAAGAATCTCAAATTCTTTTCCTTTCTTTTTTATTTTTGCAGCGACATTTGGCATTTTAAGAATTCAAAACAATATTCATTTTAATTTATTTTTGATTCGCCACTCCATTTTGGGCGTTTTTTATTTATCTCTTGATTATGATTTATAATGTAATTTTTATTTTTTATGGAGCAAAATTGCTTCTTTCTCTTGCATATTTGAATGTTAATTCTATTTTTCCTTTTCCTTTTTTGACTTTAGTGTCATAACCCTGTTCCATCGCAGTTAAACGATATAATGTCTCGTTAGCTTCTAACCACATTTCTCTTGGGGATTTGTGTTTATCCCCGCCTTTGTAACCTTGCCAACTATCTTTTGGTGCTGTTATGATTATACTTTTATTTTGATTTATAGTGTCAGTTATCTCGCGTCGCATCAATATAAGTTGTTTTTTTCCTGGAGTTGGTGCTTTATAATCTACCATTTTATTCTTTGTCAGAGAATTTAGCGAACTGCGCTAATTGTGTCCCGAGCATTCTCTTCATCTTCATTGTGTCTTTTTCAACAATACAAGCTTCGAATTTTGTGATGTCAAAAGTCTTTCCTAAGACTTTTTTGAATATGTTCAATGCTAATTTTATTCCTTTTTCCATATTGAGACTGTCCTTGTATTCTTTTCTTAAGAATTCCAATATCTTTTCATCATTCTCGCCAATAGCTGTTGCTCTCACAGCAAAATAATTCCCTGTAACATCACTTGCAAATACTTTGCATGTTTGGTTTTTATTAATGCCTGCCATTATGACTTTTAATCCAAATGGCCTGACACCGCCGTATTGTGTATATGCCTGTTTTAGATTTGCAATTTCTCTTATTACTGATTCAACATCAATTGGTTCATCATAGACTATTCTGTTCTGTTGTGCAATATTTTGCGCTTTTTCCATTAGAACTCTTGAATCTGACAAAATTCCTGCTGTGCTTGCAACAATATGGTCATCAACTTCATAGATCTTCATTGAAGATTCTAGAATAAGCAGAGGATCGCTGATTCTTTTGTCTGCGACTATAATAACACCATCTGTACAGACTAAACCCATGCTTGCGCTTCCTAATCTAACTGTTTTTTCAGCATATTCTACCTGAAGAAT
>CAZRGF010000006.1:0-55918 GCA_964599615.1 Candidatus Woesearchaeota archaeon
GCTCTTGATTGGAATTCAAGACAGCAAGCTTCGATGATAAGAAAAGAGCAAGAAGTAAAACAAAGAACCCAGATGAGAGAAGTTATCAAGATTACGAAGTTTTCTGATGAAATTTATCCACCTTGCATCAAGAAAATCCTTGAAGGCATGAAACATGATGGAAGAAAAAGAGCATTATTTGTTCTTTTGGGATATTTTAGGAATATTGGCATGGAGTCAGCAGATATAGAGACCAAGTTGCTAGAATGGAATAAGAAAAACTATCAACCATTGAGAGAGAATTATATCAAGACACAGGTTAATTGGTTCAAGAGACAGGAAAAAAGACTTCCTCCTAATTGTGCTTTGCAAGCTTATTATCAAGACATGGGAGTTTGCATGCCCGATGCTTTATGCAGGAAGATAAAAAATCCTGTCAATTATACAATGGTCAAAGCAAGAAGTTTGCAGAATCCAAAACCTTTCAGAAAAAAAAAGAGGGAAGAAGATTAATAAACAAATTATATTTTGGTATCTGTAAAAAAAGAGAAAGATGAGAACAAAAAGAAAGCCGAAATATATCTCTGAAGTAAAACAAATAGCAAGACAAGTAGACTTTGATCCTCATAAAAAAGATTTGAGGGATTTGGTTGAACTTCCCCTTAGGAAAGCGTGTGAAAGGCTTTATGACTTGAATGTCCCATGTTTCAGTTCTTCTGCTAACACAGAAAATGTCAAATTTGGAAAGACCGTAGAGGTTGCAATACAGTATGATAAACTTTCAGATAATAATAAAAAGATTGCAGATGCTCTTGTTCGCGAGCGATATGCCAAATTAGGGTCAGCCCATGGGGAAGGGCATCAATTTCTTACTGTAATCATTCCGATAATGGGAAATTCAACTGTGAGGTATGCTGAAAAAGAAGCAATGAAAATCGTGAATAGATTTGAAAAGCAAGATCTTACTTGGGCTAAAAGATATACCCCCGATGAATTTGTCAAGATAAGCGGTTACGAGACGTTGAAAGGACTTTCTCCCGAAGATATGGCTAAGCAAGGAGACGCATTTTATGACAAAAATTCGGGATTAATATATATGGACAAAGAACATTATAAAAAAGCCTTAAGATATGAGAAGCGGGCAAAAAAAAGAGGGGGAAGATAATTTAAAATACTTTTTGCGATAACGAAAGTATTTTAAATATCATAATTTTACTATCATTATGAAAAAAGGGTATGTGTTTGTTTTATTTGCTATTATAATCAGTATTTTAATTATAAATTCTATACAAACTGCGTTGTCTTATGAAACAGAAGAAACTGCGATTCCTCAAGCATATAAATGGCTTATTAATCATACTAAAAACAAATGGGATTCATTGACTATAAAGCAAGATTCTTTCTCTTTGCTAGCCTTGAGTTGCAATTCAACTTATTCTAAACAAGGGAATAAATCTTTGCTTAATCTAAGTTATTACAGCTCAAATTCTAGTTCTGGCAAAATAAGATGCTGGAAAGAATCTGGCAAAGCAACTTCTTCTAGCCAGTGTAAATTAGTTGAGACTTCTTTAGCTAAATTAGCTTTAAATGAACTCGGGGGAAACACCAGCGCAGTAGACACTTGGCTTTTATCAAATAAAAGAGTTTTTACAACCGGCATCTATTGGTTTTTGCAGATAGATATTGCAAGAGGAAAAGAAGCTTATTGTGAAGTAATGTATTCAAATCAGATGCAAAATGTAAGCATTCATGCTGACAAAACAGTTTCAATCAATGGCGTGATTACACCGAATGCCTGTGTTGAAAGCGTTTTCAGAAATTATTGGTTTAAATTAAAACAAAGTGAGGAATGTTACGGGAATGAATATCTTATCAAATGTTTTGGAAATGAGTCTACCGCAGACCCTGTAACTGCTAATTTATTATACCGAAATAATACAAATGACCCTAGAACAAGTTTCTTTGTTTCTTCTGAAATTTCTCAAGGGACATTAGGGTTCATCAATCAACTTGGCGAGGAAGAACAAACCCCCGGGATAATGGAATTAAACACACCAAGTTATTGTTTAGCAAATCCTTCTGATCCTGCAGGAACCTGCGATTATGAGGGAACTGCATGGGCAACATATGTCTGGAACAAAGAGGGCAAAGAAGAAAATGTCAATTTATTCCTGCCTTATTTAATTGTTTATTCTAGTTTTAATGAAAAATATTTCCCTGAAACTTTTTTATCTACTCTTGTCGGAAGCGAATACACTGAAGAAATCTTAAAAGAAGAACAAAGATTAAGAAAACCTCAGTCTAATGATTATTGGAGTTTCTGGTTAAATCAACCCTTATTATATGGGCAGTTCTATGACACTCCTTTAGCTGTCTTGTCTTTAGGAACAAGTGTTTCCAATGTTTCTGAAAATAAAGATTATTTGTTAGGACATATTGCAAGAGATTATTCTTGGGTCAATACTTTTGATGCAGCTCCAAATCCCAATACACATAGGGACACAGCATTTATACTCTGGGTTTTCTGGCCAAATTATTGCCCGGGATTCGAGGAGGGTCCAGTAGAGCCCAATGATTGCGAAGCTCAGGGGATTTTTTATAAATGCAAGGAATCTTGTGATGCAAATGAAATACCATGGAGCATATTCTCATGTCCTGATTATCTAACCTGTTGTTCAAATGTTACTGGCGGAAATCAGGATGAGTGTCTTGCTAAAGGCGGAGAATGCTTGAATGAAATAACTTGCCCTGGGGGTTATGGGCAGTTCAATGATGTAACTTCTTGTTCTGATGGAGGGATATGCTGCAAGGAATTTGGTTTAAGTCATTGTGATGATTGGCAAGGGGGAAATATCTGCGAAATAGGATTTTCATGTCCAGCAGGTCAATCTAAGGATACATTAGATGGGGCGTGCTGTTTAAGTCAATGCACTGAAGATCAATTCCAAGGTGCTTGCAATTATGATATCTGCGGAATAGATGAGCTATGTTGGAATTATAATACTCAAGGCCAAGTTGATTTTATCCCTTCTCTAGAAGAAAGGTGCTGTCCTTCATTTTGTGTTAAAGACCGTGATTGTAAAAATGTCGGAGAGGACTGTTCTGCACTTGGGCCAGAGTATAATTGTGTTGATTCTAGTGGGGGTTTAGGGCAAACACAAACAACAAAAGATAATGAAGAATGTTGTTTGGATGATTGCAAAAAAGGATGTGTTGCTTCGCAAATTTGTGATTTAGGTCAAACCTGCGAAAATGGTCAATGGGATCTTGGTTCAATTGAACCAACATGCTGTTTAAGCAAATGCAAGAATAAATCATCTAGTTCATGGATATGGATAATAATTCTTATTGTAATAGTAATCATTGGAGTTTTAGCTTATTTCTTTTTCTTCAAAAAGAAAAAAGAAGGAGAGGAAATAGACGAATTCACTGGGCTGCCTAAAGAAGATTCAAAATCGGGAAAAGGAAAAGATGATTTTGATATGGCTGCTTTTAGTGCATTTCCCAAACAAAATCAAGGACAAAAAAGTCAATTTCCTCAAAAAAACCAACAGAGAAATGCTCCAAAGCCAATGTCTTTTAATAAACCAGCAATAAAGCCAGTTTCTACTACAAAACGTACAACTACTGTGAAGGAAACAACTATTAACAAAGAGACAAGTTCAGGAAAAACAAAAGCTGAACAAGAATTAGAAGCAACTCTTGGCAAGTTAAAGAATTTGACTAAGAAGAAATAAAAATGGAATCAAAAATAGGGTTTATATTAACATTGATTGGGGGAATTTTATTGATGATTGGAGGAATTTTTGAAATATTTCTACCGTATATTGGAAATTATATGTTAGACAAAGGATGGGCGAGTGGCGAATCTTTTGGCCAAGTTGGAACCACAATACTTTTAATAATGGGAATTTTTTATATAGTTGTTAGCTTATTTATAATTATTGCCGGATTTATGATAAAAAATCCAGAAAAAGCAAAAGTTGGCGGCATTTTAGCATTGGTTTTAGGAATAATCAGTCTTAATGTTTTTGCAGTAATCGGGGGCATTATTGGAATTATTGATGCTGGGAAAAACAAAAGCTGAACAAGAATTAGAAGCAACTCTTGGCAAGTTAAAGAATTTGACTAAGAAGAAATAATGATCTGAATATTTAAGAAAATAGATGAAAGGAGGTTTAAATGAAAATTTTAAAAAAGAAGAAAAAACACTTGAATTTAGACAGACATCATATTGAAAAGAGACATGACAGAAGATTTTTAGGAATTTTCTTGATGTTTGTGGTAATTGCTGTTTTTATTGGTTTTGTGCTTGCTTTCACAATAAAGTCTTCAATTACTGGGGGAAGCATTTTCGGTATTGACTGGATTTGGGCTAAACCAACAACTGAAAGTGCTGGAGCATCTATGGGCGGGGCAGCAACAGGATCTTCTGCATCAAGATGCATTGACAGTGATGGCGGAATAAAACCATACAAGCAAGGAACTGTAAGATACAATGGAAAAACTTATACTGACTTTTGCTGGGAAAATGGGACAAATGTACCAAATTCCAAATATGTTTCAGCAGAATTTTACTGTTGGAATAACGTGGCAGATAGGTCTTTGATGTATTGTCCTTCAGGATGTTCTAATGGAGCATGTGTGAATGTAACCCAGGTTAAACCCGGTTTCAGCGATGATACCCCCGGGTATCAATTAGATGAAATGAAAGATTTATGCATGAATGCGGGCTCTAAATGTGAAAACAGCATGAATTAATTATTTTTTAATTTTTTAATTTTCTTTCTTTTTTCCCAGTAAGATTTATTAATCTCGTTTTTCTTTGATATCCATGAAAAAAGGGAAGTTTGTAAGTGTATTTATTTTTACAACCTTATTAATGGTTTTATTGACTAGCTTAGCTCAGGCATGTGTTACATTAAACCAGTACAAGACAGAATTCTTGCCAGGAGAGACAATGCAGGTTGAGATAAATGTAGATTATGGGAAAACACTTTCAAGAGATATTTATAATAGTGACTTGTTTTTGTATAATTCTCAGGGAAATCTTGTCCAAGGAAGTTACTTTGTCCTCAAGATATCAAATACAAAATATTTTGCATGGTTCGATGTTCCCAATTATGGGAATTACAAGCTTAAAGTAAGGGCTGTTTGCGGGTCAAGTTTCTATTCTGAAACAGCGTTCGATGTGAATAAATTGAAAAGCACGTATTATGGCAGCCTGAAGGATTCTGCTTCAGGAAAATGGAAGTATTTAACTTTAGAAGAGAATTCAATGGTTGCAGGAGCATTGTCTTATGATGAGCAGCTTAATGAGGAAGCTTTAACTGCTTATTTTTCAAGGCAAGATTCGTGTATTAATACTAATTGTTCTAGTAAAGATGCTGCTTTAGCAATGATCGCTTTCAGGGATTTTTCAACTAGAAGCCAGATAAAAAATCTTGTCAATGCTTACCAAAATGGTTTAAATGGAAACTGGAAAATTGAATTTAATGCAAGCGACTCTTCAGATTGCCAGTTGAATTATAGCAACAATTCGCAGACAATAAGCCTTTTTCCAGGATTAACTAGCTTTGATCTGGATTTTTCAGAGGTTAATGGTTCAGAAGTCGTGATTTCAGATAATTGCAATGCGATTTCCAGAAAATTAATTTTTTCTTATAAAACTTTTGTCAAGAATTATAGCATAGCTAATAATTTTGCTTTGCAAGATGTAGGATGTTGGGGTACTAATCTTAAGAGTGCATGTGACGGGGAATCAACTGCTTATAATCTATTTGCTTTAAAATTAGCTGGTTTTGGGATCAATAGTCAAGAACAATCTATTTCATGGCTTGAGGACAATGCAGAGGATATAGATGAAATAGCGATATTGTACTTATTCACAAAAGACCAGAACAGATTAAATCAAGTCTTATCAAGTCAGACTTACAGCGGGGCATGGCAAAAGAAAGGAACGAATGACATCAGGGCAAGTGTTATCAATTATTATGTCTTAAATCAAGTTGTAAACAAGACAAATAATGTTTTTGAAGCAATAGACAAAGCCAAAGATTATCTTGAGAAATCATTAGACAGTTCAAATCTGGCTGAGAAAGCATATATCCTATATTTTGTCTTTCCGAATATAGAACCTGTGATGAGCATATGGCCGGGAGTTGTCAAGGTAAAATCCCAAGAAAGTTTCAATTTGATTTTGCAGAATAAGGGTGTAGAAGACATAAATGCAGAAATCACTTTTCTTAATTCAACTTCAAATGTGAATCTCGCAAAAAATAGCATGAAAAATCTAGAAATTCATGTTCCTAGAATAGAGACCGAAGATGCAGGAGCAATAAGTGAACCGATTATCATCAATTACCAGAATTCTATCCTGAATTCTGTTTCAAGAAGTTATAGCCTTCCGGTAATCATTTTCACTTTTAAGGGAACAAACAGTTATTATTGGAATTATACTATAAACCAAACCCCCATAAATGATACTAGCGGTATAATTAATGATACTCTGAATAATCCTTCAATCAATGAAACAGCGAATCTAAGCGATAGCTTGATTCAAAAAAATTTTTACTTTGATCCATTGAACATAAACAAAACTTTTTTGACGAGCGAAACCATCAGGTTCAGCGCTGAATTAAAGAATTCTTTTTCAGGTCCAATAACAGACCTTAGACTAGAAAAATCAGCAAGCATCAATTATCTTGTTGTTGAACCTTCAAGTCTTGATGAATTGGGAGCAGGAGGAGGAAAGACAATTAATTTTTATGCTGATCCCAAAGATTTTGGGACAAAAGTAGAAGGAACAGTTATTGCTAAAGGAACTTATAATGGGCAGGATATTTCCACTGTTCTTGAATTGAATTTTGAATCAAGTATATCTGAACCAACATTAAAGCTGTGCTCTGAAATAAATGGGAAGAAATGCACTGAAAACCAAGTATGCAAAGAAGGAAATACAACAAGAGCTTCGGATACTAATTCATGTTGTTTAAGTTCTTGTGGAAATACCACTACAGGCCCTAGCGGAAAATTGATTGCGGTCATCATTGTTGTTGTGGTTATCCTGATTTTAGTGGGAGTTTTATTATATTTAAGAAGAAAACCAAAGAAGGATATGAAAGACTTTATTGAGGAAGTTTCAAAAGAAAAACAACCGGGATATGACGCCGACTTTTCAGACTTTCAAGGACCAAGTCGCGGAGAGAAGGTCCAGTCCAAAGAATTTAAAGCTGAATTTGGAGAAGAAGATTTCAGCGACGCGGGTTTCAAAACTCCCTGATTACTAAAACTATATTAAATAAGAAAGATATAATTGATAGTAGTGTTGGGCGATTGTTTAAAGGAAAACAAAAACAAGGATAAACTTACACATACAGGCTTGAGATGTATTTAATAATAAATTTAGGTAATTGTCAAGAAAAAACGAAAAATTAGCAAACAATAAAATTGAGATTATAACACATACAGCAAATTATAATTAAACATAATTAAAAAATTTTAGAAAATAGTTTGAAAGGAGGTTTAAATGAATTTAGATAAACATCATATTGAGAAGAGACATAACAAGAGATTTCTTGGGACGTTCTTCATGTTTTCAGTATTTGCTGTTGCAATGGGAGTATTTTTGACTCTTGTTTGGATGAATATGAATGAAAGCACTTCTACAGCAAGCAATACAAACATAGAAAGTGCTGGAGCATCTTTAGGCGGAACAACACTAACTGGAACAGTAACTTATCAAGGTGTTTTGAATATGATGAATAGATGTTTAATCTTTTCTGGGAATACAACAAACACTACCTGTAATGACATTTGTAAAAAGAATTTTGGAACATGTACTGCAGCATATGTGGTTAATATAAGTCTTGTATACCCCGATATGCCAGTTTCATGTGGTTTTTCTACATTTAAGGCTGGGCAGAGATTATTCTGTAACTGTTGTTCAACACTCGGAAATGAAGCAAAAATGGATGAACATGCTCCTACATCAACAGAAATTGATTGTTTTGTTTATGGAATTCCTGGTTGTAATTTGACTTAATTTTTTTATTTTTTTTCTTCAGAAACAGTAGAGCTGGTTTTTCCTTTAATTTCCTGCAATTTTCTAAACAAAACATCTTTTTCAAATAAAATCTTTTTTGCAGCAATATCTCTGCTGTGCAAATTATTTGCTAATTCGTTCACAAGAAGATTATAGTCTTGTATCTTCATCTTTATCTCATCTGGTTCGAGTATTTCTATGCTTGTTGGCATATAATCAAAGATAATCTGAATCAATCTCTTGAAATTTTCTATAAGAAGTTCAGTTTCTGCAAAAGTTGTAAATAATTCTTGAGTATCCTGGTAGTTAGTTGATTTATTGAAAGATTTTGAGATAATCAAGACATTAGGCTCTTTTTCAAGTTCTTTTAAAAGCATTTCCATTATCTGTTCTATGTAATCTGCGGGTTTTCCAACAACTTCAAAAATAAAGTGACATTTGAGGTAGCCTTTAGAAAGTTTTTCTTTTATTTCTTCTTGTTTTTCTTTTTCTGATTTTTCTTTTGGTTCTTTTGTTTCTTCTTTCTTGTCTTTGTTTTCTAGATTTTCTTCTTTAACTTCTTCTTTGTTCTCTTCTTTCTTTTCTTTTTTCTTTTTGCCAAACATAATTTGCAATAGTTTGAGGGGTTTTTAAATGTTAATAGAATATGTAGATGTATCTTATGTGGTTAAGTATCTAACCATTTTTGGTTCAAGGAGATTGTGAATAAAAATAAGGGGCTTACACCTATGGACAAAAAAACAGAATTATCCCCCTACCTTTTTTATGATGATAATTAGAATTTGTGTTTAATAACACGTATTAATGGTTTCATTGAAACCAAATTTTCAAAATTTGCGCTTCGCTTTTTATTAATAACTTCACAGGATTATCTAGCTCTTTTTATAATCGCTATAAGTACCAAGATTAAAATCAATCCCGATAGAACATAAAATAGAATTTTCATAAATGAGAAACTTGAAGTCTCGAATGTTCCTAGTGCATAGCCTGTAATTTGGTCTGAAGAGTATGTCCTAGAGGGCATCAATGATTTCTGAATATATGCTTCTGGATTTTCTTCAGCTTGGGCCTGGTTTGATGCTGGACTTGTAATTGAGCTTGAAATTATGTTTGAAGTTTCGTAGCAAGACATGAGGTATATTTTTTCAGAGTCTTTTTCACCCAAGCCTTCTACAATTATTTCATAGTTGCCTGATTTATTCAAACAATCCAAGGTTATTTCAAAAGTGGGGACATATTCTTTAAATTTTGTTCTTACGTGATATGCTATCTTATCGCTTACTAATTTTTCATTTTCATCCTGGACATAAGAATATATTGCGTATTTTCCAGTGTCCCCCTTGTAAATTTTAGCTTCGATTTCGATTGTTGAACCGAATTTTGCTTTGTCTGGAGAATCTTTTATTCTTATGCTAGAATCTGGGTCGTTTTCTTCATTTGTTTGATTGTTTGTTTCATGACTATTGTTGTTTTCTCCTATTGTGCCGTTTAATATTGTTACATTCGATAGATTAGATTCAAAGGTTGTTGTTGAATTTCTTATCTTGATTTGAACTGTTGCGTTTCCTATAAAAAAATCATCTGAGTCTATTATCGAGATGATTTCTATTGAAAGGTTTGAATTATTTGTATAGGTAAAATTTTCAATCCAAGAATTTTTATCACTCCAACCATCTATTGTCCAAAAACGATTTAGGTATTTGGTGTTGTTCTTTATATCTATTTTCAAATCATAGAATCCATATGTAAAGTTTATCAGATTTAGGTTTATAGTAAAATTTGTCTTATTATTATAAACTTCTGCGGGAAAATCCACTGAAATTAATGGTTTATAGGTTTCATTTGATTGGTTTTGTTCTTGATAATTGGATAAACAAGGGGTTGGCTCTTTAGCAATGAAGAAATTATTTATTAATTGTATACTTTCTCTTTCTTCTGCAATATCCGAATAATTGAGATAATCTTCTAAAGAGATTAGATTCCAGAGCCAAATTTCATCTCCAGAGTTTGATAGTCCTAGATTGCCTTTTTGTATCTGGCAAGAGCAGTTCCACTTTTCCAGAAAATTGGGGACATTATCTGCTATAATTAAAAAAGAGAATGGCTTGATGGCGATATTTAAGGTAGTGTTCGAACTTCCTTTATCTTTTAAGATCCATCCAGTAAGATTTATTGTTTCATTATTTTGGTTATAGAGTTCAATCCATTCCCCGTTTGTGTCACCGCCTTGTAAATCATTAGGATTATAGAGAACTTCGTTGATAATCACTGCTTGAGAAACGTTCATTGACGCTATAAAAAACAATGCAACAAAAAATAAGGTTATAACTATTAGGGAAAAACCTCTTTTCATAGAAATAATAGAATTATGAATTTTTTAAATATTTCTCAAATGTGGAGTTTATTTTTAGTATTGTGTTACTCCTTTATAGTGTATACAGACAAAAGGTTTATAAACTTCAGGGCCCTATATACTAAGGGTAAACTAACTCTTTATAGATAAAATGATTAATTACACGAGTTCCGAATATACAAAAAAAGGCAAATTAGGCTTGCTGGAGATTTTATTAGCTGGAGCTTTAAGTCTTGGTTTTTTAACAGTAGTTGGTTCTTGTGCAGTAAATAGATACAGGAGCAGGAGCCAAAGCAATAAGGCAGATACAGAAGAGGTTGTTGTAGAAAATCATTCGGCACTTCAAAAATCAAGAAAACAATCAAGAGAAAAAGTGGATATTTCTAAATTAGAGAATATTCCCCATTTAACAAAAAATCTCACAAAACACTATGCTATAGATGTAGATGATTTAAGAGAACCTAAAATCCTTTATCTTACTACATTTACGGGTGAGTATTCTGGTGCTTCTAATAGGCACCTCGATTCTAAAGAGTATTATTGTGCTCTTAGGGTAAACTATGATGGAGAACTTTCTAAAGAACAATGGTTTCCAGATAAACCCATAATTGTAGTTTTAACTAACCCAAAAACTGGTAAAAGCATTGAATGTCCATTATTAGACTATGGGCCAGGAACAAGAGTCACAAGAAAAGCTGGAAATCAGATTGTTGATGTTTCTCCAAGAGTTGCTAGAGAGTTGTTTGGTGTTGGAAGAAGTGGGAGAGTGGATAAAAGGGAAGTTATTGTTCAATGGAAAGATTTAGATTTAGGCAAATCGACAATTCTAGCTACTGCCACAAACCCGGAACTTTATTCTTACAATTAGGGCATTTTCCCCTTTTGATTTTATTCTCGATAACAAGAAAATTCCTTCTTTTTATCAAAACTTGGTTGCAATTAGGGCAGAAAGTTGTTGAACCTTCTTCGTCTTTTATATTCCCTGTGTAGACAAATTTTAAATCCTGTTGTTTTGCTATAGCTTTTGCCTTAAATAAAAACTCTGGTTGAGTGGGAGGGACATTTGTTAATTTATAACAAGGATAGAACGCTGAAAAATGCAAGGGAACTTCTGTTCCGAGATTCTCTTTTATCCAAGAGATTGTCTGTTTTATCTCTTCTGTGTTGTCATTATATCCGGGAATAATGAGATTAGTTATCTCAAGCCAGACTTTTTTTTCTTTTAATAATTTTAGTGTTTCTAGAACAGGCTCTATTCTGCCTTCGCAGATCTTTTCATAGAATAATGCGTTTCCTTTCAAATCTATATTAGCTGCTTTGATATAAGGGATTAATTTTTTCAAAGGCGCAGGATTAATAAAACCATTAGAGACTATAGCACATTTTATTTTTTCTTTTTTAGCTAGTTTTGCAATGTCTAGCATGTACTCATAAAATACTGTTGGTTCAGTATAAGTAAAAGAAATACTCTTAACATTATTTGCTTTTGCTTGTTCAACAATTGATTCAGGAGAAGCTTCAAGATGAGGAACATCTTCAAACCTTGCTTGGGAGATTTGATAGTTCTGACAATGTGTACAATGCAGGTTACAGCCTGTTGTTGCTATGCTCAGAGATTTTGAAGAAGGAAGAAAATGGTAAAAAGGTTTTTTTTCAATAGGGTCAATTGAAATAGAACAGGGTTTTCCGTAGACTAATGAATAGAGTTTGTCATTCATGTTAGCCCGAGCGCCGCAAGAGCCCCTTTCAGAATTTTTTATAACACAGAATCGAGGGCATAGTTGACATTGAATGTCCTTATTTTTTAACAGTTTATAGAATAGGGCCTCCTTTAATTCTGTCATGAATTTAAAAGAGATTTATGGTTTTAAAGGTTTTGGAACTATGGAATAATGCAAAGTATCTTCTAAAATTGAATCTCTAAATGTAGAATTTGCTTTTGGCGGATAATAATTAGCAAGTCTTTCATAATTAGATGTTTCATAATTGGCTGCAAAATAAAGGGCAGTAAGCACAATAGCTGATCCTGCTACAATAAGAGAATTTCTAATGAAATTTTTGATTTTTCTCGAATGTAATTTTTTGCTATGTTCCCTTGTTGGACTGTATTCCCAAGTATGAATCTCAAGTGCTTCCATTAATTCCCAAAAAGGTATTTCTTGTATCCCCGATCCTGGCACTTTGCCGAGTTTTTGCATTAATCCCCTTCTCTCTTTCCTTGATGCTGTTTTGAATTTTTCATCTTTTTTCTCATTCATTTTGTTTCTCCTCCAATAATTTTTCTAGCTCTTCATCTGTTGCTAATGGTTCAAGATGCGCTTTTTTTTCGATACCTCTCATACGCTCATAGGCTACAGAACGAAGAGCTTGCATTCTTTGATCGTTTTTATACTCCAATGTGCTTCTCCAAGCGTCAAAATACGAATATCTTGCGTTTGTTGCACTCTTTCGGTATAGCCCGAGGATTAAGTCTAAAAAGTTGGGGTATTCTATATCTCCATTACTGATACTACTTTCTACTGAACTAATTGCTAACCTTTTTTCAACTTCGGGAAGCTTGTTTGTCATTTTATTTCTCTCCAGTTATAAAAAAGTCGCGTTTTTTGTTCTTTAATCTATGTTGTTATTAGATGACAACATTTTTAAGCCTGTAAGGTTTAGAGAGATGGGGTCGAAAATGATAAAAGAAACGCTAATAGAATTTGGATTGACTGATAAGGAAGCTGAAATTTATATCAAGTTATTAGAAGAAAGGAGCTGTACTGCTTCAAGGATTTCTAAGCTTTCGAAGATGAACAGAACAACAGCCTATCTTGAACTTGGGAATTTGATGAAAAAAGGTTTAGTCAGTTATATCATCAAAGATTCAAAAAGATATTATCAAGCAGCTTCTCCTGGAAAGTTTTTAGAGATATTGAATACCAAAAAAGCAAAGATAAAAGAGATTTTGCCTAGTTTAAAAGACTTGCATAAATCAATTGAACCTTTCAAGTTCGAGGTTTTTGAAGGCAAAGAAGGAATAAAAACATTTTATCAAGATATTTTGAATAATGCTGGAGAAGTTTTAGCTTTTGGAGTTACTGGAAATGCTTTTGAGATTTTAAAATATGACTTCCCCCATTTTGTCAAGAAATATGAAAAAGCGGGGATAAAAGCAAGATATCTAGCAAATGGCTCTGCTAAAGAATTATTGAAGCAATTGCCAAAATCAGGAGTCAAGATAAAGTATCTTCCTGAAAAATATTATTCTGATATAACCACAATTATCTATAAAAATAAGGTCGCTATTCAATCTCTTATCAAGGACAATTTGTTTGTGGTAGTTATCTCTGACAAGATGCTTTACGAGGGATACAGGAATTATTTTGAGTTTATGTGGAAATTGATATAAAAAGCTATCAGAAAGCTTTTTATATAGTGTTTTTTTAAGATAAAGATGGCACACACAAGGATAAGATTGTCATCAATAAATATAACGAAGTTAAATGAGATAATTGGTGCAGTCAAAGAAATTTCAGGAAAATCTGGCGTTGTAATGAAGGGGCCTATTCCACTTCCTACACGAAAGTTAAAAGTGACTACAAGAAAGTCTCCATGTGGGAATGGAAAAGCGACTTTTGACAGATTTGAAATGAGAATCCATAAAAGAGTTATTGATTTGCCTTCTGATGAACGTGTCCTCCATAGTATCATGAGACTTCCTATTCCAAAAGAAGTTAATGTTGAAATTGAGATGATTGAGTAATTTTAGTTATATGTGTAAATAAATATTAATCTGGTTCTGGAGATTGTTAAAATTAATTCTAAAGAATACTACTAAAATACGCATACACCCATAGCTGTACTAAAATGCAGAAATTAAACTAACAAGTAATTAAGGAAACAATGTGATTGACTTAGAAACACTAGCGATGTACTTATATGCCAAGTTTATCTTAAGAGGAGCTGCATTTGTCTGCATCCCGATTATTTTTGAACATGTGACTTTTCTTGCTACAGGAGCCATTCCATTTGTGCCTTCTATTGTTGAACCGCTAAGAGATTGAATACTGCATTTCAAGTCCGGTTCATTTCCTGTATCAATGTAGACTTCAACAAATCCTTCTTTTAATTGTTCTTTTGTTCTTGCACTCGAATCAGTCCCATATAATTTATCACAATCCAAATCAGAATAATAAACCTTGCCTCCTCCTTTGTTTTCTATCAAGAAAGAGATATAAAGTTTATTTCCTTGTGTCTGTTCTGACATGTTGGTTATTTGAATAGGAGCATTTGTGTTTGAACCTGTCCTGATCTTGTTCCCAGAAAGAGGGCACATTCCATCTCCTTGGCCTATACAAACAGTTGCTTCTGTGTGTGTTGCATAATTATAACAAACATCTGCTTTCATTGAAAAATTAAAAGCATTATTCATGTTCGCTAAGGAAGATGTTGCTTGTTCTGCGAATTTAAGGACTTCAAAACCAGCTTCCTGTTGTTCTGTTTTCTTAGTAAGCTGATTCTGGTTTATCAAGTTCGTTTGAACTCCTTCTAAATTATTTCCAATTCCAGTTAAATAGAACCTTGCTGTTCCTGGAGCTACATCATAACCCCCATAATTTTCAGCTTTAAGATATATTGGGAACAAAGTCCCAGAATTTATTATTGAAGGTGGAGCATTATCTACAAAGCTAAGAGTCAAACCAGTTGTATTAAACACATTTGTGTCCTTTGACTGACTGCATCCTGTTTGTGTTGCCCCTAAGCTGAGCAATGCTAAGAATGCTATTGTCATGAAAATCAAAGATATTTTATTTTTCATTTTTTCCTCTTTTGCTGATTTATTATGGATTTATGGATTTTTAAATTTATTGTCTATACCGTATTGTTAAGTTAGCGAGTGCTGGGGAGCAAGCCCCCCTTTTCTTCAAAAGTTTATGTTTATCTTAATTTGCACAATCTAATCAAGGGGTGCAAATTCTTTGATGGAAAGTGGTTAGTCCACTGATACTTATCATGCTCTTTGCTTAACTTTATATAATTAGTTAATGACTCAGCTTTATAAAAAGTTAGAATAAAATGTTTATTCCTTCTCTTTGGAATTGCATCAATTGTATTAAGTTCCTTAAAGTTTTTTGCTTTCAGTCCGGTTTCTTCCTTAACTTCCCTAATAGCTGCCTGCATTCTTGTTTCTAAAAATTCAACATGCCCGCCAGGAAAATCCCAATATCCTGGAAGACCTTTATCATTCTTGCTTCTTCTTACAAGAAGAATCTTGCCCTTATGATAAATTACTGCCTTTACAAGAGGTTTTATTCTACCATTCATTTTCCCAGCCAAGTATCTTGATTCCAGTATTCATTTAGATGGGTAATTTTACTATCTTTCATTTTTAGAATCATTATTCCAACTGTCATATTTTTTTTATCTACATGTGTTTATTATCTTGTTTTTGTCTTTTGGTTTTCGAAGCTCTTAAAAACAATGTAATACCTTGAGACTTATCGACCTAGCCTAGGTTTATGAGATTTGGCTTGTGTCAATTGAGAAACTATAATCTCTTGAAAGTTCTACGCCATATATCATTGTTGTGATAAAGTCATAATCTTGTCTTTGTGCTCCCTGATATAACACCGTTGAACAGCGAAGTGTTTTTTGGTCTTTTATCTCCAAAACATTGCCTACTAATTGATTGTTTGTTGTCCTGCAGTCTAGCGGTTTACCTGCTAATTTTGCGCTGAAAAATGTCTTGTTCTCATTTTCTTCTAGAAAGTCCTGCAAGAAGATCTTTGAGCCTGAATTCTTAGTGAAAGTCAATTCTAGATTGACTTTGTAAGCATCTCCCTGGGAATAGATTGATTTTTGCATACTAACCATAACCTGAGAAGGTTCTTGGGCAATTGGTGGTTGTTCTTGAACCGGGACATAAACAGTTGTTGTTGCATCATTTGTTTCAAGATATTTTACATTTACTGTAATACTGGAGCTAAAGGGCTGGTTCATCTTGGGCAGTCCCGTATAGGTATATTGTCCATATTCTGGAAAATATACTTCTTTTGTTCCGGGAATAATCTCATCACTTGATGAAGAACCCATCAGACCAGAAGATTCTTTTTTAACTGTTTCTGCTGCTGGAACTGAAATATCTTGGCAGTTTCCTTCTGTTGGAATTCCACCGTACTGGTCTAAAATGCTGTCTTTGACGCAAAGTTTTACTTGTCGCTCTTTTTTATCATAATTGCTTACTTTAATACCAATAAAGAAAGTTTCTCCTGGCTGAATAGTTTTTCCTGATGTTAGCGTATCTGTTCTTGAAATCAGAGAAAAATCAATTCCAGTTTTTCCTGAGTTGGGATTTGTTGGAGTGCAGCCTTCTTGACCTGAAATAAAGACTAATGATAATATTATTAAGGAGATTAAAATTATTTTTGACATATTCTCTCTTTTTTTCATTTTCAATGATATATCCCTGTTTTCTCAAGCTTTTATATTTTTATCCTGATGGTTGTTTTATTATTTTTGTGGAGTATCTGGATTCTACAGTATAACTTGATTCGATTTCAATTGCCGCTCTTTCAGCATAAATAGGGGCCTTGGTAACTTGAAGATAACAAGAGAAAGAATATTCTTTATCTACAGAGTCATAAGAGATATAATTCGCTTTCATCCATGTTTCGTTTATATTCCTTATCACAAGTTCATTTCCTTCTGCACTGAAATAGTCACAATCTGCCATTATTCCTTCTGGGAAGATAATCCTTATTATCTCAATATTTTTTAGGGTTGTGTCTTCATCCCTTTGTTTTATTGCGATGTAGAACTTGTAGCCGCCTTGTTTGCCCTGATCAAAAGGAAGATCATTTGGAGAATGAAGGGCGATGGAATAAGGGACATTATTCGCCAATTCTGTCTTTACTTGTTTTGGACCTACGCTAGAATACTTTTGTCCGATATAAATTGGCCAGACACCATTTAAGATTACGGGCCTTTCCAAGACAAGATAGACATTTGTTGAACAAACGTTTTTTGGATTTGTAGAAGTTGCTGTACATTCAGGAACTTCACTTGAACAAGTCAAAGAAGTTTCCTGAGTTTCAGAAGACATGTCAAAAACAAATTCATTCCCAGAAGCATAGCTTCCCATATTCTCTATCCTAATTTCGCGGCTTTTTTCAAAATTATCCCCCAAGTAGCATTTCGGGACTAGATGCAATTTGAACACTTCGGGGTTTGATACAGAAATAAGAGCATCTAACTTAATGGTATCTTGTCTAATGTCTTTATTTTTAAAATTGACATTCACTTCTAAGACCTCTTCAGGGCTTTGTATTTCAGGATCCCAATTAATCCAGAAAGGACATCTTGGGTCTGCTTGGAAACAATACTTCCATTTTGCAACTTCTTGTAGACCATCCCCTACAACTTTTCCAACAGGGTCTAAACCAATTTTCCAGTATTCAAGAGCTGCACTTCCTCCTGCAGGCAATATAAAGAGATTGATTAATAACCCAAGAATAATTCCCACTATTAATCCTGAAAGTATCCTAGAGCCTCGGTCTCCTAAAATCTGTACTATCAAGGATTTTACAAGAACAAATAACATCAAGGCAATAGCGCCAAGAAGAGCTCCAGAGAACAACATAATCGCTGTCCCCAATAAACCATTTAATCCAAGAGCGATTATTGAGAATATGCTCAATAAAACACCCATAATTGCTCCAAAAATTGCTCCAGGAATCATTACCTCCTTCATTTTTTCCCAAAGTTCGTTTGTACCACCTCCTGTTCCTGCACTGAGTTGTCCAGGTTTAAGGAGACGTATATTCACATTCTTTGGTTTATCTTCCCCATCCCCTTTTTCAGATTTGGAAATAAGGCCTATTAACCCGCCTATAACTGCACAAAGTATGATTATTGTTAAACCGCTTACTACCATTTTTTTCCTCTTTTGATTATTGAGAAAACTAAAATCTCGCAATATATAAAATCTTTGTTTTTAATTTATCTCTTTCATCTATAATCCACTAATGTTAGAGAATATTTTACATGCTTCTATGATATCTTTTTATCACAAGAATCTTTATAAAATTAAAAGAGTTAAAAAAAGATGGCTACAAGCGAAAGGAGTGCAAGCAATCAAACAAGTGCAAGTGAAACAGCATATTGGAGAATTTCTGGGCCTTATCTAGTTTCACATGCTGTCACTGGTTTTTACGAGGCATTAAGGAGGGGAGATGAAATAACTATTGATAGTTATATGGAAAATAGCTGTTCAAATTTTCCTCTAAGAATTCTTAGACAAATTAGAAAGGATTGTGAAACAATCGTTTTTCTGGAATATCTTGGTAGGGAAGCAAGAAAAAGGGGAATTGTTCCGGAAATTTCAAGACTTACTAAACCTCAAAATGAAAGAGAAAGAATTCAACAAAGACTTGATAATAAAAGACAGAGAGTTTGGAGGGAAATAGAAAAAGACCTTAAATGGGCGGGTATGCTTGAATCAGTTATACCCTATACTTTTTGGGGCAGAGTTGCACCCGGCTATGAAAAACGGGAGGAGGGTGTAATAAATCTTAGGGAAGCATGTGGCGCACGAAGAAGAGCTGCTGATTTAGCGTATATCAAAGCATTGAGAACGGAAGGGCTTTATAAGGAAAGTGAATTAGAGAGGAAAGATTTGGGTTTGGTTGTACATCGTGATTAAATTTTTTCTATTGAATTTTTTAAATGTGGTTTCATTAAATTTAAAAATTCAGATTATCTACCTTTACTATGTCAGATTACATATGTTCGGAACAGAGAAAAAGCAAAAAACAATTGAAAAAAAAGAGAATGTATAATGTTTATAAAAAGGGCGGTCATGGAAGAACGGAAAAGGGAATTGAAAAATGAATGTGCTTTTTATGGGGGATATTATCTTGATAGTCCTAGCTTTGGCTGCTTTGATTGTAGCTTCTTATACTGATTTTAAAAAAAGAGAAGTCGCTAATTGGGTCTCTTTTTCTTTGGTAATCGTGGCCATAATTCTAAGAACAATTGTATCTATTTTATTGTATACCAATTTTTTGAGCATAGTCTTGAGTGTAGGAATGTTATTAGTCTTTTTGCTTGGTTTTTTCTTTTTATTAAGGAATCAGAAACCTTGGTTGGAGTATATTGTTGCAATTATCTTTATGATTATATGGTTTTTTACTAGCTCTTTTCATTTAGATTATATCCGCCCGGTTTTTCTTATTTTTGGAATTTTTATTATCCTGGGCAATGTGATGTACTACACAAAGATTTCAGGGGGAGCTGATGTGAAAATCTTGCTAGCTTTGGCAGTTGCTTTTTCAACAACACCTACTTTTTTACATCAAAGCTATAATCTTTATATCCCTTTATTCTCTGGGCTGGTTTTTTCATCAAGTCCATTTATCTTTGATTTTATTGTTAACAGCTTGTTTGTTGGGTTTGTTTTTGGTTTGGTTTTTTCGCTAGTCATAGCGTTGCGAAACAAGAATCTCTTTATAGAATCTTTTAAGAAAATTAATCGAAAATTCTTCTTGCTTAAGATAATATTCTTGTTTTTTGGAATAGTTTTTCTAGTTCTTTCTTTAAGTGACAGTGTTTTTATTATCTTGGGACTTGCTTTGTTGATTATACCCTATCTTATTGTCTTTGTCAATTCTGTTCAACAATCTTGCATGGTAAAATTAAAATCATGGAAAGAATTGACAGAAGGAGATTGGCTTGTTGATAAGGTAAAGATAGGAAAAAAAGTTTTAAAGAAAAGTGCAGACGGTCTGACTAGAAAAGACATTCTTCTGATAAAAAAATCAGGGAAGAAAGTCTTGGTCTTAGACGGAATGCCGTTTGTCCCTGTTTTCTTGATTTCTATTATTTTGGGCTTGATAATAGGCAACTTATTGTTTCTATTATTAGAGATTATGACCTAAATTTTACATGACACAAGGTTTTAGCCCCATATATTTCATCAATGTAAACGGGTTGTTGCTTTGTTCAATTACATAGGCGTTCCCTGCTTGAACAATTGATTTTAAGTCAGAACATACGTTGTTTGATGCTTTTAATCTCTGGATTTCATTTATATTCAGGGTAAGCCACATGTCGTATTCTTGATCAGTAAAAGGAGAGACTTGTCCTTGAGAACCAACAAAGAAAGTGTATCCTACATACTGCATATTATTGTCATGGAACTGCATCTTGATTTTAGGGCCTTTTATGCTTGTGACTTGAGAGCATTTTTGCATTATTGATTGCAAGTCGGAGGGGGTGATTAGGGGGGCGGGTGTTGGTGGTGGGGTTGGGCATACTCTTCCTGTGTTAATCAATTTTCCCTCGATACAATCTTGGGTGATGGTTACGCTTCCGTCCCAGCACGATACTTTGGTCGGTGAAGTACATGGGCATACTTTTCCTGTATTAATTAATGCCCCATTAATACAATTCTGGGTCACAATTACACTTCCATCACTGCATGATATGGTCGTGGACTTAGTGCATGGGCATACTTTTCCCGTATTAATCAATTTTCCATCGACACAATCTTGTGTTACAATTACATTTGCATCACTGCATGATATGGTCGTAGATGTTGTGCACAGAGGAGTTGGCGGAGTTACTGGCAGATTAGTTTTTTCACTTTTTAGCATTTCAGATGTAACTAGTAGGGCAATAAAAAAAATAGTCCCTAAAACAATTAGATTAATCTGTAATTCAGATAAAGAAAAGTCTTCTTTGTTCCATTTTTTTTCTGAAAACCACTTCTTTATTGAAAACCAGATATTTTTTATTTTCATTTGAGTCTGATTTTTATGGTTTTCTCTTTTTTATATGTCTGGAGATTTGGTCAGCTTCTGACTCAATATGCTCTTTTTTCTTTTTTTCGTATTTTTCTTGTTCTTCTTTTATCCCCTTAATAACTTCGCCATGTGAGGCTTTTTTAATCTTTTCTGCGATTTCTTTAAGTTCTTTGTCGTCTGCTTTTTTATGTTCCCAGTCAAAAGAAAGATTATCTGCTTCATATCTTGGGATGATATTAATGACAAAGTGCTGGATTCTCTGACCAGCTAGTTGTCCTTGGGGGATATATATACTTAATGATTTCGCATCTAAAAGTTTGATTAGAATCGGGGAAACTGTTTTTACAAAATAGATAAGCTTGTTCATCAGGGGTTCTGGAATTTCTTGGATATATTGATAATGGTGCTTCGGCAAAATTAATATATGCCCTTTGCTGGCGGGCATTATCTCCATCAAAACCAAGATGTCCATGTCTTCGTATATTTTTACAGATTCTATTCTTCCGGCGATTATCTCACAGAAAATACATTTTTGCTGGCTTTGACCGGCTGATTGCTGCTGTTTTATAAATTCTTCAAGTTCTTCGGGAGTAGCTTCTTCAATTTGTTCTTTCAAATCGCCGACTTGGTCTTTAGGCATTTTTTCTATCTGAGTTAGAAGCTGTTTTTTGATTGTTTTTGCTTGTTCTTCTGTTAGAGTCATATTTTTTTAGTAAATTCAGTTTTAAATATCTTTTTGAGTTTGGTTTTTGGTTTTTAGAAAGGTTTATAAAATAAATATCTCTAAGTATAAAGTAAAAAAGAGAGTAACATGCCAGCTAAAAAACAAAAAAGTAAAGCAATTAAAGTAGTAAAGAATGCTCCTTCTCCAAAATCAAGTGGAAAGAAACAAGTTAATTGGGTTCTTGTTCTTGTGATGTCTATAATCTTTGGAGTGTTTGGTGTTGATAGATTTATCATGGGTAAAATTGGAACAGGAATTTTAAAATTAGTTGTTACCCTAGTAACTCTGGGGTTTGGCGGATGCATATGGTGGATAATTGATATTATTTTAATAGCAACAAAAAGTCCTTCACTAAATGTTGAATTTGTAGAAAGTTAAAATTTAATGTTTAATAGAAAATGAGAAAACTTAGATTAAAAAACAAGAAAGCAGCATTTGAGATGTCAATAACAACAATTGTCATCCTAGTGATTGCTTTGACAATGTTAATCTTCGGAATGATATTTGTTCGAAAGATGATGTGCTCTAGCATGGACTTAATGGAAGGTGTTACTGCTGGAACAAAAACAGAGATAAGCAAATTATTTAGTACAACTGGTGGAGAAGTTATTTGTTTAGGAGAAGGAGAAAAGATTCAAGATATTTTTCCTTCTGGGACTGTACAAAATGCTTATTGTGGCTTTAATGTAGAGTCAGGAGCATCAAAAACTTTCCCTATTGTAGTTGATGAAAATAGTATCACTGTGATTTTTGAGGGTCTTACAGATGCACAAGCAAAGACTTTGGTGAAGAATTGGGTAACACCCGTAGCAAAATCTAGTGTTTCTGCTAAAGCAGGTACACAGGTAATTGCCCCTGTATTTTATATGAACATTCCAAAAGATGCGCCAGTCGGATTTTTTTCAATAAATGTAAAAGTTGGAGAGACAGATCATTTCATGCAATTTAATATCAAGAGAGCTGGAGCTGTCCAAAGCGCAATCTGTTAATAAGGTTTTTAAGTTTGTTTTTCTTAACTAGTATTATTAAAAATGGCTGAAAACAAGGTGAATGTTTTATTTGTCTGTACTGGAAATACCTTCAGAAGCGTGATTGGGGAATACTGTCTAAGAGATTATCTTAAAAAGAGGAAGATAGGCAGTATTTCAGTCAGTTCTGCGGGAATAATAGCAAAGCCTGATTCTATTAACACTTTCACGTTAAAATCTCTTAAATCAAAAGGAATTGATGCTAGCAAGCATAAACAAAGAAAATTAACTAGGGAGCTGATAAAGGATTCTGATTTAGTGATTGCATTACATAAAGAACATCAGAATTTTATTGAAAAAGAATTTGGAGTATATGTCCCTTTGTTCAATGAACTTGTGATAGGGAAAAGTGTTTCTGTTCTAGATGTCAATCGAACTGATGGGCCCAATAGTGAAGAATTATTTGAAAAACAAATCAACGATACTGTGGAATATATATACAAGAATACCAAAAAAATATTTGATTATCTGGCATATTCAAATTTCCTTTTTTTGGATTTTATAAAAGGAAATAAGGAACAAAGAGATGGGTATCCATTTGAGCCATTGTATGAATCAAAACATTCAATTGCCTTTATGTCCATAGATATTCCCAACAAGGAAGATGCTCATGTGCTTGTTGTCCCTAAAATTAGATTCAAATCTTTTGAAGATATTCCCAAAGAGATATTACATGATCTAATAGAAACAATTATGATTGTCGGAAAAGCCATTAAAAAGAATCATGGGGGTTATAATGTACTGCTTAATAATGGTTGGAGTGCTGGACAAAGAATATTTCATACACATTTCCATGTAATCCCTAGGAATGAAAAAGATGATATAAAAATTGAGATATGGAAAAACAAGAAGCTTAATAAGAATGAATTCATTAAGTTAAATGAACAGATTAAAGAGAACATCAATGAGGTTTTAAGAAAATGTTAAAATTGTATAATACTTTAACAAGAAAGAAACAAGTTTTCAAATCAATCAGTCCCAACAGGGCCGGGATGTACACTTGTGGCTTGACGGTCTATAATTACGCGCATATAGGCAATCTGCGGACATATGTCTTTGAAGATATCCTTAAAAGAGTTTTGATATGTGATGGATATAGCGTCCAGCATGTCATGAATATCACTGACGTCGGGCATTTGACTAGCGATGAAGATTCTGGGGAAGACAAGATGGATATTGGTTCTAAAAGAGAGCACAAAACTCCCGGGGAAATTGCAAACTTTTACACTAATGCTTTCAAAGAGGATTTAAACAAATTAAATATAATTGTTCCAGATGTTTGGTGTAAAGCAACAGACCATATCCAAGAACAAATTGATTTGATAAAAAGACTAGAAGGAAAAGGGTATACTTACCTTGGAAAAAACGGAAATGTTTATTTTGATACTAGCAAATTCAAAAATTATGGCAAGATGGCTATGTTAAATCTAAAAGAAGAAACAAGGGCTAGAGTTGAAAAAGATTTAAATAAAAAAAATTCAAGAGATTTTGTTTTGTGGTTCTCTTTACGAGGTTCAAAATTTGAAAATCACATCCTGAAGTGGCAAAGCTCCTGGGGGGAGGGATTCCCAGGTTGGCATATCGAGTGTTCTGCAATGTCTATGAAATATTTGGGAGAAAAATTTGATATACATTGTGGTGGAATAGACCATATTCCCGTTCATCACACAAATGAAATCGCGCAATCCGAAGCAGCTACTGGAAAGAAAGTGGTTAATTACTGGGTTCATGGAAATTGGCTTGTAATGGATTCTGGAAAAAATGAAAAAGAAAAAATGGCGAAATCTTCTGGAGAATTTATCACGCTTAAAACTTTGGCTGACAAAGGTTATGAACCTTTAGTCTATAGATATTTTTGTTTGACCACGCATTACAGAAATGAATTGCTGTTCTCTTGGCAAAGTCTTGATGCTGCTAAAAATACTTTTAATACATTAAAGAACAAAATCATTGAAATCAAGGGTGATTTGTCCAGAACGGGGATCTGTAATGAAAAAATTTTAAAATACAAGGAAGATTTTTTAAAAATTATTAATGATGATATGAATATGCCAAAAGCATTAGCTTTGTTCTGGCAGATGTTAAGAGATGATAAATTGAGTAATAATGAGAAATATGCGCTTATATTGGATTTTGACCAGGTTTTTGGTCTGAATCTAGACAAAATAAAAGAAGAAAAATTAGATCTACCCAAAGAAATTCAAGAACTATTAAAACAAAGAGAAGAGGCTAGAAAGAAAAAAGATTTTAAGCTTTCTGATGAACTAAGAAACAAGATTAAAGTTAGAGGATATTCTGTTGATGACACAATCAACGGGCAGAAAGTCAGAAAATTAAATTGAACTTAGAAAATGAATTACCTCGGGCTAAAGCCCAAGGTATCTATAACATGAGTAACACGATAATGAAAAGCGACAGCGCAGTAGCAAGGTATTTATTATTATGCTCATTGTTGAGGTTCATAAGGAGACTTCCTTATACACTAAAGTTGGAGGATGGAGATTCTGAATCTTGGTTATATCAAAAATGAAAGAAATTGAAACATTGGTACAGGTTTTTGATACTAAAGAAAAAGTGCTACAAACTCTAAAAAGTTTTGAGTTTAAAGGAATTAGAAAGATAGTTGATGTCTATTTTCTGAACCCTCTGACCAAGGATTTGCAAGTCGTTGATAACAAATGCCCAAGGAAGTGGTTCAGAGTCCGTAAAAAAGATGATAAATGTTATTTTTGTTTTAAAGAAGACACTTTTGATAAAAAGGATAAATGGATATATTCTGATGAATATGAGACAGAAGTCAAAGATTTTGAAACATTAGTGAAGATAATTGAAAAATTAGGATTCAAAGAATTAGTAACGATAAATAATCTAAAACATACTTACGAGACCGAAGATTACGAAATTGTATTTGAAGAAGTCAAAGATTTGGGATTTTTTTTAGAAGTTGAAAAACTTTGTGTAAACGAAAAAGACGATGTAGTTAAGATAAAAAAAGATATTCAAAAATTTATTGATGATTTGGGGATAAAAGTTAGTCCTGAATTAAATGTTGGGAAAGCAGAGATGCTAATTGAGAAAAAGAAGATTTGTTTGGGATAATTAATATTACTTATTTGTGCATAAATGTTTATAAGCAAAATAGTTTTTTATACAAATGTCAGAATTAGAACAGATTCTTCAAGGCATGTTTGTTGCGTTGAGCATTGATCCAGTGCAACAAAGGACTTTAACAGAAAATCTTGAAAAAATAAAACATAAAGATCAAGCAACTTATGAGCATTCAATAAGAGTCGCACTTCTTGGGGTTAAAGTTGCAAGAAATATGAATCTTAATCCAAAACCCTTGTTTTATTCGGGGTTATTGCATGATATAGGGAAAATTCTTGTTGATAAAGAACTTTTAGCTAAGAAAGGGGTTTTTGATGAAGAAGACAGAAAAAAAATGAAGAAACATCCAGAATATGCTTATTATCTGATAAAAGACATGCATGATTTTACAGCTGAAATCATTGTGAGGCATCACAGAAGCCAGAAAGATCCTTATCCGGAAGAATTGCCTCCAACAAATAAGTCTTATCCATTAAATAAAAAATTATGTATTGGGCTTTATGCTCGAATCTTGTCTTTAGTAGATTTTTATGATGCAATCACCACAAGGAATAATGGAAAATATGGTGCTGAAAAATTAACTCCAAAACAAAGAAAAAAGATTGTCTTGGAAAGTTATCCTGATCAGGCCGAGCTTATAGAAAAACTATATGCTGATAATGTTTTTGATAATGTCCAAGATGATAGTGGATGCCAAAAAGATTTATAAATTAAAAAAGATTAAATGAACATGGCAAATGAAGTAAAAAAAGAGGAAGTAAAAAAAAGAAGATTTGGCATCTTTCATGAATTTAAGGATTTTTTAAAAGAATATAAAATAATTGGATTAGCAATAGCGTTCATCATGGGTGTTGCTGCAACAGCTTTAATTCAATCTTTAGTAAAAGATATTGTAATGCCCCTGATAACTCCATTTATTCCTGGCGGTGGTTGGCAAACAGCTACCTTTATACTAGGACCAATTGTTCTTAATTGGGGAGCTTTTTTAGGAGCAGTAATTAATTTTGTGATAATTGCATTAGTTGTATTTTTTATGGCTAAAGCGATTCTACGAGAAGAAAAGGTAACTAAGAAGTAATTTTATTGAAGTAAATCTAAAGATTAAAAGATAAAAGCATGAAGATGAATTGGTTTTGGTATGCATTAATAGGGATGGTTTTCCTTAGTGTGATGTTTCTTTTAATCACTAAAGTAAATAAGTTGGGTGTTAGAAGTGAGCTAGTCTATGTTCTACCTTCTATTTTTGCGGTTCTCTTCGGATTGATTTACATATTTGCTGTCAAAATTCCCTTTGCAGTCCCAAAAAGCATTTGGATATTCTTGGTCCTTGCTGGGCTTTTTGCTGTTATTGGAAATCTTTTGATGTTCAAATCATTGAGTTTAGCCCCTAATCCAGGATATGCATTAGCGATTATCAGCGCAGATGTTTTGCTTGTTGCTATTGCTTCTGTTTTTATATTCAAGTCAGAATTCACTGTGATAAAGGCAATAGGGACAGTCCTTGCTGTTGTAGGAATAATTCTTTTGGGCTTGAAGTGATATAAACCTTTTGATTTGTTACTTTTCATTAGTGATAACATAACCAAAAAGCTTTTAAATATAAATATCTTCTGAGCAACATGGTAAATTTTACTGAAGGATGGATCAACAAAATCGTTGATGGAAAACATAAATACGTTGTGACTGTGCCTGAAGAAGGCAAAGAACCCATTATAAAGTATTTTGACAATAAAGTTCTTTATCTGCCAAACGAGCAAGAAAGATTTGAAAAAGAAGCGTTGAAAAGAGGAGATAATGTGCTTTGGCTTGGAATCACTGGATGGACTAAACCTCCGAAACACTACCCTGCTTTGTATGGAACAAATGCTGAACCAGGAATTTATGATTCTCTTATAACTGCATTACTAAGCGAATGTGTCTTGATTTTAAAACAAGAAGGCATTGATGTTGATTTAAGACACGGTGTTTCTGATGCAGGAGTTGATGCAGCTGCAATGGGGGTTATGGAAAAATTGAAGATTTCAGGTTCAGGAGTCAATTGTCCTTTGTATATGCCTTGGGTTGTCGATGATACTAGAGGCGGGTCTGCTTTGGTTGCAGAAAATAAGGAGAGTTATCATCGATTATATTCTAAGTATCATCAAATCCTTTTAGTCACAGGAGGAAGAGATGCTGCTTTTTATCATGATTATTTAAGCAGACTCAAGGGAGAAGGTTATTCTATTGTTACAGATGTCATGCAAGTTGTTTCTAGAGAGATTATAAAATCACTTGACCAGATGCCAGGGCAAGACAAACCTTCTCTGAATAATGCAGCTGCCTATATCAGAGAAAAAAATTCATTTTCATATTTTCCTGTTCCAAGGACTTTTGATGAGTTGATGGCCGTCACAAAATTATCTTTGTTGGATAATTCTTATAACTTATTAAAAAAACAGCCAAATGTTTCTTTGATGTCAAGTTTAGAACAAAATTTAGCTAGATTCAGGGAAGAAAGCAGAAAAGGCAATAGGGAGATAATAACAAAAGCAGAACTTGAAGACAGGATCTCAAGAACTGAGAAAGATTTCTTAGCTTTGGTTTAAGTTAAATATAAAAACTATTTTTCTTTATAGAGTTATGGCAAAAACAAAGTCAGGAAATTTTAGAAAAGCTTTGACTGTTAGTGAAAAAACGCTGATTGCGGGTAAGAATGACCAGCAAAATGAAGAACTGATTAAACAAGTTCAAGAAGATGAATTTGTTTTACATACAAAAATGCCTGGAAGTCCTTTTGTCAATATTAAGAATAACGAAAAAGGCGAGAAAGTAAGCAAGGAAGATATTCATGAAGCTGCGATTTTCTGCGTCAAGTATTCACAAGCTTGGAAAAAAGCAAAGAAAAAACCAGACAAGGTGGAGGTGCATGTTTTTCTAGGAAAAAATATCTTTAAATTAAAGGGAATGAAAACAGGGACTTTTGGAGTTAAGAAACTGAAAAAAGTAATTATCGAGAAAGAAGAAATTGAAAAATGAAAAAAGGAGTAGATTTTATAGGTGTAGGAACAGGGGCAATGATATTTAATAGTGAAGGCAAGGTTTTCTTAGCTAGAAGAGGTGAAAAAGCAAGAAATGAGCAGGGAAAATGGGATTTTCCCGGAGGCACAGTAGAATTTGGCGAAAAAATTGAAGAAGCTATAAAAAGAGAAATAAAAGAAGAATATGACTTTGATATTGAAGTAATAGAGTTATTAGAAATAATTGACCATATACTTGAAGAAGAAAAGCAACACTGGGTTTCTCCTTCTTTTGTTGCGAGATTTGTTTCAGGAAATCCAAAAATAATGGAACCAGAGAAATGCAATGGAATCAAATGGGAATTTTTAAAAGATATTGACGTGAATTCTTTGAGTAAGCCAAGCAAGTCTAATTTTAATTGTTATATCAAGAAGCATGGATATAATGCTCCGAAATTGAGTTAAAAATCATAATATGTTCTGTAGGATATAAATCCTTATAAATCTCTTTGATATCTCGAATAATGAATGAGAAAAAACTTCAAGCAATAATGAGGGCTGCAAAAAGCCAGGGTTTAAACAGGCAAGGGGTATTAGATAGAATGCAAGAGACCTACTTTGCATGTGCAGCAGTGGGCAACCTAGCAGATATGGGCAGATTAGAAAATCTTTCTGGAATTGATGTAAGTCAAGAAACTCTTCAGAAAGTAGGTAATCTTTATATGTCTTTAGGATCAAATGGTCTTCCTATTTTGAAAGAATTCATTGAAAAAAGAAAAGATTATGTGCCTGATAATAAGAGCCTTTATACCACTTTTATAGATTATCTTGAAAAAGAAAAATTTGGACCATTAAGAGAATTAGAGGTTATTGTAAAAACAACAGTCCCTCTTGAAATGATTATAGAAGTAGGTGCCCAGCACTTGAAAGCAGCGAAATATGAACAATTTAATAAATTGAGTCATGAAAGAAAAATACAAATGAAGGATATCCCTCTTTATCTTGTTCAAGATGCTTCATTGGCTTTAATTAAAGACGGACGATTGGAAGATGCTCAAAAACTTTTAGAGGATCGTGAAACAGAACCATCAGATGAATTTTATTTGACTATGCTCCGTTATAAGCCCACGGGAGAGCTGGGTAAAGAAGAAATTAGTGCACATTAAGATTTATTTCTTTTTAATTAACTTTAAAAATCCTTAATTCTAAGAAATTTATGGGGCATTCAGAGATTGTGACATTTCAACTGGGAAAGCAGGGTTTCACTCAGGGAACCATAGAATTGCTAAAAAAAACATTTAAAAACCACGATTTGATTAAGATATCAGTTTTAAAATCATGTACTAGGGATAGAAACGAGATTAAAGCAATAAGTGAACGAATTTGCTCTGAACTCCAAAAATCAGAAGGCAGGGAATTCACTTCGAAGATAGTCGGCTTTACATTGAATATAAGGAAGTTAAAACGCATAAAAATTAATAAATAGAGTTAATTTAAATAAAATAAGTAAAAGGTTTTGCATGAAAATGGGCGCATTTTCACAATGTTGTGCAAAACAATTACACAAAAAGCACATATCAATAAAATGGAAGAAAAAATAAAATACGGGTTGGTTCATGAGATTCCAAGCCAGAAATTCATCATTGCTTTGGCTGAAAAACTAAAAGCAATGGAAGAGTTTAAGACGCCTGAATGGGCAGAATTTGTAAAAACAGGGAGATCTAAAGAAAGGGTCCCTGAAAATGATGATTGGTGGTATGTAAGAGCTGCTAGCATATTAAGGACAGTTTATGTTCAAGGAGTAGTTGGGGTCTCAAGATTAAGGAGCAAGTATGGTTCAAGAAAAAATAGGGGGATGAGACCTGAAAAATTTTATAAATCTTCTGGAAAAATCATCAGAGTCATTCTGCAACAAGCTGGAAAAGCGGGTTTTGTAGAACATATTAAAGAAAAGAGAACAGGAAGAAGATTGACTAAAAAAGGATTGAACTTTCTTGAAAGTTTAGCCAAGACTCTGAAGTAAATATAGGAGTTAAAATGGATGGCGAAGGGGAAGCTGAAAAACTTACAGAACAAATTTTGAGTCTAGAGCGAGTAGCTAAGACCATGATGACCAGAGAAGCTATTTCTAGATATGGTAATCTCAAGATGGCACATACTGAAACTGCAATCAAAGCAATAGCTATGATTGCCCAGGCTGTTCAAACAGGACAAGTCAAAGAGCAACTTACAGACGAGCAATTCAAGGAGCTTTTAAGGGAAATACAGAATAATAAAAAACAATTTACTTTCAGGAAATAAAATGCCATTAGCAAAGCTTTATGAAAAAACAGACATAACCTGGATTTTTGACGAACATGTTGATGGTTCAAAAGTTAATTCAGCTTATGATTTTCTAGCTACAATGGTAAGAGAACATTCTGAAGGAATTGAGATAAATAATTTAGTTGACGCATTTTCAAGGGTAGGTGTGTTAGGAACCAAACAAGCTAGTTATGTTCTAGACCGGATTTATGCCAAAAATCTTACAGAAAAAAAATTAGAGTTCTGCGCTTTAGAAAAAAGTGTTCGAGGAAAGTATAATGGCATAGTTTATGTTTCTCCTGGCAAAAAAAGGACTTTTTACAATAAAATCCAAAATCCAGAAGCTTTAAAAGGGTAAAAATCAAGAAAATACTATGGCACGCTATAAAACACAAGTAAAGAAATTGAGATTAGGAAAACAAGGGAAAAGGACAAAGTGGGCACCATTTTGGGTTATTCCCAAAGCTTGTGGAAAAGGCAAGAGAGTACATCCTTCTTATTTAACTAGAGTCAAGAGATCTTGGAGAAGAACAAGAATCAAAACTAAACTTAAGACAAAGGCAATGAGAAGACCAAATATTGAGTTCAAGCCAGGAAAAATAAAAAAGAAATATAATCAAAGACCTAAAAACCAAGGGCATAAATAAAGTTAGAGGTAAAATAATACCCCTAATCCATAAACAAAATGCGCAAGACAACGTTGTGTTGATTGAAATCAACAGTCTTGCAAGATAATTAAAACACATAAAGATATAACACATAAAAACTCACTAAAAATTGAAAACTCAAGATAAACATGGCAGAGAAAAAAGAAAAAACAAAAATAGAGAAGAAAACAAAGTCTGAAAGAATTGAAAGGATTTATACTATTCCATTAAGAAAAGAATGGCTTAAGGCTCCGAAGTACAAAAGAGCTAAAAAGACAATCAGGGCAATAAAAGAATTTCTTGTAAAACACATGAAGATTTATGACCGAGATCTAGACAAGATAAAAGTTGATCCCTGGATTAACCGAGCTATTTGGAGCAGAGGAATAAAAAATGTTCCACATAAGATAATTGTCAAGGCAGTCAAAGAAGATGATGAAGTGAGAACAGAATTAATCGGCTTGCCAAGGAATTTCAAATCAGAAGATGAATTTTTCAAGAAGAAGATAGAAAAAGAAAAGAAAAAAGAGATGGAAAACAAGAAGAAAGCTGAAGAAAAGAAAAGAGCCTTAGAAAAATTAGCAGAAGAGAAGAAGAAAGCTGAAGCAAAAAAAGAAGAAGAAAAAGGCATTGAAGAAAAACTTGATGACCAAAAGAAAAAAGAAGAAGAAAAAGAACTTCATAGTGAAAAAGAAGTGAAACATGAATATCAGCATGTGGGGCACGAAGTTAAAGGACAAGTTAAGGCTGCTGTACATAAGACAAACACTAAGAAGTAATTCTTAAAATTTATAAGCTTGGTTTTTATTTATTATCATGGAAACTTTGTCTACCTTAAAGCAAGATTTGAATAAACTGAAAAATTCTGAAAGAGCAAAGCAATGCATGAGATATTTCAAGACAGCGAAAGGGGAATATGGGGAAGGAGATATTTTTATTGGATTAACTTCATCAGAGCAAAAAGAAATTGCAAAAAAATATCTTGATTTATGTTTTGGGGATATACAAAAACTACTGGATTCTGAAATTCATGAAGAAAGACAGATATCCTTAATTATATTAAGGAAAAATTTTGAAAAAACTAGGGATGAAAAAAAAAGAAAAAATATATTCAGTCTGTACCTAAAAAATGCCCATAAGGGCAATATAAATAACTGGGATTTGGTCGATTGTTCCACCCCCACCATTATAGGGGGTTTTTTGATTGATAAAGACAGAGAAATTCTCTATAAACTTGCAAAATCCAAGAATTTGTGGGAAAAAAGAATCTCTGTGCTTGCTACATTTGCTTTTATCCGCGAGAATGATTTTAAAGATTCCTTAAAGATTGCAGAAATCCTCTTAAATGATAAACATGATTTGATTCACAAGGCTGTTGGCTGGATGTTAAGAGAAATCGGAAAAAGAAATCAGGATAAAGAAGAAAAATTCTTGAAAAAGCACTACAAGAAGATGCCGAGAACAATGTTGCGATATGCAATAGAACGTTTTGATGAAAAGAAGAGAAAAGATTACTTGAATTCTAAGATATAAAAACTTATAAAACTCTTTTTGTTAGTTTTTGGACTTAAAAATGGCCATATACACAGTTTTTAGAGGTACGGGAAGTTGCATTCCAGACATAGTCTGGAAAAACACTGATTTCAAAGACGCTGTTTTTTACGGGCTAGATGGAAAAATTGTTGATAAATCAACTCAACAAATTATCGGTGATTTTAGAGACAAGACAAAAGTGGGAATAGAAGAGAGAAGGTATGCTCGGCCAGATCAAAGCGCTTCGGATCTCGGTTTCATTGCTGCAGAAAGAACTTTAGAGTCATCTGGCTTTGATAGAGATACCATAGGTTGCATTTCTGTGGCCCATAATTTCGAAAATACTTACACACTAGGGTCAAAACTAGATCTAGTTCCAAGTTTTGCTGCGAGAATAAAGAGAGAATTAGGAATAGATGTTCCTGGAATGATAGCTTATGATATTGTGACAAATTGGGAGGATTTGAGAAGAATAAAAGATGGCTATGGCATAGCATCTGGTGAAAAATCACTTGTAGTCGAACTTGACCAAACCCCGACAGATGGGAATCTTTCTGGAGTTTATGAGATGGCTAGAGAAAAGTTAGCTGACTTAGGGATTGATAAAGAAGGTTTAGAAAAAATTGTGGTTGTGCATAAAGGCATTCCAAACATGGCTGGGAAACTGAAGACAAGATTAGGGCTCAGACCAGAAACAGTTGCTTATTCAATTATTTTTGGTTGTCCTGGGTGGCTTCAAGCGGTTATACAAACAGATCAATATTTCAAACTCGGAAAAGCTAAAAGAGCATTAGTTATAGGAGCAGAAACACTGTCAAGGGTTTCAGACCCGCATGATATGGATCGGATGATATATAGTGATGGTGGTGGAGGTTGGGGTGTTGAAGCTATTGAAAGCGAGCATCCTGTGGGGATAGTGTCCTATGCTGTGAGATCTGATGCTCTGGAATATGCTTATTTATTGAAAATGGGGAAATCTTATAATCCAAATTTTCAATGCGATGGATTGTTTCTGAAAATGGAGGGGCCTAAGCTTTTCAAATATGCTGCAAAAACTGTTCCACATGTTATTAAAGAAAGCCTTGACAAAGCTAGGATGACAATAGACAATGTGAATATGGGTTTGTTTCATCAAGCTAATCAAAGATTAGACGAGGCTATGCTGCACGGGACTTATAGGCTGTATGGGAAAACACCAGACCAAATTCCAAAAAATGTTATGCCTCTGACAATTCCATGGCTTGGAAACAATTCAGTTGTGACTTTGCCAATGGCAAGTGATTTGATTGCAAAAGGAACAGACACAAGATTAAAGGATTATTCTTTTAGAAAGGGAGATGTTATCTTGTTTGCTTCTGTCGGTGCTGGTATGAATAGCAATGCTGTGGTGTACATAGTTCCTCCAAAAGATTAAATACACATAAATTTCTCTTTTAAACATGGAAGGAGTATTAATTTTAAATAAACCTGCTGGAATAACAAGCCATGATGCTTGTGATAAAGTCAAGACTATCTTGAATATAAAGAAAGTAGGACATGCAGGAACACTAGACCCCATGGTCACAGGAGTTTTAGTGATTGCTTTGGAAAATTCTACTAAAGCATTAAGATTGTTTAATGGTTTGAATAAGACTTATCAAGGAATCGGGCATTTGCATGAAGATGTTCCTTTAGAAAAATTAAAACAAGTAATTCAAAAAAAATTCATGGGAAAAATAAAACAAACCCCGCCAAAAAGGTCAAGAGTCAAGAGAGAAGAAAGAGAAAGAGAGATATTTGAGTTTAATATTTTGAAAAAAGAAGGAAAAAACTTTGAATTTTTGGTTTCGTGCCAGGCAGGAACTTATATCAGAAAGCTTATAGACGACTTGGGAAAAGAAATGAATATAGGTGCTCACATGGCTTCTTTGCACAGGACTATGCAAGGGCCTTTTTCTGATAAAGAATCTATTAAAGTAGAGGACTTGAAAGATGGGAAGAAATTAGAAAAATCATTGATTTCTTTAGAGCAAGCTGCCAAAAGATTAAACACTAAAATATTGGATGTTGATGATAAGGAAGAACAAGACCTTAAATTCGGAAAATCTTTGAAAAGGGACCTTTATCTAAAAGAAGGCGAGATTGGTGTTGCGATCAATTCAAAGAATCAAGTTGTTGCACTTATTAAAAGAGAAGATAATCTGATAAGGACTGAAAGATTCATCTAATTAGAGGTTTTTAGCATGTTAAAACAAAAAATTCAACAATTAGATTATTCTGTTAAAAAACAGATAGGCAAAAAAATCGAAGAGTTTAATCACAAAAATCTTTCAAACAAAGAAAGATTCTTAGAATTATGTTTTTGTCTGTTAGTAGCTAATTGTTCTTTAGACAGGAGCTTGAAAAATTGGGAAAATAATAAAACCCTTTTTCTTGAGGGGAATCAAAGAGAATTATCCGAAAAATTAAAGAAATTAGGGCAGAGATTCCATAATAATAAAACTGCTTATATCATTGAAGCAAGAAAACATTTTGATGGATTGAACAATTATCTAAAAACTAAAGAAGAATTTGAATTAAGAGAATTTCTAGCAAGCCATATCAGGGGCTTGGGCATGAAAGAATCTTCTCATTTTCTAAGGAATCAAGGTTATAAGAATTTCGCAATTCTTGACAGACATGTTCTGAAGACTTTGAAAGAAAACAAGTTTATTGAAGAAATCCCTAAAACCTTAACTAAAAAGAAATATCTTCAAATTGAAGATAAGCTTTCAGAACTTGCTAAATCTCTTAATACGACCCAGGCCCATCTTGATCTTTATTTATTCTACTTAGATTCTGGAAGAATTTGTCAAAAATAATAGACATTCTGACAAATTTTTTATGACTTTGCTTTAGACTCTTAACTTCGTCATCTACAAGTTTAATAACCTAATCCTGATTTTTAATTGAATTTTCTTCGGGTTTTTGAAATTCTAAAAAGATTTTCTATAAAAACAATTCCTGCTATGGGTCATTACACATGCAGATATAAGAACTTGGCGAATTAGTTTATTAATTATGTCAGAAAATTAAGCACTTGTTTTTTTCGCTTCTCTCGCTTCTGCTTTATCTTCTTTCTTTTTTGCAAAAGCATCGTTTCTCTCTTTCTTCTCAATTTGTCTTGCCCATTTGATTTTCTTAGGGTCTCTTTTCATTCTGAAGTTTCTCCTGCATTTACTCGAACAGAAGTAGATTACACGACCATCACTGTACACAAAGATTATTCCCTGGCCTGGTTGTTGTGGCTTTGAGCAGAAAACACATTTCATCTTAAGTGAAAGCTCCTTTCATTATCTTGGTCCTTATTCTTCTTGCTTCAATTTGGGTCTCTCTTAATATAAGAACATCTTTTAATTTTACAGGGCCTTTGACATTTCTTCTTATTGTCTTGCCTTGTTCAGTTCCACCAATTACTTTTGCCAGGACTTGAGTTAATTCTCCCCTGAATCCTGTTCTTCCTAGAATTTCTTCAACTTCTGCAGGGCATGGTTCTCTTGAAAATCTTTCTATTCTCTTTTCCTGTTTTTGATCTTGACCTTGTTGGCCTTGTTGTCTTGCCATTTTATATTTTAAGATTTAACTTGCATCAAAAATTTACTTCTTTGCCCTTTCTTTTTTTCTTTCTGGATCGAGTTTTATTCCAAGTTCAGCAAAAGCTTTTATACCATCTCCTGGTTCAATTACAGCTACTGCAGTGCAAGCAACGCCTATGCCTGCTGAAATGCCTAGCTTTTTTCTACTATCCACTGCCTGACATGCAATGCCTTTCTCTTGGCACAGTACTGGCAAATGTTGAACAATTTCTTTTGGAGAAACATCTTCTGCATAAACAACTAATTTAGCTGTTGCTCTTTCTATTGCCTTGGTTACTTCATTAACGCCCTTATCAATCTTGCCTGTTTTTCTTGCAAGTTCTACTATTTCATATGGAGAAACCATGTTTAACCTCCCTCATGTTTAATTTGGTCATTGGTTTTATTATCTTATATTTGAATTTTATTTATGTATATGCTGAGAAAAATAGGTTTAAAAAGCTATCGCCCAAAAGAAGAGTTTTCTTTCAAGGAATATTATATAAATAATGAAAATCTTTGATTTTTATAATGCAGAAAAAGGTCTTCTTTTTCTAGCATATGGGAGATTATTCAAAAGATGGATTTAGATGAAAAAGAGTTAATTAAAATTGTTAAACCTTATTTAGAGGAATGTAGGCCCGGTGATTGGTATCATGCTTTAAATGTGGTTAAGTGGGTTAAGGTTTTAGGAAAGGGAAGAACAGATTTAAAATTGTTGATTCCTGCAGCATATATACATGATATTGGTTGGTTTAAACTTACTTCAGATAAGCTTTTGAGTTTTGATGAGGGGGTACTTAAATTAGAATCAAAAGCTAATGAAAATACTGAGAAGAATGTCAAACTTGTTTTGAGAAAATTGAATTTTAGTGGTTTAGATATTGAGAATGTTATTAGATTAATCAAGGCAACTGAAAAGTATCATGCTGAAAGAGAAGACGAGGCAATTCTTGTTGACGCAGATAGTTTAAGCAAATTAGGCCCAGAGCATTTAACTAGGAAGTTTCAGAAAGCTGAGATTCCTAAGGTTCTGGCAAGCTTAGAAAAAGAAATGCCGGGCTGGATTTCAACAAAAAAAGCTAAAGAGCTTTATCCTAAAATGATGGAGAGAATTAAAAAACAACTTCTAGGTTAATTTTTCCAGGTTACATTTACTTGGTCAGTTCTTTGATTAGGATTTATGTCTGCTAGATTGGGACTTATGTTTATGCCTGATTTGAACATTTTTTGTCCTAGATATGCAATCATCGCAGCATTATCTACAAGAAATTGTTTTTCAGGAACAAAGCATTTTGCTTTTCTTTCTTTGCACATAATTTGGGCCATTTCTTGGAGTCTTGAATTGCAAGCTACTCCTCCCCCTAATAAAAGCTCTTTCTTACCAAGATGGGCCATTGCTCTTTCAGCTACTTCCATTAGCATTGCAAAGCTGGTTTCTTGTAATGAAAATGAAAGGTCTTCAAGTTTGTACTTTTTTGAGTCTAACTTTTGTTTTAAATTAGTTAACAAACCTGCAAAAGCAACATCCATACCTTTGACAGAATAGGGGAGTTCAATTAAATTTGAAGATTTTGAAGCAAGTTGTTCTATACACTTGCCTCCTGGAAATCCCAGTCCAGAGTATCTTGCAAAAGTGTCTATGAAATTTCCTATGCCCATGTCAAGAGTTTCGCCAAAAATCCTGTACTTGCCTGCAGCATATGCAATCACTTGGGTGTTTGCCCCAGAACAATATAATAAAACAGGGTCTTTTGCTTTAGTGATTTCACCAATTTCAAGGTGCGCTATGCAATGGTTTACAGGAACTAAGGGGAGGTTAATTTCTTTGGAAAGTTCTTTAGCAAATTTTAATCCTTGCAATAAACAAGGAGCTAATCCAGGGGCGTTTGAAACTGCTATCAAATCAATGTCTTTAAGTGAAATTTTGGCTTCTTTGAGAGATTGTTTGAGTAGATTATCGCAAATCTTTTTATGATGTTTAGCTGCTTCAACGGGGATTATGCCTCCTTTTTCAGTGGTATACATATCTCTTAGATTGCATAAAAAAGTTTTGTCTTTTAAAATCGATATACCAAAAGTATGGGCAGTTGATTCTATGCCAAGTGTTATCATGGGTAATTAAAGAATTATCCGTTTTTATTGGTTGTGGTTTGTACTTACAATTTTTATGTCCTGGATTATCAGCGTAGAGGCAGAAATCATCAGATTGATGGCAAGAACCGGTTATATAGTGGGTTCTTTCATAATAATGGATTGGCTGTCTGACAAAACCGCAAAGATTCCCTTCGTGACTTAGTTCTGATATTAACTCCAGTTGTTCTTTAGAAACTTGGATTTGTTTTATTATTGGTTCTCTTTTATGATAATGCTTTTTCTTTCTGGTCATTTTACTTTTTCGTAGTCTTCTTTACTTCCAATATCTATCCAGTTTCCTGAAAACGGGAATGCATAAATATCTTGTTTTTCAAATAATTCAATTATAAAATAAGTCAGACTAAAACTTGGATTTAACTTGTTTTCTTGCTTCGATTTTTCGTAGAAGAGTTTCATTTTTTCTAAATCTTGTTTTTTGATTAAATATATCCCAGTAACAGCCAAGTCTGATTTGGCTTCTGGTGGTTTTTCTTCAATTCCAATTATTCTGTTTTCAGAATCAGTTTCAACTATCCCAAATTTTTTAGCATCTTCTTTATTCGCTAGTTTATAACAAGCTATTGATGTTGCTTGTTTCTTTTCAACGAATTCGATGAATTTGTTTAAATCAAGTGAAAAGATATTGTCTCCGTATAGGACTAAGAGGTCGTCATCTATTTTATTCTGATTTATTCCAATTAAGCAGTCATGTAAGGCACCTTTTTGATCTTCAACCGAGATAGAACCAGTATCTACAATTTCAATTTTCTTAGATGTTTTTTGATTTGACTGCCACCAAGCAAAATTTGTATAAAATCTGTTGTTTGAAAGTACGTAGATTGTGTCAATCGCTTTCACACTATCTAATTTTTCAATAAGATAATTGAGGATGGGCATGCCTTTTATAGGCAATAGGGCTTTTGGTTGGCTTGCTGTCAGGGGTAGAAGCCGAGTTCCGTATCCCGCAACTGCGATAATTACCTTCATTTTAAGTTAAATTTTTTATTCTTTTTAATCTTTAGCATGTATTGTTTGATTTCTTCTGGACTTAAGTAGCCTCTTTTGTAAACGAGGGCTAATCTCTTAGGAAAAAATTTCTTTTTCCTGTTTAATGCTGTTAATAGGAGCTCTTTTCCATAGCCTTTCTTGATAGTTTGAATGTCTGTTTGTCTTTCATTTTCTCTTGCTGGATTTTTTCCAAAAATCCAGCTGATATCCAGTTTTATCCCAAAAATCAATAATTTTAATAAACCCATCTTGGTCTTTTTAAAAAACTCAAGATGACAGAGCTCATGAGCAAGAATTCCGGTCTTTAGATTCTTATCTTGTTTCCTGACTTTTGTGCTTATAAAAATGAGGTAAGTATTCCACGAAGGGTAGTTTGCTACAAATCCAGAAGCCCAGAATATTATCTTGGGATATTCAACAACGATTATCTTCTTGTCTCTTAGAGAAGGAAAGGACTTTTTCACAAGATTATTGATAATTTCCCGATACTCTTTGACATATTTATTCATGCTAAAAGAAAAAGAAAGAGATTTATAATTTTAACTGTAATAAAGTAGACTCTTTAAGTTGTCATTTGAAATCTAGTTTTATTGTTTTCAAGAGGGTATTCTTAACATAATTTACATAAAAGGCAGATATAATTTAACCGAAGTAATTAATGAGACTTGGGGAATATATAAAAATAAATAAATTAAAATAAAAAAATAAATTTTGAGGAGATTTACTTCTTCTTCTTTTTCTTTTTTCCGCCTCTGGCCATTTTAGCTTCACATACGTTTCCTTTTCCGTCTACGTAGTAAAGATATCCTGGTTTCCTTTTGACAACGTTTTTTGCAATAACGCTTCCCATTTTTTTCCTCCTTTATTTTATTTTTAAAATTTATCTTAATAGTCAGAGAGCAATTATGTATTTAAACCTTTCGTTCTCGACGGAAGTTATTAGTCAATGACAACTTTATCCACGGTGTTTTTGTTTAGTTAGATTTAAAAATGAAAAAAAACTATATCCTAATGGGAGCAAAAAAATATGAGGCATTTTCTTTTAAGTATCAGGGCAGAGACGTGAAAATCAAAGCAAAGACTTGTAAGGGGTTTTGGAGAAAGTTTTATGGAAAAATGTTCACTTTTAATAAAGAACCATTAATATTTGAGTTTCGAGAACAGATTTTAGCTGAAATCCACATGTTGTTCGTTTTTATGCCCCTGTTGGTTGTCTGGTTTGACGCTAAAAAGAAAGTTACTAAGATCAAAATCATGAAACCATTTATTTCTTTTGAAAAATCTAGGGCAAAGTATGTTATTGAGATTCCTTTAAACAACAAGTTAATAAGAGACTTTGAACATTTTGAAGACTAAAAAAATTTAAATACCAAAAAGAACTAACCTACTTAAGAAAAATGAGGTGGTTATGGTTTGGGATTTTAGCTGCAATCCTTTTTGGATTATGGGGATTATTTGATAAACTTTCAGGTGCATTAAGTCCATTTACTTCTAATCTTATTTTGTATACTTCTGCTTTGATTGTAACCTTGATAATGCTTGTTTTTAGTAAAAAAATCAAATTTACTAAATATGCTTTTTTATCAGGAATTTTTGCTGGAATGGGTAATTTCTTCATTCTTTATTCCTTGTTAAAAAATAAGTTAATATTAGTTTTTCCATTTGTTTCTTTGGCAGGAGCAGTTTCTTTTTTAATTATTTGGATTTTTGAAAAACCAAAATATAATCAAAAACAAAAAATATTTGCAGTAATTGGGTTAATTCTTTGCTTCTTAGGAATACTGCTGGTTGCAACTGGTTCAGAAGGACTTCTAAATTTTGTAAAAGAATTAGCTATAAGTCCACTTTATCTCTTGTTCTCCCTCTTTGTTTTAATTGGATTTACTCTTTGGATTTTTTTAACATATAAGTCTGTTTCAAAAGAAGATATAAGTTCAGAAAATTCTACTTTTTTAAGTGTCCTTGGTTCTTTTGTTGTAGCGGTATTATCGGTTTTAATTTTAAATTATTCTTCTATAACTAGTTTTCAGTTTTTCAATATTCGCAGTTATATCTACCCAATTTTAGCTGGAATTTGTGTTGCATTTGGAATTTTGTTAACTTTTAGTGCATTTAAGGGAACAACGACCAAATCTAAATTACAAGAAGCAATTGTGGCAATTTTAGCAAATGCTGAATTAATCCCCCTATTATTCTTGTCTTATTTTATCTTGCATGAGTGGGTCTGGGAAGGCTTTGTAGGAACGATAATTGTTTTAGCAGGGCTTTTTTCTTTACATTTTGCGGAAATGATAAAGAAATAAGAAGTTAATGTTTATAACGGGAGTTAGACTGATAAGTAATATTAATTAGACAAGACACTTTGTGCTGATGCAGTCTTGTTTTTCTATGAGAACAAAGCGCAGGATAGTAACTAGAACGCAGAGGAGATTTAAGAGGGAGATTATTATTTATTATATCCCTTTAGCCTTCAAAATCCAATAAAGAATTCTGGTTTTCTGAAAGATAATCGGATTTCTTAGTTTCTTCTTCTTCGAGATGAACTGGTGGTTTAGGGACTGGTCTTGGTTCTGTGAAAAATCTTTCATTTCTTAGATACTCCCTGTAAAGTTTGTCTACCATTCTCCTATTAACAAAATCATGATGTCTAAAACCCCCGCCAAAGGTTTTTGGGATATGGGCCAATTCGTGAATTAAGGTTTTCATTTGATCTTCTTCTGACATTTTATCAAATTTCTCTGAAAGGATTTCAATAACATAGGCTGGCTCAATTTCAAGTACTTGTTGCAGGATTTTTGGCAGAGTGTGGCATCTTGCAATTATGTTTCTTGAAGAAGATTCATGGCTTCTGATGCAGTATACTCTGTTCAGGTTTACATGGTTCATACCAAGAACAACACATATTTTCTTGACATTAAACTTAATGTCCAGAGCTTCGTTATATTTTATTCCTGCCATCTTACAGCTTTATAACTGCCTCCTTTAATATTTATTCTACGGGAAGAAGGGGTTTTAAGGATTGTGGTTTTCTTGTGACTATTTTTGTTCGCCCCAAAAATCTAGATGTTTTACTTTTCCTTGTTTGAGCTCTATTAGTGTATTTACATCAGAACCATAACCTGAATTAAGACAAATTGTTCTCTTTATCCTGTCTTTTCCAAAATGCTCGTGCATATGCCCTCCGATGGATATTAGTGGCTGATATTTTTCAATCATTTTCCTTGCGACAAGAGATCCGTAATGTAGTCCGTATCTGTTTGAGAATTTTTCAGTTATCTCATCAAGCCTTGTATTGTAAGGTACGTTATGTGTTAAAAAGATAACAGGTTTTTCTGATCTTCTAAAAAGAAGATCTATTCTTTTTAAGAGATGTTGATATTCTCGTCTCTTTCTTTCTAGCTCTCCTTTAGTTTTTTCTTTTAAAGTGGTTTTGTCTTGAGGATATTCTGGACCAGAAGTTATGCCAAAACCAATTATTTGTGTTTCTTGACCTAAATTTCTTATTTTTCTATGTACGTTCACAATATTTTCCAAATCTTTTATTAATTCTTTGTAGTATCTTCTTCTTTTCCAATCCCAACTTTTAGTTGTTTGTGCCCAGTCCCAATTTCCAGGAACAACATATACGGGGACATCAAAAGAATTCAAAAATTCCAAAATTTTTCTACCATCTTTAACTGATTTTTGCATCATTTGTTTAGCATTTGATTTGCCAACAATATCATACCAATTCTTTTTGTACTGGGGATTAGAATTTTTTTCATTTAAGACCTGAAAGATGTATTTTTTGAAACTATCTGAACAAAAGTCCCCCGGAGCAATGATTGCATCAAATCCTTTAAAGTGGATTTTTGGTTTATTTCCATGCAAATCACCAATAACTAAGATCTTCATTTTATTTTATTTCCTCTGCGTTTTTATATGTTTCGAGGAAAAGCTGGTGCATGACTTTCACAAAGGCAAGGTCTTTGATCAACATAACTGTATTTGACTTGATTAAAGAGATTAAAACTTCTTTATCATCTATTATTGAAATAGCAACACCCTCATTATCAAATTTCCTTATGTTTTTATGTATTGTAGTCCAATCTTTAACATTTTTTTCAGTTTCTTTATCATGTCTTACTAAAGCTTTAAATTCCACCCCTTTTTTCTTTTCTTTTATAACTTCTCTTACCCATTCAGGGTTAAATTCTGCTGTCCATCTTATACTATAATCATATTTTCTTGGTTTTCTATGCTCTTTTATCATCTTGTAGAATGCTTTTTTTCCATATCCCAGTGTGACAGCTTCTTTTTCCTTTGTTTCATAAAATCGTTTAAGTTTTTTTACTATTTCTTTTGCTTTGTCTAATCTCTCTTGTTTTTTGTGGATATAATCAAGAAGATGTTCTGGGTTTGTTGCAACAAATCTTTTATTTTTCTCCGGAATTATTTTAACCAGGCCTTTGTTTATCAAAGAATTCAGGACATTATAGATTTTTCCATAAGGAACAGAACTTTTTGAACTTGTTTCCATGGAACTTAGCTTTCCAAATTCAATTAAAGTTTGATAAACTTTTGATTCATTTTTTGAAAGTCCTAGGACTTCATAGTCTTCGTAGTTTTGTTCTTCCATGTTTGTTTAACCTCTTGAGATTTATAAACTTTATTAGTACAACCCCCCCAGGGGTTGCACAAATATAAATAGGGTTTTTTCTTATGTATTATGTAATCATTAAGTAGTGATTACAAATAAACCAAGAGATAAAAATGTTACAAGACAAACTGCTTACTCTGGAGTCTCGTTTTCGAGAAGAAATTGCGAGATTGGGATTTGTAGAGTCAGGAACCTTAATCGGAAGGCCTGTTCAGGAAAGGGCACTGGATAGAGTGCTTGACCTAGATCATGTCCTTGTGGTTAGAGCGATGGAGTTGGGCAAATATCATAAGATTGAAGATGTTTTAGAAAATATCAAAGATGGAACTTCATCTGGATTAGATGTCCAATATGCTATTTTTGATGGGCCTATGAAACCTCATTCAGATAAAGAAAATGAGGTTTTTTTCCATATTATTTTGCATAGTCCTGAGACTTATACTTCAAGTCCTTTATTATTGTGCAAGAATTCATGGCAATCTGAAAAACAGTTCTTAGGAAAATCTTTAGATGAATATCAAAGATTTCCTGAGGGTGTTACAAAAAAGATGCTGTTTGAAAGCGGTTTAGGACTAGACTCTTTATTGAAGATGGTTTCTAGCAATAGTTCTTTGTATTGTGGCTGGGAACAATCGGGAAATTTGATTCAACCAAAAGTAGGAGAAAAAGAATTTAATGAAATTGATGAAAGACTTGAATTATATTTTTATTCTATTTTAAGAGCTGCAAGCAATACCACCCGGCTTTTTATAGGAGATAATAAAGAGGGGATTGACTTGAAAATGTGCGCAAATTTTCAGAGAACTTGTGGAGATTTTAAATATTCTAGAATGCCCAGAGAAATTTTTGTAAACAAGAGATTGCTCAGAAATAAAGTTTTAATCTTGTCACAAGGTTTTGTTGACAAATACCAACAAAAAGCAATGGACTTTTTGTTGAACTTAAGAGAATATGTGGAAAAAAGAACTAGTTAAGTTTATAATTGATTTTATTTAGTTGGTTCGGTGCAAGACGTAACTCAGTGCACAACGTTGCGAACCAAATTTAAGGTTATTATTACTTATAGCCTTATAACTGCGCTGAGGCTTTTCAATAAAAATTTAATCATTTATCTCGACAACTTTTTCTCTGTTAGTCAGTCCTCTTACAATCTTGACTTGAGAACTCGAGACTTTAAAATGTTTTGCTAAAAGCTTTATAAGTTCGATGTTAGCTTTGTTGTCTTTGGGCGGAGATTTCAAGAAAGCTGTGTTTGATTGCAAGTCAAATTCAGATTTTTTCGAATTTGGCTTGACTTTTATTGTTAAAAACATTTTTGAGTTATGTTCATAAATAATTTTTGTTAGTTGGCTCAGTGAATTTAGGGTTCACAACGTTGTGAGCCACATTTGTTTTAACTTATAGAGTTTTTGGATTTATAGTTCTACGAACTCACAAATTCCATCTACTTTGTCATCTTTAACGTGAACTGAAAAAGGAACTCGGGCTAGTTTTCCACTAGGAGTTCCGCTTGGGTCTAGGATGATTATATTTTTGATTTTTTCATGTCCGCCTGAGACACGGATTCCAGTTTTACTTGTTATTTCTTCTGCCCATTTTGTGATAAAACATGGAGACTCCTCATTTTTGCTGTAGGAAATGTATTTTTCATAAAATTCATGGGAGACTGGCTTTTTAAGCAAAAGATAAACATGATAACTTGAGCCTGTAAAAAGAACTTTCGTTTTGAATTTCAAAAGTTTATTGAACGCTTCATCGTTTTTAATCACCTCTATAAGTTGTTGGGCTGCAATCTTTGCTTTTTCAGTTGACAAGTTAGTTCTATCAAGGTCAATGAAAATCCTTTCTATTTTCTTGCCTGGGCCTTCGCCATTGGTTGCATAAAAGAATTCAACTGGCTTATTCGGAGGAAAGTAAAGCCATATTTTAGCTTGTACCTTTGTAAGTAATCTATTCGCTATAGCTTCATGTCGTTTTACCTTTGTCCTTAACTCAAAAAACCTTTGAGAAAGGTTTTTTTCATTCAATTCTTGGACGAATAAAGGCTCGTCTTTTGAGCCTCTTCTTAGGAAAACTCCATTAGGGGGAATATGGATTTTAGTGGCTATTTCCTTGGCTTTGAGGAATGAAGAGAGTTCTTTGATATGTTTAGAATAGAAGTATAAACAATCTAGATGCCCCCTGAAATAAAGCTCTTTTTCATACTTCTTTTTTGAATCTTTTGGCATTTATTGACAAGATTTCATATTTTAAAAATATTTGTCCTTAATAAGATTTAAAAACCATCAAAATCTACTCATTTAATGGGATTAATGAGTGCAAGAAAACTAGGGAAAGACAGGCAGAAGTTTCGATGGAGACACTTCAAGTTTAAAAGAAGATTGTTAAGATTGAAACAGAGGACTGATCCTTTAGAAGGAACTAGCCAAGCAAAAGGCATTGTTCTCGAGAAGGTTCAGCTTGAAGCAAAACAACCAAACTCTGCAATGAGGAAGTGTGCTAAAGTCCAGTTATTAAAGAATAATAAGACAATCACTGCATTTATCCCTGGAAATTTAGCTCAAAAATTTATTGATGAGCATGATGAGGTTCTTGTTGAATGCATAGGGGGTAAGATGGGAAGAGCAAAAGGAGATATTCCTTGTGTCAGGTATCAGGTTATAGCTGTAAATGATCAGTCATTGAGCAGATTAGCTCACGGAAAGATTGAGAAAGGTAGGAGATAAAAGTAGGAGGTAAATAATAATATATACTAGCGAACAAAAAATCAAGTGATGATTTTTTGCAAATTGCTAATTAGAAAGTGCCTTGCTATTAAAATTTAACACATACAGATTAAATAAAAACAAAAAATAAAGAATATACAAAAAACACATAAAATGATGAAATTATTTGATTTATTCGAAACTGAAGGTGTAATTGTAACTGATCCTGGTTTGAAAGGTTACATTAATCTAGATCCTAGATTAATCATCAAGAACCATGGTAGAGCAAGAGAAAAATTTACTCGAATGAAAGTGAGTATTGTTGAAAAATTAATTAATGAATTAGCTGTTCCAGGACACAGGGGAAAAAAACATAAAATAATAACAAGAGTTGCTGGAAAACATACTCGAGAGACAAATGTAATTATTAAAACTCTTAAAATAATTCAGAAACAAACTAATCAAAATCCTTTACAAATTTTAGTCAAAGCAATTGAGAACTCAAGTCCAAGGGATGAAGTAACTGCTATTGAATATGGCGGGGCAAAATATCCCCAAGCAGTTGATATCTCACCAACAAGAAGATTATCTTTAGCATTAAGAAATATTGTACACGGGGCTTATGATAAATCTTTTAATAAAAAGAAAAAAATCTATGAAGTTTTAGCTGATGAATTAATAAAAGCTTCAGAGAATTCTAGTGATTGTTTTTCAATCACCAAGAAGAATGAGATGGAAAAACAAGCTGATTCTGCAAGATAGATATATATCCTGAAGTATAGAATTCTTTTTAAAGTAGATTTGTTCTTTATTAAAATGATAGAGCGTCATCCTTTTGAAGAACGAAATCCTATGGAGTGTTCAACAAAAGTTAGAGTTTTAGATAAACATTTGTCCTTTGGACTTTCTTTGGCGAGTTATTTGGAAGAAGGAAATCTTTCTGTTTCACCATTAAATATTATGATTGCTTTAGCAATGTTATATGAAGGAGCAACAAGAGAAACTGCAGAACAGATAGCAAAAGTCGCTAAAATAGATACTACGCGCTTGACAAGACATGAAGGATTTAAACAACTTACAGATGCTTTAAATCCAACTAATGCTGCATACACCTTGAAATGTGCTAATGCATTATGGGTGGATAATGGCTTTCCAATAAACTCCGAGTTTAAAGGGATTTTGGAAGATTGTTATAAAGCGCAGGTCTATCCTGCAGATTTTCAGGGGAATCCTAGACAAGAAGAATTAAGAATCAATCAATGGGTAAAAGAGAGAACAGAAGGAAAAATTTTAAAAGTATTTTCCGAAGGTTCTATTGATCCACTTACTGGGCTTATTCTTCCAAATGTATTATATTTTAAAGCATCATGGCGAAACAGATTTAATCCAAAATATACCCAAGAACAAGATTTTACATTATCAAGTGGAAAAGTTGTGAGTGTGAATATGATGAGAAAAGGGGAGGTTGAGTCTAGAAGGAAATTACCAAAGTTCCAGTATCATAAAAATGATATCGCACAAACACTTGTTCTGCCATATAAAGGGGGCAAATTGTTCAATGTTATTATCTTGCCTGATGAAGGAGTTAGTACAAAATGTTTAGAATCATATCTAAAGGGGGGTAAAGCAAAAGCATTTGGATTAAATGGAGAAACTCATGAAACTGAATTTTCAAGATTAGAACTGCCAGTACATGAGCTTAGGACTAGCTGTGATCTAAAAGAACCATTAAGAAGGATGGGGATTGAGAGATTATTTTGTGATAACGCACAATTAGATAAAATGTATTCAGAATCAGTGGTAGGCCCCCCTCTTTATGTCAAGTCAATTAAACATCAAACATACTTCAAGACAAATGAAGAAGGTTCAGAAGGAGCTGCTGTAACTTTTCCTGAAGTTGTAGCTTTAGATGGTGGAGGGCCCTTGCCAGCAGAATTTGTAGTTGAGAGACCTTTTATAGAGGCAGTTGTAGATAAATTAGGCAATGTCTTATTCTTGAATAGGGTTGAAGATCCAAGATAATTATCCTAAGAAATATATTTTTTATTACATAAATCTTTATAAGTTCTTTTCTGATTTTGTTTCATGCCAATTATTGATCTTTCACCTGGAGAAGTTTTTCTTCTGTTAAAAAATGAGCATGGTCTTTCTTCAAATGATTCTAATGAGTGGATGAAAAATGGAGCATATATGGGAATTGTTGAAAGACACAAAAAATTGAATAAAGATAAGGGAAAAATCTTCAGTAAAAAAAATTCAGCTGTTTGTGTTAATATAATTGAAAGTGAAGATTATGCGAATATTTATGACTCTAGTGGATTGTTTAGTTCTTTGGTTTATAACTTAAGGGCAGACAGAGTTTATTCTGGATTAGAAGACGTTGTTTCAAGACTAAAAGAAATAAACCACAGGACAGGCAGCAATTCAGATGATGGCTTTAATGATACAATCCATGTTGAAAATTATGTTGCGAGGTATGTGACATCTTTTGCAGAAACAAGATTTGCTGAAAGCGAATCAGATGGAAGAAAACCACAGCCAACTGAAGAAAAAGAGGTTCCAGAGTGCCTTATTAAAGAATTTTGCGATATACCCTTTGATGGCAGATTCTTACTTCTGCCAGATGATTTTTCAAAAGATAGTACTTTTTATATGGGTGAGTTATTTAGGTCTTCAACAAAAATTAGAAGATCAAAAACAAGATTTAGCGAAGCAAAAAAAGAAGGAACTATTGGGTGCCATAGGGGATTTTTATTTAAAATAGTTCTAGGAGAAGATAGGGCAATTATTTCAGAAGTAGATTCAAGTAGATATTCAAGTGATGCAAGAGTGAACCTCAATTTGAATAAAGACCGACTTTATTTTGATAGAAAAGGAATTGATTTAGCTGTTTCTTGGGTTGCAGACAGCAGATGCAGAGCAGATACAAGAAACTATGTTGCTCAATATCTCAAAGAATTTTCAGAAAAAAGTATAATCGCAAGATAGAAACTTCTTAGAAACCTTTTTAAACATTCTTTTGATAAACAGTTTATGGCACAGAAAGAATCAAGGATAGATAAGTTCAAAAGACTTGTAAGCCAGCAAGATCATATCAGAAATGTCTGCACTAGTGCACACATTCATCATGGAAAAACAGCTATGACTGATAATCTTTTAGCTGCAGCAGGCATGATGGCAAGCAAGAATGCAGGTGATTTAGATTCTGGGATGATGACTTGGCAGCATTCTGATGAGCAAGAAAGATTGCTTACAGTTGATTCTGCAAATGTTTCTATGGTTCATGATTTTCAAGGAGAAGAATTTTTGATTAATCTGATTGATACACCGGGGCACGTTGATTTTTCAGGAAATGTTACAAGAGCAATGAGAGCAATTGATGGAACAATTGTCCTTATATGCGCTTCTGAAGGGATTATGCCACAAACAGAAACAGTAATCAAGCAAGCTTTAAAAGAAAGAGTCAAGCCAGTTTTATTCATCAATAAATTTGACAGATTGATTAAAGAATTAAAATTAACTCCCGAAGCAATGCAGGAGAGAGTAATCAAGATAATTGCGAGTTTCAACAAACTCATCTCAAAAATTGCTGAGCCAGAATATAAAGAAAAATGGCAGGTCAATATTGCTGATGGAAGTGTCGCTTTTGGAAGTGCTAGAGACAATTGGGCTTTGTCATTGCCTTTTATGAAAAAGAAAAATGTTTCTTTCAAAGATATTGCTAAGATTTATGATATGACTGAAGATGAAAGAAGAGATTGGTGTTGGAAATATGCTCCTTTGTATGAAGTTATCTTAGATATGATTATAAAACATCATCCAAGCCCTGTAGAAGCCCAGAAATACAGAATTCCAAAAATCTGGCATGGCGATCCTGAAAGTGAAATTGGAAAAGATTTGATAAATTGCAACCCAAATGGAAAAGTTGCTTTTGTTGTTACAAAAATAGTCATTGATCAAAAAACTGGCAAAGAACTTGCTGTTGGAAGATTATTCTCGGGAACTGTTCGAGAAGGAATGGAAGTTTATCTTAATAATGCTAAGTCAAGACAAAAACTTCAGCAAGTTTTTATTTATGACGGAATCAAGGCAGAACCTCTTCCAGAGATTCCTGCTGGAAATGTTTTAGCTCTTGGGGGAATATCAACTAGCACTAGCGAGACTGTAACCTCAGAACCCGAGCAGTCATTTGAAGAAATCAGGCATATCTTTGAGCCAGTTGTCACCCAGGCAATTGAATCTAAAATAGCTGCTGATCTTCCAAAGTTGATTTCTGTTCTAAAGCAAGTAGGAAAAGAAGACCCATGCATCAAAGTCCAGATTAATGAAGAAACAGGACAACATCTAATCAGTGGAATGGGAGAATTACATCTTGAAATTGTAACTAACAGAATCAGGACTGAAAAAAATGTGCAAATCAGTACTACGCCACCAATTGTAGTTTATAGAGAAAGCATAAACAAAGCAAGCGGAGAATTTGAAGGAAGATCTCCTAACAAACATAATGTTTTCTTCTTGACTGTTGAGCCTTTAGAAGAACCGGTTTATGATGCAATAAAAGCAGGAGAAATCCCCAACATGAAAATCAAGAAAAAAGATGATATCCTAGCGACTAAGCTTAGAAGTCTTGGGGTCCCTAATGATGAAATCAGGCAATATAGGGAAATTTATGATAACTGTGTTTTTTTAGATAAAACAAAAGGAGAAGTTCATATCGGAGAAGTCATAGAATTAGTTATGGAAGCTTTTGAACAGATTGTAGATTATGGGGTTTTAGCCAGAGAACCTTGCGTAAGATTAAAAGTTTCTTTAGTTGATACTAAACTCCATGAAGACGCAATTCATAGAGGACCTGCACAAGTCCTTCCAGCTGTAAGAGATGCTATCAGATTATGCATCTTAGATGCTAAACCCATTTTATTTGAGCCAATACAACAATTAAGAATAGATACCCCTGAAAGATATATCAATGATGTCACAAGGATAGTACAGAGCAGAAGGGGGCAGATGATGGGCATAGAGCAAGAAGAAGATAGATTTGTTGTTAATTGTACTTTGCCTGTTGGCGAGATGTTTGGCTTGAGCAATGAATTAAGATCTTCTACTGAAGGAAGAGCTAATTTCTTTTTAGTTAATCAGTCTTTCAATAGAGTTCCTTCTGACTTGCAAGATAAAATCATAAGACAAATCAGGCAGAGAAAAGGATTGGCTGAAGCACAATAACTCTACTTAAGAAGTTTTATTTCTTTGACACCATGTTCTCTAAATTCTTGTTCAATTGCTTCTCCAATTTTTCTTCCTGGTTTTTGTTCTTCATATGCGATTGGCAAAAGTGGTAAAACATGCGACATGGAATAAAATGGAACTCCTCTCTTAACAATAGCATCTTGGACAGTTGTTCTGTCGTCTCTTAATTGGTCCCTGTTTGTCAACCCAATTGCTGAACAAACAGAAGTTTTTGCTTCTAATAATCTATCAGTTGTTTTTAAAAGAGATTCGCCAGTTGTTATTACATCTTCAACAAGAGCAACTGCGCCTCTGGCAGAGCCAATGAAATATCTATCTTTTATATCTCCATGTTCTTTGGGACATGCTCTTACCATTGCAAAAGAATATCTTCCTTTTTTGTAATCTGTTCTTTTTTTAGCATATTCCCCTTGGATGAGGCTTCCTAAAGTAGATGCTCCTTCAGGGACTCCCATGATTGTGTCTGGAAGTGTTTGCTCTTCAGATATGCTGTGAATAAAAGGAATTATGAACTCATCAATCACCTGATAAGTTGTGTAAACATCTTCTAGAAGTGATCTCCAGTTAAGGTAAAAGTGAGATAATCTGCCTGATTTTAGCGGGTTAGGTTTTTCGCGAAAACCAATAACATTGTCAAGAATAAATCTATTGAATTTTTCTTGGTCAAATTGGGGCATGTCCATAAATAATTAAAATAAATCTCTTTTTTAAGCATTTATATGCTTTAAAGATAGTTTTTTATAGTATTTTTTGTTTATTTATTAAGAGATTTATTTAAAAAAAGAGACAAACATGAAATCAAAAAAAGTCATTGCATTAATAGGACCTATTGCTTCTGGAAAAGGGACAGCAGCTGATTTTTTCTCCAAAAAGGGCTTTAAACAGATCACTATGAGTAATTTTTTAAGAACAGAAGCTAGAAAAAGAAAAGTAAAACCAGACCGAAAGTATTTCAGGAAATTACAAGCTGAATTAAGAAAAGAATTTGGGCCAAATATCTTAGTAGAGAAGGCAATTGAAAAAATAAAAAATAGTAAAGAAGAAAAGTTTGTTATTGACGGCTTGAGGGATTATAGGGAAGCTAAATTCGCAAAGAGAAAATTAAAATTAAAAATAATCTTTATTGATGCAAGCCCTTATGTAAGGTATCAAAGACAAAAACAAAGGGCAAGACACGGCTTTTCAGATACTTATCAAGAGTTTTTGCATGAAGATGCAAGAGAAAATGCTATTTTTGATTTTCATAAAACAATGAAGTTAGCTGATTTTAGGGTTTTTAGTGATGGGGGAAGAGAAGATTTGCATAAACAGTTAGCAAAATTATATGGAAAATTGGGGATAAAATAATCAGGCCACCTGTAATTCTGGGCGTATCGCAAGAACAGCTTCATTTACTCTATCAACTAGAGTATTTATACAATCATATTCTGTTGAGACATAATTATAAGCCCCACCAAGCATAGCTTGAGCTCCCCTTGTAACAGTATCTGTGATTACAATTATTGGTGGTGCTCTTTTTCCATATAATTTCCATGCTTTTTCAGTAATATAATCGCAAAACTTTGTTGGATCTGTAACAATATCTGGGCTTGTTAAATCCAAAACAACTGCTACTGGTTTTTGACTTAGCAATTGGTGTTCTAAACACGCAAAATTGGGAAAATAAGGATAAACAGATTCATTTAAAATAGAATAACCTTCTTTAGATAAAACTTTTTTAACTTGCTTGGTGAGTGGGCATCTTGTTTTGAAACTATCTTGAGTTGAGGAATATAATATGCCTGCCATTTTTTTATTAGAACAAGGGATATTTAAAGATTTATGTAACAATTTGCAATAAACCTTTTAATTAATTTGAGAAACAGTGGCTAAAATAAAAACATTTTTATATACAACCTAACTAATTAGGTTATGTGGATTTGTAAGCTAAAAATAAAACATGATTGCATCATAGGGACAAGGTGTGAAAAGTTTCAAGTGACTGACACTGGTGTTTCTTTTAACAATTACAGGGAAAAAAGAGTCACCTATTCACCGCAAATCAATACTTTACAGGGCGAGAAAGAGAATATTAAAAAATTTTTGAATGATATCAAGAAAGATAAAAGAATTAGAAATTTAGAAATTGAAGGAAATTCTTTCTTTCTCGTAGAAGTTAGAAAAGAGAAAATTCCTTCTACCTTTAAGACAGAGAAGTTAATTTTTGTCAAACCAATTTTTGTAGATAAACAAGGTTATGAGTTTTGGGAGATTGCATCTTGGAATAGAGAAAACCTGAATGAATTTATTAATAACGTCAGAAAAGAGATCAAAGACATTGAAATTTTAAGAATGCAGAAAACAAAGCTTACTGATATTTATTTTCCGAGATTAATGCCAAATCTTACTGATAATCAGAAGAGGGCAATTGAACTTGCTTTTGAAAATAATTATTATAATTTTCCTAAAGGAGCTAAGATGGAAAAACTTGCTAAAATCATGAAAGTTTCAACCCCCACTTTTTGTGAACATCTGAAAAAAGCTGAAAAGAAGTTAATGCCCAATGTAATTAATTCTATGAAATAATTGGTGGTTTTTCTAACCCTAATATATTAGGGTAAATTTTAATATAACCAAATTGGCACTATTATTTAGTAGTTAAAATTAAACAAATAAATTTGATGGAGGAAGAATAAAATGCATGATGAAGATGAAAACCACTATGATGGGTATGGAAATTATACAGGGTATACAAGAAGAAGGGTAAGTGATTTACCTGGTGCTTGTTTCGTAGCAACTGCCGTTTATGGAGATATAAACCACCCACAAGTATGTGCTTTAAGAAGAATAAGAGATAAGGTTTTGAGAAGGAATGTACTTGGAAGAGCATTTGTTAACTTTTATTATTCTGGAGTTGGAAAAACAGTTGCTGAATTAGTGAAACAAAAATTCCCTAGAACAATTCCAACAATACAGGCTGGTCTTGATAGGGTTATAGACAAATTCGGGTAGAGATAAAAATTGATTGATTGAATTTTTTATTTTTTTATTTTTTATTAAAGCTTAGCAAGAAATCTGTCTGTTTTAACTGACAGATGAATTGCGCCTTTC
>CAZRGF010000007.1:0-54594 GCA_964599615.1 Candidatus Woesearchaeota archaeon
TTATGAAAAAGACTGCAAAGCAAAAATCGCTGAACACAAAAGAAAGAAAGAATTAGAAGAAAGGAAGTATAAATTAGAACTAAAATTAATAAAAGTTGAAAGTGCTATTACAGGTAAACGCGTAGAACCATGGATTCCCCGAAATTGTTATGACTAATCCCGCAACAATTTTAGTTTATAAATCCTCAAAAAAAAGATTTCTCAGAAAAACCTTTAAAGAGAGACAAACTAAAAATAAGGAGTAAGTAAGAATATTAAGTCTATAAGTAAAAAATTAAATAGTGAGATTATAATTACACTTTAAATATTAGATCACTATAAACATACGGCCCTAAGAAACAGAAGATTATGGCAAAAAATTCTAGACTAGAAAAGTTTAAGGAAAAGGATAGTATTCATAGACCATCTTTTATGACTGCGCCCCTAGAAGATGAGGCTGAAAAAGCATTTAGAGATATTAAAAAATTTTTCACATCTAAGAAAAAAACATGGGATTTCGATTTAGATTCAGACAAAAGGAAACTTGAAGAATTCCAAATAATTCAGGCTGCAATGTCAACCTATATTTCAGAAGATATTAGAAAACAGTTATATGGTGAAAAGGAGATAACTTATCCACAGTATCAGGGCGTGACTTTCCATATTCCCCATTATTTATGGAAATGAATTAATCTCTTAGAAAAAATTATCACTTAATCATCGTTTTCAAATAATTTATCAAAGATTTAGCACAGATACCACTTTCATCTTTGCTTAAGTCAAGATATCCAGTGTTCTTCAATTTCACAATTTCAGATTCTTGAACAATTCTACCAAAACTCAAGATTCTTGCAACTTCATCTGAATTGTAAGAAGGTTTTCTCCTCATATGTCTTTCTATAGTATACATTGCATAATGTACGGAAAGGTTTTCAGGAACATAATCCCTTTCTCTTTTCACTCCCTTAAGATGTTCTCCAGGGATTTTTCCTTTTTCCATGTTAAATTTTAAAAATTTTGCCCATAGATCTGTTGATCTTTTATCATCAAATGCTCTGCCAGCATATTCATCTAATTTTGGAATAGCTTCAGAAAGTTTAACATAACCAAGTGATGGTTGATCAACGAATTTAGCTTTTAGAGCTTCTTCAACTCTATGAATTTCTTTTCCAGCTTTTCTTATTATACCACTATCCAGCCTGGGATAAATCTTGAAGGATATTGCTAATCCATCTAATCCAATAGGTTTGTCAGAAAACTCTAATTCAGCTAATTTTTCTAATATACGCACTTTTCCACGTTCTAATTCTCCATCATAAAGACAAACAGAAAGATACTCATTATCGCCAAATTTTTCTGTTTTAAGCACTGTTTTCTTAACATTGCATTCATCACATTTTTTTCTGACTGCTTTGCATATTATTGAAAGGAGATTTTCTTTAGAATCTTCTTTACAAGAATCAATTGGTATTATGACTTTGATGGGAACGTGTTCTTTGTAATCCTGCACATCCTTATCAACAATATAAAGTGGAACAACAAATCCTTCTTTGAATTGGTCTAACATGACTGTACTTTCGTGGATTTTCATCAATGATTGTAATGTTGCTTTTTCATCTTTAGTTAATTCCGGGTCTTTTAATTTTTGCTCAAGTCCTTCTATACTGGTCTTTTTGATACTGACAGTTATACCCATCGACCTTGACAATCTTGCTTGGTCATATGCTTCAGACAGCGAAAGAAGTTTGTAACTTATCTCAAAAAAAGAATCAGTTATCGCAGCACTTTGTTCAGCTTCAATAGCAGTAATTTCTGTTTGATATTCTCCCTTTGCAACATTATATTTCTCTTCAGCAACCCGTAATTTTTTTGATGCTACTTGTCTTCTTGCATCTCCTTGGCCATAAACAGGATCAAGTTCAGTTGTCCTATAATCGTGAGTTTTTGATTGAGATCGTTCAGGTTTTATCGCTATATGACTTGATCTTATTTTCAATTCAAGTTTATCTCCATATCTGTCCTTAAACCACTTTAAAAGAGCATTGTCAGAAACATTATAATTCCCCATTAAGGCATTTATAGCATCTCGATGATTATTGTCATACCTAGCCATAAGCTCATCAGCTTTTTGCATTATTTCTGCTTTCAATTCGGGTTTAACGCGTGCTCCCATAAGATTTTATATTCTGATGATTTATAAATGTTACTATAGAGTAATTACAAATAAGCAATTTTAAAACAGGCTAAATTTCTCAATAATCTTTATAAACATTGTTAATTAGAACATAAAATGGTAACTGTTGCAGGAAATGTGGTAAGCCCATACACAAGTAGTGAAATTTGGAAGAGGAAATATGATAACAAAACATTCAAGTTTAATATGCATGATTCTGAAGGCCCAGAAGGAAAAGCAAGATACCTTGTAAGGACAGGTGGTTTAAAGAATGAATATCTTGGAGTATGTTTAGATGAAATTCGTTGGGGCAGCCAAACAACAGTCATGTATGAAAAAAGTACATTAGGGATGATAGATTACATCTTAGAATGGATAAAGCTCAATCAAGGAAATTTATTATGGCATGAAAAACAAGTTCCGGTTAATTTCACATTGCCTTATATAAAACATGATTTATGCCCAAGAAATGAAAAACATGAAGAAGTTTTTAGAGACATTGGTGGAAGAGTTAAATGTGCACATCGTGAGATTAAAAGATTCAAGCCGAGTTATCTTACTTCTTATGACTTTTTTGATGATCTTTCACAAACAAAACGAACTGAATTTTTTGAGCAATCGCCCCAAGAAGAATTACTTTTTGATGAAGATGATATAAAAGCGCATGGCAAAAAAAGAATAAGAGAATTAGAATTAAAACATGAACAAGAATTATTAGAATATGAGAAAGAAGAAGCAACAGAAGAAGTTCTTGATGTTTGTGGTGCTATTCTCTCTGATGTTGGAACAATTCTCCCCCTTGAAGAACTTCTCAATAGGCTAAATCTTCAAAAAACTGGCCCTAGAGTCTACTGCGCTAAGAACGGCTATGTCCTAGAATCTTTTTACACTGATATTAGAAGAAGTAAATGCAAAATAGATAAACAAGAACCTTGGGAACCAGAACCTTTTATTGATGAATGCCAAGGCCATGATCTCCCCCCACATGAGACAGTCCATGATTTTGATGGATATTATCTAGCATGGATGGTTCAAAAATGGTATGAACAAGTTCCAGAAGGAAAATCTCCTGTCTACAGATCCAAGCCAGAAGAAATTGCAAGAATAAAAGAATTATCTAAAGCAAAACACTTGAATCAAATATCTCCCCGGCTCCTCGGAGCATTCTAAAATTTTTATTTTGTATTCTTCCACATCTCTTCAAAAAAAGTCCTCTGCAAATCAGCAATTTCTTTATTTTCGATTATTGTCCCAATTGTTTCTCCTTTAGAAAAAACAAGAAAAGCAACCTTATCTCCAAAAATATAACATTCAGCTTTTTGACCATTCATCATAGTATTAATTTTAGACATTCTTAATTCGCTTTTGTCCTTTGCTTTTACATCTCTTGCCATCTTTGAATCTTCAGCAATCATTCTGCATTTTATTCCAGCTGCTACTCTTTTTTTGATGAAGTTATCAGAAAACCATTCAAAAAAGCCATGAAAAAGAGAAAAATTTCCTAGAACTAAGAAATCTTTTTTAGTCTTCTCAACTTCTCCATAAATTGTTTTAATAGCTTCTTTTCCTATATAGAGACTAACTCTCGGTTTTTGATAAGCTGATTTCTTCAGAGCATTTAATTTGGGAAGGATTTCTCTAAGTTTCTTCTGTTTTTCTCTTAGATTTTCTAATAAGAATTCCGGGTCAGTTGCCACAAAATATTTAGTATTCTCTTTAAACACCTGACTTATCAAACCCTTCAAGATTAGCGAATTCAATAGGTCATAACAAGTACTTTTAGGAATTCCAGTTAATTCCGAGATTCTTATCACGCTAGAAAGCCCTATCTTCAAGCAAGCTAAATAAATCTCAATTTCATTATCACTCAGATTAAATTCTTTTAAAACTGATTTTGTTTCCATTTTTTGAGGTATGTCTAAATTTGTTTGGTGTCGCTTACGTTGTGCTAAAGCAGACGACAATTTAGTTTTGTTGAACTTAGAGTTCACAACGAATGCAAAACTTTAACTTATGCTATACTTAACACTTATCACAATGTTTTTTTAAGTTTAAAAACCTTTCTTAATTCGGCGCTTTCCGTAGAATAAAATATAAGTATAGTGTGGTTGTTACAAAGGTATGACAAAAGAAATACATTTCGATTGGAAAATTTACAATGCCATAGTCGAAACTGGAAGACTATATCCCTTATCAGACAACCTCGGAGAAAGTTTGAGGCTATTGCATGATAAAGGTAAATTAGAAGAACAAGTTGGCGTAACATTTGTTTTCAGTAACGAAAAGGGCTTCGACTCAGAGGATAAAGCGTTAATTTTGAGAGTACACACCCCCTTAGATGCGAATGCATATTGGTATAATTGCGAGGACAATGCGCTGATAATTAAATTTTATAAAACAAAAGAAAATGACAAACGATAATATATTTGATTCAGAAGAATTTGTAGATGCTGAGCATAGACCAGTAACCCCTGGATTTTATACTAGCACAAGCTCTGGAGGTGTATATTATATATTTAGAAGGTCGGGAAAATTATGTTTAACTGAAAGTTGTGATGATACAGATCATGTATATCAAATGGCTTGGTACTTAGCCTGTAAAATTAGAAGGATAGAGAATCCCCGATATGAAATGGACCGTTTGATAGACCGGGCCATTTATCTAGAAAGAAAATTAAAAGAACTAGGATTTTAAAATTACAGACAATCGTGATAACCATGAAGGAATTTGGAAATCGTTTAAAGAAAGTTGTTTAGATATAATCGTATTGGGATTATTAATCAAGGGAGCATTAGATATTTTCTTTCCAAACTTTATTTTGCATTTTTCTGAAACTTATGAAACCATCACGTGGAACAAACTTGCTCCGGCAATTGCACAATATGATGGAAAGCCAGGAATAAGTTTTGAAGATCAATTAAAATTTGCAGAGATTGTGGGAATTCCACAATATAATGTTGTTGAAGGAAAACCCATTGAAGTTAACAAATTAAATTACACTCAATTGGAAAATGCATTAAGGGGATATTCTTCAAATGTCCCCCATTAATTTAGGTAATTATTATAAAAACCTCTGCGCCTTCAAAATCGTCCCGCTCACACCAACGCATTTTATCTTCAAGGTTTTGTCATCCCAGAGAATCAAACTTGCCTTAACATAGTCAACGTACTTTGTTGTTATGCTCAGCGTAACCAAATATCGGTATGTGCCTGCCTTATCATCAGTCTTATTTGCCTCTGCTCTCGAATTCATTGATAAATTTCCATCTATGGGCCTGGTTTTTCTTTCTTCAATCTTCACAAACAAAGGCCCTGCACTAGCAAGTCCCAAAATTCCAATAAAATTCTTAATGCAAGACTCGACTTTGTTCTTTAGATCCAGCCCACCTAATTTTTCAGAAGAAAGAATTTCCAGAATAAGATAGTGCCTTTTCTCTTTCAGAGTAGCCCTCATCTTCAGTTTGTCTTTCTTTGGTTTCATATTCTTATCAAGGAAGTATAATTTAAAAAACTTGTTCTTTGTAACATATACATCAGAATATAAAAAAGATTATAAACAATAAATCTATTTTTGGATATGATTAAATTAGTCAAACTTCTTTTGGATGAAGAGGATAGATTATATAAACCAAACAAAAAACAAGTTAAAGCTACACCCTTCGGAAGACCATTTGTAGTTAATGATGAGAATTATATGAAAATTTTTTCTGAATCTAGCCCACGACAAAAACCAGAATTGCAAGAATTTCAAGTCGTATCTTTAGCTTATCCCGACCTGGGACTAAAAGAGGATAGAGAAACAGAAGCATTCTTCGCTCGACTACCACGCGTTTTAGGTTATATTACTGGAAAAGACTGCTCACCCCAAGAATCTATTCATAGAACACAATGTGACCATTGTGGCATGCATCATATTGCCTATATGTCTTGTAACGGAATTCCAGTTCAATTCTATAAATTTGAATAAATTGTTATAAACACAGAAACAAATTTAAAACATAAGTTCATAACAAGTTATGACTCTCGAAAATGTATTAAAAGAAATCCGTGATGCTAGTTGGGCAACATTTGCCTTAGGCTATCTTTCAATCGGTTACGGAATCAAAACAAATAATGAGATCTTAACGGTATATGGCTCTGTACTTCAGATTGGAAGTGTTTCTTATCTTCTCTTTTATTTAGCATCAGAAGTTGTAATTCCCTTGAATAATCTTCTATATCCCCCGAAGAAAAAAACAGAGTAGAACTAATGATTAATTAGTTTTACTAAACCCACTAGAATTCCGCCTGCAACTATGCAACTTACAACTGAATGATATGCCCTGAATAAAGTTAGATTATAAATCTCCCTATACTCTGCCCTTATATCAAAAGCAAGAGATTTAGAGTTATTCTTTTTAATATAAGTGCATATACCATAAAAAGGTAAAAAATCAGTCACCCATTGCAAAATCTTTTTTAGCCATATCTTATTTAAACAATTCGACTTTTAAATATTATTGTGACAAAGAATCAATATCCACTCGATTTGAAAGCTTCATTGATTGCATCCTCTGGCCAGCCAGCTTCCATTAACTTCGCTTTAACATCTTGTTTTGTTGCTCCAGCAGACATTGCCTCTTTTATATAAGAAGCAACTTCAGCGTATTCTGGGTTAGGTTCTTGACTTACTCCGCCCTGACTTGAACCAAATCCTTGAGAAGAACCAGATGCGCTCATGCTGCCCTCATTCTTCTTAATCTTATTTGAATTAGGTTTTTTCTTGAATATTTTTAGAATTAATATAACAAATACAACAACTAATATTAATACAATCAAAACCCAGAAATACCATTGTCCAAAAATTGGTTTTTCTTCTTTGCAACTGTTTGTGCAAACTCCACCGCAACTATCATCCCCATTACAAGGCACCCCCTCACAGTATGGAGTACAAGAACCGTAACATCCTTGATTTACATCACAAGACTGTCCCTGAGCTGCACAATCTGCAAGACTATTCCAAACAGTTCCGTCTGCAGAACATTGTTGATAGATACTTCCAGAACACTGGTAAACATCGGGCATGCATCCATTACCACAAGATTGTGTTTCATCGATTTTGTATGTTGGGGCATTTTGAAGACAATGATTTGTATCTTCTTTTGTTCTCCATTGAGAATTATTCTCACAAGCACTCCAATTATTTAAATAAACCCAATTTGGTTCACAGCTTGAAACTGTTCCAACAGTGAATTGGGCTACTTTCTCAAAAATAGTGATTGAACATGATTCATCTTCATTATCCCCACAGTTCATTGGGTCAACACCATTCTCCATATAAGCAATAGGAAGATAACTATACTTCCAAACAAGAGAATAAGTCCCATTTTTCCCAGGAGCTTTTAAATTAATTCCACCAGTTGAACTTGATACTGGAACATTATATACGTTGGGAGTTTCCCAATTCTTGCAACTTCCTGTATTTCCTGTGCAAGCAGTATATCCTTTGCCTGCTTCTCCTTCAATACAATAATCAATCAAATCAACTACTACCCCATCAACAACAGCTTGGCAAGTTTCTTCAGTTTTATTAGATTTACTTGAAGAATCTGATTTAGATATGAAGTTCTTAAATGTTAAAGAAGTTGAATCAGTACATGATTCCCAGCATTCATGATTGTCAGAACAATTAAGCTGTTCCCCATAATAATTTCCGAAGCCTGTTCCTGCAAGACAGCATTTTTTCCCATATGCTGTGCAATTTATCGCTTCATCATCCCAACCGGGCTTAGCTAAAATAAAATAATCAAACCAAACTTTTTGAGCATAAACTGCATCATTAGATGCTTTTCTTACATATGATATTAATTGTACTCCGACTAAAGTATCTGTTTCATTTCCCCATAATGGGTCTAAAGTCCACTCCCCATAAATTCCTCTTGATTGTAAATCCCAAACCATGGAATCTGATTCAGAAGATTCATCTGGTGCAGCTAAATCAAAATATTTATCAGTAGTGTTGGCATTAGGATGGTTGCAATAACCATCAATAAGATCCACTTTGTAATAATAGTGTAGATTCCTACTTGCTCCCGAAGCATTTGTTCCTCTTACAATAACTTCAAAAGCACAAGGATAATCTCCTGTTCTCTGCCAAGCAACTCTCCATTGCAATGTTTCTGACATAGTTACTGGAGCACTTGCTTGTTCTGGTGGAATAATAGTAGAAGGATATACACATCTACCATCAGAACACACGGCAGTTCCTGGACAAGTGTAGACATATGAATGACAAAGATGATCAGTTGCATTACAATAATATTCTACTAATCTAGATGGATTTGTACTACCAGAGGGGATTGTTGTTCCACTGGATGTTGGTGCAATAGCCAGGGTAGTAGTTGGTGGGGTTGTGGTAGTTACAATACAATGATCATTGAAAACCAAGACATTTGTACCTCCTGCACCACTCTGTGTGCATGTTCCTTTAATTGTCTTAATCTCATTATCAGTATCACTACAACTAGGCCCAATAACAGACCCCGTACCTGTACCTGTCGTGGTATTCGTGCCTGGTGGGCTAATTCCATAACCCCAAATACCTGAGTCAGGGGTACATCTTCCACTTGAACAAGTTGTCCCAGTTGGACAAACAGTATAATTTGATACACAATTATAATTATCGCAACGATATTCTTTTAATTGGATTACATTAATGCCATTTTGCGTTATTGTTACACATTGATCTGACCAATTAATATCAAATAAACTAGTAGCAGAAGTGGTATTAGTACAACTCCCAATTACAGACGGATTATAACCGCCGTCAGAGTCAGAACATTGTGGCGTTTGGTTCTGTACAGGCATGCCACATTTTCCATCTGAACAAGTTTCTGTAGTTGGACATGCTTGCAAAACAGCTGCACACGCATCACTGAAACAAACATATTCAGTTATATAAGTAGAATTATAACAAGAATCTGTATGCGAAGATGAATCAACACATGTTCCTTTAGTATGAATATCTAGACCATCAGAATCATGGCAATTAACAGGGATAAACTGTCTTTCTTTGAAATCAATAACCTTGACTGTCCTTGTTCCTATAAGGTCTTGTTTTAATGTTAATGAAGCATTTTTTATAGTTGATTTAAATAAATAACTATCCATATAGCCTGTCTTTCCATAAACAATTTCATTTTCAGTCTCTCCAACAACAACTTTTTGAATTCCAACAGAATCTTCTAAATGAGCTGCAGATGTTTTTATCCATCTTCCTGCTACCCCAATACTTGCATTAAAATCTTTGTTCCACATCACTTGAGAACATTTTTCTTTAGCAAGTCTGCAACATTCGCCTGCAGGATCTTCTTCAGTCATTTCGCAAGCTCCTGCTGTTTCACTGTACCAAGGAACAGTTTTATCCGCATCTTGACAGACATATTGTACAGGACATTTTGAACCATCAGATAAAATAGAAAAAGTCATTAAACTAGCATTTGGCAGAACATCTTGTTGTTCAACTGTCAAAGAAGCTGTTCCTTCCAAAGATTCTCCGTTTTTGTAAGAATTTTTGTCCAAAGAAACACCATTATCGACTATTTGCCCAGTCAAAGGCATCTTTACATCATTGAAGAAAATAAAAACAGTCATCAAGACTAATGCAAAAAAAAGTACAAGCATAAATCTTTCGTGACCTGGGTTTTTTTCTTTTTCAAACCTAGTATTTCTAGAAGATTTAAATCTCTTGTTCTTTTTCTTCACCATCTTTGTCTAATGAATTAAGCAAAAAGCCATTTAAATACTTTTCTTTTAATAAGAGAAATAATCAAAAAATATTCAGATAGTCTATATAATGATATATATTAATTTATAATTAGAACAGATACTTAACTTCGCCATCTATAAGTGTAAATTATCTTAATTTGGTTCTCGATTTCTGTTTTTGAAGAAGTTTTTGAAAATTTATAACTGGCTATGCATAATCTATTTCAACATAACTCGCATTTGGCAAAGTTAAGTATATAACAAGATAAAGTATATGTTCTAGAATTATATACTAATCTCCATTGCATTGAACATAAGATCAATCCAATAATTCAAAAACTTTAAAAACATAACTTGTTCTATAATAAAAAGAGTTGGAAGAAGATGTCTAAACAAACTGATAAAAATAAAGCAGAAAAGCTCATAGCAAAAAAGCCCGAAGAAAAGTCTGCAGACCCAAATCAAAAAGACAAGCCAATGATTCCCCCTTATGATTTTAGAGAATTTGAAGGAAAATGGCTTGAATTTTGGCAGAAAGATAACACTTACAAATTCAGCACAAAACATCCTGGAAAAATTTTTTCAATAGATACCCCACCGCCAACTGTCTCAGGAACAATGCATCTAGGTCATGCTGCTTCATATTCACAACACGACTTTATTGCAAGATTTAAGAGAATGCAAGGCTATAATGTCTTCTTCCCTTGGGGTTTTGATGATGATGGTCTTCCAACTGAGAGATATGTTGAAAAGAAGATAAATAAAAAAGCGCAAGACATGTCCAGAAAAGAATTTATTGATATATGCCTAAAAGAAACTAAAGAAACAGAAGAACAATTAAAAAAACAATGGCAAGCAATTGCATACAGCTCTGATTTTTCTTTGTATTACCAGACAATCAACGAAACTTCAAGAAGGATTTCACAAAAAAGTTTTATTGAACTCTACAAAGAAGGCCGCGCGTACAGAAAAGAATGCCCTGTTCTATGGTGCCCAGAATGCTCTACAGCAATTGCGCAAGTAGAACTAAAAGACAAAGAAGAATCAACATTATTCTCAGATATAATATTTAGAATAGAAGGCTACCCTGAAAAAGATCCTACAGCAGATATTATAATTTCTACAACAAGGCCAGAATTTCTGCCAGCTTGTGTTGCCATATTTTACAATCCAAAAGACTTGAGATACAAGCACCTAAAATTAAAAAAAGCCTATGTTCCATTATTTAATTTTTTGGTCCCTATCATGGAAGATGACCGGGTGGATATGAAAAAAGGTTCTGGACTTGTGATGTGCTGCACATTCGGTGATCAGACAGATATGGACTGGTGGCGTGCATATGGGCTTTCATATAAAAAGCTTTTAACAGACCAGGGCAAATTAACAGAAATTGCTGGTCCGTACAAGGGACTTTCTGTAAAAGAAGCAAGAGCAAAGATTCTGCAGGATCTCGCAAAAAATAAACTCATCAGAAAACAAGAGAAAATCAAGCATACACTCAATGTTCATGAGAGATGCGGAACAGAAATCGAATTTTTGATAACAAAACAATGGTTTATCAAATATCTAGACCTAAAACAGAAATTCTTAGAACTAGGAAAAAAAATAAGATGGCATCCTGAATTCATGCGTTCAAGATACGAAAACTGGATTCATGGATTGCAATGGGACTGGTGCATCTCAAGGCAAAGATTTTTTGGGGTCCCACTTCCTATTTGGTATTGCAAAAAATGTGATTATGTTGTAACAGCTGATGAAAAAAAACTCCCAATAGATCCTTTTGAGAACAAACCACCGATCAAAGAATGCCCTGAATGTGGTTCAACTGAATTTATCCCTGAAAAAGACATTATGGATACTTGGGCAACATCAAGCTTGACTCCAGATATCGCAATAGCAACAGCAGAACAAACTCTTAAACACTCATTGAAGAACGCATATCCTTATTCTTTAAGACCTCAAGCCCATGACATCATAACTTTTTGGGCTTTTAATACAATTGTAAAATCGTATTTCCATCACGATTCCATTCCCTGGGACAATATAATGATTTCAGGCTATGTATTGTTCGGAAAAGAGAAAATGTCAAAAAGCAAAGGCAATACAATCGAACCACAGGAGATATTGGATAAATATGGCGTAGATGCTTTAAGATATTGGGCTGCTACGTCAAAGCTTGGAGAAGACATCACTCTTGATGAAAAAGAATTAGTTACAGCACAAAGACTGGTTAAAAAATTATGGAATGCATTTCAATTTATGAAAATGCATCTGCCCGATAAACCTCAAACTCCTAGAAAAATCGAGCAGATTGATTCATACTTGCTATTAAAACTAGAAAAATTAATTCATCAGGCAACAAATTATTTTGAGAACTATGAATATTCGCATGCTAGAGCATTAACAGAAAAATTCTTTTGGCAGACTTTTTGTGATAATTATCTAGAGATAATAAAGAACAGAGTCTATGGACAAGACCAAGAAAAAAGGAAATCAGCCCAATATGTCCTTAACAAAACTTTCTTGACAGTAATCAAATTATTTGCTCCCATAATGCCTTGCATAACAGAAGAGATATATCAAGAATTTTTCAAACAACAAGAAAAATACAGTTCAATACATATAAGCAAGTGGCCCCAGCCATCAATCAAAAAATTCAACAAAACTCATGAAAAATTAGAGAAACAAGGAGACACCCTATTGAGTATATTAGAGAAAGTAAGAAAAGAAAAATCAATAAAACAGAAATCAATGAAAGCAGAAATAATTTTGACTATAACAAAAGAAGACTTAAGGCTTGTTAAAGACATGCTAGATGATCTGAAAGCTGTAACTAATTCTAAAGAGATAAAAGAAGGCGAGTTTAATGTGGAATTTGTTTAAAGATTCTAGTTTACGCTCAATTTAGCCCAACCAATTGAAATGAAGACTCTCCCAAGTGCAATTGCTGAATCCATTGTTTCTAAGATATTGACGAAGTTTGCAGGATTTAATGAACCTTTTTTATCTAATAAACATTTAACTTGATACATTTTATCAGATAAATTTTCCCCATAACCCACGTCATCATTCTCCACCCTGGCGTCTGTTACTGCTCCACAAAGCCGACCCAAACATTGTGGAGGTTCAAAATAATTTAAACTGCATCCAGTATCTTGATGATAGAGGCATGAACCTTTTTCTAATGAAACAGAAACCGGTTTTTTCCATCCATTATTTATTGCTTCAACTTCTTGTAAAGCTAAAAAAATTGGGTCTTCAATTCCATATTTATAATGAAAGGTGTTATTGCAACAACCAATCCCTTTTGGATGTTTGGGACATTCTTCAGCACAATATTGTTTTATTTTCAAATCCTTCATAACCTCGTTCAATGCTCCCGACCTATATGCATACCCCACAATAAAATCCAAAAGATTTTCTGTTGTTCTTACTCTTTGAAGTCCAAGTTCGGGGTCATATCCCCCCAAAACTTCGCTTTTTATTTTTTGGTATAAACCCTTAACATCATCAACAATTAGCTCTTTCATAAACATAGATAAAATAAAACTTTATAAATGTTACTACTAGAAAAGAACAAGATTATCTTTAAAATAGAAATTTATCAAAAAATCAACAACTTTAAAAACATTATTGTAATTAATAAGCATAATAAAAGAAGCTAAACAAGATTAAGACAATAAAGAATCATAAAATAAAGATATTAAAGATATTCAATAAAATACATATAGAGATTTAAAAAATGGTTGATTTAAAAAAGAAGTTTGAAGAAAAGATTTTAGCTTATGCATTAAAAAATGCAATAGAACACGAAGGAAAATGTCAACCCGGTTCTATTCTAAGTTCTTTGTTCCACGAAGGATTAGAAAAAGGCAAAGTAAAAGAGATAATGCCTTTGATTCAAGAGACAACAAAGAAGGTAAATTCGCTTTCCTTAGAAGAACAAAAAAAACAATTTGAAAAAGAAGAAAAAGAGATAAGCCATAGAGATGTAAGAGAAGAAGGAGAACTTCCAGAATTGCCAAATGTTCCCAAATCCGGTGTGATAATGAGATTTGCTCCATCTCCTTCAGGGCAATTGCATATTGGGCATATAATCTCAAATATGCCTTCATCACTTTATGTAAAAAAATACAGGGGAAAATTCTACATAAGAATAGAAGACACAAATCCCGAAAGCATTGATGTGAGTGCTTATGATGCTATTAAAAGAGATTGTGACTGGCTATTCGGAAATGTGTATGGGTATATTCTCCAATCAGAAAGGCTAGCATTCTACTACAAGTACGCTGAAAAATTAATTGAAAAAGGCTCAGCCTATGTTTGCACTTGCAAGCAAGAAGAATTCAAAGAACTTCTGAAAGCATCCAAGCAATGTCCATGTCGTTCACTTCCAATCAAAGAACATCAAGAACGATGGCAAAGGATGTTGAACAAAAGCAAGACAAACCAAGCTTACAAAGAACACGAAGCAGTACTTTTATTTAAATCAGATTTAAAACACGAAAACCCTGCTCTTAGAGATTTTCCATTAGCAAGAATAAATGAAACAAAACATCCAAAACAAGGCAACAAATACAGAGTTTGGCCTTTGATGAACCTATCTGTTACTGTTGATGATATTGAATATAACATGACCCATATTATCCGGGGAAAGGACCATAAAGACAATGCAGAAAGACAGAAAATGATTTACAAAGTTCTTGGATCAGAGAAAAAATTCCCAGTAACTTTGTTCATGGGAAGAATAAAATTCACAGACATTGAGATGTCTAAAAGAAAAATAAAAGAAGCTATTGAAAAAAAATTGTTCGAGGGCTGGAATGACATCAGGCTTCCAACAATCAACATCCTAAGACTTCGTGGCTATGAACCAGAAGCATTTGCCGAAATGACTATCCAACGAGGCATAAGTGAAGTTGACAAAGTATTGTCAAGAAAAGATTATTTCGATGTTCTAGACAATTTCAATAGAAAAGTTCTCAAGGACAAATCAATTCAGGTAGTTTTTGTTCAACAAGATGAGCGCAGAAGTGTAAATAAAGCGCATAAATCTACAACATCTGACATAAACACTAAATACACCATCGAAATCTTAATGCCTGACAACACAAAAGTCAAAGGAAATTCAGATTTAGATATCAAGAAACTCAAAGACACAGACATTGTCTATTTTTCTGGTTTGGGTTATTGCAGATACAATCCAAAAGAAAAAGTCAAATTCTGGTTCTGCCATGCCTAAAAAGTCTCGGTTCTATAAACTGGAACATCGGTCATCCTCGCAACACCATCAACATCATAATCCCATTGTTTTTTATATCCAACAAATATTTCAACTTCACCAATTCCAGATGTAAACTCAAGTCTTTTTCCATTTACGTCATGAACAATATAAAAAAAACCTGAAAAACTACGATTTGCTTCATTTGCTGCAGCTAAAGTAGGATATTCTCCGCCATAAAATCCCTTGAAAGTATTATTAACCACAAATTTTTCATTTTTTACATATAGAGGTTCCATTTTAATTCGTAAGATACAAGAAAAGCATGTATTTAAATTTTATGATAAACTTGTCTTTTATTAGTAGTTACAAATAAAAAGGTTTAAAAACCTATTATTCTTAAAAAAGCATCAATAAAATGGCACGAAAAAGAAAATTAAAAATGCTTATAGGGTTGAATTCTGATTCACTTGAATTAGTCAAAACAAAGATGACCACAATCAGAGAATTAGAAAGAACCAAACAAGTCGGATATCTCATCGGATATTTTATACCAAAAGAAGATGGAAAAGTAGTAGCGAATATAGAAGATGTAGTTGTTCCTCAACAATTTCAGACTGGTAAAAATGCTTATGTAAGTAATGGGATAGAAGCCGAGTTATTCAAAGACATGGAAAGAGAACACCGACAGATAGTTGGATATGCTTATAACCTTGGAAATAAAAAAGTTTGTAATGAGAGTTTTGCTTCTCACGAAAGAGCAAGAGTCTCAATAAAATTAGGCCATCCAATATTATCAATGATCATAAATTCAAAAGGAAAATACGAATTTTATCAATAAAATGACAAAAAAACCAAGGTCAGTACCAGGCCCAAAAAACCTTGAAGAAGCAGCTAGATTATTTGATACTTTAAGGGATAAAGCAGAAAAAAATCGAAACCGAGGTGAGTTGAGCCGAGTCAAAGTTTCAAGCAGACATGAAAAAGCGCTTGGAATCGGAGCATATGCAGTAGCAAGACTGTACTTAGAAGGTATAGAAAAAGTGGGTGAACATGAATCAACTGGAAAAGTATGTAAAGGTATGGTTTCAGAAGGTTATCTTAGGTCAGCATCTCAATTAATAGAAGATTATTTCTTTCTTGGTGATAGAAATCTTGAGATGCGCAATTTGGATAATCTTGCAAGAGCCTGCCGTTCAGTAATCTCGTTACAATTAAATGGGGTAAAATATCTAGACTTACTTGATTAAAATGCCCCCAGAAATAATAATAGAAGGAATGGATGAAGTATTTGATGTTCTTAGAAGAATTAATGGAAGAGATTTCACCATTCAAAACTTAATCAATACATCAGTGTGGGGGCACCGATTTTCGGGCAATAAGTACCTTGGAGCATCAGAAAAAGAAGATTTCAGAGCAAGAGAAGTGCTAGAAGAAAAATTATGCTTGATGTTTGACACACATGACCCCAAGAAAAGAGTTTTTATTCCAGGTTTAAACCCATTGTTAACATATGAAAGATATCTTGTTGTATGCGGTCAATCTTTTATGGAATTAGGAAGATATGATAGTGAGCTTTCCCGAACACAAAAAGCAATTGAGGTCCAAAAGAAAATTCTTGGAAAAGCATTGGAACTTGCTGGCAAAGTTTGTTTTGATTATGGTTCTAAAACAGAAGAAGCAGAAATTGAGAAAGTAGTGGGTATTGACATTTCATCGATATATGGTAGAAGAGACGATTTATTTGTTACATATGTTAAAGGAAATTTTCCAGACCTTGGTAAAATAGCAAGTGCAAAAGTTACTGATGCAACAATTACAGATATTGCTGGAAAAGAATACGCTGACAATGTTCTAAAATATCTAGGCCCAGGCTCAGCAGATAGTGGGTCATTACCCGAATCAGGGCAGCTTTTACTTGATGTAAGGGGAATTTTAGATATGATCGGAGAGTTAAACCCCAAGGGGATATTAAAGTCTGAACTCAGGGGATATTTATACAGAAAAGAGCTTGGAAGAGTAGGGATAGACATCAATTGTAGAGCAGAAAAAATAATAGTTGATTCAACTAACCCTGAAAAAGCAACACTTTATTTTTCACCTAGAAATATTCAAGAAATCTTAAGAGACAGAAACATATTAGCAATTCAATTTGATAAAAGATACTCTGACCAAAGCCATGCTTATGTCTGTTCAAGAAAACATCTAGAAGATCAACTTGCTACAGCAGAACAAGTCAAAATAATAGACCCAAGTTACCTTTTGTTTCCAGAGACATTTACATTCCACGGAAGAACACTTGGTTAAAATATCAAACATAATAAAATGCCACAAGAAATAACCCCAGAAGAAATGAAAGATGTTTTTGACACTTATAAAACAGTTCTTGGAGAAGATTTTACAATTCAATCATTAATAGATGCTTCATTAGGGCATTTAGATGTAACTAGATACACTGGTGATAAGCCAGATGTTGAAAAAAATCTAAAAGTATTAGGAACACTTGAACATAAATTAGGATTAATGAAAACAGATGAGGATGAACACAGAAGCACAGGCAAATTTGGAGTAATCCAAGGCCTAAATCCTTTGTTAGCCCATGAACAATATCTAACGCATAGTGCACAATGGTTCATGGACCCAGGAAAATATACTATGGAACTTTCTCGTATAGAAAAAGCAATAGAAGTTCAAAAGAAAGTTCTTGGAAAAGCATTGGAACTTGCTGGCAAAGTTTGTTTTGATTATGGTTCTAAAACAGAAGAAGCAGAAATTGAGAAAGTAGTGGGTATTGACATTTCATCGATATATGGTAGAAGAGACGATTTATTTGTTACATATGTTAAAGGAAATTTTCCAGACCTTGGTAAAATAGCAAGTGCAAAAGTTACTGACGCGACAATTACAGATATTGCTGGAAAAGAATATGCTGACAATGTTCTAAAATATTTGGGACCAAGTTCAACAAATAATGAATTATCGCCTTTACCTGGGCCAAGATTATTACCAGTAGAAGGACTTCTTGACTTAGCAGATTTAATCAGAGAAAAAACACTGAAATCTGAACTAAGAGGAAACTTATACAGAAAAGAATTAAAAAGAATGGGTTTTGATATTGAATTAAAGTCTGAATTGATTATATCTGATTCACATAATCAAGAAGCTGCAATACTTTATTTCTTAGCAAGAGGAAAAGAAGGAGAAACTTTAGAAGATAGAAATGTTTTAGCTGTTAAACTTGACAGAAGATATACCCACCATAGTGAAGCATATGCATGTTCAATGAAACATCTTCAAGAAGAAAAAGCTAGAGCAAAACAAGTCTCAGGCATAGACCCAGAATATGTTCCATTTCTTAAAGAATTTAATTTTTACGGAAAAACTTTTAGTTAAAATTCACGAATTTTAAAAAACAAGATAAAATGCCAGATGAAGAGCTTGAAGAAATATTAATTGCAGTTGAAATGCCAAGATCAGGATTGACTTATATAGGTATTGGCAATTCTCGGATGTTGAGGGGTTTTGAAGGCGAATTAAAGGATTATATTCTTGTGGAGACAAAACTATTAACTAGTGACTCGAAAGGATTTAAATTTGCAGCAGAACACAAATATGAAAGAGTGGAAAAAAGTCCTTCAGTAAGATTGGGACAAGGATTAATGAGTGATTCTGCAAAGCACGATTTAGGAGAATATATTCAAGACTAAAATGCCATATATAAACAAGATAAGAGCTATAACTTCACTCGCAGCATTAGCAGTAGTTATCGGCTTTCTTGCTACAAGATATTGCTGCAATTCAAATAGACAAAAGACAATTTCACAATCTTCTCAAACAACACATACAAGATACTATGGTATTGGGGGATTTATAGAATACACGGAGTTAAAAAATAATTTAAAATTAATCCGAATTGACCCCGGAACAAGGTTTTCAACAACAACAGAATACGAGGATTTTAACGGAGATACTTTAGTAGACCGGATAAGAAAAACTCAACCATATAACCAAAATAGGTTACTTGAATTTTTGTCAAGAGATATTGATTATGACAATCATCAACAAGAGTTTGACAAAGCAGATGAATTCTTAAGAGAAGAAATAGCTCGTTATGATTCAGAATAATAACATTTTTATAATCCCTAGTTCTAAAAATTCATGGCTAAGTTAAAAAGACATGTTGACCCAATCTACTTAGATGATGGCTCAGGTTACGTAATCCCTAAAGTAGGTTCAAAAGATATCCAAACCTATGAACCTAAGAAAAAGCCAGAAGAAAACTCTTCAAATGTTCCTTTGCCTGTTCAATACCAACAAACAAAAAAGACGGCTGCAACAATCTCCTCAAAGAACATCGATAATAACATACATACCCCAGATAACCAACCTATAGATAAACCTCATACAGAAACACATTTGCCTCCAGATTCTTCTCTCGAAATAAAAAAAGCAGATTTCACATTGATTATCTGTGAAAAACCTCAAGCTGCTATGAAAATAGCTTATTCTTTAGCAGATATTTCTCCTACAAAGAAAAATTTCTATGGGGTCCCTTACTGGGAACTGGCGATTAATGAAAAAAAATATGTTATTGCTTCTGCAGTAGGCCATTTATATGGTTTAAGACAAAAATCTTCAAGTAAAGAATGGCCAACATTTGATTTAGAGTGGGATGAAAAAGAAGGTTTCTCAAGAAAATACGTAACTGCAATGAAAACAATCTCTAAAGGAGCTTCGGATTATATTCTTGCATGTGATTATGATGTTGAAGGAGAAGTGATTGGATTTAATGCATTAAGGTTCATATGCCATACAGAAACAGCAAGGAGAATGAAATTTTCAGCTCTAACTAAATTTGATTTGCAAAAAAGTTTTCAAGATATTGAACCTACAATAAATTACGGGCAAGCTTACGCAGGAGAAACTAGACATTATCTTGATTGGTTCTATGGTATTAATCTTTCAAGAGCATTGATTGAATCAGTAAAATCAGTAGGAGCTTTTAAAATCCTATCAATCGGAAGAGTTCAAGGCCCTGCTTTAGCCATGATCGTTGAACTAGAAAAAAGGATTCAAGAATTCAAGCCAACTCCTTATTGGCAAGTCTTCTTACTAGTTGAAGATGAAAAAGGTCAGAGAGTTGAAGTCAAGTTTCCAGAAAATATCACTTCAGAAGAAGAAGCTGAAAAATTTCTCAAGTTAAAAGGAAAGAAAGGACAAGCAATCACTGAGATTAATAATCAGTCATTAAGACCATTTCCTGCATTTGATTTGACAAGTCTGCAGATGGAATCTTACAAATTATTCCGTTTCTCACCAGCACAAACCTTAGCTTTAGCTCAAAAATTGTATCTTGCTGGACTTATCTCTTATCCAAGAACATCTTCCCAAAAACTTCCCCCGACAATAGGTTATAGGAGAATTCTGGAAAAACTAAAGAAAAATTTCCCGAAACTAGCAGAAGAACTTTCAAGAGAAAGACCAGTTGAAGGCGGAAAAACAGACCCAGCACATCCAGCTATTTTCCCAACAGGCGAATATTCTCTAAAACTAGCCCAAGACGAGAAAAAGGTCTATGAACTGATAGTAAAAAGATTTTTAGCATGTTTCTCAAATGATGCTTTGATTGAGAATAAAAAACTCAAGGTAAATGCAGAAGAAAAAGAATTTTTTGCAGATGGAAAGAAAATCCTTGAACAAGGCTGGCTAAAGATATATCCTTACAAAATTCAAGAAAATGATATTCCTACAATGAACGGGCAAGTCACAATCCAAGAAGCAAGAACAGAGCAAAAAATGACTGAACCCCCAAGAAGATATTCTCCAGCCTCAATTATCCTTGAACTTGAAAGAAGAAAATTAGGAACAAAAACAACAAGAGCTATGATAATAGACACTTTATACAAAAGGGGCTATGTACAAGGGACGCAAATTCAAGCAACTTCCCTGGGCATTGCAACTGTAGACACTTTGAACAAAAATTCTCCGACAATCTTAGATGAACAACTAACTAGAAAATTTGAAGAAGAGATGGAAAAAATCCAAGAAGAAAAATCCCCCGAAAAGATAAAACAAGAAGAGAATGATATTCTCGAAGAAGCTAAAAAGATTATCATAAAGATTTCCAAAGAATTCAAAGAAAAAGAGAAAGAAATCGGCCTAGCTCTGATTTCAGCAAGCAAAGAGCAGGAAATCCAGAAAACAGAATCAAGCAAATTATTCCCATGTCCTGAATGCAAAAAGGGTGATTTAATTATGAAAAGGAGCATGAGAGGAAAAAGATACGCTGCCTGCGATAATGAACCTTGCAGCAAAACCTATGCTCTTCCACAATTTGGCATGATTAAAGCATCAGACAGAAGATGCGAGAAATGTGGAAGGCAAATGCCAGTTCTTATAAAAAAATCTCGCCCCCCTTGGTACTTCTGTATGAATCCGGGATGCTGGCAAAAAGATGCCGCAGACAAAGCAGCTAAAAAAGAAGCTAAGTTCAAAGAAAGAGAAGAAAAAGTATTATTAAAGAAAAAAGAGCAAAAAGAAAAAATTAAGGCAAAACAAACAGCAATAAAGAAAAAGCTAAAGGAAAAAGAAAAAGCAAAAAAGCTTAAAGAAAAATTATTGAAGAAAGGCGCTGAAAAGAAAGCAAAAGAAACAATTTAACTTTTTAAGCTTAACTTTGCCAGATATATGTTGTAAAACAATTTTAGGTGATTCATGATTTTTGTTTCAAAGAATTTTTAAATAAAATCAGAACGCGTGAAAAGCAATCAATTATGACTTAACTCGCATTGGTGAAGTTAAGTTTTCAAAAATGATTTATGACCCAACTAAATAGGGAACAAGGGATAAGGTAAAATAATATTTTGAGTCCTTTCTCGTTAAAACCCCGTATTTAAGACTCGCATTCTTTAAATTTGGATCTGAATTAAACTGTTGTTCAAATGTTCTTACACCTTCCTCTAATCCACTCGCAAAGTCGTCTAAAAACTTTTTAGCAACTGGCTCACTAGCAAAATTTTCAAAAGTCACAAAACTCCTATCTGGAGGTAATCTCTCATAAAACAAAGGCAGGGGATGTAATATTCTTGCATTAAAAGCAGTATTTGCAACTGCGCTTATACCAAAATTAAAACGTGCAGGAAATTTGGTTTGGTCAGGACTAATTAAATGGGCATGTGCAGAATAAAAAGAAGTGTGATTTCCAGGCATGGGAATCGCAAATTTGTCCGAAAGTGTTTTATAAAAATCCAATACATGTTTTCTCATTAAAACCCCATTTATTTGCTATTTTTAAAGATTATGCTAAAAAACCATGCATGTTTTCTACCCCCTAAAAATCCTAAGACGAAAAGCGAATGCGTAGTTGTAGCTAATTGTTTCCAGAATTATGTTTTTTTGTGAACTTAAAGTTTTAAATTAGATTCCTCCAAATAAATAAAAGTAGCAATCAGCCCAAGAGAGTTAAAGAAGTACTAATAAATTTAGACTTATTCCCTCATATAATACACATAAAAATTATCATTTAGTATTTCTTGGCCATATTTCTGGATTATAGCAGAAACAGCCATTTGGCTTGGTTTAGCTTTTCCAGCTTCCCACCTGTAAATCGTATGTCCTGAAATATCAAGTTCTCTTGAAAGACCTTCTTGAGAAAGTTTATGACTTTCTCTAAGATGTTGAAAAGCAGCTTTATCAAATCTTTTTACCATAAACTCTAACATACATTTATTATGTTCATTAGATTTATCCATTTTATTCCTCATCTTCCTCTTTTTTTTCTTTTAGATGAGGCCCGATAATAAGATCACCAATTGCTTCATTACTAAGCCCCGCGTCATGCAAATGAAGCATCAGTTCAGTTATACTACTCATTGGCTGCCCGCATTTTTCAGAAAATGCTTTTAGCATAGCAACACAATCAACATGATCATAATCATCAGCAACTCGATTTACATCAAAACCAAATCTTTTGAATATCTCTCTTCTAAAATCAGAAGTTCCTCTAACCGGGATTCCACATAATTCTAAACCCCTTCCAATGTCTTTTGAAAAAGCTTCTAAATCAGAAACAGGATGGACAAATGTCCACTCTTTATCGGGATAATAGTCCGCTGACGTTGAGATTGATGTATCTCGTGCTTGTTTTGACAAAAAGAATCTTCCAGAATTTGAAACAGGAGAGATATCCAAAGAATCAAATGAACAACCAATATAAGTGTCTTGTGAACCCCTATCAAAAGGTTGTTTATCTTTAAAAACATAATCTGGATGTTCAAATGCTGAATATACTACTTTTGCCTTGCCCATGTCTAAAGAAGCTCTTGAACCACGTTCTAGTTTCGGAAATCTCTTTATTTTCAATGTTTCATAATGAAAAATCTCCATAACCCCACAATAGCCCAAATTAAAATTTATCTTTGTTAAAAGACCATCTTCAAGTTTTCTTTCTTCTGTAAAAAATAAGTCTGTCATTTTATTCTTTCAATGATTTTTCTAATTTATTTTGCGCTTCAGGTTTATTGGTTTCAATTCCCCGGCTTTCTCTAATTCCGCCTCTAATTCCCAGATAAACTCCCCTGCCTATCTGATACAAGTAATATGAAACAATAGTTGCAACCATTGCTCCCAAACCAATACCATAGGCATATATTGATTCTTTTCCAGGCGTATTTACAAACATTTTAATCAATAAAACAAAGCAATTTAGCTTTTTAAACTTATCGCAACTATATAGTGGTTAATAAATAAGAGAATTAAACCACATTTAAATACCCAAATATTTTTGATTTTAAATGATTTAAAATGAATGTAAAAAACCTAGAAGAAGCTGCACAAGTATTCTATGAGTTAGACCAAAAAGCAACTCAAAGGAATGTAAGGGCAAGAAATCAAATTGATTTTATCAGAGTTACTAAAAAACATGAAAAATATTTTGGAATAGCTGCTTTTGCAATAGCTGAACTATACAAACTAGGAGAAGAAAAATTAAAAGAATTAGGACAAGAGAAAAAAAATTCATCCGTCAACAATTGCTGGGGGTTCATTATCTTCTGCTTCATTTGCTCTAGAACAATATTACTATGAAGGTGCGAGAGAATTCACCTCAAATTATTTTGAACAACTAGGAAGAGCATGCTCTTCTGTAGTTATGTTGAAAACAGGGAGAAGATACTAAAATGACAGGAAAAGAAGTTATTCCAGGTATAGTCGCTAGATTGACTGAAGAATATAAAGAACAGGGTATGGAAACATTTTCATTTGAATGGCAAGGGACAAAAACGCCAAAAAAAGTAACTTTTCCAGATGGATTAGAAAAAGAAGTGGCATACATGAAAGATGGTCTTTTAATGTTCCAGGACCATAGCACTGTAATTTATGAAAGGCTTTCAGATAACCCAGAAAAACCTCAATGTATATTGGTGGGTTACAAACCTACACCACATCCAAAAAATTGAAAATGACTAATCCAAGAACAGAAATACAGAGGGCAAAGATAAATAAAAAACCAACAGAGATAGTAGAAAAAACAAGATTCAATAAAAACAAGAAAATAAGAAAAACAAAAACTCTACTTGTTATTGCCCTAGTCTTAATGGTCTGTTTTTTAATTTTCGCTGTTATCTTAACAATAGATTCAATAAACGCCCAAAACCAAAATCATTCTGCAAAGACAATTTATTATAATCCTGATAACACGTATAATAATCAAAAAAAACTCTCTCAACCCTGTCCCTGTTCAGGATGAACCTCCCTTTTTCACATTATTTTTTCGCAAAAACCCACTTATCACAATAAAAGTTAAAAATCCTTTTTCTTTAAAAAGATTATACAAAATGGATGACCCTAAACCAAAAGAACAAAAACTTGAAAAATACATCATGTCATATAGTGAGAGAAGCGATGGTCCTCAATGCAATGGCGATTATGTTTGTTTAGTCGAATCCCCAATTTTTCCAACAGAACAGTTGATAATAGATAATGGGCTTGTAATCCCAGGAACCTGCACAAATGTGTCATATCCTGGCTGCGAAGAATGTGGTGGTTCGAAGATAGTTGATTTCAGGGTAGAATTTTATTCTCCAGAAAGAGCAAAAGAACTCAAGTTAATAACAGGAACAGAAAAAGAATCAGAAATAAAATTCCGTAAGCTTTCTTTAGAAAAAAGAGCATTTAGATAAAAGACTTTTAAGAAAAACTAATTAAATTCTAATTTTTGTACAACTTTATCTAAATCTTCGTTAGTAAAAACAGGTGGAATCATTTCAGTAAGCATCTCTCTGAAACTTTGAGTATTGATTCGTTTTTTATAAGGTGTCCTGATTTCCCTATGCATAAGAACAGGTAGGGTATATGTTGCTGATTCAAACTTATAATTATCCCAAGAACCAGGAGAAAATTCAACTAATGGATGCTTATTATATTCGACATTTAATTTTACTAACTTGAATCCAGGATTGATATAACCAATTTGGCTGCTTCCATCTGTTGTTCTTATTATTGGAACATAAATAGAAACATCCCTGTCAAAGTCAAGATCATCTTTAATATTTTTGAGCCATTTTCTTGCTTTTCCTATGCATTCTACTGCATGTGAACTAGATTCATACTCAAGATGAATTGAATCTCTGGTCAAATAACCCAAACCCACAACAATATCAGTAAGCAAAGAAAGTTCATCCCCAATTGTTTTTTGTGCCCTACAACCTCGGCCATCTGGAATTAATCTTTTCATCTCTAAAACTTCGGGGCATTTTTCAGTGAAGAAAAGTTCTAAAAACTTTAGTGAATCTGCCATCCTTGAATAACTTTCTGTGATTGGCTCTACTTCAAGTTCGGGTGTTATGATTAATGGAGGGCGATGAGACATTGAAGCACCAATTAATCGTCTACTAAGATCATAATGACCAACAAATGTGTGCCTTAATGCAGCCCATTGTGAGATGAATTCATCATCCATTGATTTCTGATATCTTTCTCCTGGAATAAATTTTGAAAATTCTGGGCTATCTCTCTTGACAAGAGGAACAATTTCCCATAGCATATACTCATAAAGCCCAGAGTCAGTATCTGGTTTAAGATTTAATTTTCCTTTCTTGATTGCTTGAACAAGAGCTTTTCCAAGCCCACCAGTAATATCACTTTGAGTTTCTTGAGAAAATTTCATAAAAAATTCTTGGTCAGGCAAGACAGAAGCGGGGAACAGGCAGTTTTCATCTTTTTCTAATTTGTTTGCTATCTTAGAATAAAATTCCAACAATGCATTATACTTGTCTCTTAAAATCGGTTTTCTCTTTATTGCATCTTTCAATTCAGCAATGATATCACTATCAAAATCCCTTGCACAAGCTTTTATCTGTCTGAATGCAAGCCCTAGTTCTTCAGTCCACTCATAAAAGCCTTGTGGAACACAAAGTTGGGGGTCATCTTCGCAAATTGCTTTAATCATCAAATCAGTGAATTTATCATACTTCTTGCCCGGTTTACCAAGAAGATTTAATGCTCTGACATACTGATAAGAAGACTTGTGAGGAGTATCATCTGCAAAACCAATCGCTTCTTTTTCCAGACTTGCTAAAAAATCTTTCCTAGATAACCTAAAACCAGTGCTTGCAATTTTTTCTTCTAATGCAGCAAAAACTCCGTCTATGAATGGCTTGACTTTACAGAATCTAATCAAAGACAGTGAAGGAAGAACGCTACTATTGGCACTTAGCATTTCTGCAGGATTTTTGTATATTTTTTCTGAAGCACCCTCGACACGTTCAGGAATCTCAGCGTCCATTATTGCTTTTCTTCCATCAAGAAAAACTTTTTCTCCTGAAATCCTTCTTTCTAAAATTCCTGTTCCTGAACCAGCACCTGAACTTTTCATAAAAATCTATCTCTTTTATATTTAAAAACACTATGGTATAAAAGTATACAAATTGAATTCAAAAAATTTAAAGAAAAATAAATGTTTATTTTTTATCACATAAATCTTTAAAAACCGATAACCGCTAAAAATGAAATGCCTGAAGAAAAAACACAACCAAAAAGGAGATTTCCAGAAGGTATCAAGCCCGATGTCTCAAGATTAGTTGTTCAAAGATATGGAACTCAAGAGATGTGTGCTATTTGGGGTTCAGAACAAACTTTTGAATATAGTTTAAGAGCTCAGGGCAAAGCATCAAAAACTCTTTCAAAACTACATCCAGATATTTTACCACCAGAAATTGCTGATGAAATCCAAGAAAAAGCTTCTTTAAAGTATATTGATTCAGAAAAAATAAGAGATCTTGAAGAAAAAAAAGGTCATGATGTTATTGCAATCAACATGTGTATAGAAGATGTTGTTAGTCCAGATGCAAGAAGATTTGTTAATTTTTTAAGAACAAGCGCAGACACAACAGAATCTGCAAAAGCATTACAATTAAAAAGATCATTAGCAGTAATTGCTGACTCTACTGAGAACCTAAGAGACATAATGATTGAAAAATCATTAGAATGGAAAGACAAACCATTTATGGATCAAACTCATTTGTTAGACGCACTGCCTTCTTATGCTGGCAGAGCATTTGCGCATTATACTGAAATGATACAATCAGGGCTTAAACTTTTAAGATTTGTTTATGATAATTCTATTGTAGGAAAATGGGGAGATGCAACAGGAAGCCATCATTCTGCAACAACACTTAAAATAGACGGAATGGAATTACAAAGAGAATATTGCAAAGATTTGGGAATAGGCTGTATGACTGCTGCTGCACAAGTCCCTGGTTTAGAATTTCAAGCGGATATTTTATATGCTTTAACCAGAATTGGAGAAACTCTAAACAACCTTGCAAATTATGTTGCTCCAGGAAAAGGAGATGATATTAATGTTTTTATGGATACTAACCCAAAAAAAAGAAAGGGTTCTGGAGCAATGCCTCACAAAGATGCAAAAGGAGGAAACCCAACAAAAGAAGAACAATTCATGTCTCAAAGAAACCGGATGATGGGAAATTTAGTAACTACTGTAATGAATTGTGAGATGCCTTATGCGAGAAATCTAGAAGCTTCATCTGATATGAGGATTGTTTTTGATGAAGCATTCAAATATTTTGATCATTGCATAAGAGAATTAGCCGGAGTCATGTATCATTTGGGATTAAATGAAGAAAGAAGCACAGAAAGAGTTTTGAGAACAAATGGTATTGTCACATCTGAACAAGTTTTAACTTATCTTCTAGACCCAAGGAATGTTACATCTTCTATGCCTAGAAGTGAAGCTCATGATCTTCTAGGAAGACTTTCAATACAATCTTATAAATCAAAAGTTCCTTTTATCAATGTTTTATTACAAACTCCTGAGATAACATCTAGAATAGGCAAGGAGACTTTATGCGACTTAGCAAATCCTATAAAGTATGTTGGACAAACCAGAGAAATTATAGAACAAGTTGCAAGAGACTGTTATAAAATAAAAACCCTATAAACCAAAATTTTAAAGAATTCTTGCTTATCTAGTCCAGATTTTATAGTCATTAAGATGCTTGCCAAAGACAAATTTGTCAAGATAACCTACTTTTTCCATCAATCCTGAAATTTCTTCTTTAGAATGGGGTTTTATGCATCTTATCAAATGTTTAGCACGAGCATCATCTAAAAAAACTGGTGTTGTTAGATAGAAATAGAGCTCTAATTTCTTTATAGGGTCTCTTTCTTCAATAATCTCCTCAATAACTTCACGTTCTCTTCGGATAATATGCTCTGGCTTAGGGTTCTCTTGCTTAACAGCAACAATATACAAATCCAACAATTCATATAATGATGAATCTTTGTATTCTATTCTTAATTGCCTGATTCTTTCATCTTCATCATCTTCCGATTCGTGAGTATACATTTTTTATAAAGATTAAACTCAACCTAGAAAATCCCCTTTTTCTTTCTTATGCCCTCATTTATTATCTCAAATTCTAATTTTTTTTCAGGCAGACTCCTATGCTTGATTAAAGTTGCTTTTCTTCTCCCATGTTGAAGATTTTCTAACTTGATTATGCATTTAGCCCAATATTTTATGATATCACCACCAACCATGGAAAAGGTTTTTTCTTCTCCTGCTAATTGTTCTTCTTCGCTCAAAAACTTGCCATAAACTTGGTCAGTACAGAGTATGCAGACATTTTTCTTTCTTGCAATCTCACTCAAAATCCTTAATTGTTTAGCCAGAACACCATTTATCATATGAACCCGATCATAATCCTTATTACTTGATGCTTGTCCTAATTCTAGCCTATAAAGCATAACAAGTGAATCAACAACAATCAGGCTGACGTTCTTGTTGATTAACTCCAGTAATTTATCAAAAGCCATTTTCTGTTCATAAAAAGTAGTTGCTTTGATGATGACAATATTCTTTAAGACTTCCATGCTAGCTAATTGTTTCAATCTTTCTACTGAAAAACCTCCTTCAGTATCAATAAAAACAACTTTCTTGCCAAGAGCAGCTTGTTCTGCTGCAGCAATCAAGCATAAATTAGTTTTTCCACTTCCAGCAGGGCCATAAAACACAGTGATGATATCATTATCATAACCTCCGTTAAGCCATTCATCTAAATCCGAAGAACCTGAAGTCATTTTTCCTGTGTTTTCCATATTTTTCACCTTTGATAAGATAATTGATTATATTCTTTAGTATCATAGACCTTCGGCCGTAAGTTTTAAGCACAACTCTAAATACCTAGCTACAACGCAGTCGCTTTTCATGTCGTTTTTTTAACATACAGACTTAATGTTTAATTTTTTATATATAATTATTGATTTCACCTTTGATAAGATAATTGATTATATTCTTTAGTATCATAGACACAAATTCCGTCCTCATGCCACAAAACAAATTCTGCAATTCCAACATCTAAGGCAGTTTTGCTGCACCAAGTACAGTATGGATTTCCTGCAAAAGCTATTTTGTCATTAAGATCCAATCGGATATAATACAATCTAGAACCAGGAATTTTCTCTGGACTATGCCTAAGTGCATCTCTTATTGCTCTATCTTCAGCATGAATACAACAAGTTTTGTCAGAATTAAAGTCAAGAGGCAACTCGGGTTTTAAACATCGTTCAATTGACTTGTTTCTAGGGGGAGAGTTAAAACCCATACCAATAACTGAAATATCTTTTACAATAATAGCCCCGCTTTTTGCTCTAAGACACTTAGATAAAGAAGCGATTTCAATTGCTATTTTAAAATATTGTTCTGCTTCTTCAAATTCTTTTCCTTGAAGGATTTTCATAACTTTTCAATAATCAAGAGAATTTAAGTTTTATGCTAGAAAAAGAGATACTTCATTAAATGCAACTTCTTAGTAGTAATAAAAAGAAGAATTTATAAACTCAAGATTCTTTTTTGTCAACAGATAAAAACAAAAAATGAAACAGTCCATAGCGCAGTTAATAGAAGAAGATTATTTAGTAAAGCCCCAAACAGGAAAAATAATCTTGAATGGAACAGGCATTGAAATTGATTTGCCTGAAAATGTTATGTTTATAGATCATGGAATTAACACAGAATGGGTTGAAAGACATTCAAGAGATTATGACCCCGGTGGAACATCCACTTTAACTTATAGCCCACACGAAAATCAAACAGTTCTTGCCCAATTGGGAAGAGTTGAGTGCCCTTATCTTATTGCAGATATATTCACTCAAGGGCATGAAGAAGGGCATGTTCTCCAAAATCTGGGACAACAAACTAAGTTAGAATCAGAAGCTAGAAAATTAGGATTTAAAATTCCACTTTTTAATAAACCAGAAGTTATTAACCTAGAGGCTAAAGCAAGATTAGCATTTGAAACAAAAAACAGGAGAATTTTTCAGGAATATTTTGATTTATTAGAAAACACATCTGCTGAATCAAAAGAAAGTATAGCAAATGTTGGGGGCTTAGTTGCTTTAGCAAAACAATATGGAGATCATGAACTTATAAGGGGGTTATACCAACCAGTTAAAAAAGGAGATTTAAAACAAGCTGATGCTTTTTTAAGTGAATATCAATCTAATTTATTAAAACATTCTCCTAAAAAAGATAAACCCACAACAGTCCAGAGAATAAAAAGTTTGTTGTGTTTCCTTACTAGAGGAAATGATTAAAACTACTCAATCCCCCATAATCCAGAGATCGTCTTCTCACCGGCTCATTCGCTTCATCTAAAGGGGCATCATATTTTACTTCAGGAACTCTTTTCATTGCAGATTCAAGGTTTTCCCTGAATTTATTAATTTTTTTAACATCATCTGAATAAGAAATATCTCTTGGATTAGCTGGTGAAGGCCCATAACTAGAACCAACATGAAAAGTTATTTTCCCATTAGAGTAAGTCAAAATTCCGCCCCCCATAATCCCCAGTTGTTTAGGAAACTTTTCAGTAACTTCTCTACCAATACCTAAATGAAATGATTGATTATAGGGTCTTGCAACAACAGAATAGCTATCCAATCCTTGCAAAAAAAGAACAAAACGATACATACCATCTTCTTGGGGAAGTTGGTTTTCTAACTGATTTTCTAGACCCATTTATTTTTAATAAATAATTCTTTTTAAAGATTATTGTATTTTTTAGCAATATACCCAATTATCTCTTTTAAAAAGTTTTAAAAACCCCGACAAAATATTCTAGAATGACAGAAAAAGTCGAGAAGAAAAGAAATTGTGTGGTTTGGGACCCTGTAAAAAATAAAGACCATAATGATTCTGGCAAGTTCGCAGATATTCTAAAAGATATATCTACTGAAGAAAATCATGTAGGGATAGCAAAAGTAGTTGCCGGTAGTCCTGAAAATCACAAAAACTGGGTAAGTCATTACATGACGCATATGCATCCTAGTGTTAAAGAAGCATTAAAAGAAAGAAAAAATTATATCTCCGCAATTCCTGATTATGAAAAAGGTGAAATAGTTTATACTCTAAGATTTTAAGATAATCCTAACAAAATAAATTTTTCTAAGATTTCAAACTCCTTTAGCATGTTTCCACATAAAATCAAAATATGATTTGTAAGCTTTTGCAGCAGCTGCATTTTCAATAATTATTCCTTCTGGTTCATCTGTCCATATAATGATTGCGATTTTATCGCCATAAATATTTGTGACTGCCGGGCTTTCAGATATATTCGGAAGATACCCATACTCAGAAGTTTTTTTATCAAGTTCTTTTCTATCTTTTCTTAAAAGCAGTTTAGTATGAATTTTATTCTCTCTTTTTAATCTATCAAACTGCAGAGCAAATTCCGGCATTTTCTCTGAAAACTGCCCCTCAGAACCAAAAACAAAGTTATCTTTTTTTTCTTTTATAATATCTAGAAAAATTGTCTTGATCCCTTTAATCCCCTTGAATAATCTTACTTGACCCTCAACTTTATTTCTTTTATGCCTCTCACTTAATTCAGGGATAATCAATGAAATATCTTCCTCTTGTTCTTTTAGATATTCTAACAACCTTCTTGGCCCAGCTGCCTGAAACCATTTTATTTTTCCAATTAGAACATAAGAGACAAGACCTTTTTCTTGCAAAACCTTAAGTGCATTATAACAAGAACTTCTGTCCATCTGCGCAACCTTGGAAATCGAACCAGCTTTCAAAGAACCATTATCGGTTAAAGTGAGATAAACTTTAACTTCATTAATGCTCAACCCAAGTTTTCCCAATATTTTATTTATCTTTTCATTATCCATAATTACTAAAATTTGGGGGTATATTTAAATCTTTCTTTTTGTTGTAGAAGTTTCTTCAACAGAATTTTAAATACTATCTGGTTGTCTACTCTACAGGAGGAAAAACAAAATGAAAATCGAAGGCATAGGAACACTGCTAGAAGAAGATATGGTAAGAGCCTTGGAAACACAAAGCTACACTACACTAACAACAACAGAAGGAAAAACAGTAACACTAAGAATAAAACAAATTCCCAGAGAAGCTTCAGGAGACTGGTAAAATAAAAAAGCAAGAAAATGAAAATCAAAAATCAAATAATTAAATTTTTGGAGGAAAAACAAAATGGAAAGACCTGATATTGAAGTACTTGAGGAAATGCTAAAACATGCATATAGTTCCTACCGTGCAGCACAAATCTGGCTTGGTTTAGGAGATAGAACTAGAGCAATAGCTGCTGTAAAACAAGAAAAACCATACTTCAGAGCAATGATCTACATAAAATCTGGAACACCTGAAATGGCTCTGGATTTATTGCCTGAAATAGAAGACAGAAGAGAAAGACTTGAAGTTTTAGCAGAAACAAAGTCAGTAGATGCTCTAAGAACAGAAGTCATGAAACACTACCATGTAGCTAGAACAGAAGCTGTCCAATACTTAGCAAGAGTAGGAGACTGCAAGACAATACTAGAGATAATGAAAGAAACTGGCGATGAAAGAACAAAAGGAGACTACGTTGAATTAGCTCTTGGAAAATTGGCTAAATAATAAACTCAAGTAAAAGTAAAAATAGAACAAAAAACAGAAAGCAAAATTTGAGAATAAATTTGCAAAAAGCATGAATTTTCAAATTTTCCAATGCCACAAATCAGATAATTAAATTTAGGAGGAAAAAAATGAAAGATATAGATGCATTAATCCAAGCATATCATAAGAGAAATAGAAATGAAAAAATGCAAAGACTAATGCAACGACATGGAAAAATAGTGTCTTGTGGAGAATTAATAGCTGAAGGATTTTTAAAAGAAAATCGAGAGTATGGAAGAAGCGCCAACAATTCAGCTGGAATCAAACTGTATATAGCAGTTGGAGCAATTGAAAAATGGCCTGTATATGACAAGAAAGAAGATTTTGTATGGCCAAATGGAGAAAATATGAAAATAGTATCTGAGATAGCAAGTCACTGGGAACCATCAAGGGTAAAATTGAAAATAAAAGCAAGCTATGACCTAATAACAATGACCAGAGAATGTATGGATGCAAGCTGTGATTGGGCTTATATCCCTTGGGAAGATATATCTGCATCACATAATCATGTAGGTGTTAATTTATCTTATGTTTTAGAAGTTTTGTCTGGAAAAAGAAAAGGACAAAAACTAGAATCCAAGATAACAGTTCCTAATGTACAGGATTTTGGCTGCTGCTTTTATCATGTCATAAGAAATGCAAGAATTTGATTAAGGAATCAAACTAAGGCCGAAGAAAAGGCCGAATCAGATAATTAAATTTAGGAGGAAAAATGGAAACATATAGAGAAAAACTTTCACAAAAACCAGGACAGACTGTAAGTGAAGCGTATCAAGAAACTATGAACCGGCTAGAAAAATCAGTCAAGAAACAACTTACTGGAAAAAGAAACTTGGCTATAGAAAAACTTGCTTCAATAGAAATGATTGATGGAGAGCCATTTTGCACAATTCAGGCGAGTTTTGAAGAAAAAACGGCATCTCATCAACCAACCCAACAAACAACAACAAAGAAAAAATCATATGAACCATATAACTCAAACAGTGAGGAAGCAAGAGATGCACAAAGAGAGTATAGGATCATGCGAGAAAGAGTCTACGAGCAGGCAGCAGAACATGGCGTGAATAGAGAAGAAGTATGCAAATGGGAAGATTGGATGTATGGCTAAAATTAAAAATCATGCTAAAGCCGAAGAAAAAGCTAATCAGAAATTAAGTTTGGGCCAGATAAACCTAAGTCCCGAAGTATCTATCGCCAAAATCGCCCAAGCCTGGAACAACATAAGATTTAGAATTCAATCCCTTGTCAATAACTCCAGTTATAATCTTTATCTTGGGAAAAGTCTTCATTAAATGGTTTATTCCTTCTGGACAAGCAAGCAAGTTAATAAAAATTATCTTGTCTTCAGGAACATTTTTTTTCTTCAAAACTTCGATAGCTGTACAAACAGAACCACCTGTTGCAAGCATTGGATCTAACAAGAGTATATACCTCTTGCTCAAGTCATGGGGTAGTTTAGAATAAATTAGATGTGGTTTTGCTGTTTTCTCATCTCTTTGGATTAAAATTTTTCCAATCCTTATTTTTTTACAAACTTCTCTTACACCTTTTTCCATAGACTCGCCAGCTCTCATAATTGAAACAGCACAAATTTCTCCCTTAAATGAAACCCCATCAAACTTCTCATTAGTTGAGGTAATTATCTTTTTATGGTTTACAGGCAACAAATCTAAAGCTTGTTCAATTAATATTCTTATAATCCTATCAGAATAAAAGATAAAATCATCTCCACCAGTATTCCTATCCCTGATAATTGTGTAAAGGGCTTTAAGTTGAGATGTTTGTTTCAAGACAAATACATTCCTCATTTTCTCTTTAAAAAACTTTCAGCTTTTGTTTTAATTAAATCAATTGCAGTATCTCTCATATTGCCTTCTTGGTCTTCGGGAATAAGTATATGGGCATTTCTTTTTGTTGGTTCAATAAACTGTTCATACATTGGTTTTACATATCTTAACCACATGTCAATATTCTTTTTAATAGGTAATTTTCTTTCTATAACATCTCTTTTTATTCTTCTGATGAATCTGACATCAGAATCAGTTTCAACAAAAATTCTTAAAGAAGATTTTTTATTTATATAATCATCAAACAAAGCAAAAATTCCTTCTAAAATTACAATTTTTTTAGGACTAATATGGGTATATTTTTCTCTTCCGCATTTTACAAAGGAATAATTCGGCATTTTAACAGGCATAAAATTTAAAAGGTCTGTGATATGGCTTTTCAGCAAATCCCAATCAATTGCATTTGGATGGTCAAAATTAATATTTGCTCTGTTAAGATTCTTCATTTTAGAAAAATCTTTATAATAATTATCCAAGGAAATGAGCAAAACATTTTTTTTGCCTGTCTTTTTGATAATATCATTAGCAACAGTTGTTTTCCCACTTCCACTTCCTCCTGCGATTGTAATTAAAAAGACCATCTTTTATTTCTCCTTGTTTTTTTCTTGTCTTTCCTTATGTTTTTTGTTTATTTTGTATTTCAGGAATTTTTCCTAACAAACCAAATTATTAATTTTTAACTTATAGATATTATTCAATTATTGTGCCTACAAACTCTTTTCCATCAAGGCAATTATCAAAATTATTTAGGTTATTCCCATTTAATATAATCACTTTTAATCCAGATTCTTGGGCTTCTTTTGCAGCAATTGGGTCAAATGGCGAGTTTAATCCCGGGTCCCATTTTTCTGGCAGAAGTTTCCTGAAATCATCCCAAGAACTTTTTGTTATCGGCTTTGCATCTTTGAACTTATTAGGATCTTTGTCACAAACACAGTTTATATTAGTCAAGTTGATTATTTCTTTTACATTAAAGTTCTTAGCAATTAGAACTGCATCATAATCTGTGCTGCAACCAGGTTTCCAACCAGCGGCGACTAAAATCTTTTCTTTAAAATCTATTTTTTCAGTAGGATTTTTTATTATTTTGGAATGTGATTCTTTTCTGAAAATTGTCCTGACAAGATGCGCATTAATTCTTGTAGCATGGATGCCAAGCCAGTCTAAATCATCTTTTTCAAGCTTAACAACAGTAGAAGCAGCATTTTGATACTTTCTGCAGATTTTCCCACCACCTGTAATAATAATAAATCTCTTGCCTTTTTTCAAATACTTCAGAATCAACTCTCTAAATCCTTTTAAGAAGTTAATATCAATTTCTTCAGGAAATATCAATGAACCACCAACAGATAATACAATTATTTCTTCCTCTTTTTTCTTTCCAAACATGTTTTTCCTAGTATTTTGCATTTTATATCCTTTTCTATTTCACAACATTAACATCACTTTTTTCGCTTTTAATAATGTGTTGTAGAAGTTTCTTCAACAGAATTTTAAATACCCCTTTTTATTATAATCCATAAGAAGTAAACAAAATAAATAAATTTTACAGGAGGAAAAAAAATGGCAGACAAATACAAAGAAGGAATGGAAGAAGTAATGGTTCAGTCTGACGGATTTCCAAGAATTGCACATATACAGGGACATGTGATAGAACAAGAACTTCAAAAAGCAGTTGGAGGAGTCAGAGGAGGCGGTCTTTACCAAGAAACTGAATCAGACATTGGTGATAAAACCAAATTTGTGATGGATCTTAGGGGACGATGTATAGTCTACCTAAAAAGAGACTCAGGAGAATACATAAAAATCAGTTTAAAACCAAAAGAAATTCCAGAAAGTTCTCTTGGAATAAAGGTCTCAGAAGAAATCCAAGTAGAAGACTTCGATACACTAATAGATAAAATAAGATCCTTTAAAAAATGAAACCAAAAAATAATCCGAAAAACCTCCTGAAATTAAACAATCAAGAAATTAAATTTTATGGAGGAAGAAAATGGAATTGAGAAAATCAGATGTAACTGAATATGAAAAAATGAAAGGGGAAAAACCTTCAAAAAATCATAAACTGGGCATTAGCGTAGACCAAGTAGTCATTGAAGCAGTGATGGAATATGAACCTAATAAAGACCCATATAGACATTATAGACAATATATTTGCTATGAAGTTTATGATAAACAACATGAATTAGTAGGAAAAGTTAGGGAAATTGGTTTTTATGATGAAAGCTTAATAGGGTATAAACTCAAAGTGAATGAAAAAGAAAGAATAGTAGAATGTGAATATACAATAAAACCATATTGCAATCCTTATGACTATCATCTTCTTCATAATTGGGGTTATCTAGTTGCACATCAAGAAAAAACCCATCAAAAAAAGGTTAGTTTTGATGACATCTTAAAAGCTCTAAAACAAGGAAATTTTTTAGGTGGTCCAAATCATTGTGCACTTGTCAGCATGAGAAAGAGTGATAAATAAAAATTAAATTTTATGGAGGAAAAACAAAATGACAGAAGGAAAAAGAACTGTAATAGGACATATACAAGGCGTAACCTATTCAAATGACCCAAGTAGAACAATAAGCTTTTATGATATAGCAAGACGTGAAGTAGTTTCATTTTATGTGCCTAGAGAAATTGAGGGAGATAAAGAACTTTTAACAAAAGCATTAACAAATCCCGGCTTTGTCAGAGCTGAACACTACATAACAAGAGAAGACAGATACTCCAGACAGGTAGAACATTTAGACATAGAATTAGAAGCATTAGGAAAAAAACTTGCGTATACTTGGTAAAAATCATACTAAAGCCGAAAGGCTGAATCAAAAATAAATTACAGAAGGAAAAACAAAATGACAGATGAAAAATACCTTTACGTAACAACAACCAATGATAAGTATTTTGGTAAATGGGCTGAAACCGAAGGAGGTTTAGAAGGGATAGCTATAAGCGTTAGAGAAGACCAAAACAGAGATATGACTGCAAATAAGATGGCAACAATGTTTGTAAAATCAACTATTCTTGGAACAGCAAGAAAAGTAACAATCGGAAAAGAAAAGATTGAATCAAGAAGTGAAGCAGAACTTGAACAGAATATAATCGGAACATTGCAAATGATAATACCTGAAGCAAAGAGAATGGCTGAAGCAGATGCATTGGTTATCTACTTAGAAAAATTAGCTCAACAACAATACTCCAAGTAGTTATCAAAATTTTTCTTAAAAAGAGGCATCTTTTTCTTTTTTTATCACTCTAACTGAATGCGAAATCTTTTTAAAGTTAGAATTATCTAGACTTTTATAAAAACCAGGGGTAAGTGTTATTGTTTGTTTTATTTATTCCTTTGTTTTCAAAACACTGGAAAGAAGTAAACCTCACTATACTCTTATAGACTTAAACTTTATACAGAAAAAAGAAGTAAAATGGAACAACCAAAAATAGATTTAATCGAAGTCAAAGAAATGAAAGTCAATAAGTTGAATATGGGCAAAAAGTCTGTAGACATGACCTTCGGATTCCACTTTCAAGGCAAACCAACCAGACTTCCAAGAACTTTTAGTTTGAATGATAATACTGTTTCTTTTGTTATTTCAGTAATCAATGATGTCAAGAAATTGCATGAATCTAAAATAGAAAAAGAAGAAGAAATGAAAGAAAAGTTAGTGAACCACATGTCAAGGTTGATACAGCAAATCAAAGACCTCGAGAAGTATAAAGAATACACCAGGTACATGCGTGAATTCAACAAGATTGATTGTTACAAGATAACATTCCCAGAAATCGAATATAGCCCTGGCAAGAGACCTTCTGAAAGATGGGCTTAAACTCTATTTAACTGTCTTTATCAAATCTTCTTTCGTACTTTCTCCACTCTTCACCGAAAAGATGACGAAATTTTCCTGAAGAATATTTCGGATTATCCAAAGTTCTTTTTAATAAATAAATACTTTCCTGTAATCTACTCTTCTTAGAAGGATCTAAGGTCTCATCTTGGCGTACATACCTATCAAAAATAGATAAATCCATGTAGGGATAGTCAAAATGACTAATTCCTTTGATTTTTCTAGAATATTTTTTTCCACATTCTAATAGAAGAACAGCTGCAGTAACTGAATCTCGTTTAAGATGTTTCAAAAAATCTGCTTCATTTAAGAACAAGCCAACAAATTTTTTCCTTTTCATTTGAGTAGTAGTGTCACAACTAAAATACTGTTTGATTCTTTCATAAAATATCTCCCGCCAATTATCAATGCAAGGATTTGATAGATTATTATATGCATAGACTAAATCATCAAAAAGAGACTTTTGACTTTCATACACCCGAGATAATTGCTCTGAAATATCAACTGCATCTAAAAAAGGTGGTTTCTTATCTAATAAAAGATCAGCTAAACTATTTGCTTTTTCCTCACTATGGTTTCTTAGGATATGTTCAAAATTACGTGATAAATCGTGCCATTTCTCTCTTACTTGATTTGCATAATCTACAGGTATTATCAAATCTTGAGCTGACTTTAACATCAAAATAAATTTCTCAATTGTTTTTAAGTCATGAGCTTGATAAGCAACAGATTCTATATCCTCTGAAATTGCATCATCCAATTCGAATGGCTGGTAAATACCCCGCCCACTATCAAAGAATAATCTATCAAGAGACTCTAAAATTTTATCTTGTCTTTGCTTGTCCTTATCCAATTGGTCAAATCTATCTGAAACAACCAGTTTCATCCTGTATTTTTTAAATTCTTCATCATCTTTCATTTTCTTCAACCTGCCCAGTAGGATAACGATATTTATTTGGATGAATAACATCATCTGCCTGACGTAACCAATCATTCAGTCCTTTTTCTAGTTGAGAAACGTCAATTGGCAAAAATCTAGCTTCTTTTTCAAGCAATTTTTCTATATCCCAATGATATCTTCTTTGTTGAATTCTCTTCTCTGATTCATACCATCGACTAGTGTCATCAGGTAAATTAACATAGTAAACTCTTTTTGCAAATTCATTTACTTCATCTTTTAATATTGCGGGCACATTGCTATCAACATAAGTATCTTGTATTACTGCAAATCCCTCCGGCAATAGGCTCAAGTTATAAACTATAGAATTAACAGGGACATGACCTCCTCCAAGTTCAAAACGGCAATAACTCTCTCCACAACTTCTGAAGAATGAAAATAAAGTGATTAAAGGATATTGTGCTTTATATTTATAATTTCTTGGACCATCAATTCGTATTATCTCTTGATGAAACTCTGGTTTTCCATCAGAAGTTTTTAATCCTTCGCGTAAATATCCATAAACCCCAGAAATCTCTGATTTCATTGCGAGAAGATCTGTAAAAAATGGCATTAATGCTTTCTTATTCTTTTGGTCATATTGTTTTAAATTTTCAATTGTTGAAACTATTGCGCCCCTTTTCAGTCGAATTAATTCCAATTCATAATTAATTTCTTCTTCTTTTTGTCTCAACTCAGCCATTCTCTTTGCTTCAATAGCTTTAGTTAAAGCTTTTATTCCCTGAATTGTTTCGTTTTTTAGTTTAGTCATTTTTTCTCCTAAATATTTATCCTCAAGATTTTTAGATTTTTATCCAAGACTTCTTGAAGTCCATTCATGTCAAGACTAATCAAAAGCTTTTCAACATCTTTGTTTTCTGATTTTTCATTCATTTTTCTCCTAACTATAATTCATACAAAGTATACTTAATTTTATTTTCTATTACTACACCCCTACTTTCATACAATTCTGTTTTTATCACATATGCTTGATTGTCCTGTTTTTCTGTTCGTCCTGACACAAGAACATATTTTGCAGACTGTGTTCTATTCCCTAATCCACGAAGCGCATGCCTAACAGTCTCTCCTTCTCCACTTCCGTAACTACCATCACTATATCTTGCAGAATAACCGCCAGTTACAGAGCATAAAGTCTTTCCATTTTTATTTAAGATATAAGCTTTCTCTTCATTATGGCTGTCAGTATCAAAAGCATCATTATAATAAGTCGAAAAAGGCGAGTAAGACAATATTTTATTCTTTTTACCTCTGACAAATATGACTTCAGCCCCTTTAGAAACGCCCGCATTCTTTAATATACTCTCTAATTTTTTCTTTTCTCTTTTGTCAATTTTAACTTCTTTGTTCATTTTTCCCTCACAATATCCTCAAGAGCAACAAGTCGGTTTATTGTGTCTCGATGAAGTGTTAATGATTTAATTTCAGTAGAGGTATCAGGATCTGGCCTTAAATTATCCAAAGATGTAAAGGAACCAAACCTATCATATTCCCGTAAATAAGCTTTGTTTACCTCTTTTTTCCCGTTACTACGAGAATCATAAACTGCTTCAGTAAAGGTTATAGCATTTTCTAGAATAATATGGGATTCATCAACTTCTGTAATTTTTCCAATATACAGTTTTAAGTTTGTAGTGTCTGTTCTATGCAATCCAGAAGTCCCTCGTAAAGGATCAACCTCTATGAGAACATTCTTGCCCTTGTATCTTTCAAATATGTTGTTATTCATTTTCTTTCCTCTCTAGAGAATCGAGAAATCTTCCCAATTTGACTTGATTTTGTTTTTTAAGAGTAACGGCTTTTTTTTCATTTCTTTGTTCTTTTAATTTTTCTCTTTGTATTTGATATTTTGATATTTTTTCATTAATTCTATGATCTAATAAACTTAAAGTTTCATAAAAACCATAATCTCCGCTTTCTTGACTATGCCCTCCTTCAAAGTTCCAGACTAATTTTTCATTATCTTTTATTTCAAGTATATGAACAGATCTCTCTATCTCAAAGGGATCATCAGAATAAGGTATGCCTACACATCCGATATGAAAAGTATATCTGTCTATCTGAATTTCATATCCATCATATGATCTCTCGCCATAATTTCTGGGGGCAACCTTGAATTTGCCCACATCTTGTTTATCAAGCAAATCAACTATTCTTTCTAATTGTGAATCTTCATTTGTCATTTTATTTGTCACTTCCTAATAGCTACTATAAAACAAGCTATAAATATCTTTGTTGTCAGTAAAACAGACAACTTTAGCAAGATTTAAAAACATAAATGAATATTATATTATATTAAACTAATTGCGCAACACAATGTTGTCTGCATAAAACAGATTGTTGCAAGATTTTCAAAGAGGTTATAATCAAACTTACAAAAAAATGAACAAAGATACATTGAAACAAATTGGCTTAACAGATTCAGAGACAGAAATTTATCTTGACTTGGTTAAGAACAAAGAAAGCTTAGCTTCTGAGACAGCTTTAAGAGTTAAAATCTCAAGAACATATGTTTATGATGCAATCCAATCACTTATAGACAAGGGACTAGTTTCCTATGTCATTAAAAACAACAGAAGATATTTCAAAGCACTTGAACCTGAAAAACTTCTTGATTACTTGAATGAAAAACAAAAAAATCTTGAAAAACAAAAACAGGATGTTTCAGAAATAATCAAAGAATTAAAAGAAAAACATCCTGAAAATAAAGAAAAACCCCTAGTTGAAGTTCTTGAAGGTCCAGAAGGAATAAAAACTGTCTTGAATGATATTGTAAAACAAAAAAAAGATATTTGTGGCTGGGGTGGAAGTGATAAATCAAAAGAATTTCTTCCTGAATGGTTTTTAGAAAGATATATTAATGAAAAAGCTAAGGTGGGAATAAAAACCAACCAACTTTATGTTAAAGGAGATAATCCCCTAGATGGCAAAGGTTACAAGAATAAGGAAATTTCAAAAGAATTTTCAGCACCTGTAACATTCGGGGTATATGGGGACAAGATAGCTATCTGGTTCTGGTCTAAACAGCCAATTGTTATTAGAATAGCGAATAAGGACATAGCTAATTCATTCAGAAAACACTTTGAAATAATGTGGAAAAAAGTCTAATAACTTAAGTCTATATGTGTTTGAGTATTTTAACAAATCATTCTAATTCATACAAAACCTCGAAAAACAGAATTATAGAGCTTAATTTTAATCCTCTCTGTTGTTATGCGTTATCACTTCTATCACTATTTTGTGAGATAAACCATTTTCTTGAAAGATAAGAAGAAATTGTCTATAAACATAAAGATGCCATGCAAAGATTAAATGTTTTGAACAAAACATTTAAAAAACTCCTCATTCTAAGAAAGCATGGCAAAAAAGTCATCAAAAAAGACTTCTAAGAAAGTCCTAGAACCTAAAAAAAGACTAAGAAAAAAGCCATTTTTCATTGTTCTTGCGATTTTGATAATCCTAATCGTTGTTGTTTTGATTCTGGCACTTAATCCATCAAAAGCGCCCTCATGCACAAAAGATAAAGAAAAATTGAATGAAATAACTTCAAAAATAGGCTTTAGTCTGGGAGATTATAAAATCCTTTCAGGAGAATGTGACTATGGCAGGGGAGGATTTGTTAAACTCAAACTTGAAAAAAAATCTTCCAAAGTGATTTTAGATGTCTATTATCATTTTGGCTGGTGTTCTTCGGGGGGTAGTGACTGCGGATTCACAGAATGCATCAAGTCTTACTCAAAGACAAACACAGATTACGAGTCAATAAAGAAAGTATTATGTGGGAACCTAGATTACTATAGATGGGTCGATGATTCAACTTGTGAGGGAACCCCAAAAGAAGCTTATGACAATGCTACTGAAATTAAAGAAAAATGCATGGCTGGAGATTTTGAACAAATAATAGGAAATCAAAGAACAATTTCAATAAATCAGAACTCTAATCGATGCACAGGCATTGCTGAACAAGCAAGTTTTGATTGTTTGAACATAAAACAAGAATAATCGTAATTAAGATAAAGACAATAAAAAACCTTAAAACCAAGAACAATAAACTTCAATTAAAAAACATATCCCTGCAAAAAATAAAAAACAAACATTTAAAAAACACGTAGATTTAAAAAATAAAACAAGGAGGAAAAACAAAAATGACAGTTGAGTTTAGTGAATTCAAAGGAAACAAGATAATCAAATTAAAAAAAGATGATAATGATACATTTCCTTTTAGCTTTGGAAAAGGAAAAGCGAAATTGATTGTTGACAACTTTGAAGAAATTAAGAAGTTCGCTGAAGAAGAATAAAAATCTATTCTGAATCCTTGATTGATGTTTTATAAGCATGAAATTCGTAGGGGCATGTTTCTATACAAGAACGCGTTCTATGGTCTCTTCCATCTTTTGGACAATGGGTATAACTACAAATTTTTGAAACAGGACTAGTTCCTAATCCCAAATCATCTGCTAAGCCACTATCTCTAGGCGGTCTGTTCATAAAAACTCCCTCATCTGTTTCATTATCTAAAGATTTTCCCATATTACCCCCAATCTAGCATAAAATTACATAACTAAAAACCTTATAAACTTTGGGATTAAACTATCCCAAAACTATTTGCAGAAGAGGAATAAAAGTAAGTTGGGATGTGTTAGTTAACTTCGCCAGAGATATGTTGTAAAATAGTTTTATTTGGTTCTTGATTTTGTCTTCGAAGAATTCTTAAGGAAAATCGGGAAGCATGAAAAAGAGTGGCTTATCACTTAACCTGCATGGGCGAAGTCAAGATACACTTAAAGAATTAATCCAAATCTACCACTTCTTCACAACCTTCAGAAAAAATCTGCGCCTGAAACTTAAATATTTTGCAATTGCAATTGTGCCAAGCATTTTTTGCTAAACCTGCTTTTTCACAGGTATGTTCTAAAAATTGCAGAGCATTCCATTTGAATTCTGGAGCTACCTGTGGCAGTAACAAACCGCTTGAACCTCCAAGTTGGACAATCAAGCCGTCTCTCCCAACAACAATTTCGTCTAAAATCCTTTCATCTTTTGCTTTAATCTCTTTAGGGATTGTCAAGATAGAAATTTCAATATTTATCTTGTCTAGCTCTTCTTTTTTCAAAGCTTCAAACCTTGTGTCATTAAATGCAGCTGATCTAGCAGCTTGAAAAATCGCTTCTGCTAAAGGCAATAAAGGATAAGGAAAACCAACACATCCCCTTAACTGTCCATTTTCAGTTAATGTAACGAAAACCCCTTGTTTCTGGAAGAATTTTTTCTTTTCTTTGTCAAAATCCAGTTCTTTCTTGTCATACCAAGATTCTATCGAACCCCGAGCAAGTTTTAATAATTTCTTTCCCTGAACTTGTGTAAGCATAAAAATCAAAGAAAAAACAATTAATAAATATTAGCTTTGTCTAGAGTATTTTATATACTTCACTTTCACTTAATCTCAATCCATTCTTTGTTTTCTTGATTCTTTCATAAAGAGTTTTGTTTATGTGGATATAGAATCTAGGATGAACAGGCCTTGAATACTCATCAGGAAGCATAAAACCAAAGGTTAGGAGTAAGGGTAAATATTTGTATGAGAGATGTGTTGATTGAAGTGAGATAGCACAGATAGTTTTTTATAGCACGTTGCGTAATTGCACAGATAGAAAATGAACCCAAATATTTGCCCAAAATGCAGAAAACCAAAACAAGCATGGTTTAATCTTTGTTTTGACTGCAATGAAAAAGAAAAACAAAAACCAAAATGTGAAGTTTGTGGAATAGAAGTTCAAGAAGGACATTATCTTTGTACAACCCATTGGAATGAAAAACAAGAACAAAAAAAGAAACTAAAACAGATAGACTATGTCAAAGATAAGAAACAAGAGGAATTTAAGGAGAAATTTGAAGGGAAGTATTATTATAACTCTCAAAAGGTTAAATCAAAAAGTGAATTATTAATATGTTATTTTTTAAGTGCTAATCAAGTTCAATTTTCTTATGAACCTTTGATGACCATTGATGGTGATGAATTAAGACCTGATTTTGTTATTGAAGATTCTAAAGGTCATTTCATAATTCTTGAACATTTTGGTTTAGAAGACAAGAAATATTTAGAGAGATGCACTAAGAAAATTGATAAATACAAGAAGTTTTGTCAAGAAAATCCTGCATTTAGTTTTGTTTCTACTAAAGAAGAAGATATTTATGACCTTAAAGACAAATTGGGTAAAAAGTTGAACGAAACTCCTTTGAAGAGAGCTATGTGGAGATGACGGGGTAATTAAAAGAAAGGTTTAAAAAAATTGTTTGTTTAAAAAAATATGGGCTTATTTGGATTTGGAAGGAAAAGAAAAACATTTCATTATAATACCAGTGGCTATCCGACTTATAATAATAGTGGTAAATTAATTCATAAAGCAGTAGCCGATAAGAAATACGGAAGACCAGCAAGAAAAGATGAAGAAAACCATCATAACGACCATAATCCAAAGAATTTTAGAAGAAGCAATATAATCAGATTAAAGAAAAGCACACACAGAAAAGGACACAGACAGGGTTGGTTGTAAGAGATAAATACCCCGTTCAATAACTTTTTCTTGAATACTCATCAGGAACAGCATCTGGCATTCCAGCCCAATATTCTTTAATGAAAGCTTCTGAATCTTCTGCAGTTAGATGCAAAGAGCAACCATCATGCCTCTCGCCCCCCCCCCCTCTTTCAGACTCTTCCCATGCCATGTACAAAACCCTATAATGTTTTCCAGCTCTTCTAGTTCCTACTTCTTCTCTCGTATATCTCGCTTTTCTAGCTAGTTTAGTTAAAAATTCTTCTGGAAGATTTGCAATGCGTTCTTCTATGTTTGTCATTTTATTATTTAAATTTTCACAGGCTGTATTTATTTTGATTTTCAAGACCAACATCTCCCCCGATATATTCTCCATTTGACCCATAAGCATAATAAACCGTAGCTATGCTATGATCTGAAGCTGAGCTTAACCCTTCTAAAGATTTTTTTCTTGCAACCTTGATTGCTTCTTTCGCAGTATTGTATGTCCCTTCAACCCAATCTTCATTATCAAACTTGTCAACACCTATGACCCGATATTTTCCAGACTTCTGCATTTTTCTAATTCTTTTAAGATTTTCAAAATAAGTATCATTGCAACCATAAGGAAGGCATCTTTCATTATCATCTGACTTATCCTTTTCATCTGCTCTCATTTTATCCCCAACCTCCTTCTAAGTTCTTCGCTCATAAAATTTTCCTCATCTTCTCTTGAAAGCATGTTCCTTGAAAGGCAAGGCCCGTGGTAATCTGAACCATATGTAATCAACAGGTCATGTTCTTTTGCATATTCCTCTATAACATCATACTTTCTCCTATTTCCATTCATTTGGATTTCCAATCCATCTATCCCTAGTCTTCTTAAAACATCAAGTTCTTCAAGATTTTTTATATCATTCGCAGCATGAGCTAAGACAGCAATTCCCCCTGCTTCATGTATTCGGTTTATTGTAGTCAAAGTAGGAGACCCATAACTATCACTTGAGATGTAAGGAACAATTGCAGTCCTGTTAAGATATAAATCAAGAACATTTTTTCCTGAAATATTCCCGTGTCTTTCTTGTATATACTTACTACATTCAGGGTCTTGCATCATCGCCATTGCAATATTGAACTTCCCCAATCTAGCTTCTGGAGAATAATGAAGAACTTTTTCCATGTTTATAGGGATCCCATTGTTCTTCAGGTGCTCTACTCTTCTCTCAGTCAGCATATGCTGGACTTTTCTTGAAAAAGCGACAACACCCTTAAAACTCTCGCTGTAGATACAAAAATTGAATGCAAGAAGATGGTATTTATCTAAAGTGAATTCAATTCCAGGAACTAGGGCGATATTGAATTTTTCAGCAGCTTTTTTAGCTCTTTCAAGACCATCGATACTATCATGGTCAGTCAAAGCAATTGCATCTAAGCCATTAAGCTTAGCATTCCAGACAATATCTTCAGGACTTAAAGTTCCGTCAGAATATATTGAATGTGTATGCAGGTCCATATATTTTCTTGTTTCTTGTGTCATGATAGATAAGAGCCACAGAAACATTTATATATTTCTTATATCATTTATATAAATCATATAAATCTGCTTGTATAACAAAAAGCGAAGCGCAGAGATGAAAAGAAGATTTGGCAGTCAATGCCATCTATAAGTATGTTAACACTATCGAAAAAAACCCTCACTTATATACAAACTAACCATATTAGACATAAAGATGAAAAGAAAAATCATAAAACAAGCTAACCAAGCTTACACGATAACACTGCCAATACAATGGATAAGAGAGAACAAGCTAGATGAAAAATCAGAATTAGATTTAGAAATAAAAGAAAAAACCTTGATGATCTCAACTAAAAACATCACTTCAGGTGAAAAAACAAAGATTGACATCACAGGGTTTAGTGCAAAGAACATCTATAGATGTTTGAATGCCCTATACGCACGTGGCGTCGATGAAGTAGAGCTTACAGCAGAAGATGAGATTGCGAAGTTCACTTTAGACTCTTTGATGGGCTATGCCATAATAGAACAAAAATCTTCAAAGATAATTATAAAAGATATAAGCGGCATAAATTATTCTAATATAGACGAGATCTTTAAGAGAGTATTCCAGATGATATTGGCATTATATGATTCAGCGATCTTAGATATTTTCAAAGAAAATAAGGAAACACTTCAAGGCCTTAAGAACCGGGATTTAGAGATAAACAAATTCTGCCTATACCTCCAAAGAGCTATTAATAAAATGCTCTATTCAAACCATGTTAACGGAAGAATCCTTTTTACTTATTCATTTGAATTAGAGAAATTAGGAGATGAGATAAAAAGATTATGGAGAACAAATATAGAACATAAGCTAAAAAAAACAAATGAACTGAAAGAATTGACTGAGCTTTCAAAAGAGATTCTTGAGAAATCTTTTGATTTCTACTTCCTTTTCAATAAAAAGGGCATCGATGAATTGTATCATCTGAGACAGAAAATAAGAGAAAAAGCAATTTTGTTTAAAACAAACAGTGCTGAAGCAAAATTCATAAGACACTTATCAAAAATTTCAGAAGACGCAGCTGATTTGACACATCTTGCACTAATGATAAAACTATAAAAGAAAACTATTTCTTAGTTTTTTTAACTGGTTTTGCCTTTTGTTCTGGCCTCAAACTTTTTCTTAACTCAGAAACCCATCTTGTACTTTCCACAGTCTGTTCTACTTCTTTTTTAAAATCAGACTCAAGATTATCTATCTGTTGTTCAACGCCCTTAATAAGATAAGTCTTGTATTCTTCAGGAGTCACTCTCTTTGGTGGCCCTAAATATTGCGGGCTACATTCTTCTAAACCACATTCAAGTTGGCTAATCATAAATCTTTTCAAAGGTTCATGATCTTTTGTTGGTGGTTGCCAGTTTCTTACATGCCCTAACATTCTAAAATATCTTCTGGAACATTGCGTTTTTGATGATAATGTAGTTATATATGATTCAAGTGAGGTGTTATATTTTTTATCAACTTCTGCCTGTAATTATTCACTAGACATTGCCCTAATAGCTTGTACTCTCTGTTTCACCTGTTCAAGTCTTCCTAAGTAATAATCTTTTCTTGGTCTAAATATTCTCGGAATTTTTGCTTCTGGAGAATCTCTCAATCCCGCAAGATAATCTATATTCCTAGCACATCCCATAACAAATTCTCTAAAAGAAACCTCTCCGTTTGCAACCTTCTGATTATACACCGTGGTCATGACTTTTATAGAATTTCACCATTTATAAATCTTTTGACTTGTTACTACTTTAAAATTATTAAATTTTCAAACAATCTTCAAATCCCTGGTTAAATACATCTTAACATTCACACTTACTAAAAAATTGCAGAACCTAACAAAAACCTTTAAAAAGTCTATAAGACTCTAGAGAACATCATTAAATTAAAAAAGGAGGTTAAAAATGCCTAAAGGAAAAAGCAACTTACTTGGTGCTTGGGCTTTCCTAATCGGAGTAATCCTAGCAGTAATCTTTGCATTTTTCAGTTATCCTGCGTGGGTAAGTTGGATTATGGTTATAATCGGCTTATTGATTGGGATATTGAATATCAAAGATACAGAAACAAACACCTTTTTGATGGCTGGAATAATTTTAGTAATTGCCAGCTACTTCGGTGGAAGTGTTTTCGCTAGCATAAAAATAGGAGAGATTGCATTCTTGTCAAATTTCTTGGCAAACATGCTTGTATTATTCGTACCAGCAACAATTGTAGTTGCCCTAAAATCCGTGTTTTCAATGGCACACGATTAAATAAGTCGTGAAACTTTTTTTTATTTTTTTTCTTTTTTTTATTTCTCTGAAGTTAACTCTTTAACAAGGAGTCCAGAAAAATCCCTATTTCACTAAACACTTGACTTTGCCAGTTATAGGTTTAAGTGTAAATTATCTTGATTGGATTCTTAGGTTTTGTCTTTAAAAGATTCTTTGTGAAATTGAGAATATACCCAAATAAGATTTATTGCAGCATAACTCACATTTGGCGAAGTCAAACTTTCTAACTTGACTTTGCCAACTATAGGGTTAAGGACAAATTATCTTGATTTGATTCTTAGCTTTTGTCTTCGAAAAATTCTTAAGGAAATCAGAACGCATGGAAAGCAATCAATTATAACTTAAATTCGCCAGAGATAAGTATAAATTATCTTAATTTGGCTCTCGATTTTTGTTTTCGAAAAAGTTTCTGAAAATCTATAACTGGCTGCGTATAATCTACTGCAACATAACTCGCATTGGTGAAGTTAATTCTTTAACTTTGGAAGCATCTTGACTTTGCCAGAGATAAGTGTAAATTATTTAGATTTGATTCTTGTTTTCGAGGACTTTGACGAAGAGTTGCTTATCACTTAACTCGCATTGGTGAAGTCAAGCAGAAATCTAGAATCTACTTTCTTAGTTGATAATATGCCCTGTCTTCAACAGAAGTTTTCTCTATAAAGTCATATTCAGAACATTGGCTAAAAAAAGCATTATAAATTATTTCTGCAACCCTAATCAACCGAGGATTTTCAGCTGGCGCATTAGGGGTCTTTCTTTCAATTTTAGGAATAAGTTCAATTAACTCATTTAAATCAGAAAACGGAATTTTGACTGTCTTAGCTTCTCTCATCAAATCTCGTGATTCTTTAGAACCATAATAGAATTTAGCTAACATAGAAACCATATAAAATACACCATAAGGTTTTCCTGGTTCCATCTCTCTTTTTAGGTATTCCCCGAATAATTGATGAAATCGCAAGTATCCTTTCTCTCCTGATTTCTTTTCTTCTGCAAGACCTTCTAATCCGGTCATTTTATTCTACTAATTTCTTGACATTTTTGTTTATAAGTATTATTGTGATTTTTTAGTTAAATCTTCGCTGCGTTTTTTATTAAGAATTCTTAGAAACTAAAGTTCTCACTTTCTTCTGAAGTAATAGGAAAATCCATCTAGCTTATCAGAACTAACTTCATCCTTACATCCCTGAAAAAGATTATCAAGAGAGGTGCATATAAAAGACATCTTTGTCCTGTAAATTTCTGTTTTCTTATCCATTATCTCCATTTTGGGAATTGATTTTGCATATTCTCTTAATGAAGAAACACTAGAAGATAGTCTTTCAACTTTTTCAGTCAAACCCTCTGAGTTTACAGCACCATTACAGAAATTATTGAAGAATTTAAGCACATCAAGACCATCATAGTATGTTCCGGGGGACATTAATTGTATGACATAATCAGCGAACAAACTCTCAAATCTTGGAACAAGTCCTTCTTCTTCTTTCTTTCTTCTTTCAAAGTCATCTGCTGATATTGGTGTCATTTTTATTCCTTTAAACGATAATAAGTTCTGCCATTAAGTTGCTCTTTTACCAAGAAATCAAATTTCCCTTTATGACTATCAAGAAAAATATCTAATCCAAAACCAATATAATGTGGAGGATTTTCAACCTTACTCCAATCAATATCTGCCTTAGCCCTTAATTCAAGTACAAGTGGCCGAAATGTTGCAACTAATTCAGTCAAACCCTTTGATTTTTCTGGGTCATTAGCATAATCACCATACATCTTAAGTACTTCTAATTCAGAAAGAGCTTCATCTGGTTTCATGTGCTCCTGAAGATATAGTGCGAATCTAATTCCAAATTGAGCATAAAGACTCTTTTCTTCTTCCTGTTGTTTTTTAAGGTCTTCTACTTTTATCATTTTTCTCCTCGGCTGGTTTTGCTTCATCAAATTCAGGATGTCTTCGAGTGTAACCTAAAACATCTTTTAGGTATGTAATACATGAACTAACTAAATATTCATTCCTTACCATATCTTTAATTCCTTTTAAAAATACGCCTGCCCCAACTACAACTGGAATCATCCAATAAAGTTCTGGATAAGTATGAGGATTTTTATTTAAAGATTCAGTGACTATTCCACCTACTGAACCTCCTGAAATAAGCATCAATCCCAAAATAGCTTCTATTGTTCCTTTTGCAGAATTAGTACCTTTTCTTAAATCCTCAAGATTTTCATCAACCATCCCTTGAAAATATTCTCTGCCATCAATATTAATCTTTTCTTCTGGTTTTGTTTCTGTTATGGTCATTTTATTTCTTCTCCTCATCAACTAATTTTATGCTCAAGCTCATGACATAATCTGCTGGAAGTTGTTTCAGAGCCTGATACTCTGTTTCACCTAAGCTGAATGAAACTTGAGAGAGCCACTCTGATGAAAGGACTCTCGGCCCGGGTTTATCTTTTCTAATTTGTTTGAACTTCGCTATTTTTTTAATATATTCATCACCTACGATTAGAACTTGTTGAACAGGAGGAAAAAAAGTATTTACTGACCTATGTCTACCTTCTTCAAGATACAATCGTTCCATTGAAAAATCATTCTCTTTTAATTCTTCTTTAATCTCTCGCATATTTGATTTTAGGGATTTATCATTAACTTGAATTTTTCTTGGAGTCAAAGTTATCAAGACTTTTCTGTTATATAGATTAGGAAGTGTAGGGTCTAAACCAAATGATTTTAATTGGCTTTCAGTTCCTTCGAAATTAGCATAATCATCAAACCTTGGTCTAGCATCTTGAAATGTGCCAATCTTATAGTAAACTTGTCCATCCTTTTCAGGATTGGGTTCAGCAGAATAAGTAATAACAAATTCTCTCTGTATTACAATATCTTCGATTGTCATTTTTAATTAAATTATTGAATCACTAAACTGAATCAATTCTAGAAATTAGGTATCAAGCTAGCTAGTGTTTTTGCGAAAAATGCGCTATTCATTAAAACACCGACATCTTTCTCATCAGAACCATCTGGGGTTATTGTTAATAGCATCCTGGCATTATCGACAATCAACATTCTTGCATTTGTTCTTGTTCTTTTGATTGGGACACCTAATTGTCTGCTTAAATTGATTATGTTCTTAACATCATCACTTTCATTGCTTGCGACAGTTATGCTGACTCCCTTGGTTCTCAATTTATCGAATAATGGTTTTAAGAATCCAGATTTTCTCTTCAATGCATCCAAAGTAGTTATTAAAACAACTTCTTTTTGTGCACTTCCAATCATTTCTTTCATGTGAGCGCATATATTTGATCTTCCCTTTATAGCTGAAGTTACATCTTCAACTTGGACAGGCACTATGTTGTTATTATAAAGTCCTTCAAGTTCCTTATAATCCTGTGAACCTTCTAGTCCGCCTAAAACCTTGACTTTTTCATTAGCTTCCTTAAGTAAATTATTTTTTATTCTGTCCAGAACAACTGCAGGCTTGACTGCAATGAACTTAACTGGTTTTCCTAATTTAGCTATAGCAAAGCCTTTTTTCTCTAAACTTTCTAGAACATCATAAACTCTGCTTCTAGGAACACCACTCATCTCAGCTATGTCTCCTACATTGGCAATTCCCTTGCTTAACAAAGCAAGCCAGACTTTGCTTTCATATATATTCAAGCCAAAGTGATATTTGACTTTTTTTGTTAAATCTTGTCTGTTTGACATTTTTTATTATGCTTAAATTTACTACTTTTTAATGAACTCCGGGTTTATAAATCTTTCGTTTTTGTTCTTTTTACAGAGTGATAACAAAAGAACAGAATTAAAGAAAACAGAAAACTGCCCTAAATCATAATTAAAAAAATCCAGATTAGCGTCGGAATCATAAAAAAGAAGGTGATTGATGCCTTCTACTTAAGTTCGCCATCTATAAGTGACGTCCTCCCCACACTTTAGTGTGGGGCTTCCAAAGAAAATCTATTTTTTATTCTTCCATAATCCAAACAGTT
>CAZRGF010000008.1:0-51733 GCA_964599615.1 Candidatus Woesearchaeota archaeon
TCGAGATTTTTAAGGTTTTGGCTTAACCCTAATTATATGTTTTAATACAATATTGTTTTTAAATATCTGAAATTTGAATAAAAATGGACAAACCAAATGACGGATATTTTTACAGACTGACTCATTTGAGTGCAGGTGAATACGCTACTATTACTGGAGCAGTTTTATCTCTTTTATTAATAGCAAAGGCCCCAAGTACAAATCCAACACCTTCAATAATCAATGAATACAATGCCCAAAAACGTTCTGTTTCTGTTCTTAGGGAAACAACCAAGAAATTGGGAACATTAGAGAATCAAATGCCCTACGTCTATGATTTAAGCAAAGGGATAGAAAAAAGGGAAGATGCTAACAAAAGTTTATATCGAATAATTAATAATTCTCCTGAAGTAAGGGCTTATAAACAAAGACAGACAAGATGGGGGATCTGGGTTGCTGGATGTTTTGCCTTAACAGAACTTCTTTTTGGTGCATCAATAAAATTTACTGACAAAAGAAAGAGAAAGATTGAATCTCAGACTACTACCTCTGCATAACAGAAGTTATTTAAGTTTTGTTATCTGTCATTTATATGCAAATTGATTTTTATGAAGAATTTCCGATTAAAGAGAATATAGAGAAATTAAATCTTGTTAAATTCAGAACAAGAGTTTTTGTTGCGGGGAAATCATTAAATGAATTCTATACTATCGAAAAACAAATCAAGAAAATCAGGAATAAGAAAATCAGATTAGCTTATTGGCCGATAATAAAGAATTCTTATTGGATAAGCCCTTTTTCTGAAACTAAGGATTTGGTTGAATTGTTCAACGAACTTGATAAAACTAAAATTGAACTGTTGATTGATCTAGAACCACCTTTAAAGAGAAGCATGATTTTCAAGAATCTTTTCAAGATAGGAAAGAACAAGAAAATAATCCAAAGATTCATGGAAAAGAACAAAGGAAGAATAACAACTGCGCAAATTCCTTCTTCTATTTTGTCTGGTTTAGCAAGAGTTTTCGGCTTAGAATACAAGATTGATTGTGAAAAAAGTTTAATGTTCTATTCTAGCATGATCTCAAGACCAGTTAGAAAGCATATTATTTCACATTTGAGGAAAATAAAAGATAAAAATAACTATGTAATTGGACTTGGAACAATTGACCTCGGAATTCTGGGAGATGAACCAATTTTAAGCCCAGAAAATCTTGAAAAAGACCTTGAGCTTGTCAAAAAACTTGGTTTTGAAAAAGTTGTAATCTTCAGACTAAGTGGATTGAATCAAGAATATCTTCGGGTTATTGAAAAATATGTTTAAAGTAGAGAGTTATAATAAATGGAAAAAACCATTGTAACCTTGTGAGCCTATAACGCTATCTTTTGTATTTGTATCTTCTATCCTGCTTCTCTTATCAGCTGGTAAAAGTGTTTGTTTGTGTCGATAAGGAATTTTTTGTAGACTAAAAGGGTGTTCTTTTGGAGATTTATACCCATCTATTGTGAAATCAAAATTTATTCCCTTAAAATAAGGCGTGCTCCCCCTCGCATCTGTCAATTCAAATGCACCATCTTCTCTTTGGATAAGATATTGACGAAATTTTCCATTGTTAATGCCATTGACTAGACAGATATCTTTTCTTCCATCTCCATTAACATCGCTTACTTCATAGTTTGTTTTATTTTGCCCACTTTCATAATCTGTGTTTTTTGATCCAGTCGTTCCTACAGCTGCAAATGCTCCTACTAACAATAGCAAAGTAGAAGCAAATCCTATTTTTGAACCTAGGAAGTCATCTATACGGTCTAATATCTCATTTAGTGCCATTTTTCAATATTTTAAAAAGATGAAATGGTTTATAAACCTTTCTTTTTTGTCACTTAATAGTGATTTAATTTTTAGAGAGATAAATTATTTAAGCTTTGGCTTTCTTAAGATAACATGGAAAAAGAGATAAAAGAGATAGATGAAGAAATGAAAAAAGAGATTAATATAGATGGAGAAGCATTAAAACAGATTTTTGGAGAGGGGAATGATGATATCAAAAATATTATTGAGAAAAGAGCTTCAAAAAGAAAGCCTTTTTCTGATGAAAAATCCCCAGAGTCGCAGGAGAGTTTAGACGAGGCAAAATTATTGAAAAAAATAGAAGCTGCTTTATTTCTTTCAGCAAGTTATCTGGATATAGATGATCTTGTCAGGGTAACGGGAGTCAATCCTTTGATGACTAAAGAACTTGTTGAAGAGCTTGTTGAAAAGTACAACCATGCAGAAAGCGCTATATTAATTCATAAAAGAGAAGTCGAAGGAAAACCAGTGTTTAAGATGGATGTCAAGGAAGAGTTTCACAATCTTGTAAATAAGATGGTCACAGGACAAACTGAATTCTCTAAATCAGAACAAGAGACTTTAGCTATCATAGCTTACAAGCAGCCAATAAAACAATCTTCAATAGTAAGAATCAGGAGCAACAAAGCCTATGAGCACATCCATCATTTTGTAGCTATGGGATTAGTCAAAGCAAAAAGAATGGGAAGAACCTATGAGCTGACTTTGTCAGAAGACTTCTACAATTATTTTAATGTTGACAAAAAGTAATTTATGAATTTTGTTGTAATTATGTAATAGTTAAAAGGGAAAGTTTATAAATCGGATTTGAGAATAAGTTGGATGACAAATGTAGACAAACCCAATGTTATGGTTAGTTTTGAAAGAGGACCAGCATTTAGACATGATGTTGATTTAAAGGCGATAGCTTCTGAAATAGTCGGAATAACAAGCATGCCTTCTTGGAAACCAGTAATACAAGATTCTGTTATTTATACATTTCACAGACTCCAGTCTGAGATACATGTCCAAAGAGATGGACAAATGTCATATCATCAACATGTTAGTGATAACAAGATTAATCCCAATATGTTGGAGGATGTAACCGAAAAAGGCCTGGAAATAATAAGAAGAACTACTCTTGAAAATGAACGTTATTTAAACCATTTAGTCTTCTATTTTGAAGGATTTTGTGATGAGAATGCAAAAGCCGTAGATACTCTTTATGGAAATATTGAACGACCATTAAAAAGTTTTGGATATAGGTTTTTTAGAAGATCTAGTTTAATCAGTAAATTTGACACTGATTCAAATGCTCGTGGAATTTTAACAGTTACAATAAAACCAGAAGAAGAAAGATTGGACATAAAGAGATATCAATCAGAGGATTAAATTTCGAAATTCATAGTTTAGTTTAAATAAAAAAATGTTAAATAAAATCAATTTAGATTATCTAAAACAATTTGAAAATGTGTTGGGCAATGTGAAAAACCCTCGTGAAGTAAAGGCTTTTTTAGATGGGTTTTATTGCGAACTTGCACATAGCCAACCTGGAGAAATAAGCGATAACATGCTTGAAGCAGCTGCTGGCCTTTTCAAGAGGAAAGGACTTGAAAGTCATGCCAGGAAATTATTAAAACAAAAATATACAAGGCCTTATACATTCAAATCAGACTCTTCTTTAAAAATTGATATTCCAAAGAAAGTGTATAAAGATACTGCTGATTTGTTTTATTTATTAACAGGGAAGGGAAAACAAGAGGCTGGAAGTTATCTTAAACATCCTAGCCCTGATGCTGCACTGATTAATTTAAATGCATTAAACATGGGTGCAGGTTTGGTTTGCACTAGTCTTATGATCGGCTCTGAACCAATTGGCCAGGACGTAATCTGGCTTGCAATGGCAAGAGGAAAAATGGTATGGAATCTAAAAGAAGCTTCTTTAATTTGTCCAAGCAATTTTGCTTCTTATGTTCGAAAACAAGAATTTAAAGTAGGAATAGCAGATTTAGACGCTGCGATAGCAGATGTTGAAAGAAAAGCGCAAAAAGTTTACAATCTAGAGGTCATGCCGTATGCTCGAAAACCCTGGCATGATCTTGGGACTAGAATAGAGGGATATAATCCTTTTTCTTTTTACGACCAATTTAGTGAAGCTAACATATAATAATTTAAAACATTTATATATCCCTGATGATTTCTGTTTTCATGAAACTAAATGAAACAGCATTAGTTGTAATTGACATCATTAATATGTGCTGTCATGAAAGATGTGAAGTAAAAGAATGGGATCTTTGTTTTAAAAAAATCAGAAAAATGGTCCCTAGATTAGAAAGATTTATTAAAAAATATAAGTCAATGGGGGGCAGAGTAATATATATTAATTGTGTACCTTGGAAAAAAGGTTTTTTGCCTGAAAATATTGTGGAGCTTTACAAAGACCCAAAAGCAATATATTATTCAAAAGACAATACGGGATTTGCTGAGAAATTCTTTGTAGTAAAACCAGAAAAAGAAGATGAACTATTTACTAAGAACACATACGATGCATTTTCGAATCCTAAACTAAGTCAATTTCTTAAGAAAAAAAGAATAAAATCTTTGATAATTACGGGGATTAATGGAGATGCCTGTGTTCATTCAACTATTGATGGAGCTTTTTCCAGAGGATATCATTTAATTATTTTAAAGGATTTAATTGAAACAAGCAACCTTAAAATAAGGCAAAAACTACAAAAACTTTTGAAAGAATATACTTGGCCAACTACTTTTGGAAAAACGATAAATTCAAAAGATTTATTTAAATTCATAAAAAATGATTAAACTAATCCCTGATACTAACTTCCTCATTTATCTTGCAAAGTATAATTTATTGGATGATATGGACAATTACGAAATCCTTTTATTAAGACAAGTTCTGGAAGAACTTATTTATCTGAGCAAAGCTCAAAAAGTAAAGATTGAAGATAGAAAATTTTGCTGCATAGTTATAAGTTTCTTGGAAGTCATAAAAAATAGAATCAATCTCATCAAGGATGTTGAAGGAAAAGCAGATGATGCAATTGTAGAATTTGCTGTGCGGAAAAATGCCATGGTCGGGACAATGGACAAAATTCTTATCAAAAGACTTAAAACAAAAAAAATTCCTATTCTGTATATAAGGCAAAAAAGATTTCTTGAAGAAAAATAAGGAGAATCATTTATTTATACAACTTGAGGGTTTCTGATTTTGGGGTAACATGTACGTGAAGAGGGTTATACTTGCCACGAATATCCTGGGCATCATAGAGAAGACCAACTTCTCTGTGAAAGAATCCTTTTCCAAATTCTAGTAATTCTTCTCTAATAGAACTAAAAAGGCAAGAGTTATAGGTTACTGTTTTAAATTGGTCTTGCAATGAAAATTCAAAAGACAAGGCATTTTTAAAAGGTTTTTCTTTCAAGGAAGTTCTTCTTAATATGGACAAACCATGCTCGGTGATATTAGCTAATGATACATGATCGACTTCTTGTGCTTCTGTTTTATCAGTATACTTAAAAACTCCAGGTCTAAAGAGGTATATCTCTTTATGGGGCAGAGTAAGGTGAGCGAATGCTAAAGTAGATTCAACTAATTGCCATCTGCTTAAACCTGCTCTTTCAATCTCTTGTCCTATTTTTTTTAATTCTTCTTCGTCGATATATGGACATCTATCTAAAAAATATGAATCTTTATCTTGAAAAGAAAATTTTACTGAAATTGATTCTATTTTAGAACGTAAATCATCTGCCATTCTCGTTAGAACAGTAAAGGGTTTTTAAATGTTTTGTAATTAATCATTATAAAGTTACGATATATCCCACGATATGTAATCCTTTATAAATTTCTTGAAGAAAAGTAAAGGTATAATAAGGTTTAAAAACACTCGAAAACTAAAATTTTATAATCACTTAATTTGAATTATAAAAAATGTTCTACATAATAAAGATAAAAGACCATATCAGGGTTGAACCAACACTGTTTGGATTGCCTGTCAAGGAAGCTATAAAAGCACAACTTGAAAAACAATACGAGGATTATATCGACGATGAAATCGGTTCAGTTATCGGAGTTTTGGCTGTGCATAGTGTTGAAGATGGTATCTTGATTCCAGGAGATGCTGCGGCCTATTATTCTTCTGAATTTTCACTAATCGTATTCAAGCCATTATTACAAGAGCTTTTATTTGGTGAAATCAAGGAAATAACAAATTTCGGGGCATTTATGAATATCGGGACTTTTGACGCAATGATACACATAAGCCAGACAATGGATGATTTTGTCAGTTTCTCAAAAACCGGCACACTTATCGGAAAAAATTCTAAAAGAGTCCTGAAAAAAGGAGATTTATGCATGGCAAGGATTGTTGCAATAAGTTTCAAGACAACCCCTCCTAAAATCGGATTGACTATGAGACAGCCAGGATTAGGAAAAGTTGAATGGATACAAGAAGAGAAGAAAAGAACAAAAGCTTTAGCAGACAAATTAAACAAAGCTGCTACAAAAGGCGAAAAAACCACAAAGAAAGGAAAAAAATAAAATGACTAAAATAAAAGCATGTAAAAAATGTAAGATACTAACTGAAGAAGACAAATGCCCTATATGCCAGGGTTCTCAACTAATGGAAACTTGGAAAGGGAAAATAATCATCGTCAATCCAGAAAAAAGTGAAATTGCACAGAAAATAGGGGCAAAGCAAAAAGGAACATATGCTTTGAAAACTCGATAATAACAAATAAAATAAAAATGTATAAAAAGGATTTTGGTGCATAATAAATCATGCACAACGTTGCAAAATCCAATTACACAAAAACATACAGACAAAAAATGATTACCATAGAAAAAAAGGAAAACAAACCTCTTCTTGGAAGAGAAGAAATTTATGCTATCTCTCAAGACAAAGTGACTCCATCCATGGCAAGTGTCAAAGAAGAATTAGCTGGCTTGCTGAAAAAGGACAAGGAATTGATTATTGTGAAGAAAGTTGAGTCGAAATTTGGTGTCCAAGAAGCTGAAATAAAAGCTTATGTTTATGATTCTCAAGAAGCTCTAAAAAATTTTGAACCAAAGAAAAAAGAGAAAAAAACTGCTGCTGAGAAGAAGGAGTAAAAAACATGACTGGAAAGAAAAAAAAGAAAAACAAGAAACCAAGTGAAAGATGGAAAAAGTACAAACTCCAAGGGACAAAGATAGAAAGATCTGGAAAATTCTGCCCTAGATGCGGACAGGGAGTTTTTCTTGCAGAATCTAAAAGCAAAGACAGGCTATATTGTGGAAAATGCCACTATACTGAATTCAAAAGATGACAATCTCAGTTTTTTATTTTATTGCTATTCTTCTCATAACTATCTTGTATTTTTTTATAAGTCATATGTACAATAATCAGTTCCCTAAAGATTTCTTCCATAAGAACGACTATCCTGAATTCTATAGAAAGCCAAAATTATCTGGTTTTTGATTCTGACTAAAAAAATTTAAAGTAAAACTAGAGAAGGCTTCCTAAAAACTAAAAATTTTCTATTTTTGTTTTATCGTCGAGAGAAATTCTTCAAGAAATAGACTTGTGTCTAGGCGATAAAACCCTCAAAGGAAGTTCTTAAGCAATTCAAAAAGATTCGCTCTCAAACTTCCCTTGGGGAAAAAGAGGTGATATTATATGTAGGTTAAAATGGTTTATAAACTTTTCGGTTTGTCTGAATTATGTAGTGACAACTATTATAGCTAACTAAGGAATTACTACTTTATCCTAAAGAAAAGGACGTTTTTTAACATAAATTCGCGTCAAAAAAGTTTATTAATGTTAAAGAATAAGAGATTATTAGAAAAACACCTATAAGTGTTATAACTGACATCATAGTTGATTTCAAGAAGATAACTAAAGGAAACTACTATATAAACAAAAAGATGGAAGATAAAAAAAAAGAGGAAAAAATAGGACAAGAACAACTTTACGACCTGCTGGTATCGAAAGAATTGAGCTGGCAAGCGATTATCTACGAATTAATCAGGACAGAACAACTAAATCCCTGGGATATTGATCTGGCTATTCTTGCCAAGAAATATCTGGAGACTATCCAACAATTGCAAGAATTAGAAGAGGGGAATTTCTATATCTCTTCAAAAGTCCTGCTTGCTGCAGCTATATTATTAAGATTAAAATCAGAGATTTTGCACGATAATATCAAGGATATTGATGAGATATTGTTTGAAAGCAAGAAAAAACTCAGGGATGAGCTAGTTAAAAACTCTCAGATAATAACCATCGATGAAGAGGATATTCCTTTGATCATACCAAGAACTCCCTTGCCAAGAGCAAGACGAGTGACTCTGCCTGAATTGATGGCTGCCCTTGATAAAGCAATCAATACAGAACACAGGAGAATCAAGAAGAATTTTGCTGTGAACAGAGCAAGGCACTCAATTGATTTAGCTATTTTCCCAAAATTTACCTTTAATTTGACTAAAAGAATCCAGAACCTTTTTCAGAAAATAAAAGCCTTTTTCTCAGGAAGCAAAGAACAAAAATTGACTTTTTCCCAACTAGCGCCACAAAATGATAAGATTGAAAGAATTGGGGTTTTTTTGCCACTAGTACATCTTGATCATCAGCAAAAAGTTTATCTTAAACAAGATACACCTTTTTCCGAGATTGAAATATATCTAAGAAAAAAAGGCGAGAAAGTTCCTGGTGAAGAACTTCCGATTGAAAACCAAGTAGATATTGAAAAAGATTTTTTAAGTGAAAAAGTTGAAAGACCTGAAGAAGACACTGAAGCAAGTGAAGAAATTGACGTAAGTGAAGAGATTAAGCAAAATAGCTATAGGGAAGAAACTAAGAATTAGTCATAAATATTTTTTCGGTGCCCTATCCTAATAACAATAACTCTATTTAATGAGATAAATACATCTACTACTGCCCTATAATCCCCAATCCTCAACCTCCATAATTTTTCTCCTTGAAGTCTTTTAAGAAATCTGAAGGGATTCTCTCTTACAGAATAAATCTTGTTCAGAATTATTTCTGCATCTTTTTTATTCAATTTTTCGAGAAACTTTTTAGCAGTTTCTGTTAATTCTATTTCATACATTTTAAAGATACCTTATCTTAAAGTTATCCCTAGTTCTTCTGCTACTGATGCTATGTTATGGACTCTTCCTTTTTTAATATCTTCTAAACCTTTTTGTATTTCAACTATTTCTTCTTCACCCAAACTTTCTTCTTCTACATCGTCTATCATACTATTAAGCACATCATCGTATGACTGTCTCTCAAATTTTCTTAAATTTTTTAGTCTTTCTAATGTTTGCTGACTAACTTGTATAGTTGTTTTTTCCATGTTATATACTAACTATAATTACTATATAAATGTTTTGCTAAATAAGATTCTCCATCTTCAACAAAGAACTTACAATTGAATTCTTGACATTCCTTTGTTGTTTCTCAAGTTCGTTTAGAAAAGCTATAAGATGTAAGTTATTAGGGCTAAGTTTAAGATTTTCCTTCGCGCTTTGCTTGAGATGCATGTTATTAACTGGATTATTATGCTTTTTGTCTTCTAGCTTTTGAAATTTTGTGAAACAATCTCTATATTCCTTACTTAACTTCCCTCTTAATTTTATTTTCATGTAAAGAATCATCTCTTCTTTGGACATAAGATAAAAAGGACGAATAACATTCTTGTGTTTTGGCAATAATGAAGCTAATTTTTGTTTTCCCTTGTTTTTCATCATCGCTTGGAGAATCTGAAGAGAAATTTCATCTAAACATTCTTGAGATAAAACCGCATTGTTAATTTTCTTAAGAGTAAATAGTTCATGAACTTGCGGTCTTTGTTCTATACCCTCGAATAAATTGAATTTTCTTATGGTATAGAACACTTTTTTTTCGAAGTAATTTATGAATTGCTTTTCGTTCAATCTTGAACCATTTTGGAGTGTTATAACTTTTTTCATTTTTTACATTATTTCTATATTTGGTGAATCATAAGCATCACAAAAATGTGTGCTTTTTTTATGATATAGATATTTGGTTTAACTTAATATTTATTTTAATATTATATAAAGTAATTTTATAGTATAAAACACTTTTCATAACTTGACTTTACCAAATGCTAGGTATGCTGCAATAAATCCTGCTTGAAATTGTGAAAAACTTTCTTCAAAGTTCTCGAAAACAAAAATAAAATCAAGATAATTTACACATATCTCTGGTAAAGTCAAGTTAGAATGTTTGGCTTTGCCAAATGCGAGTTAAGTTATAATTAACTTGAACAATTTCTTCTCTCTAGCGATTCTTTAAGAAACAAACAGCATCAGAAAATCTTAAAATATTTACACTTATCACTGGCTGAAAAGCCAAATCTTAACTAGTACTTGCGCTTTCGCTGTTTTCTTGAAGCTCGGAAAGGAAAAAAACCAAGATAATTTACACATATCTCTGGTAAAGTCAAGTCTATAATACATCGGTCTAGTAAATAAAAAAAGAAATATTTAAAAACTCGAAAAATGTTTATTATCTGATGAAAAGAGGATTGTTATTAGTTATATTAGTAGTTTTTATGATTTTACCAGTTGTTCCTGCGAATTTCGCTTCTGCTAGTTTACAACATGGAGTCCTTGGTTATGTTCAAAATGCTAGGGACGGAACATCTCCAGATGGTGCCCTGGTCACTTTTAATGTTGTAAGAGGTTCTGAAACTTACTGTAGTTTAACTGATACTGTTGGAAGGAAAGGCAATGCAAAACAACCTAATTGGTATGCTCAGGATATAGGAAATTGTGGTAAAGACTGGCAAACTGGTGATGTTGTTTATGTTACAATGGCTAAAGGGCCCCGTGAGTCAGAAGCTTCTGTTGCTTTAACACGAAATGGAAGTGACCAAGTGCCTACTGCTCAATTAAGCTCTTCTGGACTTGGCAGTGCAGCTGTTATCCTGATTGTTCTGATAACTGTCTCATTAATTATATTTATTATATGTTTTTTTAGAGGAAAAAAACAAAACTTTAAAAATAGGAAATATACCAAATGAAAATGAAAAAAGAAGTTGGGGCGGGTGTGTTTGTTTTGCTTGTTATGGTGGTAGTATTAATACTAGCTTCATTTTTAAGTCTCAGTGGAATTTTTGACTCTATTTCAAGATCCTTGGGGATTACTGGAATGCCAGTAATAGATCCAAACGAACTTCCAGAATATCCTACAATTGATACTCACTTTTCACAGATAGAAGCAGGCCAGTATACTTTTAGCTGGGAGATTGAGGAAAATGACCCAAGATGGGATGCGGAAATTTTATGGTCAAATTTAAATATAAGCGAGCCTGGATTTGATGGTGCTATCTCAACATGTCTTGAAGATGAAACTTATACTGTTTTGGATACTCCGCCAATATTCAAGTTCTTGAATTTGAATTTAAATATAAAACATGGAAATTTATCTGGAAATTGTAGACCTCGATGCAAGCCAGATAGTGCTATAATACCAGGAGGACCTGGAAAATGGATAGATTATTGTATTACTGTTCTTGCGTTAAGTGATTATTGTCTGTATTCGCCTCTTCAATTAAAAAATGTATCTGATTGTCCATTGGTATATACTAATCCCGTATACACTGGTCCTGATATTTTTGAAAACCTAAGCGAGTATTTTACAGTAGACTCGCCATATTGCTGTTTTGAAGGTGCTCCAGAGGAGGGTTGGTATACAACAAATTGTACTTATATTTATTCTTATTGCTCAGTTATTGGACCAGGATGTGTACTTGATTTTTTAATAAGACACGACCAATGTGAATTGGGAGAATATTCTGTTTTTTATAAAATGCAAAGTGATAATTTAACAATCTTTGAACAAGAATTAAAAGCACCAGGTGAAGGGGCTGGACAAAATACAAGCATAAATTGGTTCACTCACTTTAATTTTGTAGAAACAAACATTCCAGAGAGTATAGATATATCATCTGGAGAATTATTAGACAAATTTGATGAATTAGATTATGTTTCAAAATGGAATTCTACTAATCAAAAATATTCTGGCTCTGCAAAAGGCACGCTTGGTGCACAAACAGTGGTTATTGGTTCATTTGCTATGGACAAAGGAAAACCTTATTTTGCTTCTGTAGCGGATTTACCAGAAGGACAACAATTCTTCTTGTCGTATGCGGGGGAAATTCCTGCACCTGCTGCTTATCAATTCAAAAAGGTGGGCAGTTTCAGTAATAATTATGTTTCCTTAACTTTGGATACGAATATAACAAATGCAAGCCAATTATGTAATATAAGAGATGGTGGTGGAAACCTTATTTTAGACCAAACTAGAAGATTGGCTTGGTGGAATCCAGTAACACAAACTGTTGAACAAAGTGATGATGAATGTTCGGTAATATTAACTTATCCTGATTTAGATTTTGTTCTAAGTCCTGGAAAAGTCTATCAATTTATCGCACAAAGAAATGCAACTTGGGCAGAAGTTTAGATAAAATTCTCTTTTATGTTGTTTTATAATGTAACTATATGGTAGTTAAACACAAAGTTTAAATATCCCTTTTTCTTATAAAATAATGGAAAATAAGAAAAAATCTAAATTAAGCCTTTGGAAGATTTTAGGCGGAACTCTTCTAGCAACTGCACTAACATTGGGTGAAGGTGTTGATATAGGGGGATTTTTCATTAATTCTCCTAATCACATTTTGAAAGTATGGACTTCACAAGATACCTTAGTGGATACAACAAATTCTCGAGGAAAATGGGGGATAAACACTCAAAATTTTTCTCCTCAACCAGACACTGGGGAAGCTATTTACGTTCAGGATGTGGAAGAAAGAGCAAAAACTTTTGATATTCTTGTGGGTAGTCCTCCCCCCTATTTAGATTTAAGGTTAGATAAACATACTGCATGCATCAAAGATGTTTATGACCAGACTAATCTTAGTGATAGCTTAAAATTAATACATTGGGTTGGCAGTTTTCCACGTGAAACAACTGCTGTTGATACGGGAAAAAATGGGTATGATCGATATTTTGATGTAAACCCCGGTTTTAATAAATCACAAGCTACTCATGGAGCACAAGGACATTTCAGATTTGAGAAAGATCATGGGGACACTACTTTTTTCAGAAACCTTGAGTTTACAGTTGATACAACGAAAATTGATGCACAACGTGTCAAAGATACTTTATATTTCACAAGAGATAGTTTTGTTGTAAAACAAACTCCGATATGGGATTTTGGAGTTGCGAGCATTGTTGCGCCAACTGGTTCTGTAGATAGTGGACAAGCAGTTACACCTGTTGCTTGGGTAAAGAATTATGGAAACCAAGCTTCTGGAGGAAATGCTCGGATGAAGATAGGTTCTGATTATTCAAATGACCATTCATTTCCACAAATTCAGCCAGGGGAAACCACTTTAGTAAGTTTTTCAGATTGGACTCCGTTGATAAGGGGGAATAATGCTGTAAAATGTTCTACAATGGTCTCACAAGATACTTCTCATCAAAATGATTACAAAACTGGAAATGTTGTTGTAGACGCATTTTCTGCAAGACCAGTTTCAATTGATTCTCCAGTAGGAGCAATTCCAAAATCTCAACCAGTAAATCCCAAAGCAACATTTGAAAATACAGGAAATGTTTCAATAGATTCTATCATCTCGGAACTTTACATCTACACAAATGGTTCTCAAGTATATAATTCAAGAGCAAAAACTGAGGATGATAGTATACTTCCTGGAGCAAAACCACAATTAACTTTTTCACAATGGCAACCAGATACTGTTGGTGCACATTCTTGCAGTTTGCATATGACTGCTTACAAAGGAGGAAGTACTAAGGATGACTATCTGATTAACGGACCAAGACCAACTAAAGTCGAAATTCCAGATAATTTTTTACCTAGACAAAAAGAAGATATTTTAAATCCAGAACCTAATCGGGGTTATCTGGAAAGAAGAAGATCTAGAAGATAAAAGAGTGAGAAAAGAGAATAATAAAAATGACAATAGCTGCGTCTTTGTTATCAATAATACTGGCGTTTTCGCCAATAGAAAAAAGTATGAAAAGTACCTTCAGCGTCCTTGATGATTCTTTAATACCTCCAAAAGGATGGACAGAAGTTGCTCCAATGCCTGCTGGAACAGGAAACTATGGCATTAAACAGGGTGGTTGGTTGTCTGCAGGAGAAGAAGGAATTTATGCTGGAAAAGGAAATAAATCAAGAGATTTTTATGTTTATAATCCTTCAAAAAATACTTGGACATCATTAACACCAATTCCAGATATGGAAGGAAAATTTCCTTCTAAAGGAACAAGGGGAGTTTATATTGGCAATGGAGAAGTATTACTAAGCACAGGAAATAATCGAAGTTCTTTTTGGATATACAATTCTTCAAGCAGTTCATGGGGAAAAACAACAGATATTCCTGGAGGACCTTCTGGAAAAGGAATCAAAGGCGGAAATGACATGGTCTTTGTTCAAAATGAACAAGGAAATTTTGTTTATGTTTTAAAAGGTTATAAAACCGAATTTTGGAAATTTGATGTTGATAAAGAGACCTGGTCTCAGTTACCTAATGCACCAATAGGAAGAATGGGCAAATATAACGAAGGGTCATTTTTAGTTTATGACGGAGATAATACAATTTATGCTCATAAAGCAAAATATTTTACAACAAATAATCATGAAATGGGTAAATTTGATGTTATGGGAGACACCTGGTATAGTCAACTATTAACAGGAATGCCATTAGAAGGATTAGATAATGGTTCATTAAAAAGAAAAAAATCAAAAGATGGTGGAAGTGGAGCCTGGGCAAATGGAGGAATACAAGCATTAAAAGGTGGAAACACCCAACAATTTTTTTGGTATAATCCTCTAGAAGATAAATGGACAGAATTAGACACTCTTCCTTCTATTGGATCTTATGGAAAGAAAAAAAGAGTAAAACAAGGAGGAGACCTTGTTTCATGTAATGGTATTTCATATGCTCTAAAAGGGAATAAAACCCTAGAATTTTGGGAATATGGGGGAGCATATTCTTTAGATGACATTGTGAAAGAAAATCAACAAATTCAATCAGAAAATAAAAGTTCAGAACCAACAAATCAGAGTCAGACAATAATGACCAAACAACAAGCAATTTCTTATGGCTTAAGAGAACAGATAAGGGCAAGATTAAATCCATCTGGAAGAGTAATAACTGAAAAAGAATGGAAAAAAGGAAATCTTCCTTCTGGAGTATATTTTATTCTTAATAATAAAGATGGTGAGAAAATTGAGAGAATTGTAGTTACAAATTGATTTTTATTTTATTGTTAAGTAGTAACAACCAAAAAGTTTAAAAGGAATAAATAGATAGTTATAACATGGCAACACTAAGAAAAACTTTAGTATTATTAGCTGCTTTAGCTACTATTGGAACAAGTTCAATTGGTTCTAAACTGGATTTTAAATTACTAGATTTATTTCCACCAATTCAGGGTTGGTTAACAAGTTCTTTTGAAGTATACAATGACAGTGTACCTTGTGTTGAAGAATCTTTTCCTAGATTATACAAACAAGTAATTCCCAGTGTAATGACAAGCTATGGGCTTGAGAAACTTGACAATGGAAAATACCAAGTCATTAATTCAACAGGAAGAACAGTACATGGCCCTTTCTCCAGAGGCGTTTATTTTATCAGGCCCGAAGATACAGGATTAGATGGTGAGATAAGAAAAATCACTGTTCTTAGATAAAAATTAATAGAGTTTTAGGGACTATTTTCTGAATATACTTAACTTTGCCAAATGCGAGAGACGTATTAATAGACGGTCATGCTTTACCTGATTTTCTTAAGAACTCTCTGAAAACAATCAATCAAATCAAGATAATTTACACTTATAGATGGCAAAGTTAAGTAGTAGCAATTGTTTTTATCTTAACTTCGCCACTGCGAGTTATGTCATAATTGATTGCTTTCCATGCGTTCTAATCTCCTTAAGAATTCTTCGAAGACATAAGATAAACAGTCAAGTCCAAAAAATTTACACTTATAGCTGGCGAAGTTAATTCTTAGATACTTAACTTTGCCAAATGCGAGTTATGTCATAATTGATTGCTTTCCATGCGTTCTAATCTCCTTAAGAATTCTTCGAAGACAAAAGCTAAGAATCAAATCAAGATAATTACACTTATAGATGGCGAAGTCAAGCTAGAATGTTTAACTTTGCCAAATGCGAGTTAAGTTATGTTATTCTTGTGGCGGTATAGTTTTCTGGAATTCTAAGAACCATAAAAAAGACTTCATAATTACACTTATAGGTGGCGAAGTTAAGAATATACTACTACAAAAAGAAATACTTAAAAAGGGAATTCTCCTAGCTAATTACAAAAGAGAGGAAAATGAAAAAGGTAATAATCTCTATTTTTTTAGTTGTAACTTTTTTAATAGGTGCTTCTCTGTTTATCCATGCTGGCACACCCCATGGAGTTATCGGTTATATTACTAACTCCAGTGATGGAGTTGATGCAAATGGCGCTAATGTTAATTTTAGTGTTTCTAGGGGGGCTAGTAATATTTGCAATTTAACTGATACTGTGGGAATTGGCGGCAATTCAGGACAACCTAATTGGTATGCCCAAGATATAGGAAATTGCCCTACACAATGGCAAGCGGGAGATAGTGTCAATATCTCTATTGTCAAAAATATTAACCATAGTGCAAGCACTACTCTTAATTTAACAGCGAATGGAAGTGACCAAGCACCTGATCTTCAATTAAGTTCTGCACCAACTCCAAATGCAACAGCATATCATCCTGAAGAAGGCTCAACAGAAACTTCTAATTCTGTAACATTTCAATTAAAATGTTTAGATGCACAGGGAATTAGCACACTAAGATTATATGGGAACTTTACTGGGTCTTGGGGATTAAATGAAACAAATTCAAGTCCATTCAATAATGTTTATTGGAACAAGGTTATAGACTTGCCAAATGGTGCTTATAAGTGGGCTGCCTGGTGTAATGATACAGACGGCTACGAAGATTGGTCAGAGAATGTTACATTCCTTGTTAATAAAACAGTTGTAAATGATGATGGGGGCGGGGGCGGAGGTGGTGGCGGTGGAGGAAGTGGCGCATGTGGTGATGGGCTTTGCAATCTAAGTCTCGGAACTTATACTTTTAATTGTTCATATTATAATGACTCTTGGCTTGCTATAAATCGCGTCATCCTTTATGGGTCATGGGACGATGAATGGCATGCAGAAGAAAATGTAAGTGTTTCAGGGAATAATGTAAGTGCATCTTTTACAAAGCTATTTGATACTGCTGGAAGTTTTGTATGGAATTGTGAAGTCTGTGGATGGATTCAAGCAGGTGGGGGGAGCATATGTCGTGATTTTACTTTTGTTAACAAAACTAACTTTACAATTGATGTGGAAGTAAGTGGTGGAGATGAAAATGAAGCAAATTGTTGTGTAGATTGTGGCTGCCCTCAAGGACAGATTTGTTCAAATGATGCATGTGCTCTATTACTAACTTGCGGAGATCTTGTTTGTGATACTGAAGAAAATTGTGGCAATTGCATAACTGATTGCCCTTGTCTGGATGGCCAGTATTGTTCAGATAGCACTTGTGTGTCATCATGCGGAAATCTTGTTTGTGATTCTGGAGAAAGTTTCTCCACTTGTCCGACAGACTGCATTATTACACCAGGTTTGGAAGGATGTGGAGATACAACTTGTTCAAGACCATCGGAAAATGCAGATAATTGCCCGCAAGATTGTGCTGCTTCTTGCGGAGACAGGATTTGTGAAGATGGTGAGACCCAAATAAACTGTTGTAAAGACTGCGGTTGTCCAAAAGGGAAAAGCTGTGCAAACAATAAGTGTATGAAAGTTGTTTTTCCCTGGTGGATATTGTGGATATTACTAGGGATTCTGACTATTTTAGTAATCTACTTGATAATAAGGGACAGAAACAATAAAAAAAGCTTGATTATGATTATAGCTAACATAGAAAAAGAGATTGAAGGAAAAAAATTCAATGAGACACAAAAAAAAGAAAGGGGCAAAAACCTTGATTATTATAAACAAAATAAGAGGATTGAGGGATATATTGGGGATGGATTAAAACTTTGCAAAAGTATTTTAAAAGAGATTATTGAAAAAGAAGAAATAAGGGCAATTAAGCGCCTTGTTGAAAAGAGGAAACAAATTTTGCATGATATAATCTTAAGTTTTGAGGAATACACCAAAATAATAAGAAAAGAAAGAATCGGTTTTGAAGAAAATTTAAATGAAATTTTATTATCAGAAGAAATTCCGAGGTATGAATCTCTGAAAAAACAGGTCTATTCGTTGTATGAAAACGAAAAACAGATGGCATGGGCTCTTTCAAAGGGAGTAAAAGAATTGGGTGAAATGAAGTAAACCTTGATTTTTTCTTGTTTTTCTAATTCTTGATTATATCAACGAGATAAACCTTAATTCAGTCGAAAGCTTTTTAAACTAAAATTGCTTTATCTAATTATATTTATTTGTCGACGGAATATTTATTTTTATCGTCGACAAATTGTTAAATTTTAATGATTTACAAAATACAATGGCTGGAGAAAAAAAAGAGACTTACAATGCAGATAGTATCAAGGTTTTAGATGGATTAGAAGGAGTCAGAAAAAGGCCTGCAATGTATATAGGAAGCACAGGTAAGGAGGGTTTGCATCATCTTGTCTATGAAGTAGTTGATAATGCTGTTGATGAGCATCTTGCCGGAGTTTGTAATGACATCAAAATAACCATAAACGAAGATAATTCTGTGACGGTAATAGACAATGGCAGGGGGATTCCAGTGGACATGCACCCTGTTTATAAGAAGCCTGCTATGGAAATCATTGTAACTAAACTGCATGCTGGCGGAAAGTTTGATAATAAAGCCTATGTGGTTTCTGGAGGCTTGCATGGGGTCGGGATTTCAGTTGTTGCAGCTTTATCCAAAAAAATGACTGTAGAAGTCAAGAGAGATGGAAAACTTTATACCCAGAGTTATGCTATAGGAAAACCAACCCATGATGTTAAAATCATAGGAAAATGTGAAAAAGAAGAAACAGGCACAAAAGTAACTTTTTGGGCAGATGATACCATTTTCCCAATAATAAAATTTGATGATGACATATTAGTCTCAAGATTAAGAGAAATCGCTTTTCTGAATGCGGGTTTAGTAATAGATTATGAGAATAAGATAAGCAAGAAAAAAGAAAAATTTAATTTTGCCGGAGGTTTAGTTGAATTTGTCAAATGGTTGAACAAAAACAAAACAGCTATTCATTCTAAACCAATTTTCTTTGAAAAAAAAGTGGATTCTACTGTAATAAGTGTGGGAATCCAGTATACTGAAGGCTACCAAGATAGGATATTCGGATTTGTCAACACAATCAATACTATTGAGGGTGGGACACATGTCACTGGCTTTAAAACCGCTTTAACAAGGGTAATTAATGATTACGCTGCAAAACAGATGAAGTCAGAGCTCAAGCTTGAAGGAGATGATACTAGAGAAGGCATCACAGCTGTAATAAGCATAAGGATAAAAGAGCCACAATTTGAAGGACAGACTAAAACAAAATTAGGAAATTCAGAAGTCAAGGGTTTTGTGGATAGCGTTGTTACAGAGCAACTTGCACAATTTTTTGAAGAAAATCCAGCTATTGCTAGAGCAATAACCAATAAAGTGATTAATGCTGCTAAAGCAAGATCTGCTGCTAAAAAAGCTAGAGATTTAGTCAGAAGAAAAGGAGCTTTAAGTTCTGGAGCATTGCCTGGAAAACTTGCTGATTGCTCAAGCAAAAAACTTGATAAGACCGAGCTTTTCCTCGTTGAAGGAGATAGTGCAGCAGGTAGTTCAAAAATGGCAAGAAACAAGGAATTCCAAGCTATCCTGCCATTAAGAGGAAAAATCTTGAATGTTGAGAAAGCAAACCCGCATAAGATATTCGAAAATGAAGAGATTTCACTGCTTGCATCTGCAATTGGAACAGGAATAGGCGAGCATTTTAATTTTGAAAGACTAAGATACGGAAAAGTAATAATCATGTGCGATGCAGATGTTGATGGAAGCCATATTAAAACCCTTCTCTTAACATTCTTCTACCGATTTGCCCAGAAATTGATTGAAAGCAAAAGAATTTTTGTTGCAATTCCCCCTTTATACAAGATAAGAAAAGGCTCAACAGATTATTATGTTTATTCAGATGATGAACTAAAAAAAATGACTACCAAGCTTGGAGGAAATCTGAATGTCCAGAGATTTAAAGGGTTAGGAGAAATGAATCCCCAACAATTATGGGACACTACCATGGACCCCAAAGCAAGAGCATTAAAATTAATATCAATAGAAGACTCTGTTGAAGCAGACCAAGTTTTTTCAACTTTAATGGGCGAGGCTGTTGAACCAAGAAAACAGTTTATATTAGAACATGCAAAGTATGCTAACTTAGATATTTAATGCAAGGTAAGTGTTGTAATACTAAAAATAAAAAACAAAAGCGAAGTGCGAACTTAAAATATTAATACATATAAATAAAATGAATATAATCTTATTATTTAGATGGTATGGTGAAAATCCAAAAGAAGTAGTTGAACAAATGCATAAAATTGCAGGTTGTTTAGAAAAAAAAGGATATAAAGTATATCATGCAACAAAATACGCAGATTATTTTGAGGAAAAAAAACTTCCCCAATGGAAAAGATTAGAATTTACATTTAAAGAGATAGACGATTCAAAGTTCATGCTGGTCTATCAAAAATCTGAGGAAATCAGCCAAGGAATGCTAATAGAAATAGGATATGGCATAGCAAAAGGAAAAAAAATCATTTGGGCAAAAAAGAAAGGAGTTGAGAATAGATACCTTACAGACGGAGCTTCAAAAATAATTGAATTTGAAGATTTTAATGATTTAATAAATTAAATAAAATAAAACTAAAATGACTGTTGAAACAGAATTCGGAAAAATAACAATCAATGGGAAAACATACAATCGAGATGTTTTAATTGATGTAAATGGGACGGTTTTAGGAAGAACAGACATCGGTTTGAGGTTTTATGGAAATCATCATACTATTTGCAGAGAAGAAGTAAAAGAGCTAATTGAAAATCAGAAGCCAGAGTATTTGATTATAGGGACTGGCCAATTTAGTGCTTGCAGATTAGAAGAAAGCATCCCTAAAATCTGTGAAAGGAATAATATTAAATTAATTATGAAAAAAACACCTGAGGCTGTTAAGGAATTCAATAGCTTAAATGGAAAAAAACTAGCTTTGTTTCATATTACTTGTTAATGCGAGATAATAATAAATAATAAAACTAAAAAAAGTTTTGCATGAACTTGCAAATTCACAACGTTGTGCAAAACAATTAGTAAAAACACACAGATAAAAATGACAGAAGAAGAAAAGAAAAACGGTAATGGCAAGGATGACGAAGAGGAAGATGAACGAGATGATGAAGAAACCAGTGGAAGTGTAGCTGATGCTGGCGATAAAGTTGCAGTCACAATAATCCCTCTTGCAACTCCTGAAGATGAAAGAGTAGAAGAAGCATTGATAGAAGATGAGATGAAATCTTCTTATATAGATTATGCTATGTCAGTCATTGTTTCTAGGGCAATCCCTGCTGCTGAAGATGGGTTAAAACCAGTTCAAAGAAGAATCCTCTATGCCATGGAAGATTTGGGATTAGAACCAGAAAAAGCAACAAAAAAATCAGCAAGAATTGTAGGGGACTGCATGGGCAAGTATCATCCACACGGAGATACTGCTATTTATGATGCAATGGTCAGGATGGCCCAAAACTTTTCTTTAAGATATCCGTTAGTTCATGGACAAGGAAATTTTGGGAGCATTGATGGAGACTCGCCAGCTGCAATGAGATATACTGAAGCAAAATTATCTAAAATAGCTATGGAACTTTTAGAAGACTTAGATAAAGAAACTGTAAAGTTTACTCCAAATTTTGATAATTCCTTAAAAGAACCAGAACTTTTGCCAGCTAAATTGCCCAACTTATTAGTCAATGGTTCTTCAGGCATAGCTGTGGGGATGATGACTAGTATGCCACCACATAATCTGACTGAAATATCTGATGCTATTATCTCCTATATAAAAGATCCTGAAATCTCAATAGATAAGTTAAGAGGTATTGTCACTGGCCCTGATTTTCCGACTTTTGGAACAATCTATGAAGAAGGTCTAAAAGAGATTTACGAGACTGGCAGAGGAAATTTTGTATTAAGAGGAAAGGCAACTCTAGAAACCAAGGGGGATAAGGAAAAAATTGTAATAACTGAATTGCCTTACCAGACAAATAAATCTGATTTTATATCCAATCTTGCCAAATTAGTCAATGATAAAAAAATTTCAGATATCTCGGATATAAGGGATGAATCTGCTAAAGAAGATGTAAGAATCGTTATTTTAATGAAAAGAGGAGCAAATTCAAAACTAGTCATGAACAGATTGTATAAATTAACTAGTTTAGAAACTAAGTTCAATTGTATTATGTTAGCTCTAGTTAAGAATCAACCAAGAATCTTGAACTTAAAACAATTAATAGAAGTCTATGTCCATCATAGACAAAAAATTGTAAGAAAAAGAATTGAATTTGAATTAAATCAATCTAAAGACAGGGTCCATATTCTAGAAGGTCTGTTGATTGCCTTGAAAGATTTGGATAATGTAATCTCTTTAATCAAGAAATCAAAGCATGTTACTGAAGCTACTGAAAACTTAATGAATAAGTATAAGTTGAGCCAGAAACAGGCACAGGCGATTTTAGAGATGAAATTGCAGAGATTAACTGGTTTAGAACAAGACAAAATAAAAAATGAGCATAAAGGACTTGTTGAAAGAATAAAAGAACTTGAAAAGATACTAGCAGATGAAAAAGAGATTTTAGAAATAATAAGAAAAGAAGTTATGGAGATAAGAAGAAAATTCGGAGATGAAAGAAAAACTAAAATCTTGGGAAGAAGTCCTGAAATCAAAGAAATTGATTTAGTAAAAAAAGAAGAAGTCGCGGTCATGATAACTTCTAAAGGATATATCAAAAGAATGCCTTCAAGGATGTATAACGAACAGCATCGTGGAGGAAGGGGCATATCTGGAACTGAATTGACTACTGGGGATTTTGTCCAGACAGTATTTATGTGTAACACGCATGACCAGATATTGTTCTTGACTGAAAGAGGAAAATTGTATATCCTGAAAGCATACAATATTCCAGAAGCAACAAGATACAGCAAAGGAAAAGCTATAATCAATCTATTGCAGATGAATGAGATTATCAAGGCAGTTATCCCTATTACTGAGAAAAAAGGTTCAGTCTTCATCTTGACCAAGAAAGGAATTGCAAAAAGAGTCAATCTTGAAGAATTCATAAGGATAGGGCAATCGGGAGTCATGGCTACTAAACTTCCAAATGATGATGGAATTGTCGACGCTATTCTAGTCAATCAAGATGATGAGATAATAATAGCAACAAAAAAAGGAATTGCTGCCAGGTTCAATGTAAATGAAGTAAGAGAAATGGGAAAAGCTGCTTATGGAGTTACTGCTATCAAATTAGATAAAGATGATGATGTTATTGGGGTCCAGACTTTTTCAAAACAACAGATGGAAGAAATTGAAAAAGAAAAATCTGAAAGCAAACAAGCTACTATCTTGACTATAACTGAAAAAGGTTATGGAAAAAGAACACCGGTCCTAGATTACAGAAAAACAGCAAGAGCTGCTAAAGGCGTCATTAATATAAACTGCTCTGATAGAAACGGCAATGTTGTTGCATTCCAGGTTGTCAATTCTTCTGATAGTGTTATAGCAACAACTGGAAAAGGGATGGTAATAAGGGTTCCAATGAAAGACATGAGAACAATGGGAAGAAACACACAAGGAGTCAAGATAATCAGGCTTCAACCAGATGACAAAGTGACTGATTTAGTAAAGTTAAAAGAAATTGAATAAAATCCTATAAACTTGTTTCTGGAGTAAGCCCGAGACTTTCAATTAATTGAACCATTTCTTTGGAAAGAAGGTCACGGACAAATCCCCTTAAACCTGCTAATTCATCTGCAACTAATCTGCTTATTGTCTGTGTTTTTGGACAGAGGGTATATGGCAGATGGAGTATCTCTGTTTTTCGAGAATCAATCTTCTCCTGAACTCTTGGATCAGATTTGTTCTTTTCTTGATTAATAATCCATATTTCATTTTCATATCTTAACTGTGTAAATGCATTAATTGATAGCACCCTATCTGCATAATAAAAAGAGGCTCTTGAATGAACTTTTCCTGTTGCATCTTTGTCCATATCTGCAACCACATGGACTCTAGAAAAATTATCTTTTATCAAACTTGAATGCCAACTTTCTGGATTTTTAAAAAAATCTAATGCTTTGTTATAACCATAACCGAAAAATGGGTGTGCTTGACTATTCAATGCTTCTGTGGGATATGAGCCTGGAGCCCTGTAAACTCCGTCGTATGTAAGTTTAAGATTTCCTTGTTTATCTTTTTTGAATATCAATACTTGAAAAGCTCCTTCAACTAAAATTCCTGGCAGGACAATATAATTAAATTCTCCTTTTTTAGCAGCATCAATCTGTTCTCGTACTTCATTCGGAGAAAAAGTGAATAATATCGGATTAATCTTATCTACAGTAGCTTCGCTTATAGATTCTAGGTCTTTTGGGGAAGAATTCAATACAATTGGTTTTTGTTTCAAAGATTCGAGAGAATCATGATACATCGATCTCAAATCTTGATTCTCTGGCTGATATCCATAAAATTTTTCTGCTTTTTGTGTGTTTTCCATTTTTTTTTCTAAAACTAAATTGGTATTTATCAAAAGAATAGTATTTAAATATTTCTTTTTAAGAAAAATTTTGCAAAAGTTTATAAATCAAGTTTAGATAATCCTTAATTTAAAAATGGCAAGTTTAGACCAGGGGTTAATAGACGAGAAAGAAGTTAAAGCAGAAATCGAAAATAGTGGCTGGGGGATTTCACTAGACCTCGAAGGTACAGCAAATATGCGCTTTAAAAACATAGATGGAAATCTTTATGTTATTTATGAAAATTCTGTTTATTACAGAAAAGAAGGATCATTCTATTGTTTATCCTGCAATAAAAAAGCACAAGATGGTTTATTAATTCATAAACTTGATCCACTGGCAAAAGATTTATTCTCAGTTGATAGCTTGTATCTACCCCTCTGTTCATGTTCAGAACACCCAATTAATTCTGAACCATAATTTTAAAAGTAAAATCCTCTTTGCTTTAACATGAAAACCACTAAATTTGATTCATATTGTGTGAAAGGATTCGCAAAAGGCTGTGAATATTGCGTTCAAGGCAAGAAGCTGGTCTTATTTGTTTCTGGAAAATGTTCTAGAAACTGCAAGTATTGCTCTTTAAGCAATAAAAGAAAAAATATTGATAAAATATGGGCAAATGAACGGGAATGCAAAAATATCAAAGAAATTTTAGAAGAAGCTAAAGAAAGCAAAGCACAAGGTGCAGGGATAACTGGCGGAGACCCTTTACTTTGTTTTAACAAAACATTAAAATTTGTTAAAGCCCTAAAGAAAAAATTTGGAAACTCATTTCACATACATGTTTATGTTCCTACTGAACTTGTTACAGAAGAAAAATTAAAAAAATTATCTAAATATATTGATGAGATAAGATTCCACCCAAAGTTTTTAGAAAACGAATCTGGAATAGAGCGGGAACTTGAAAAAGTCTATCTTGCAAGTAAGTTCTGGAAAATTGATAATATTGGAATTGAAATTCCAATGTTTCCAGACAAAGTTAATGAAACTTTTTATTTTATAAAAAGCGTTAGCAAGATAGTTGGCTTCGTGAATTTGAATGAATTAGAGATTTCAGATACTAATTTCAATTTTATCAAGTCTAAGTACAAGTTAAATGAAGACACTTATACTATCAAAGGTTCAAAAGAAGCAGGTTTAGAGATATTAAAGATGTGTGAGAAAGAAAAATTAGGATTAAAAGTCCATTTATGTACTGCAAGAACAAAAAATTTCTTCCAGTATAAAAACAGAGTTTTGTTAAGAGAAATTCTGCCTTTTGGTTATAAGACTAAAGAAGGTTCTGCAAGATATTTTATTATTGATTTTAAATCTGTAAGCAAAAAAGATGTAAAATTTATTCTCTCTAAGTTTAGGGAAAATTGTTTCTTTGATAAAAAGAAGAAAAGAGTAATCCTCTCAGAGAAAATCGTGGAGAAAGTGCTTAATTTGAATTACAAGGTGGAAAGAGTCGAAGAATTACCTACTTCTGATGGAATTGAGCTTGAAAGAGAGGGGGTATAATTTTCAAAAAAGGTTTATAAACCCCTTTTTCTAAGTTTAAATATTAAAACAATCAAAAATCCCTTACTTTTGAGGGGTGATTTCTGGGATTTTTGAGCACGCTAGGGAAAAATGTTTGATAAACTAAAGAAGGATAAGGTTTTATTTTGCTTAGGGTTAGTATTAACTCTGATAATCTTAATCTTTTCCTTTTCTTTTTTTGTTTCTGCTACAAACACCAAATTTGACTCTTTTTCTGAGGCGAATAATAATCAAGCAAATACTCCTAATAACTATGGTATATCACAACAAGCAGATACTAACCCGAATAATGGGGCAAGTACATCTAAAATAACTTCAAAAATAGCCTCAACTAAAGCACCTACTAATACTTTAAAAAAACAAGAAAAACCGCGGATAATTTACTTAGTTAGTGAATGTGAAAGCATAAACACTTCAGGAAATTATTCTTTAACCCAAGACTTATCCTCAAATGGAACCTGCATAATTATTAATTCAAATGATGTTATCTTGAATTGTCAAGGGCATAGCATTACTGGAAATCTGACTTTTACAGGAGGATTAGGGACTGGTTCTGGAATTTTAGTAAATAATTCAGATAATGTCTCAATAAAGAACTGTAACATAACACATTATGTTGACGCTATTAAGCTTCAGAATGTAAACAACAGCATAATCTTCAACAACAATTTAAGCTGGAATGGAAGAGCTGGAACATTCTTGAACCTAAGCAATTATACTAATGTCTCTAATAACAATGCTTCTTACAATTTCCATTATCGAATTGATACACACGGAAGCCACTGCGACCAGAATGGAATGGGTTATAATCTAAGCAATGATTCAATGTATTGCGGAGAAGGTTTTTTCTTGTTGAACTCAAGCCACAACACTTTAGAACGTAATTATCATGAGTCTTATCATCAGATAATATACAAAGATAATTTCACATATCAGGCAGAATCTGGAATAGCATTATGGTACAGCAATTATAATGTTTTGAATAACAACACAATCATCTCTCCCCATTTATATGGGTTCAAGATATTCGGTTCTTCAAATAATTCTATAACCCATAACAAAGAGAATGGGCATTATCAAAGTGATACATTGATGAGTACTAATGATGGGATTATTTTAGAGAGTAGTTATCAAGCAATTAACGCTTCTGTTGATGTTCCGTCTTTACACAATAATATTACAAATAACACTTTTAATAATAATTCTGAGTGGGGGGTTTGGCTTCAAAGGGCAAATTATACTCTAGTTAAAAATAATTCTGTTAATAACAATCACCTGGTGGGCATAAGAATTGGTCCTGGTTCTGGTCATAACCAAATTTATGGAAATAATATGATTTATCCTTTATTAAATCCCGATTCTACTGGGATTAGGGTCGAAGGAGATTTCAATGTCATTGAAAACAACACAGCAATAAACCATTTTTACGGCCTAAAATTAGGGGAATATGGTGGTGATTTTCCAAGCGATAATGTAATTAATTATAATAATTTTAGTTTTAATGAGTTTGGCGTAGACTTTTTCATTAGTAATGCCAGGGACAATTTGAATACTAGTATTAAGGATGTTATCTCAGTAAATAACTCTGATTCTGGATTGACAAATTATCGGGGGTTTACTGATTACCCTAGATTAGAAAATGTTACTATTGAAAATTGTACTTTTGGCGGCGATAAGGTGGATATAGGAGTTAAAAACTTTTCATTTAATTTTGTGGACATAAAAATAGATTCTTTAACCAACCCGATTGTGATTAATTTTACAAGTAATGAAGTGTTGAGTGTAGACCGAATAAGTTCTCCTGCATCTGACCCAGCAGACTATAAAAACATGAGTAAATATATGAACATAACAAATAACTCCAATGACTCCTGGATGAATATCTCTATGAGTTATAATGACTCTGACTGGCAAAATGCAAGAATCAGAAATGAATCCTCATTAACATTTTTAAGGTATAATGGGACTAAATGGGTTTCAGTTCCAAATGTTTTTGTGAATACGACCAGTAATATTGTTTATTCGAACATTTCTGGTTCAAATTTTGGAAAAATCGGTGTTTTTGGTGACTATCCTGATAACAGGAGAGTTCTTCCACCAATCCATTTTGTTTGAAAAGGCATTCTAAAAGTAAAAAACATAAATCTCAATTAAAAGACTTTTTAGTTAAGTTTTTTAACTTGACTTTGCCAATGCGAGTTAAGTTATAATTGATTGCTTTCCATGCGTTCTGATTTCCTTAAGAATTCTTCGAAGACAAAATCAAGAATCAAATAAATACATTTTACATATATATCTGGCGAAGTTAAGTTTTTTAAATAATGCATCCTTGAAGAATAATGGAAAAAGAGGGTGTATTTGTTATTAGAAAAGCTAAACTTTCAAATGTTGAAGGGATTTATACTCTTGGGTTGAAAACAGAAGAACTTGAATTTTCATCTGAATTTCCTTTTCATGAAAAATCTGAATTAAGGGAATTTATCTCTAAGCCAAGAGAGAACATCCTTCTTGTTGCTTTAGTTGATAAAAAAATTGTTGGTTTTATTTATTCAAAGATTTTGTCTAGAAGAGGAGATGGCTGGTGCATGCTGGATAACATAGCTGTTCTGAAAAAATATCGAAATCATGGGATTGGGACTTTCTTATTGAATAAAACTTGTGATGAACTGAAAAAAAGGAAGATTTTTTATGTTCAAATTTTAGAAGAATTTCATCACAAAAAAACAAGGAAGTTCTGGAAACATCGCGGATTTAAAGAAAAAAAAGTTTTTATTTGGGCAGAGGAGGTCATTAAATGATAAATCCAATTATAAATGATATCAAAGAAGAGACAAGAAAAATTGAAAAACAAGAAAAAGTAAAAGTCTTGTTTCTTATCGAAAGTGGAAGCAGGGCTTGGGGATGGGCAAGTGAAGATAGTGATTATGACATAAGGGGGGTTTTTGTTCAAGATTATACTAATTTTAATTTAAAAGACCAAATAACTAAAACAATAGGAGATTTAGATATTGTTTTATGGGATCTTAAAAAATTTCTGAAATTAATGTTAAATTCAAACCCTAGTGTTTGGGAATGGCTGAGCAGCGAACTAATTTATGCAGAAAATTCATTAAGAAAAGAATTAATGAAAATGTTTATGGGAAAATTTTCTCCTTACAAATTGAAGAAACACTATCTTTCAATGGCTAGACAGAATTTTGAGAAGTATATCAATACTGGCAAGGAAACCGCAAATCTAAAAAAATATGTCTATGTTTTGAGGAGTGTAGCTTGTGTTTTGTTTATAGAAAAAAACAATTTACCTCCACCAAAGGATTATAAAAAAATAATAAAATATCTTCCTAAAAATATTCAAGAATTTTTTGAAAAAATAATTAAAAATAAAACTAGTTCAGAAAGCACTGAAGGAAAAAGAAATAAAGAAGTGGATAGTTATATAGTCTCTTTTTGGCATAGAACCATAGAAAAAGCAGAGAGTAAATTTAATGAAAATAAATTAGAAATGATATTTAAAGAGCAAGCTAAAAAATTTAGGATATAAACGGGGAGTAAAATTTGAAACATGACCATCAAAGGACATTCATTAGGAATATTCTCGCATATGCATATAAGAAAAGATTCTAAAATATTGTTGATATCCAGTTTTTTTGGTCATTTTGCCTTGGGGCTATTGGGGCCAATTTATGCTATTTTTGTTCAAGGAATTGGGGGAGATCTGCTTGATGTAGGAATTGCTTATGCAATATTTAGTATCTTTACTGGAATTTTTGTTATTTTGCTTGGAACATCCAAGTTTTTTGAAAAACATATAAGGCATATGGTGGTTATTGGCTATGCATTACTGAGTTTAAGTTGTTTAGGATATGTCTTTGTTTATAATCCGATTCAGTTATTTATCGTTCAGATGATTATGGGAATTGCTTCGGGGGTTTTAGAGCCTTCTTGGGACAGTCTTTTTGCAGAAAAAATGCCGGCAAAGGATGCAAGTAAAAGCTGGGCTTTATGGAGTGGTGGAGCAAGCTTGATGATTGGAGTTTCAGCTATTGTTGGAAGCCTGATTGCAAGCAAATTATCTTTTAAGATTATGTTCATTGTTATGTTTGTTGTTAGTCTTGGTGCCATGATAAATTCCATCAGAATAATTGGGAGAGAAAAATGAGTATCGGTAATGTTAAATACGCGTTCATGAAAAGCGACAGCGCAGTTGCTAACTGGTCTGTTAGGGTTTGTCTCCATAATTCAGTATATATGGGGCAATTCCGCGGTATATAAGATGAAAATTAAAGATGTAAGTGTTACATTAAGTTCAATTTCAAGAAAACTTTCGAAAAACGAAGTGCAGAACTGGAAACTTGTGCTATGCACATCTAGATGTTAATTGTTTAACTATTCATCATAAAAAACTCAGAACAAAGAATACAAAAAAATGAGCAAAATAACAATGAGGGGTTTGAGAGAAGAGGAAATCCCAAAATTAATGATTTTGATGAAAGATATTGTTCCGAATATAGAATATTATCCTAGAAAGAATCTGAATGTCTTCTTGAGAAGTTATTCGAGAGCGCATTTAATTGATCTGTACAGAAATTTTGACTCAATTTTCTTAATTGCAGAACAAGACGAACACTTCTTGGGCTTTTTGTTTGGATGGAATGAATATGGTGTTTTTTGGATAGACTGGCTAGGAGTAGAAGAACATAAAAGAAGAGAGCATATTGCTACTGCTCTAGTCAGAGAATGTGAAAAAAGAGCAAAGAAGATGAAATGTCATAAGATGTTTTTAGACACTTCTTGTATAAATATTCCCGCAATACATCTTTATGAAAAATGTGGATACAAAATAGAAGCAAGATTAAAGAATCACTGGCTTAATTGGAATTATGATTTGATTGGAAAGTTTTTGTAAGCTCTGTAAAGATAAATTTTATAAATGCGACATATGTCGTACTTAGTATGTGGATCGCTAAATTGATCTTTAATCCAGATGAAAGGGCTATATTTGCTCCTTTAACAAAAAGGTTTAACATAACTTTAATGGGGTATCCTTTAAATGTTTTCAAGAAAAATGGAAAATGGGTTTATAGCGCTGCAGCAGTCATGGTTGGAGAGGAAAAGAATAAAAAAGATTTCTTCAATACTCTCAAGAAAGACAGAAGAATCTTGAAATTTGAAAAGAATGGAGATTACATTATTGGAGTTTATCAACAACTTCCGAGATTAAAGGGATTGTATGACCCTGAATTGATAAGAGTCAAACCCGTTATTATTGATAATAAAGGACAAGAGATTTGGGAAATCGCAAGTTTGAATAAAAAGGCTTTGATTAAATTTATAGATGTTGCAAATAAAGATTATCATCAAAATAATCTTGTTAAATTCATTAAATTAAATGCTGCGAATGTTTCTATCCTGAATTTTGTCCCAGACCTGACAGACAAACAAAAAAAAGCAATTAGTCTTGCAATCAAAAATGGATATTATAATTATCCAAGAAAAACAAATCTGCCCAGATTAGCTAAATTGATGGGAATCTCTTATTCTACGTTCCAAGCACATCTAAGAAAAGCTGAAATGAGAATATTACCTCTTTCTCTGAAAAATTTGATTATTGAATAAACACGGCATATGTCGCTATAAATTACTTAAAGCCCGACGCTGTTATTCTGAAGGAGTTAAAAATGAAATATGACTCAAATTCAATTAAAGAAATTTTAACTAATAGCGGGAAATTAAATAATCGTAAAATTCATTTGCAAGGTATGGAAACTGGATTGGACGATGGTGCTGTTTGTTTGAGTGGAACTTGTAGACTTGAAGGAGACCATCTTAAAAATCTATTTTCACCTGTTGTTCCAGCAATCTATATTGTTGGAGCAGTTGAAGATGCACATGTTGTTCACTTTTTATATGAACAATCAAGAATCCCTCTTTTGAATGAACTTTATCAAGTGAACTTAGTCAGCCCTGTTGTTGAAGGGGAAACAGTTTGTTTTACTTCTCATCTCGGACGATTTAGCAGAGATTATTTCTTCTCTAAAGTAAGACTTCAAAGACTAAATAAGGAGCTTATTGGAACTGTGTCTGGTGCTTATAGGCTTGTTGCTAATCCAAAAGCTCTGGTCAGAGGGAGGAGTTAAAATGACTAAGTTAGAAGATGAAGTTAAAGATGTTGGAAGTCCTCTTAAAATGTTGATTGAACCACTTAAATGTTTAGTACCAATTTATGGGGATTTTCATCTTTTTAAAATTGTAGGGAGATGGCCCAATAAGAAATCAGAAAAAATTGCTTTCCTCACTCTTTTTGAGGCCACGAAGTATGGTTATTACTTCTTCATAGCATATCACTTTACCAAATTTTTAGTAAATTAAAATGATTTATAATCGGAAAGAAATAACCAGTTTTTGGCAACCCTATTATTTGGAAAATGCAATTATGCTGAAATCCGCGAAACTAGAATATCCTCATGCTTACGGGAGGTTTGAATCAAGTGGTGGTTCTCTTTATCTTAAAGGACTCGGGCATATGACTGCTGTAGAATTATTGATTTGTTTAAATCAGTTATCTGCTTTTTCTGTTAAAAAATGGACAGATCAAGGATTATTTGGAGAAATAAACTTAGACTGGGAAAAATCATTTATTGCTTTTTGTAAGATGCACCTAAGAAGGATAATCTCCCCAGACTCTGATGTTGTGGGGACAATAAGTCTCACAAGAACCAGAAGATTGAGAGAAACTTTTTTTCTTGCTTTGGATTATTCTTTTAATGAGAATGACTTTTATGGGAAGGTTTTATTTGCAGTTAAACAATAAACTTTCTCAATATCCCCAACACTTTTTGTTCTTATCAATTGTTCTCTTAATTTCTTTGCCCCATTCATGCCTTTTGTGAAATTCATTGCTTGCATCTTAATCTGTTCAAAACAAAGATGATGTTTTTTAGCTAGAAGGATGTAGGTGTTAAAGCCAAAATTATTCATTTGTTTTTCAGACATAGAATTATGACAAAGTTTTGCGAAAATATTCGGATTTCCCATTGCTTCTCTGCCCAGCATGACAAAATCAAATGTTTTTAGTAACTCGTGAGCATTTTTCTCGTTTACATTCCCCGAGTAAATCACAGGTAAACTCGTTTGTGATTTGATTTTTTCAGCAAACTTTATGTCTGGATTCCCCGAATAGCCTTGTGCTTGAGTTCTTGGATGAATGGAGATTGCGTCACAATATTTTTCCGCTATTTTTATTATTTTTTCGGTATTTCTAGAAATCCTTAGCTTGATTGTGAGGGGTTTGTTGGTGCTTTCTCTCATATCCTTAAGAATGTTTTTAATTATCTCTAATTTGTGATTCATGAAATAACCAAATCCATGTTTTTTAGCTGTTTTAGCAGGACACCCTAAATTAAAATCCCACAAAGAAGCTTGTTTGTCATATTTTTTGATAAACTCTTTGATGCCTTTGCCATCTTGCGAGAAAATCTGTATTGCTGGTTTGTCTTCAAGATCAAGATTTTGTCTTGTTAAGGGGTTTATCATCCCCGTGTAGACTAAACCTGCACCTGCTTTTTTGCATAATGTTCTAAAAGCAATGTCATTAATACATTCCATTGGAGCTAGAAAATAAGGATTTTTCAACTCGAGCGAACCTATTTTGTGCATGTTTATATTTAATTAGAATAAGTTTAGTTTGAAACAATCTATTAAACTTACTCCCCCTTTATTTATTTTAAGATTTATTTGCCAATTTTCTAAACCTTTAAGATTTGCTTTTCTTGCAGCATTAACAATTTTTTTTTTCTGAAACTTGGAGTTTAGGAACTTCAAATGATTTAGCGTTATATATGTTACATAATAAGAGAATAGCTCGAGAGTTGCCCTTGATAGAATTAGAGATATCTTGAAAATGTTTTATCATTCTATCAAAACTTGTAAATGGTTTATTATTTTTTTTGTGTTTCTCGTGCCCTGCTGTGGGAATGACCATCAATGGAGTTTTGACTTCAAGGTAATCTTTTTTATTTATCAAAAAGTCTATTCTTGATTTTCCTAACTGTACTTCTCTTTTTATTTCATTAACTTGGCCCACCATATTTCCCAGTAGGCCAGATTTAATAAAGAATTCGACATATTCATTGGCCTTTGTTTGATTTATTCCTATCCAAGACTTGTGGGGATTATTTCTTGAATCAAGAGAAAAAGCTTCAACAGTAAACCTTGTTTTTCTGCTTGGGTCTCTGCTTCTAGATACAAGACAAGGGATATCTTCAAATTTTATATTTCCTATTCTTCCTGTTGAAGGACAGTGACACTTCTCTACTTTCCCATTTATAAGAACATTCATAATAAACCTATTTGGTCGTGATAGGATTAGTGCTTCTTCAAGGGGTTCTTTGAATAGGTATTTCATAATTGTCTACATGTTTTTATCTTCGAATTTATTTTGTGGTTTTGATGTCTTTAGACACGACGTTGCAAAACCAGGGGATATTAAACTTAACCCTTACATCTTTATAAAATTGACTTAGCAATCTTTTTATATCACTTCTTCTTGAACCATTCATGGAAAAGAAGAGGCAATCATTGAAAGAAGTTCTGAAGAGGAGCGGTAAGTTCTCTGAAGAACAATTAAGATATCTTCCCCGAAGTTTTGATATTCTGGGGGAAATTGCTTTGGTACAAATTCCCTACAACTTACGGGAGATGAAGAAAGTTATTGGACAGAACCTTATTTCTTTAAATAAAAATATCAGGACAGTTTATGGAAAAGGAAAATTCTATGGAAGATTAAGAAAACAAAGAATTGAATTTCTTGCAGGAAAAAAACAAGAAGAAACCGTCTACAAGGAAAATGGTTGCATCTTTAAGTTAAATGTTAAAACATGTTTCTTTTCTCCAAGACTTTCTACAGACCGGATGAATTTAGCCCACAATATTAAGAAAAAAGAAGAGGTCTTTGTCATGTTCTCTGGAATAGCCCCTTATGGCATTGTTATTGCGAAAAATTCTAGATGCAAGAAAGTTGTTTGTGTTGAGCTTAGCAAAGAATGTACAAAGTATGCTAAAGAGAGCATAAAATTGAACAAATTATATAATATCGAGGCTATCCCTGGAGATATTAAAAAAGTATGCCCTAGATTCAAAAAAGAAAAAATAACTTTTGACAGAATAATCATGGCAAGACCTCAACTTGAGGAAACTTTCTTGAAAGAAGCGCTTATGGTTGCAAGGAAAGGGACAATAGTACATTTCCAGGACTTTGTAAAAAAAGAGGAACTGGAAAAAAAAGTCTCAGAAAAAAGAGTCCAAGATGCTGCAAAGCGAGCTAAGATGAAAATCAGAATACTGGGCTTCAATATTTTGCGAGAGCTTGCCCCTTATAAATATCATATTAGACTAGATTTTAAGATATTATAACTATCTTTTTAAACTGGAAAAACTCAATAAAATATCGGAATATGAAACTCAAAGGACTTTTGAAAAAAACATGGAACTTTTTGTGGAAATCAAACTCAATCTGGAGTTTGATTATTGACATAATTATTATATTCTTGATTGTTAAATTTTTACTATTGCCTGGAATCGGTTTGATTTTAGGGACTTCATTGCCTTTAGTTATTGTAGAAAGCGGGAGCATGACTCATGAAGATGTTTTTGATAACTGGTACAGTCTCCATGGATATTGGTATACTGAGAATAACATTAGTCTAGAGACAGTCAATTCTTGGGGTTTTCATGATGGTATGGACAAGGGGGATATCATACTTGTTCAAGGGAATAAGAATAAAGATTACAAAATAGGGGATGTTATCATATTCCAAGTTCCTCAAAACCCTGTTCCCATAATCCATAGAGTTATTGCTATCCATAAAGTTGATGGACAAATTTTCTATGAGACTAAAGGAGATCATAATGACGGACAGCACCCTTACGAAGAATTAATTTCTAAAGAACAAGTTCTTGGAAAATCTGTATCGAGAATTCCTTGGCTTGGTTGGATAAAATTGTTTTTTGTTGAGTTATTCAAATAAATTCTGTATGTAATTGTAATTAAATTTTATTCTTAAAAAATCTCTGGGAATTGTGGCTGAAAAACTATGTTCTTAAAAACAACACTTAGAGACTTAATCCTAGCATAATTAATTAAAAACCCTTGATATAGGAAGGTTTTTAAATTCAATATATATAATCAACGATAAGAAAACCTAATAAAGAGGTATAAAAAAAATGCAATTTTGTCCAAAATGCGGTTCAATGCTTATCCCTAAAGGTAAGAAATTTGCATGTCCAAAATGCAGATATTCCAGCACTACAAATGTCAAACTAACTAGTTCTGAAAGCATTGCTCCAGAGAACAAAATCGATGTTCTAAAAGAAAAAGAAAGCAATGTCTGGCCTGTTGTCAATGCAAATTGCAAAAAATGCGGGTATAATGAAGCTGAGACCTGGGCAACACAAATGAGAGCAGGAGACGAGGCTGAAACTATCTTCTTCAGATGCAAGAAGTGCAAGTATACCTGGAGAGAAAGAGAATAATTATTGATAGTTTTAATTAGAAAGATTTAAAAACATATTTTGGATTCTTGAATAATTTTAAAATGAATATAGCTAATTTTTTATTGGGAATAGAATCTTGGTGTGACAAAAAAGGAAGTTGTGAGTGCCTTTATTCTACAAAGGATGAAGTTTTTTTATGCGAACCTCTAAAAAATGTAATATCGGTTACTCTTAGACCTGGCAGAGAAGTATGTACCTCTGCTTTAAACAAGACACAGTCGATTGGAACATATTACTGCCCAGAACTTAACCCAGATGTGCCCCCCTCCCAGTTTCCAGATTATTGCATTAGAAGAAAAAAGTAAATCATAAAAGTAAGAAGGGGAATAATTCTTGTAAAAATTCTTGCGAGATCTGAAAAATCCTGTCGAAAAGAAACGGGCTCGACAGGATTTGAACCTGCGACACCCTGATTAAGAGTCAGGTGCTCTAACCAGACTGAGCTACGAGCCCGTAAAAACTAGAGTTTAAGATAATTTATAAAGTTTAGGATTGGTGTTTATAAAATGTATAAAGAAACAAGGCTGGGCGATAGGACATTAGATGAGGTTCTGAAAGTAGCAAATCTTGCTTTTGACCACTTCTATTCAAGGAGTGAGATTATGAAAAGATTGTCTGGAAAAGGTTATTATCTTGTTATTGAAAAAGAAAAAAATGTTCATGGATTTGTTCTAGGTTACCCTCAAGAAGATATTTTTTATTGTTGGCTTATGGCGGTGCATCCTGAACATAGAAGAAAAGGGATTGGAAAAGATTTCATGAATCTTTGCATAGAAAGAGCCAAAGAACTAGGAAAAGAGAAAGTTAGTGCCAAAACTCATGCTGGACATCCAGCAATGATCTCTTTATTAAAAAAATTGGGTTTTAAAGAAACAAAACGAGAAAAAAGACATTGGGGTGATGACAGAGAAGCTATTTTTTATGAAAAATCAATCTAAATTAAATTATTCGTGTTTTCTTCTTAAGAACGTGATAACTCTTTTATGGAAAGCTGGTTGGTTTTTGTCTTGTTTTTGATTAGATTTTGGTTTTTGTTTTTTGACTGTTTCTCTACAAATGTGGCAAACAGCCCGATCATTAACTTGATAAAGCATATCTGGGGCACCACATTCTTCACACATGCCTTCTTTTATTGCCCTGTATTCATTGACTGTCTTGATTCTCTTTATCTTCTCTTTTTCTTCTAGAATCCTTTTCTTTTGGACAATTATATCAAATAAGCCCGGCCTTATCTTAAGAATATCTTTTTCTGTAACCAAGCCGATAATATTCTTTTTTACATTTACTGGCAGTCTTTTTATATTCTTCTTGTTCATCAACAGAATTGCTTCTGAAATATCTTTTGTTGGAGAAATTGTGACTATATTCTTGGTCATTATCGTCTTAATCGGTTTTTCCATGATTTTCTTATTTTTTGCGATGGCTTCTATGATGTCCTTGTCTGTAATTATGCCTACAAGTTTCTTATTTTGCATAATCAATAAAGAACCAAAATCCATTCTACTCATCACTTTTAGACAGTCTATCACATGTGTATTTGGGGATGTAGAAATGAACTTCCGTGTCATCACATCTGCAACTCTAATCCCTGATTTCATAGTTATAAAAGACAATTTAAATTTATATACCTTTTGTCACTCTCTCTAAATCATAAAGGAAGCATTTATTAAAAGAAAGGTTTTTAAATCTAATAAAACATTAAATAAATCTAATTGACATGAAGGCAGGGGATGTTTTTTAGATATCAAATTTAATAAAAAATGGCAAAGGATACTAATGATTATGCAGTATTTATCTATCTTGGTCAAGGAATAAAGCCAAGCAAAAATACTGAAAGCGATATAAAACAAAAATTGACCATGGTCTCGTTTCATGGCGGCTTAGCATTAGAGGATTTTCCATTAAACCAAAGCAAAGGTCCAAGAGGGCATCATTATTCAATTGGCAGTCTTCATCTTTCAGAAGCAGAATCAATTGTTGAAGAACTAAATAAGGGAAATGAATATTGCGCTAAACAACAATATTGCAGATAAAAATGGTAAAAATGTATTACATTGGAGTTAATGTCGGTCCTAATGAAAGAGGAAAAAACCATACAAGGGAATTAGATGGGTTAGCAGTTAGGGTTAATGATGATTTCCCATCTCCGGGTTTTACACCGGTGTTTAGAAGAGGAGATGAAAACTCATTATATGATTATACATTAACTACAACTGATGTAGGATTTGCCAATGAAATAATGAAAAGATTAAATAAACTTTGTCCAGGATATATTGCAAAAAGATTGGAGACAATTTAAAAAATGGCAGACAAACCAGTTTATATACTACCAGAAAATATACAAAGGATGATAGGAAGAGATGCTCAACGAAATAATATTCTAGCAGCTAGACTAGTTGCTGAAACAGTTAAAACTACACTAGGACCTAAAGGCATGGATAAGATGCTTGTAGATTCTTTAGGAGACATCACTGTAACAAATGATGGTGTAACAATATTAGATGAGATGGAAATAGAACACCCTGCTGCTAAGATGATTGTTGAAATAGCTAAAACTCAAGAAGCTGAAGTCGGAGATGGAACAACTACTGCGGTAATCTTGGCTGGAAAATTATTAGAAAATGCTGAAAAACTTCTAGATGAAAGAATTCATCCAACAATCATTGCAAGAGGGTATAGGATTGCTGCTGAAAAAGCCCAAGAAATTGCCAAAGAATTAGCTATTAAAGTAAGTCCGGATAATGAAAACTTATTGAAACAAGTTTCAATGACTGCGATGGTTGGCAAGGGAGCTGAAGCTGCTAAAGACAAATTAAGCACAATTATTGTGAGAGCAATAAAACAAGTTATGGAAATAACAGAAAATGGAATTAAAGTTGATAAAGATAATATCAAATTAGAAAAAAGAAAAGGTGATGGGATTGAAGATACTGAATTAATAGAAGGAATAGTCATAGACAAAGAAAGAACGCATCCCGATATGCCTGCTTATGTAAAAGATGCTAAAATCCTTTTATTGAACATGGCCCTAGAATTAAAAAATCCTGAAACAGACACTAAAATCAATATTAATATGCCTGATCAATTACAAGCTTTCTTAGATCAAGAAGACAAGATGTTCAAAGATATGGTTGACAAGATAAAAAAATCAGGAACAAATGTGGTTTTATGCCAAAAAGGAGTTGATGATATTGCACAATATTATCTTGCTAAAGAAGGAATAATGGCTGCTAGAAGAATAAAAGCAGATGATATTGATAAATTAGCTAAAGCAACTGGAGCAAGAATAATGAGCAATTTAAATGAATTAAATGCAAAAGACTTAGGATATGCTGCTTCTGTCAAAGAAGTTAAAGAACATGGATTTGATTCCACCGAAGGAATGATTTATGTTACTGGGTGCAAGAATCCTAAAGCATTAACTATTTTGATTAGAGGCGGAACAGAACATGTTATTGATGAAATTGAAAGAGCAATGAAAGATGGAATAGGAGATGTTTCAGTTGCTCTTGAAAAAGGATTGATTGTTGCAGGCGGAGGAGCATTTGAAATAGAATTGCAGAAAAGATTAAGAAAATTTGCCCAAAGCATCAGGGGAAGAGAACAACTTGCAGTCAATGCTTTTGCAGATGCCTTAGAAGTCATTCCAAGAACTTTAGCTGAAAATGCTGGATTAGACCCTATTGAAGTTCTAACAGAATTAAAATCAAGACACGAAGAGAATAAGTTCACTTTTGGGATAGATGTTTCAACAAGTGTTTCAATTGCTGGGGAAATATCAGATACTTTTGCTAAAGGCATTGTGGAGCCTTTAGAAATCAAAATTCAAGCTTTAAAATCATCTTCTGAAGTAGCAATGATGATTCTCAGGATCGATGATGTCATTGCTTCAAGCAAAGGCGGAATGCCTTCTGGAATGCCACCTGGCGGAATGCCGGAATACTAGTGTTTCTTTAAAGTAGTTACAAAAGAAAGGTTTATAAATAATGATTTTTTATAATGGATATGAAAAACTATGTTGTGATTAATGATGGGCAATCTTATGATACAATTGGGGCGAATATTGTAAGACAATTGGAAGCAAGTCCTTCACATCATCTTCGTTTTGTTAGAATCCCAGATACAAACTATATGTACAAAGCATATGCCCTAATGGCTGGAAAAGAATGCCGCCCAAGTAATAATTCTATATTTTTTGATATTGCTGGAACAAAGGGATTGGAAGTGTGCATTAAAGGTCTTATGCACGGTCGTCCTTTACTCCAAGAAATTGAAGTTATTGAACCAAGATGGGGAAGTGGGAAATATGGAGTTTTTATTAAACAAAAGAAAGAATCAGTTTAACTAAAAGATTCTATATAATTTTTTCTTGAAACTTAAAATTCCCAAGATAAGAGCCTTTTCCTTTAACTTTCATGAATATAACTTGGGCTACTTTCAAGCCAGGTTTCAAGACAATTGTGTTTGCTCCCATGTTCTTTATTTCAAAAACCTGTTTGTTTGAGCAAGATGGCTGAATAAAATTAGAAGATGAGTGGATTTGCAAGCCTAATCTGGCAAACCTGCTTCTTCCTGATAGAAAACCCGCAATATCCTCTGGAAGAGTTATTTTTTCTTTTGTAATTCCCAGAATAAACTCGTGTGGCTTGAGTTTTACTTCAGAAAGTACTTTTTGATTGAAATAATCTTTAATTGGAATATTTTCTTCAAGTCTAACTGTCTTTTTTATTGGAAAAGCAAATTCATTATCAAGAGAAAGGTCATAAGCGCAGGATTTTAAAGAAGCTAAGTCAAAAGGTTCTATTTTGATCTTCCCTTTTCTCATTTCTTTTAATACCTCTTTCTGTGATAAAATCATTTCTTTCAACTGCCTCTTCTTTTACTTAAGTAATAATGGTTCGGGGTTTAAAAGTCTTTATTTTTTTAATTGGTTTAATTTTTCCTTACGTACTTTCTCTAAATCAGGGGGAATTTTCTTTAAATTCATTAATTTTTTAAAGTCTTCTTCATCTAAACTTAAATTTAGATAAGATTTGATCCATTGTTCTTTGATTTTATCTTTGACCTCAAAAAAATGTAAGTTTATTGCCCGCCTTATCCAGGACATTTTGTCTATTTTTTCTGCTTCAGCGAGGTTTTCAATTTCTTCAAGTAATTTCTTATCTATTCTTAAACCAAGTTGGACTGTTTCTTTGTTTTTCATTTTATTATTTGGTATTAAATGGTATTTTTTGGTATTTATAAACCTTTCTGTTATTTAAGAAAAATTATTAAACTCTCAGAATATTAAATGTCATGAAGTTTTATCTGGGGGTAGATGATGCTGGACGAGGCCCATTAGTCGGGCCAATGCTTCTAGCTGGTGTGCTTGTAGATGAAAAAAAACAGAAAGAACTTAAGAAAATAGGGTGCAAGGATTCTAAACAGCTTACAGCAAAAGAAAGAGAATCTCTTTTTGGGCAAATTAAGGAAATTTCTTTAGGATACCATATAGTTGCTACATCTCCAACTGAAATTGATAATAGGACTAATGTTGGCTTGAACTTGAATAGGATTGAAGCAATAAAAACCGCGGAAATAATAAATGAAATCTTGAAAACAACCAATAGTCTTGAGGGTGAAATTGTGATTGTTGTTGACTGCCCTTCTCCGAATACCACCGAATGGAGGAATTATCTTTTAAAATATATCGAAGAATCTGAAAAAAACGTCCTAATCAAATGTGAACATAAAGCTGATGTGAATCATGTTGAGTGTTCTGCTGCTTCTATCCTAGCAAAGGTAACGAGGGATTCTGAAATAGAAAAAATCAAGAAACAAATAGGGATTGACTTCGGAAGCGGTTATCCGAGTGATCCTGCAACAATTGAATTTCTTGAGAAACATTCAAAAGAATTCAAAAATCACGGGATTTTCAGGAAAACATGGGGGACGTGGCAAGAACATGTGGTGAAAAAAGAGCAGAAAAAACTAGGAGAATTCTAAATATTGTCACTTGTAGGTAGTTACAAATAGAAAGCTTTAAAAAGTTGTGATTCTTATAGGTTATATGTTAAAACACGGAACTAAAACTCTTGAAAGAGCAGTTAAGATGCTATTAGAAGGAATTAAACCATCTTCCCTAACAGATATGCCCCAATGGGCTAAATTTCCTTTTGTTTTTTTAACTGCAGAAGATAGATTGAGTACTTCAGCTTGGGGGAATTATACCTTTTTCTTAGATGAAAATTGGGTTGAAAAAAACAGAAATAACTTTTATGTTTGTGATTCAAACCAAAACACAGGGGGTTATTCATTTCAACCTTTTTTTGGGTCTGAAGTAGAGAGACAATATCATTCGGATAAATCAACTTCCAGGATTCGAGCGGAAGGGGGACAAGTGATACATTGTGGTACAATCCCCCCAGAAGCAATATCTGCAATAGTCACTTTCAGCTACAAGCCCGAAGAAGCTGAAAAAGCAAAAGAATTGCTAAAATATGCAAAACCTGGGACAAGATTAATAATCGATCAATTTCATTCAGATTACGGTGGACCCATCTATGAACGGGTGGAGTTAAAAGCAGTTTAAATAAATAAAAAATATTAAAAAATGACAGAACAAGATATTATTGAAATAAGGGGGCATCATCTTCTAAGAGTTCCAGATTATGTCAAAGTATTGAGACAATATCCTGCTTATCTTGAAGAAGAAGGAGGTTCTTGTCCTGACTGGGAAAGAACATTTATAAAAAACGAGATAAATTCTTTTGGATTTAATGAAGAAGACAATGTAAAAAATAGAGCAATTTTTCACAGAATGTTGAAAAATCCGAATTTGCTTGTTAAATTAATAGACGATTATGATGCTCTTTGTTCAGATTGTTCACAAAGACCGAAGAAAGAAGAAGAACAAGGACCAAATTCTTGTAACATAAAATTAAATGCTGTACAAGACGATAGAGAAACACTTGGAAAACTTGGTTTTAAAATAGGAAAAACATATACTTCAAGAGAAGTTCTTGATAAAGTTTTTACAAGATTTAACTTAACTTGGTATTGGAGCTAGAATTCCCCTAAATTCTTCTGCTTCTTGCCTTTCAAATCATCAATGGAGATGTTGAAAACCTGGAAGATGTTCTCAACTGCTGGCAAAATCTGGTGGTCAACATAATATGCAATGTCGTATTCACCTGGTTCGTCCATTAATTTAGCCCTGTCGCGAATAGGGTTCTTTGATTTTGATTTATTGCTTGATTTTGATTCCGAGATGTAGAATTGAATCAACATGCCCACATCTACTGGCAAACCTCGCTCTAACATTTTTTTGGCTATTGTAACATGGGGAGAAATTGCAACATACTCATCAATTGGTTTCTTCAACTGTGTCTTTATCTTAAGTTTTTCTTTAGGAATTTTTCTCTTGTTTATCTTGTCTATAGTCTCTTTAACTAATTTGAAAGCATTATCTGCTTTCCCTTCTTCTAAAATCATGTCAAGGACTTCATCTTGTAATTCTCTTGCAAGAGCACACCAATCTCTCCTGACTGTCTCAAAACCGCGAATTTTCATTTTTCCTTTTTCTGAAAGTAAAGCATACTTCTTCTTAGCCCCGAAATCTCCTGTTCTTTTTGTTACCCAGATTCCTCTTTTGAAAAAATCTTCTAAATCGAGTTCAATTATTCCAGGAAGATTTTTATTTATTCTTGCAAGAAGATCCAAAACTTCTTGTTTGGTTTTTTTGTTAAGTGTAAAAGCGATACTATCGGTGTCAGACATTATAACACCATAACCCTCTTGATTTATCAGGTCAATTGTGCTTTTAGTCAAGTCCCTTGAAATAGAGGTGGTTGATGCAGAAGCTTCAGGACAATAGTATCTAGCTCCAAAAAAACCCTGATAACCATAAGAAGCATTTGCCAATAGCTTGTAAGCATTGCTTCTTGCTTTAGTTAATGGACTTGGGTCTTTTTGATATTCTTTTTTGTATTTTTTTCTTTTTTCAATTATGTCATTCAACATCAAAGAGAAAAATCCTGGTTTTTTCGAAAAATAGAAAGTTTGCTCACCTATGTTCACTTGAAGAACATTTTTTTCTTTCAATCCTTGCTTTATTTCTTCTTCATCTGTTAAGAAAGTTGATCTTGACAGATTATAAGTCACAATTATACTTGGCCAATAACTTGTAAAGTCAAACATTGCCAGATTTTCATATAATCCTGGTGTTGGTTGGAAAACAAAAGCCCCTTCATATTTTTCTCTTTGTCTTCTTAAAGAAACTTCATCATTTAAAGCACGTTTTTCAGCAATTTCATTATAGTTGTTAAGATTATGAATGATATAGAGTTCAACTAACTGGGACATCCCTGCCCTAGTCACTTCAAATAAAGGTTCTTGAATTACTTTAGAGAATTCTAGTAAATCAGGCCAGATTTTTTCAGCTAACTTATAAGTCAAGGCAGAATCTTGGAGATTATATTTAAAATATTCGAGCCAGCCATCTTCATCTATTTTTGAAGCATGCTTGAATTCAAAGTCAAGCTTAGTTTCATCTAAAAGTTCTGAAGCAACTTCATTTAACCCTAAAGTTTCTGATTGTAGATACTGAGAATAAGCTGTTTCAATGAATCTAAATAAATCAACATGGACTATTCCAGAAACTCGGGCCGAAGTGTATTTTCCCCGAGCAAAAGTAGGTTGCTTGCCATCTAATCCTAAAGAAAGTTTTATCTTATTTACCTCTGCTCTTGCTCTTAGATATGGCAAGTCAAAACCATCTGAGAAATAACCTATTAAAATATCTGGGCTAAGTTTTTTAACATAATCAACAAAAGCTTCTATCATAGAAGCTTCGTCTTTATAGAATTCGACAAATTCTGGCTTCTTATTTTCAGAAATCTTCTTCCAGGTCAAGACTTTTTGAAATGAATCTGTTACTAAAGAAATCATCAAGATTTCTCCCTTGCCTATCTCAAATTCATCTGTTTCTATATCAAAAGCAAGAATTTTGGGCTTAATCTTCTCATCTTGTTTTTCTTTATCTGTTTTTTCTAATAGCTCCATCTTCTCTACTTTCAAGCACAAGTCAACCTCAAGTACAGAGTCTATGCCCCCAAATTCCGGGCTATTGTTCAAAACTTCACCAGAAATTTTGTACCAACAAAAAGGTGAGAGTTTTTTGTCAATTATATATTTAGTTATTAAGTGCAAGTCATATTCTCTTCGACATTCTATTTCTTCAAAATCTAACTTGTCTGCAACTGCATGAGCATCTTTGTAATTAGTAATAAATATCTTGATTGCTTTTACTTTTTTGCCAAGAAAGTTTTTCTCATGGACTTCTGTTTTTTCTACTTTTGTTGTTCTTTCTGAAGACTCTACTTTTATCTTCCCTATCTTCTTTTGAAGTTCTTTTATCTTCTTTTCTTCAGTATCTTGCTTCAAAATTGCCCAGAGATATGGCTGAAAAGAGTCAATGATACAAACCCGTTTGTTTTTATCATCTCTGCCTATTATTTTGAGATAGTTCTTCCCTTGATAATCAAAGTAATCATAATCTATTGGAATGAATTTAATTTCCATAAACATAGAAAGATTTAAAGATTATAAATTTTAGTATGTACAATGAACTTAGAAAAACTAACTCAAGTTGTTATTGTCTTAGTGCCAATAGTGGCAATTGGATTAGCCCTTTACCTTACTAGTCCTTCTTGCAAAAAATCTGAAACCAATGTTCCTAATGCTATTCCTGAAATACAAAGACCTAAGAAAGAACATAATAAACCTAAAAAAAACTATGGCATAGGTTTAGCTAATTTAAATTATGATTTAGAATATAGCAAAAGATTTAAAAACCATAATTACTGTTAAATAGTAACAAATTATACTAAAATGGAATCAATAGACAATTCATTTGAAGATACAGAAAGAAACGAACTTTTCTTTGAAAAAGTCAGAAGAGTTGGTTTAACATGCCTTAGATGGAGTAGTGTGGCAATGGTTATGAGTGCATTTGTATTACCTCTAGAAGTTCCAAAGAATCATATGATAAGGCCACCTGTAGTATCAGTAAGAAACTATGACACAGGTTATTCTGTATTAGAAGATAAACAAAACCAAGAGCTTTATATTAGAATGCAACCAAGACTAAATCATCAAGAAATAAGGAGATTTTAAAATGGCACTAAGAGAATTAGTTTGTGGAGCAATGTTATTGGTCATGACAGGATGTAACGCGATTGGACCTGGTAGAGTTGAAAATATCCATGATCCAGAGATATACGCTGAAGCAAAAGCAAGACATGTTTATGTAGAATCTCATTATGGTTCTACTGGTGCTTTTGTTGAGAATGTAAACAGAGCAATTGATCAAGTAGCTCATTTAAAAGACAGCAAAAGCTCTGGGGATAGAAAAGTATATGCAAATGCTGCTACACAGTTTTTAGCTGCTGCTGGAAGAGCAAATAAAAAAGCCCTAGAAGTAATTGACAAAGATACTATGATTGTACACCTTGGCTTAGAAGCAAACGGGTATTCTAATAGATAACTTCAATTTTTCAAATAAAAGAGAAAAATGCAGTTCAACTTTAATTAATATCATTGATTACAGTAATTATTATAAATACGCTTTGTTTATTTATTCAGTAAAGAGTGAAAAAAATGGGCGATAGGGTTTTGTTTAATGGAAGATTCAGAGATATTGTAGAATTAGAAAAACAAAGGCGACAAGCCCTAAGTTCTGGTGATTCTTCAGTTTATAATACACTTAATGATTTATTGGGGCATGAACCAGAAGATGATACTCTTAATGGAATCGGCGCTGCAAATAACATTTTTATGGAAGCAAGTACGCCTAGAAGAGAAACTAAAAAAACTCATAGAGAACCCTCTTTAGTTTACCGCGACCCAAGAGATGCAGATTATCCTTGTTCTAAAACATTCAGAGATTATTTTGAGAGGAGATAGAAGATAAGTTTTTAAATAAGTCGGGTTTATCAAAAAATGAACTTAGAAGGATTTGATAGAATTGGTAGTGCAGATTATAACTTTTCTGAAGGAAAGAGAGAGCATGATATTAGTGTCACATATTTCGGATCAAAGGAAACATACGATGATGGGGCAGCTAGAAAATATGTTATAAGAGTTAATCCAAACTTATTTGTGAATATGCATTGTTCTCCAACAAGTTTTGAAAAAATAAAGGGAGAATTAGCACGAATGATAGAGAAGAAACCAAGACCAGATAGATTAGTTCTAGATATTGAATATTTCATAGAAGATTTATTTGGAGAAGAGCACGATTAGTTAGTTTTTTATTAACGTGCTAATACTGGATTTACTAAAAAACCCATATTAAGATAAGAATATCCAACTACATCAGACAAACATTCTGCTCTTCCTGGATTTAAAGCAGCAATGCTAATTCTTTGAGTATAATCTTTTAATCTAGGGTCATAATGACAGACAATTGCTTCATTTAGTCTGTTCTTTAAAACCATTCTTCCACTTCGATTGTGTTCTTTTACTTCAAATATGCTTTCAGCATGTTTTTGTGATCCATTTAAATCATCAAGTAAGTTTGATACAGCTAATTCGGCAAAGACGTAACCCCTGTCTTCTGGGGGTATTAATCCACTAGTTAATTTACTAACTACTGGCCCGAATGCTCGATCAAACCATTGTTCTCCAATACCTCCTGTTGCTGGTATAGCTGTAATGTTTCCCATGTTTTTTTAATCAAAACTTGTTTTTAAATCTTTCTATTATTGTAACTTAATAATAATAACATAATTGTGTAGCTAACTGGGGTTGTTAGTTAGTTTTTTATATTATTAGAGATATTAATATTTATGGGATTACAGATAGGGGAATTAGTTCCAAGAAAACAAATCAGAATAGAGGATTTGAAAGGAAAGATAATTGCTGTAGATGCATTTAACACAATCTATCAGTTTTTAGCTAATATTCGACAGATTGATGGAACTCCTCTAATGGATAACAAGAAGAGGATAACTTCACATCTTTCTGGATTATTTTATAGAACGACTAACCTAATGTCACGAGGTTTGAAATTAATTTATGTTTTTGATGGAAAGCCTCCTGAACTCAAGAAAGAGACTAATAAAGAAAGATTTGAAAGAAAAAAAGAAGCTGAAGAAAAATATCTTGAAGCTAAAAGAGAAGGCAAGACAGATGAAATGCTCAAATATTCAAGGCAGAATGTCCGCATGACAGATGAAATCGTAGAAGAGAGCAAGAGATTAATAAGAGCTTTAGGGTTGCCTGTTGTCCAAGCTCCTGGAGAAGGAGAAGCACAGGCTTCTTTAATTGCAAGAAACGAAGCTTTTGCAGTAGCAAGCCAGGATTATGATTCTTTATTGTTCGGATGCAATAAATTAATACAGAATCTAACACTTGCTAAAAAAAGAAAAACTTCTTCTGGAGCTTATGTTCCTGTTGAACCTGAATCAATTGACTTGGAGAATGTTCTAAACTCTTTGCAGATTTCCCATGAGCAATTGATATGTCTGGGAATTTTAGCTGGAACTGATTTTAATCCTGGTGGAGTCAAAGGGATTGGACCAAAAAAAGCCCTTGTACTTGTTCAGAAATACAAACAGCCTTACTTGATTTTCCAAGCAGTTGAACAACAATTGCTTCAAGATGGAAAAGAATTTGAATTCAATTGGCAAGAGATTTTCGAATTATTCAAAAAACCCAATGTGAACAGAGAATACAGACTAGATTTTCATGACTTCAATGAAAATGATATCAAGGCTTTGTTGTGCGACGAACATGATTTTTCCAGTGAGAGGGTTTTGAGTGCTCTAGACAAATTAAAAGAAGCAAAAGAATTCAATAAACAAAAAGATTTGAAGCAGTGGTTCTAATTCTTCGGCATATGCAGCTATATAGGCATAGTTCAATTTCGTGTAGGTATTGTCTTCGAAAACAAAAACAATAGGTCATAATTTTTTGATAACCTGGCTTTGCCATCTGTAAGTTTATCATCTTGACTTTGCCAAATGCGAGTTAAGTTGTATTAGCTTCAGAGGGTATGCAGACTTCCTGAATTTGGAGAATCGTGAAAAACAAAAAATACTTCATAATTACACATATTGGTGGCAAAGTCAAGTTATTATACGCTCTTGATTCTCGATTAGTTTGATTCATCCGCAAATTTTGAAAAAGAACTTTTAGGACATAATACCAATAAAGACGTGAAGAATTTAGCAAAGGCGTCTAGTCGATTACCTTTCTTTCTAAAAGAGAGAATAAAACTGCAGAAATTCCTAAAACAAGAAACAAAATAAAATAAAATGTTGGTGAAGCAGGAACAGACTCTATTTTATCCCCTATTGCTGCCCCCAAAATTGACGGGGAAATAGAATTTTTTGCTAAAGCTAATATACCTAATATCGTTGTTATAAACCCAAATATCATTAATATGAATCTTGGCCTCATCTTATCTCCTCTTTCTTACAGGTTTAATTTTTTTTGCTTCTTTCTTTTGTTTATTACAACATTTTGAGAAAACAAATATGTAAAGTATTTCTAAGATTCCAAGAGTATTGATGACAAGCAAGAGAACAAACCATGTTTTTTTATTTAACCTTGCAGATTTCCATAATGCAATTGCTTTCCATATTAAACTCCAGACTATTGCAATTACATAAACTACTATCAACCATGAAGGAAAGTTTTCTAATCCTGTTACCATTTTTTATTTTAGTAAGTATCTGGGTTTAAACCTATTACAAGCATAATTATCGCAATTACCCCATTTGCAATAGTAAACACCATCGCAGTATTGGGAATGAAACTTAAAAAAGCGAATGTTATCCCAAAGGCCCATAGTGTTCCTATCACATTAATTGCAACAAGGATTATGCCAAATATTATCATCAATGTCTTTGCTTGCATTTGTGCCTCTTTTTATGTTTTGTTTAGGTTCTGGAGATTTATAAATTTAATGTTAGGAGTTTTATGGAATTACCCTAACATTTTTTAGTGCAGTGTCTGCTACACCATTGGCGTCTTCTACTCTCACGTGTATAGGAATTATTTGGCCAGGATTACCTTGAATAGTAAAGTTATGACTTACTGGACTTTTGTTTGTGGGTTGTGAGGGTGTTTGAAGAGGACTAGGGCAATGCCAATTAACTTTAAAGGGAGCTTTTCCGCCGCTCCAACTAGCATATGCATGAGTAGATTTCCCTGATTTTACTTGTTTTCTACTTACTGATAAACTGATTTTTCCCATATTTGATTGTTGGTTTGCATTGGTGCTAGAAAAGTGAGCTTCAACTTTACAATCTCCATCCATGCTAAGCAAGAAGTTTTTGCCGGTTCTTGGCGGTTCAGTATATTGTTTAGTTACATGATGTATCATCCATTTTTTAAATTTAAATCCTGGATTCTCTTTTTTGACATGGAAAGGTATGGAAGATGTTTTAACATTTGAATAAACATTTGGTTTTATTTGTATTTCCCCTGCATTTCTATTGACTGCACCATTGACGTACATCTCTACAACTAATTTTTTCCCATTTGATTGTGGAGATGAAATATGAACTATAACATGTTCATCCACATGTTTGCCTGAGGCACTAAATGCTCTTAATTCATATGCCACCTGATTGGTATTTGAATTCACTTGGACTGGAATCTGTCCATTTGGCCCCGATTGTTGATGTATCATCTTTCCTATACTGAAAATCCTTACTCCAACAGTATTATCACAGACCCAATGCAAGGTGGTTTTATCCCCAGACTTAGAAACATTTGGGGGAGCTGCTACAAATTGTTTTATTATTGGAACATCTGAACCTCCGTTTTTTAGGACAAAATTTCTAGTGCGTATCCTATTCGACATAATCCCCACATATCTGACCCTAGGACTATATCCTGACTTGTGCGCTGTTATCTTGTATCTATACTTACCCCATGCTTGGACAAAGTTTCTTCCACCTGGAAGATTTATTCCGTAATTACCA